>CALDTZ010000001.1 GCA_937924805.1 uncultured Saprospiraceae bacterium
GATCTACCTTTTGTTATAATTGCAACATGAAAACCAGCTTTGATGGCTTTCTTTACAGCAAACCCATCTTGAGTATTCATGTTTCGTAGGAGGTCGCCACTTTCTGTGGTTAACATTTGAGAATTTGTAAAAACACCATCTACATCAAAAATGAGCGTGTTTATTTCGCCAAAAAGATTATATATATTTGTTGTAGCGTCCATTATTGATTGTCACGCCATTCATAAACCCATTTGGCTTGAATTTGCTCTAAATGTCCTTCACTACAATCTTCTTTCTTTCCGATAAAATTGGGTATTTCAAGAACCCAGTTTATTAACTCTGTGAATCTAATTCGGTAGATTTTACTTTCTGTAAAATCATCTCCAAATTTATCATATAAACCCATGGCAATATCCTCGTGATCTTTCCAATTTATGGGTAGATTGTTGAAATCTTCAAAGCTCATTTTGTGTTTTTTAACTTAGTGTTCGTGTCCGATAATTTGTTTCTGATCTGGAATTTCTACTTCATAATGACCTTCATTATCTTGAATTATGCACTGACAAGAAAGCCTAGATTCCAATTTTGGATTGATTGCTCTATCAATGAAATCTTCTTCTCTATCAGATATTTCTGGAAGTAAATCTTCGCCTTTGTTTACATAGACATGACATGTACTACAAGCACAAACTTCACCACAATTATGATTTATGTGGATATCATTGTCTTCTGCAACATCCAAGATCGTAATGCCTTTTTCTACATTATCAATAATCTTGGTTGGGATATTCTTATCCTCGAATGTAAATTTAATTTTCGCCATAAATAGAATGCAAAATTAGTCTTTTGCTTTATAACACAAGCAATACTTGCTAATTGTTTCGTAATTAATGTTAAAAATGTTACAATATTAAAATTGTTGCAATTAAGATTAAATAAAAAGGCCATTTATTATTTAATATTTGTAAAATTGGAAATATAAGCCCATACATTGATGGAAAATGAATCCCAAGAGAATAAACCCAAAAGCTATAAATTCAAAGAGTTAAAGGTATACTCTTCTACAGAATGGTTAGCTGATAACAAAAAAAAGTATAGGCAAGTTTTCGACAGACACGATACTTCTTATATCTACACCGAACTTTCTTTTTTTAATAAACGCTTTGATGAAGAATCATGGAAAGTAAAAGTAAATATTAAGTGTTTTGATATTTCGAACGACAAAAAAGAAGTTTGCAATCTGACATTTGAAAAAAAAGTAAGCAAATTTGATAATGTAGTTTATATCCGTGAAGGTTGGGGCAATAAAAAAAATGGAACTTTTTGGAAAAAAGGAACCTATTTTTGGGAAGCTTGGATTGATGGAGAAATGGTTAGTCTCAAATACTTCTATATTGAAGACGCAGGTCAATCATGGTCTTTCGCTGAAAAGAATCCTTTTTTTGATGTCAAATCTTTACGCTTATATGAAGGGAAATATGATGATGTACTAGAGGAAGAAAGAAGGTATATGAAAGTTTTTTCCCGTGAAGAAACTCGATACATTTATGCTGAAGTTGTTTTAGAAAACAATATGGTAAATGTTGACTGGTATCTTGAATTGTTTGTAAAATTCAACAATGAGGCCAAAGAACTTAAAGGGCAAGTATCAAAATTAGTTCAAATTAGCTCTTCAGAAAATGAAATAAAAATCACAGCAGGCTGGGGATCAAATGCACCAGGTAGTTGGAGAAATGGTAAATATTCTCTGGATATTGTATTTTTTAATAAGCTAGTAGCGACCATTCCTTTTGACATTGGTGAAGAATTTCAAGAAGGTAATAACCCGATTGGAATTGCTTACAAAAATGACATTATAGAGGTAATTCCGACGGATGACAAAGAATCCTTTTTATCTGTTTTTTCTAGACTAGACCAATTAATAGGTTTAGGCGAGATTAAGACGAAAGTAAAAGATCATGCAAGTTATATTCAGTTTTTAAAAATCAGAAAAGAAAAGGGTTTTGTTGAAAGTGATTACATAAATATAAATGCTGTTTTTACTGGAAATCCAGGTACAGGTAAAACTACTGTAGCTAAAATGATGGGCCAACTTTATAAAAAAATGGGACTTTTGAAAGTCGGTCACGTGCATGAAGTAGATCGGGTAGATTTAGTCGGAGAATATATAGGACAAACAGCTCCCAAAGTAAAAGAAGCAATAGAAAAAGCAAAGGGAGGGATTCTATTTATTGATGAAGCTTATGCGTTAGCCCGATCAAACGATGATACCAAAGATTTTGGTAGGGAAGTGATCGAAATTTTGGTTAAAGCAATGTCTGGTGTAACACAAGATTTTGCCGTAATAGTAGCGGGTTATCCGACTGAAATGATCCATTTTATAAATTCAAACCCAGGATTAAAATCTAGATTTAAGCATTTCTTCGAATTTAGAGATTATTTACCAACAGAAATGTCTGCAATCTCACAATACGCATCCAGCGAAAAGGATGTCACTTTTACAGACGAAGCTCAACATTACATTGATAAATTGATCATAGAATCCTATCGTAGCAGAGATAAATCATTTGGAAATGCTAGGTTTGTTTTTGATTTAGTCGAAAAAGCGAAAATTAATTTGGGCTTGCGAATCATGAAGCTTAAAAACCCTGAATCGATTAGTAAAGATAAATTAGGTACGATTGAATTAGAAGATGTTAAAAGAATTAAAGCATCGGATGAGGCAATAAAACCTAAAATCCCTATTGATGAGGAATTGTTAGAAAGTTCATTGGTAGAATTAAATAGATTAATTGGAATAGATAAGGTAAAAAAGGAAATTTATGAATTAATAGACGTCATTAAATTCTACAATAATCAATCATTAAATGTTTTAAATGAATTCTTTTTTCATACATTATTTATTGGAAATCCAGGGACAGGAAAGACCACAGTTGCAAGAATTTTAGCTAAAATTTATAAAGCATTAGGACTTTTAGAAAGAGGACATATTGTTGAGACTGATAGACAGGGTTTAGTTGCTGGTTTTGTTGGACAAACAGCCATTAAAACGAATGAAAGGATAGAAGAAGCAATGGATGGCGTATTATTTATTGATGAAGCGTATACCTTGTCAAATTTTAATGGCTTACAAGGTGATTTTGGAAATGAAGCCATTCAAACGCTATTGAAGAGAATGGAGGATGATAGAGGGCAATTCTTTATTTTTGCAGCAGGATATCCCAAAAATATGGATGTGTTTTTAAAAGCAAACCCAGGACTTAAATCAAGATTCGACAAAGTTTTAATTTTTGACGACTACACCGTAGATGAGTTATTTTCAATTGCTGAATTAATGATTCAAGAAAAAAAATACGCGTACTCTGAAATAGTTAAAACGACCTTAAAAACCATGTGCAGCCAATTAAATGATGGCGATGATACTTTTTTTGGTAATGCACGTGCAGTTCGAAAATTGGTTTCCGCAATCATTCACAATCAAAATTTGAGAATAGCTAAATCAGACAAAAAATCTAAATCTTCGATGCGGCAAATAATTCAAAATGATTTAAAAGAGCTGAATGTTGATACGAATAATTCCCTTCACGATAGACCTAAAATAGGTTTTTAAAATGCAATGGTTAAACCTCCTTGTAGGTTAAACCCAAACGTTTCGTAACCTGGCCACGTTTCAAAATTTTGATTCAAAATATTGTTTACATTTACAAATATCTGAACTCGTTTTTTTATCAAATAACTACCATGCATGGAGACATCATAGATAGGACCTATAGATCGAAATAAAAGATCATTCTCTGTATTCTCTCTATTCAGAAAATGAAACAATTGTTTTAATACAAGTGAAGAATTGAAAAATGATTGCGAAATTTCTGCATTTATACGTGTCTTTGGTAAATAATTTAAAGCAGTATGCTCTAAATATAGATATTGTGCGATATCAATTTCGAAGTTTAGCCAATGCTCAAATAAACTTTTAAAATTAGCTTTCATCGTCAAGCGATTGAAATCGACACTTTGTTCCGAAAATAAATAGTCAAGATTATTCAAAGGAAATATAATTTCATTTTCGACAAAATCGTAGCTGATATGTGGGTTTATTTGAATTTTATTCCAGTTATATTTTGCTTTTATTCCATAAGAATCTTCACTTAAAATAGGCCTTTTCCCTTGATTAAATTCAACAAAATAATTTGAGGTATGGATTTGATGAATCGATTGAATCGATACTTCACTTTTGGCAAATGCTTCAAGTGTTAGAGGTATTTTATCAAAACGGTATTTAATATTTATCCATGGATTATAATGTGATTCTGGATGATAAGCATATAATAGACCTAACTCAATATCAATTGTTGAATTGTTATAATGAAGCATAGGCTTAACGGTAAATAGTCGATTTAAATTGAATGAATTTTGAATGATCGTATTACTTCCATATAGGTTCGATGTCAAAGCTAAACCAAAACGATTAAACAACTTTTTATAAACATTACCAGATATGAACACTTCATTTTCACTGATGTTTTCATTTAAAATGACGAAGTTTTTATATCCAAATTGTAAGGCGTAATTAAACCCATAATCCTTATATGGAGATCCATAGAATCCCATTTTACCTTCAATGACATTTGTATTCCTATCGGGGTCATTTAATTCTGTTGGATTTAGCGTGCTTCTGAGCCCTTGCAGATCGTTTGTATAATTCAAACTACCTATTATTTTATGCTTTTTTGCTAAAAAGTAATGCCCTGCCAATGTAGAATGAATATTTTGGAAATGAGTATTCTTTTTTGATTTATCATTTGCTCTATCATAAAAAAAAGAAGCCTGTATGCCGTACCAATCGGTAATAGAGTAGTCGTAACCAACATCTGCAAGATAATAGTTTGGTGATCCTCCTGCCAGTGATAACCACCCATCTCTTCCTTTTATTTTATTGGGAAGTCTGTACCGTATCGGCCGTAATTTTGGTGATTCTAATTCGAAATCGTAATTATATTCACTAAAATCGATTTGTTTTTTTGAAACTACATTTTGGGACGGCAATTCAATCATTGGAAACGCTACAGGGGCGAACTCAATCGGATTAATGGTTACTTGTTTATTGACAATAAGATTATCTGAGGGCAAACCTATGGAATCCGCTGTTACTTGGCTTTTTAATACAGTATTGATTAAGCACAAAAGCAAAAGAAAGTGAATTGATTTTTTGCAAATATTGGACATTGTTTAATTTTCAATGGTTTGAAATTCAATAGAATCTGACACAATCTTCAAATTTTCTCGTTTATTTTTTATCGATGAGATTAACATCAGTTTATCATTAGCTTCATCGATTAATGTTTTGTTTTCTGTGTAGTTATCAATCACGGCTTCAGCACTAGCTTGGGCATTTATAAAGTCTTCTTTGTCAATGTAGATGTCAGACAATAACAGTAAGCTTTTAGCTATCCATATTGGATATTGGGATGCGCGTTTAGTAGTTTCTAGTGCTTGTCTTTCTGCTGAACCTATTTGTCCACTAGAATAAAAAATACTTGCTGTTTGATAACTAGATTCAGCAAGGATATTGCTGTTTAAATTACCAATTTGTTGGATCGAATTAAATAATTTTACTGCTTTTTCATCCTGCCCAAGAGCTTGATGCGATTTAGCAAGATAATAAGTTGTATATAGGGTTTGCTTTGGTGTTTTATTAGCTGTTTTTAATAGTTTACTTCCAAATTCTATACAGTTATCGAATTTGTTTTGTTTGAAAGAAATGAAGGTTATAGCATCCAAAGCTTCCAAGCGGATAATAGGTGAAATATTTTTAGTTAGTAAAGATTCAAAACAATTGATGGCTTGATCCAAGTTCATCGTTTGGTTAAGGCTTATCAAGCCAGCTTTTCTTAAGGATTTAGATGCTAAATCTTCATCGTTACCTTTCGATGTTTTTAAGTAATAAATACAAGCTTCTTCATATGATTGCAAAAGTACATATGACTCAGCTATAAAGTATTGAGCATTCGTTACGTATAACCCAGAAGGGAAGTCTTCGATATACCTTTCTAACGAAATAATTGCAGTTCTGTAATCTCCTTCTTTAAATTTTCGTTGAGCGAGATTAAATGAAAGTGAATCTTGTGCAAGGGTAGAGTAGTCAATGGATGTGTTTGTTTTTACATAATCAAAAAAGTCATTTGATTCACCTAATTCCTCAAAATATATCTCTTTCAAGGCTTCAATGGCTACCGTTTTTTGTGATGAATTGGCTTTCGATTCGACAACTTTTTTGTAACTAATGATCGCTTCTTTAGTTTTACCAATATTAAAATAAAGTAGACCTTTTTGTAACCAGGCTTCCATTGTTGTAAAATGGTCCATCGTATTTAAGTCGGTTGCTTTATTAAAGTTGTTGAGTGCTTTGTTGTTTTGTGCTAGTTTTAAATACGTATTTCCTAATTCAAAATATGCTTTTTGAGTAAAGTCACTTTTATTTGGGTTAGTAATTATTGATTCTAGATGAATTATTTGATCATAAGAATTTCCGTCGATACCATAAATTTTTGATAAGTAAAAGTTGGGGTAATCATGTGGAATATTGGGGATTTTTAACAACGCTAATAATGGGGTTTTAGCGTTTCTATAATCCTTTTGTAAAAGTAAATTTGATGAATATTGTTTCTGACTTTCGATGTGGATTTTTGATTCATAAGTACCACTGCTTTTATCAATTGATTTTTGAAAAAATTGATTTGAAATTTCAAATTGATCTTCTTTTTGGTATATGATTCCTAAATAGTAATTTGAATGACAGATTAAATCGTGGTTATTGTTTAGATTTTCTTCGTTAGATAATCCTTCAAAAAAAACCTTTGCTTGATCAAAATTATTTTTGTTGAATGCAATTTTACCTTTCAGCAAAGCGGCATAATCACTTTGTTTATTTTCACTTCCTATTTTGGATAAGGTTTTTTCTGCTTCCGAGTATTTGTTATTGTTAAACGACTGTATAGCGCTTTTTGTCAATAAATAATGATAAGTGTCCATGTAGACATCTTGGATTGGATTTTCATTTTCAATAAAAGAAATACTTGCATGGATATCATTGCTGGTCTTAAGTATTTCATTAATGATGGGTTTTACTTTTTTGGCAAATTCATTTTTTTGAGGAATCGAAGAATAAAATTGAAGAGCACTTCTAAAATCTGTCTCATTACATGCTAAGCTTCCTGCTATAAATCTTGCTTCGTTTATAAGATTCTCATTTGTTGATTTTTTTATTATTAAGCGTAACGTATTAATGGTTTGGTTTAAATCATTGTTGTAAAAGTGAATTTCACTTAATTTGAATAATGCAAGTAGTCCCAATTCATTTTCAATCTCAGCTACCTTTGTAAGTTGAGCTTTGGCTTTTTCGTGTTGACCAATTTCTTGATAAGCATGCCCAAATTGATAGGCTTCTTGTTGAAATATCGGCTTCTTATAATTGCTATATTTTTCAAAGTATTCAGTTGCGAATCTAAAATCTGATAGATAATAATAAGATTGTGCGGTGATGCTTAGCAAATTAGCATTTGATGTATTTTGATCTAGCTCTTTTTTACAATAGGTAATTGCTTCTTTATATTTTTTATTTATAAAAAATAATTGTGCTAAATATTGACGAATGGTATTTCCGTAATATGGATCATTTTCAAGTGATAAGAAATAATTTAATGTAGATTCAGTATTGTTTTGAAAATAAGCGCACATTCCCGCGTAATAGGTGCCATGCTGTTTATATTTAGTTGACGATTTTGAGATGGGATGCATGATTTTTTGAGCTTCTTCAAATTTTTGTAATGCAAATGCTGAATACCCGTATTGAAATTGTAAGTCAATGCTGTTCAGTAATGCTGAATTTTCAGAGGCTTTAAAATAGGTGTATGCATTATCATAATCTCCTGAAACGAAATATTGATTTGCTTGTAGTATGGATAATTTTTCTATTTCTTTCTTATTTACCGTTTGATCTAATTGAAAAGCCAATAAATCGATCGCTCTATTTTCATTTTCTTCGGCACTTAGTCTAGCTAAGCTGTAATTTGAATTTTCAAGCAATATCTTTTTACTTTTTAAATGTTCTTCAATAAATAATTGAAAGTTATGAATAGTAAGATCATTTAAGAGACCAACATTGTTCGATATAGGTTTGGTACTAAAAGATGTTTTTTGAGAAAAAGAAAATAGACAAAAAAACATTAGAATAAAAGTGGTTATTATCCCATATTTTTTTTGAAACTGAAGGAAAGAGTAATATTCTTTAAGCATAAGTTATTTTACATATGTAAAATAACGAATTGTTTATTTCATAATTATGTAAATCAGTAATATTTAGCATTTTAAATATATAATTTAAAATGAATATATTGATTTTACTGCATAAACATTCACGACCAATGGAAGGATCAGAAAATAAATTAAATGATGAATGTATATTTTAGAAAGATAATCTAAAATTAAAAAGTACTCGAGGTGGGACTTGAACCCACACGACCTTAACGGTCACAGGATTTTAAGTCCTGCGTGTCTACCAGTTTCACCACTCGAGCTTAAATTGTGAAAAGTGCATTATGCACCGTAGAAAATGGAGCAGAAGACGGGATTCGAACCCGCGACCCCGACCTTGGCAAGGTCGTGCTCTACCAGCTGAGCTACTTCTGCATTTCAATGATCTTTGCTTCTTAAAGCGGTGCAAATATACTTATTCATTCTAAATTTCCAAACGAGTTCTTTTTTTATTTATGTTTTATTGAAAAATGATAAAAATAAATAGTTTTTTAACTTATTTTCAGAATACATATTATTAATATTATAGAAGGATAGAATAAATATTTATTTATACAAATAATTGTTTTACAAGGTGTTGCATCTATCAAGTTGAATGTCAATTTTGGGTTGATTAGATGTATTGTGTTGAGGATATTTAATTATTATAAATTTAACAGTTTGTATTATGAATTAGAAACATATTTTTTTGTAAGTTTGTGACTCAATTGTACTTCTGGTACAGTTACGAAATCATAAACCAAATTTTATTCCTAATCTCGACTTGCCGATTTTAAACTCTTTGTTTAAAAACGTTATAAAAATTTTAAACCATATTTTATGTTTAGAAAGATTATTTATGCGGGCATATTCTGTGCTATGACGTTAACAGCGTATTCTCAGGATGTACATTACTCGCAGTACTTTAATTCTCCATTCAACCTAAATCCAGGTTTGACGGGAGTTTTTGATGGTAATATTAGACTACACGGAAATTATAAATTCCAGTGGGGTAGACCAGACGCGAATTACCGTTCATTAGATGTCGGAGCAGATGTTAAGTTTGTTAAATCTTGTCGAATCGATATTAATGATCGAGACAAGAATTATTTCAGTTTAGGTGGTATTATTAATACGGACAGAGCTGGAGATCTAGATTTAACGGCAACTGGTTTTAATTTATTAGGGTCTTATAGCTTGGGAATTGGAAATAACGTATTGTTAACACCTGGTATTAGTGTAGGTTATATTAATAGAGGTTTTGATTTTGCGGAAGCATTTTGGCCTGAAACAGGTCAAGGAAGCACAGATCCAGGCATAGATAATGATAATCTGAATTATTTTGATTTATCAGGAGGTGTTAACTTAAGATACCAAAAGTCATCAAGGAAGGTTTTGGATTTAGGTGCATCGTTATATCACTGGTTGTCTCCTAGCCAAAAGTTTTCATCATCGACATCTTATGATTCTGATTTAGCACAAAAGCTTAATTTATATGGTATGTTGAATTGGAAATTAGCTTCTAGATTAGATGGTATTATTAACGGATTGTATTCTTCACAAAATCCTTACCAAGAAATCGTTGTTAATGGACAAGTTAAATTGTTCTTAGACAGCGGGTTGTCAAAAGCATTATTCTTAGGTGCTGGTGTTAGAATTGCAGATACTGGTGACTCAAATATTGATGCGTGGTATCCTATGATTGCATTACAACTAAATAACTTTTACGCTTCATTCTCTTATGACGTAAATATATCAGCATTTGATTGGGCTACAAGTGGTAGAGGTGGACCTGAGGTTGCTTTAAGATATATAATATGTAAACCACGTAAACAACCTTTTAAACCTTGTCCAATATATTAAGAGAATATATCAACTTGAAATTATGATTAAGAATATTTATATATTATTATTTGTATGCTTCTCATCTTTTGCCATTGGGCAAAGCTGCAAGGTGAACATGAAAGCCGGAGATAAAGCTTTCGAAGCAAACAACTACAGTGCTGCCCTATCAAATTACGGCATGGCACTTAAAGCAGACCCTACAAATGCAGAATATTTGTATAAGCATGGGGAAGCAGCTTACAATGTTAATGCCTTTTCTAAAAGTGCTAGGTCATTCGGGTATCTTATTGATACGTTACAAAGTAATGAGTATCCAGATGCAATTTACAAATTAGCGAAGTCTAAGGAAAGTCTAGGTATGTATAGTGATGCTGAAAAGTATTACAACTTATATATCTCTGAATATGGAGATGTAAACCCAGCATACACAAAAGCAGCTAAAATGGCTAAAGATTGTGGTATGTGGGCTTCAAGTCAACCAAATGATCAAGAAGAATTAACAGTAACGAGAATGGGCGATGAGGTAAATTCTATTTACTCAGACCATAGTCCTTACTTAGTTGGTGATGATTTATATTTTAGTTCATTGAGATATGGAAACAATAGTTGTGATCCTGGATCAGTGTTCTCTAAAGTTTTAAAAACAAACGGTAAATCATCAAATGAAGTAAAAGGAAATGATATGTTCAATGGTAATGGACAATTGACATCAAATTCTAGTTTTACTACAGACGGTTCAGGTGTTTATTATTCTATATGTGAATATTTAAATGGCGATGATATCAGATGCGATTTATATTATAGTGATGTGAACGACAAAGGAGTTGTCGGAGCAGGAAAAAAACTTAGTGTAAATGTAGACGGAGCTACAACGACGATGCCATCTATTACAGATGATGGAAGATTGTTTTTCTCTTCAGACAGAGCTGGAGGAAAAGGAGGCATGGATATTTACGTTGCAAATGTAAACGATGATATGACTGTTGGAGCTGCCACAAATTACGCTGATGTGAATTCAAGTGGCGACGATAGAACTCCGTTTTATCATAATGCAACTGGAAATTTATTTTTTAGTACAGATAGTAGATGTGGATTTGGTGGCTTAGATATATTTAGTCAAAGTTCTGATGGAACCATTGAAAATTTAGGAGCTGAAATTAATACTCCGCAAAATGATCTTTTCTATGTTTTGTCCGATGATGGAGTAAATGGCTATTTAGCTTCTAATAGAATTGGTTCATTATATATAGATGATAATCAAACATGTTGTTATGATATTTATCATGCTGTGTATGATAGATGTGAAATTGATCTATTAGCAAACATATGTGACGGAAGTACTGGAGATAAAATGAATGGAGCAACAGTTACAGTTGTTAATAATTCTACTGGAGAAGTTGTATATGAAGAAACTAAAGCAGATTCTCATGAATTTAAGAAGAGAATGGATTGTGCAGATTCATATACTGTTACAGCTTGTAAAGATGGCTATGTGTGCAATAGTACAACAGTTGGACCTGTGGAAGGAAAATCTGGCTTACAAAAAACAGTTGCTGATTTATGTTTAGCAGAAGCAAAGTTAGAAATATGTGCTTGTGAAATGACGACAAGTGCTGATATGCCTGGAGCTAGTGTTACATTGTATAATGTAACGGATGGGAATCCTGTCAAAGCTATGGTAGACGGCGCATGTCATACTTTCCCAATTGAATCAGATAAAGACTATAAATTGTCAGTAACGAATACTGGCTATGATTCAAACATATCTAATTTTAATTCAGGTAACATGAGAAGTTTAACGCTTAGTCAAAGAGTTTGCTTACCTAAGAATTTGATAGCTACTTGCAGTAGTTATGTGCCTGTAAGATTATATTTTGATAATGATCATCCTAATCCAAGAAGTAGAACTGAAACATCATCTTTATCTTATAGCTCAACATATGGGCCATATTATGGAAAGAAAGCGGAGTTTTTAAGGAATTACGGTAAATTATTCGGTTATAAAGGAAGAGACGCTGCAGAAGGTGATATTAATGCGTTCTTCGAACGTGAAGTGAAAGGTGGTTATGATAACTTTAATGCTCTTTTAAATTGTTTAAAGGAAGTTTTAGAGGGAGGAGGTTCACTTAATTTATTTATAAGAGGATATGCTTCTCCTATATCTCCAAGTGAATACAATGCGGCTTTAGGGAAAAGACGTGTAGATGTAGTAAGAAATGAAATTAAGAGATACCAAAATGGAATCTTAGCACCTTATATAGCGAATGGTCAATTAAAGATTACCGAAAGATCATTTGGGGAAGATACAGCACCATCTGAAGTTAGTGATAGTAGATCTGACAGAAGAAAATCTGTATACAGCCCAGAGGCTTCACGAGAGAGAAGAGTGGAGATTGACGAAATTCGATTTGAAAACTAAAAACAGCTTAAAGGATTTGTAATATGAATTCAATAATAAAAATATCAAAGAAGGCCTTATGGGTATTACTAGTATTAGCTATGCCTGTAGCTAATCTACTAGCAACTCACGTTGTTGGTGGTAATATAACTTATGAGTGTCTTGGTGCTAATCAATACGAAATCACACTTACTTTCGAAAGGGATTGTATAAATGGAATTGCGTTTGATGAAGTAGCAACCGTTAAAATATTCGATGCAGGTACGAATAACTTGTTTCAGGAGTTGGAATTAACTGATCCTGAAGTGGTAAATATTTTAGACATCGTAACTGCAAACTGTAGAGTTTTAGGTGAAGAGGTTTGTGTTGACCAAGCAATTTATAAAGGTGTAGTAACTTTGCCTTTTGATCCAAGTGGATATATTCTTTCTTACAGAAGATGTTGTAGAAATTTCACGTTGTTAAATATTAATGATCCTTTGGATACTGGTGCGACATACCACACTACTATTACAGAAGAAGGACAAACATTGTGTAATTCTCAAGCAGTTTTTAACCAATGGCCAACAATCTATCTTTGTCAAGGTGAAGAATTAGTGTTTGATCATTCTGCTACAGATGCAGATGGAGATTCATTAGTGTATAGAACTTGTTTGCCAACATTAGGAGGAAGTGAAGATATTCCATTGTCAGAAGCTTCTTATTTTCCACCATTTGCTGATGTAGCATTCGCAGCTCCTTACAGTTTAACTAACATGATGGGAGGTGTACCTCTTGAAATGAATGCTGTTACAGGTCTTATGACTGCTACACCTAATACATTAGGCCAGTTTTTAATTGGTGTTTGTATAGATGAATATAGAAATGGAGTTAAGATAGCAGAAACGAGAAGAGATTTTGAATATAATGTAGTGGCTTGTTCTCCAGGTCCAATTTCTGCTATTGAAGCAACGCCAAATCCAAATTGTGGTGGATATACAATCGATTTAGAAAATAATTCTACGATTGATGATCCTAATTTTCCATTAAGTTTTGAATGGATTTTCGATTATCCTAATGGTAGTGTTGAAAGCACAGATGAAAACCTTGAATCATATACCTATGGAGGAGCAGGAAATTATACTATAGCTTTAATAGCTACAGATGGTGAATGTACAGATACTTCATTTACAACAGTAGGAGTATCAATGCCAAGTGATTTTGATTTAGGTTTCACAGTTGAAGCTGTTGGTTGTACGGAGAGTTCTTCTGTGACTGTAACTGATAATTCAACAGTTGACCAAGGAATATCTTCTCAGTTTTGGACGATTGTTGCAGGGACAGAGACCTTTAATCCTTCTAGTGCACCGTTCACAATTGAAGTGTCAGATGTAAACACAATTACAATTACAACAGATGTGATAGGGTTAACAGGTTGCTCATCAACATATACTGAAGAAGTAATGTTAGACGTAGCGCCATTTGAATATACAATTGAAGATATTACAGCTTGTGCAGGTGAAACTGTTTCTTTTGATGGTTCTGGTTTAATGGTAGAAGTAATGCCTGATGCTGGATTAATGATGGATGGAACAACAATTACATTGATGGCTCCTGAATCAACAACAACTTATACTTATAGTGCAACCAATGGAAGTTGCAGTACTGAAGGAACATTTACAATTACCGTTGAAGAAAACCCCTTAAATTACAATGATATATTTATGGTGTGTCCAGGTGAATCAGTTGTAATAGGTGATGTAATAGACGGATATGATTATTCTTTTATCCCAGAAGGCTTAATTACAATTGTCGATGGATCTCTTGTAGCAACTGGTGCGAGTGATGATGTATCTGTAACGATTGTTGTAGAATCTGCAAATGGTTGTTCTTTTGGACAAACAGTGACAATAAATATGATGTCTGGTGATGCTTTAAATTTACCAGCTTCAGTAACCGTTTGTGAAGGCGAAGTTGCTCAATTAACAGATGGTTTTGCTGATGGCGTAGACGTTACATTCGATCCTGAAAATATTGTATTTGTAAATGCAGATGGATATTTTATAGTAGGCGTAACAGAAAATACGACTTTAACAGTAACAGGAAATCAAGGTGGATGCGTGTCAACTTCTACAGTTGAAATCATTATCGGTGGTGAGCCAGAAGTAATGATCATGGATCCTATCTCATTGTGTCCTGGTGAAGGCGTTATTCTTGACGGAATGGCTGGTGAAAATTGTACATATACTTGGATGGTTGATGGATTTGCATCAATCGATAACGTAAATAGTTCATCTCCTTTTATCACATTTACTGGTTCTGGATCAGGTGATGCAGCAGTTGTTAACTTTACAATCCAATGTGATGATGCAGATTGTCCACTTGTAGGATCTGTTAGTATTTTAGGATTTGATGCTCCTTCAACAGATGATTTACCTGAACAAGTTATTGTTTGCGGTGACAATGTATTTGGAATTGATGGAAATGATAATTATACCTATGAATGGATGGTAGACGAGTGCATAATCGTTGATAATGCATTTAGTAATAATCCAACATTTACATGGACTGGATCTGGAAGTACTCCTTTCACTGGTTCAGGTTGTTGTATGACTGGCTCTGGATCAGGGATGACTGGTTCAGGAACATCAGGTTTTGTTTGTGATATTGAAGTAAATGTTTCAGATGAAAACTGTAGTGCAACGACAATAATTGAAGTAATTAAATTAGATGATCCGACTGAAGCGTTAGAAACGCCATTGACAGTTTGTAATGGAGAATCAATTGAATTAAATACGAATTGGAATGAGTGTTATGATTATGAGTGGATTGCGAACCCTCAAGTAGAGTTTGATTCAAATAGTCCTAACCCAACTGTTACATTGACAGAAACGACAGAATTTACAGTCATATTAACATCAATTTGTTATGATATGTGTGAGTTTGTTGGAGTTGTAGTTGTGAATGTTGCAGATCCAGTGGATATTATGATCGTGCCAGATGTAGATGAATTATTAGTTTGTGAGTTCCCTGTAGACCTAGAATTTACAATTTCTGGAACTGCAGATGTTGTATGGACGAATGAAAATGGAGATATCATAGAACTACCGATTCTTGAAGAAGGATGTTACACTGCTACAGCAACTACTCCTGAAGGATGTGAATCAAGTGATACAATATGTATTACATTGGATTCTGGTCCAGATGTAGAGTTAACAGTTGAACCCGGCACTACTTATTGTCCAGGGGATGAAGTTACAATAACTTCAAATCTTGCAGGTGAGTGGGATAATAACGAAACTGGAATCAGTATTACAGTTACACCAGAAGGTGTAGAAACATACTGTATTACGGTTACAGATCCTGATTCTGGATGTCAAACAACTGAATGTGTTACTTTAACACCAGATGAACTTGATGTTGAAATCGATGGAGCTGGACCATTATGTGGTGGAGGTGAAGCGACAATATGTGTTACAGCTGTTGACGGTGCGAGTTACGATTGGTCAAATGGTGGAAGTGAAAATTGTATAACCGTTTCTCCAGATGCAACAACTGAATACTGTGTAACTGTTACTTCTGAAGCAGGATGTACAGCTGAATTATGTACGACAGTTGAAGTAAGTGGAGGTCCTACGGATTGTGTGATTACTTCTGATACGGAGTGCCCAGCTGAAGAAAATACGGATATCGTATTAACAGCGAGTGCTACAGGTGAAGGATTAACTTATTTGTGGTCTAACAATGAGGAAACTCAGTCTATTACCGTTAATGAATCAGAAACATTTACTTATACTGTAACAATTACAGATGCGGCAGGATGTACATGTGAAGCGAGCTTCACTTGTGAAGTTGATCCACCAAATCCACAATGTTGTGATGTTGAAAGTTTATATATTCCGAATACATTCTCACCAAATGGTGATGGAACGAATGATGAATGGTTTGTAACATCAGACATTTCATGTGCAGAGAATTATAAAGTTATGATTTATGATAGATGGGGTGAGCAAGTATATATGTCAGACGACTTAAATGGAAGTTGGGACGGAACGTTTGGAGGTGAGACTTTAAACCCTGATGTATATGGTTACCACTTGACTTTTGATTGTCCTGAAACAGGAGAAGAAACTAGATATGGAAACATAACTTTGTTAAGATAGATCAAGATTATCAATTTGATATAAAAAAGGATAGGCTTCACACGAAGCTTCTCCTTTTTTTTATTTATAATTTCAAATTCGGAATAGGCGATCTGCTACTTTAGACAAACTATTTTAGCACCTTTTATTGAAACCTTGTACCTTTGCCGTAAACATTCTAATCAATGAGTAAAAAAGGAAGAATTTTGGTTGCTATGAGCGGAGGAATTGATAGCACTGTAACAGCCATGATGCTTCATGAACAAGGTTATGAAGTTGTAGGAATAACAATGAAAACTTGGGATTATGCAAGTTCTGGTGGATCTTCTAAAGAAACGGGCTGTTGTAGTCTTGATTCGATTAATGATGCAAGACAAATTTCAGTAGATATGGGTTTTCATCACTTTATAGTTGATATTCGAGAAGAATTTGGTGATTACGTTATAGACAATTTTGTTAGCGAGTATATAGCTGGGAGAACACCAAATCCATGTATTTTATGCAACACGCATATTAAGTGGAGTGCCTTATTAAAAAGAGCAGATGCATTAGATTGTGAATATATTGCAACAGGTCATTATGCAAAGGTCAATGAAAAGGAAGGGCGAAGGTTTGTTAGTCGCGGATTAGATCCTAGAAAGGACCAATCTTATGTACTTTGGGGTCTCAGTCAAGAATGTCTATCAAGAACAATGTTCCCAATAGGTGGTTATACGAAAGAAGATATTAGGCAAATGGCTAAGGATTGGGGGTATGAGGAATTATCAAAAAAGCCAGAGAGCTATGAGATTTGTTTTGTGCCTGACAATGATTACAGAGGCTTTTTAAAAAGACGGTTACCTGATTTAGAAGCTAGTGTGGCTGGTGGAAGTTTCTTAGATGTGAAAGGTAATGTTATTGGTACACACCAAGGATATCCATTTTATACCATTGGGCAACGTAAAGGTTTAGGCATGGCATTTGGCGAACCAAAATATGTTAGTAAAATAAATCCTGACACAAATACAATTGTTTTAGGAGACGTTGATGATCTTTTGAAAAATAATATGTCTGTTGGTGGCGTTAATTGGATGAAATATGGTGCCTTACCCGAAGGTAAAGAAGTAGTGACGATGGTTAGGTATAATGATAGAGGTGTCTTAAGTACAATACATTCAAGTCCCAATGATCGGGTTAATGTAAATTTTTTAGCCAATGTGAGAGGTATTGCCCCTGGCCAATCAGCAGTCTTTTATGAAAATGAAGATGTTATAGGTGGGGGAATTATTCAGCCACAATAATTTTATAATGAAAAATCAATTATTCTTATTTTCTTGTTTTATAGTAGGATCTATTTTAATTATTTCTGGATGTGCAAAAACGGTTGAAGAACCTGCAGTACTAGAAGGTTATAATCATTATCCAACCAATCTTGGTGATTTTTGGGAGTATCAAATGGATTCTACAACATATGACAATCTTGGATTTGATATCAAAAAGACGACTAGCTTTTATCGAGAATCAATTGTTGAGGTAAATATTTCAGAAAATAATGATACAAGTTATGTTGTTGAAGCGAGTAGGAAGAAAAATTTTTCTGATGATTGGGAAACGACAGATATTTACTCAATAGAAAAATCAACAGAATCTTTGATTAAAATTGAAGAAAATTTGCATTTTAAAAAGATGATTTTTCCTTTTGTCGAAAATGTAGCTTGGGAAGGAAATCTTTTTGATGAGCAAATTGCTGAAACAATTGAAGGAGAGGAGGTTCAAGTATATTTAAATTGGGAATACAAAGTATTAAGTTTAGGTAATCAAGAAGAGATTAACGGAAGATTGTTTACCAATATAGCGATTATACAACAAGCGAATGATGTTGATAATTTAATTCTCAAAAGGACAAGCATTGAAAAGTATGAGGAAGGTGTAGGGCTTGTTCATAGGAATATGTGTATACTCGATTCACAAGATACAGAGAGTACAGATCCATGGGTCGACAAAGCACATAAAGGCTTTATTCTAGATCAAACACTTATAAATACCAATAGGTAATTGAATTATAACCTAACACATATAGGCAGTATTAATAAAGTTTACGGAGCACATGGAGGCCTCGCGTGTTATTTTAAAGATGATACGTATGAATCTTTAGTAAAGCCTAATACTTTTATTTTTCTTGAAATAGATGGCTATCATGTTCCATTCATGATTGTTAAAATAGAATTTGCTAGAACCGTCATTATTTTTCTTGAAGGAGTAAACTCTCCGGAGAAAGCGAGTACATATAGACAATCAGATTTATTTTTGGCATCAAATCAACTTTCCGAATTACCTGTTTCGAATCTTGAAACGGAAGTTTGCTTTGTTCATTATCAGGTTTTTGATGCTAAAAACAATAAAGTAGGTATCATAAATGAAATCATTGAAACGGATTATTCAACTACAGCAATAGTCGCTCGTAATGGGAAAGATATTTTTTTACCAATCCATCAAGATATTATTTTAGATATTGACCATAAACAAAAAGTCCTTCAATTAGAAATTGTAGATGGAATACTAGACTTGTAATGTATTTCTGTCCAATTTTAATAACTACTTATCGCTCTATTGCTTGAATTCAAAAGTTCCTTTTTATTGTTTAAGTTGGTATATTACAATAACTTATAAAATTAAATTGAGATATGGAGTTGATCAACATTTTCCGAGGCGTAATAGGCATGATTTCTTTGATAGGTATTTGTTACTTATTGAGTAATAATAGAAAAGCTATTAATTGGAAAATGGTTGGTATTGGACTAGGGATTCAATTATTTCTTGCTGTTGGAATTTTGAAGGGTGATAAGATTGGTTTTACGTTACCTATTGGTGAAAATGGCTTTCGTATTGATTTAAGTTTTATCTCTTGGTTTTTTGAGTCTGTAGGTAAAATTTTTGTAAATATTTTAAATTACACCGTTGATGGCAGTCGATTTTTGTTAGGAGACCTTATGGATATTGAATCTTATGGTTTCATCTTTGCTTTTCAAGTATTACCTACCATAATCTTCTTTTCAGCTTTGACTTCATTGCTGTTTTACCTTGGTATTATTCAAAAAGTAGTAAAGGCATTAGCAAAGATTTTAACTAAACTATTGGGTATTTCTGGTGCAGAAAGTTTGTCAATTGCTGGTAACATATTTTTAGGTCAAACAGAAGCACCACTAATGATTAAACCATATTTGGAACGGATGACTAAATCCGAAATTTTACTCGTTATGGTAGGAGGTATGGCTACAGTTGCAGGTGGTGTGTTAGCAGCATATATAGGTTTTCTCGGTGGGAATGATCCTGTTTTGAGACTACAATTTGCAAAGCACTTATTAGCAGCTTCTGTAATGGCAGCACCAGGTGCAATTGTAATCTCAAAAATTTTATATCCACAAGTAGATCAAATTAATGCAGAAGTCAAAGTGTCTAATGATGTCATTGGGTCTAATGTTTTAGATTCTATTGCAAATGGGACTACTGAAGGTTTAAAGCTGGCGGCAAATGTTGCAGCTATGTTATTAGTATTCCTAGCTTTTATAGCGATGATAAACGGTATTCTTGGGTATGTAGGAGATATAACTCACCTCAATGGATGGTTGGCAGAAAATTCTCCATTTCCTAAATTTTCATTGGAAGCTATTTTAGGAACTGTCTTTGCTCCTTTAATGTGGTTAATAGGAATTGCTAAAGAAGATGTAATGTTAATGGGGCAACTATTAGGTGTTAAACTTGCAGCAAGTGAATTTGTAGGATATGTCCAATTAGCAGAATTGAAAAACATGGAAAATGCAGTACATTTGACACATCAAAAATCAGTGATTATGGCAACTTATATGCTATGTGGTTTTGCAAATTTTGCAAGTATTGGTATTCAGATTGGAGGAATTGGATCATTAGCACCGGGACAAAGAAAAACGTTATCAGAGTTTGGATTAAAAGCAGTTATTGGTGGATCCATAGCATCTTTACTTTCTGCAACATTGGTTGGAATGATATTTTAATAATCATTCTATGCGAGAATTAGAATCATTTAATATCTTCGAGACCAATAAGAAATCTTAAACATGGGCATTAAACTTATTGGCATATCAGGAGGAAGTGGATCTGGGAAATCTAGATTCGTTAATGCCGTTAAAGAATCTTTCACTAATCGTAAGGTCACCTTCATTTCACTTGATGATTATTATTTTCCAAAAGAAGAACAATCGGTCGATGAAAATGGAGTAGAAAACTTTGACCTACCTAGCTCTATTGATATAAAATCATTATTAAAAGATATTGAAACACTTGAAAACGGTAATCGTGTTGAAAAATATGAATACACCTTTAATAACAGAGATAAAGTAGGAGACATTATTGTTTTTGAACCTAATCCTATTGTCTTTATCGAAGGTCTTTTTTTGTATCATTATCCAGCATTAATGAATCGATTTCATTTGAAGTTATTTATTCAAGCTAGCGACAAGATTAAAATAGATCGAAGAATTAATCGTGATCAAAAAGAGCGGAACTATCCGATTGAAGATGTATTATATCGTTATGAAAACCATGTTTTACCATCGTATAAAAAGTATATGGAGCCTTATATTGATGATGTAGATCTAATTATTAATAACAATACAAATTTTGATGTTGGACTCGCCGTTATTAATCAGTACATCAACCATCTTTTAGACAGTGAGTGAATACATTCATGGTTTTTCAGAAAATGAAAAGCAGCGACTCCTTGATCAAAATAATGTACTTGCAAAATACATTTACAAAAATATTGATTTATCTAGCTTCAACCACATATTGGAATTAGGGTGTGGAGTAGGGGCGCAGATGATCTATGTTTTGAACCAATATCCAAATCTTAAAGTAACAGGAATAGACAAGAGTTTAACTCAAATTGAAAAAGCAAAAGAAAACCTTTATGCATCAAATATTGATCCTTCTAGGTATCAACTGATCCACTCAAACCAGCTTGATGCTACTTATATTGATAGCTTTGATGCCTTATTAGTTGTGTGGGTTTTAGAACACGTAACAACAAATCCTTCAGACCTTCTTTCATCTATGAAGACTTTTTTAAAAGAGGAAGGACGTGTATTTATTACTGAAGTACAACATTCAAACTTTCGTATAACACCTAGGAGTTCAATCATAGAATCCTTTTGGAATGAAGCGATTCGATTTCAAAAGGAATTAGGCGGTAATGCTAATATTGGAAAAGAACTTCATTCAATTTTAATGAACGCTGGAATGAAAAAGATTCAAGTACATCCTTTTAAACTTGATTTTGATGCTTCGACCAAAAATGCAAAAAATGAGATATTAAATTATTGGAAATCCTTGATGAAAAGTGCTGCAATAGAAATGATTCAAGCTGAAAGGTATACAGAATCTAGTTGGAATAAAGTTGAAAAAGCAATGAATAACAGTATTGCTAATGATGAATCAACGTTTTATTATGCTTTTATACAGGGGTTTTGTCATTTTTAAACAACCCATAAAGCTCACTATCAATACGACTTATTATCTCACCTAGATCTTCAGGGTTTTTTATAAAATCAAATTCATCGGCATTTATAACTAATAACGGACCGGCTGTATAGGTATCAATCCATTGATTATATTTCTTATTTAATCTTTTCAAATAATCTAAACTGATACTCCCCTCATAGTCACGACCTCGATGTTGAATGTGATCGACTAATGTCGGGATAGAACCTTTGATATAAATAAGTAAATCTGGAGGACTTATTTGAGTTGTCATTAATTCAAATAAAGATTGATAATTTTCGAAATCACGTAATGACATCAAACCCATCTCGTGTAAGTTAGGAGCGAAAATTTTCGCATCCTCATAAATGGTACGATCTTGAATTATCGTTTTGTCTCCATTTCGGATATCTAAAATTTGTCGGAAACGACTATTTAGAAAATATATTTGAAGATTGAAAGACCATCGCTGCATATCATCATAGAAATCACTTAGGTAAGGATTGTTGACTGTATCCTCATAATGGACCGTCCATCCATAGTGTTGTGACAACTTTTCTGAGAGTGTTGTTTTTCCAGCTCCAATGTTACCAGAAACGGCGATATGTTTGATTGATTTTGAGATTGATTAAGTTCTTGATTGCAAATCTATAAAAATGATTACAAAGGATTTACTTTTATATAGAAATTTATATCATTTAAACGATTATTCTTTCGACATCATCGAAAATCTCTATTTTAGTTATAATTACATTGTACCTTCCAACAAATACAAATTTTTGAAAAAAAGTATCATTCATACAACAGCACTTCAAAAGACCTATGTAATGGGGACTGAAGAAGTGCATGCACTCAAACATATCGATATAAATATTAATCAAAATGAATATGTTGCATTAATGGGCCCATCAGGTTCTGGAAAATCTACATTAATGAATCTTTTGGGTTGCCTTGACACCCCGACAGCAGGAGAGTATATTTTAAATAATCAAAAGGTATCGGATCTGGAGGATAAAGCCCTAGCAGGAATAAGAAATACAGAAATCGGATTTGTATTTCAAACCTTTAATCTTTTACCAAGGATGACTTCCATGGAAAATGTTGCTTTGCCGCTTGTGTATGCAGGAATGTCTAAACTTCAAAGAATGGAAAGGGCACAAGAAGTATTAGAGATGGTCGGATTAGGTGATCGTATGGATCACAAACCAAATGAATTATCTGGAGGGCAAAGACAAAGAGTTGCTATAGCAAGGGCTATTGTAAACAACCCTAGTATCATTTTAGCTGATGAACCTACAGGGAATCTAGATACAAAAACCTCTGTAGAAATTATGTCGATTTTTGAAGAAATTCATAATAATGGAAATACAATTATTTTAGTTACACATGAGCCCGATATTGCAGAACATGCGCATAGAATTATTAGTTTGAGGGATGGATTAGTAGAAACGGATATAAAAAATGACAAAATTATAAAAGCAAATGATCCAAATCATCGATATTTAGATCAATCAAACTAAGGAATGAAAATTTATACTAAAACAGGAGATAAAGGAACAACTAGTTTATTTGGCGGTACCCGAATATCAAAAGACGATGCTCAGATTGAAGCGTATGGAACAGTTGATGAACTAAATAGTTTGATAGGACTTTGTATAGCATCTATTGATATTCCAGAAATTAAAGAAGAACTTCTAGGTATTCAAGTATTGTTATTTAACATGGGGTCTATTTTGGCTTCACCAAAGGATAATGAATTTAAATTACCTAAGATAGAAGCAGATGATATCGTTTTTCTTGAGCGACAGATGGATACTATGGATCAGCAATTAGAGCCCTTAAAGAACTTTATTCTTCCTAGTGGATCTAAGGAAATTAGTTTTTTACATTTAGCGAGAACAGTAACAAGACGAGCAGAACGACGTGTTATTACAATCCAACGACATTTAGCGTTAGATGAAAATATTGTGATTTACTTAAATAGATTATCAGATTACTTTTTTATACTTGCTCGCTTTGTTGGTCACTCGATAGGTACAAAAGAAGTCACTTGGACAAGTACTTAACTCGTTCTAATAAGAATTTTGTAATTTCGACGCATGAGTAATCCCTCAGCAAAACAGAAAAGCAATATGTGGAATTCAATACAGAGGTACATAGCAATTGTATTTGCCATACTAGCCATTAGTTTTGTATTTCCAAATTATCTTTTTGATAAAGTAGAAATAGGTGATACTTGGAGAAATCCGGACCTAGTTGCAAAAAAAGATATTACAATAGAACTTGATAATCATAAGCTAGAACAAAAAGTAGCTTCCATCCAAAATGAAATTGGAAAGGTTTACACGAAGCAAAATATAGACCTTTCAGACTTATCGGTACAAATTGGAAGCCAACTTAATCTTGAAATGACAGATTATACCGAATTGACATCGATTTTATTAGATTGTTATCAAAAAGGTTTAATCAGCCAATCTTTTGAAGGAAATATTCAATTATTCGAAAAAGGAATTTCTACCCAAAAACGAAATGAAGATATCTGTAAGAAAGCAGATCTATTAGCTAATATTGCCCAATATTATAATAGTATTGGCTACCGAATTAATTCTGAAGAAAGAAAAAATATTAGGGCACTCTTAACGCCCAACTTGATCATCGATGATGCATTGACTGCAGAAATGATAAATGCGAAATCAAAATCGATTGAATCAAAAAGTCAAATAATAAAAGGTCAAACTATTATTGAAACCGGACAAATAATTACAGAAGATAAATATTCAATTATTAAAAAGAATGCACATCTTCTTTCCATGGAAAATACGGGAATCAATATTGTATCTGCTTCAGGATTTCTACTTTTAATCACGATGATTTTACTTGCCTTATTGTTATATGTAAGAAAGTATTTCAGTCACATTTATCATTCGACGAGGAAGTTGTCTTTCCTGTTAATATGGCCTGTTATTTTTAGTTACCTAGTCTATGGGATTGAAAATTACACTTCATTGAGTACATATGTAATTCCATTTTGTATCGTACCCATTGTTGTTAAAAATTTCTTTGGTGATCGTTTGGCATTAATAACACATATCGTAGTTGTTTTAATTGCAAGTATACTTTCTAAATTAGGTTATGAATTTACATTCTTACAAATACTAGCAGGTATAGTAACCGTTTTAGTCGTTTCAGAAACAAGATATTGGGACAAATTTTTTATCGCTTTAGGATTCATATTCTTAAGCTATATGTTGGGATATCTTGGTTTAGATCTTGCCCAATGGACATCGACTGGAGGAGTAATCGAATGGAAGACTTTTGGTTGGTTAGCATTAAACGCATTGTTATTATTAATGGCATATCCATTTATTCCGCTCCTTGAAAATATTTTTGGATTCACCTCAAGCATTAAATTAGCCGAATTATCAGATTTAAACAAGCCTCTACTCAAAGAACTGTCGATTAAGGCACCTGGGACCCTCCAACACTCACTTCAAGTAGCAAATTTATGCGAAGCCGCAGCTGAAAAAATAGGTGCCAATAGTTTATTAGTTAAAACGGCTGCCCTATATCATGATATTGGGAAAATGAGTAAACCCGAATATTTCATTGAAAATAATAAAGGTGAAAACAAACATGCCGCTTTAAATAATAATTTTGAAAGTGCCAAAATTATAATTGGTCATGTTACGGATGGAGTAGCGATGGCAACCAAAAATCGAATTCCAAATGTTTTGATCGATTTTATAAAATCGCATCATGGTACTACACGAGTTGAATACTTTTATAGAAACCAAAAAAATGACAACCCAGATAAAGAGTTTGATGAATCATTGTTTAGATACCCAGGTCCATTACCAGTTTCAAAAGAAGAAACAATTTTAATGATTGCTGATTCACTTGAAGCTGCCTCAAAGAGTTTAAAAAGTCCTACAGGGCAAGACATTGATATACTTGTAGATAAAATTATTGCTTTCAAAATTGATCATGGACAATTAGAAACGTCAAATCTTAGCTTTAGTGAGTTAGAAGAGTGTACCTCTGTATTCAAGGCAATGCTAAGAAATATCAATCACGTTAGGATAGAATACCCAGAAGATAAATCAAAATCAGCATAAAGATTCTATCATCTTATTTAATTTAGAAATCGCCTTAACTGCTGATTCTTTAATAATATGAATTTCACCAGACGTATATCCTTCAATGATTGAAGGTTTAGGGTCAACATAAATGATAGGTGTGCCGGATGGAAGAAAGTGAACCAAACTTGCAGCAGGGTAGACTTGCATAGATGTACCAATAATAATGCATAGATCAGCATCGCCACATCGTTCAATTGCTAGTTCCATCATTGGGACAGCTTCTCCAAACCAAACGATAAATGGTCTTAATGGATAACCTTTAGGACATATATCGTCAAGGCTTAGATCTGATGTGTAGTGTTTTATATAGCTTGGGTCACCAGTCGACTGTATTTTTGTTAGTTCACCATGTAAATGTAATATGGAAGAAGATTCGGCTCTTTCATGCAAGTCATCCACATTTTGTGTAATAATCTGCACTTCATAGGACTGTTCTAATGATTTTAAAAAGTGATGACAAGCATTGGGCTCGACTTCCTTTAATTGTGCTCGTCTAGCGTTATAAAAAGATAAGACTAATTCGGGGTTATTCTTAAATCCAATGGGAGAGGCAACCTCCATAATATCATGATTCTCCCATAATCCATTGTGGTCTCTAAATGTCTTTATTCCACTTTCTGCACTTACACCTGCTCCTGTAAGAATAATTATTTTTTTCATTGTAATTGTTTAGACCACACTAATTTATATAAAACCCAAAATTCCGTTGTTAAAAAAGTGTGTTTTCAAAAGTGAAAATTTTGAGAATGTGTAATCATGTATCCCTTAACCTACAATATATGAAAGATAAATACCATCAAATAATTACCATATACTAAAATTTGAATGACAGTATATTATAACGAACTTCAGTCTTATTCCTAAAACTGAATGCATCTCAAAACTTAGTACGGTTTTTGCATAGGTAGAAGGTAATAAGCAGTGTATAAGTGTTTGAAAATCAATACATTGAAGAACAGCGCTTTATATATGTCACTATTATTTAATATGTAAAAATGATTCCGTGGGATCAATAAAAAGAAATAGTAAAATAATAATTTTAACACTTTTTGTGTGTTTTGTTTTCTTGAAAGGTAACGCTCAAGATTTTCATTACTCACAATTCTATCATGCTCCATTATCAGTAAATCCTGCATTAACAGGAATTTTTAATGGAGACAAACGTGTAACAGCAAGTGTTAGAGATCAATGGCGATCAGTACCTGTACCTTGGTTTACGACAAGTATTGGATATGATTTTAAAATTAGTCCAGCAAAAAGTAAATCTTCTTTCTTTGGCCTAGGTGCTTTTTTAAATTATGATCGTCAAGGTGATTCAAAATTGACCCTAGGAAATATCAATTTATCTGGAAGCTATCATTACTTACTAAATAAAAACAATATTATCACCGTCGGATTATTGGGTGGTTTTTCATTAAGAGGATATGATTCTGATAACTTAACCTGGGATTCACAATGGAATGGAGTTGGAGTAGATACAGGTATTGATCCCGGCGAAAATGCAAATCGGAGTCGACTAGGCTTTTTTGAGTCTGGTGCAGGTTTTAATTATCGATGGCAAAAAAGTTCAAGAACAAAAATTGACCTAGGTGTTGGTGCTTGGCACTTAATCGAACCTAAGATTGCTTTTAATCAGTCAGATGATTTAGTCCTTCCTAGGAGGTTTTCAGCTTATGCAATTGCTGCCTTTAAACTGGTCGACAATCTTGATATTCAATTAGATGGGTTATACCAAATGCAAAACACGTACAACGAGCTATTGGTTGGTGCATATCTAGATATATATTTAAATAAAAAGCCTGGTAAAAGAACAAATCTTCACATTGGAGGTGGTTATAGAATTAGCGAGTTACCAGCAGTATATCCTAAGATTGCTGTACAATACAATGAATTTTTATTAGCATTTAGCTATGATATTGATATTTCTGAATTAAGCCAACACACAAATTACAGAGGTGGACCAGAAATTCATTTTAGATATATAATTACCGATGTTAAGCCACTTGGCCAATTTAAAACTTGTCCTATTTTCTAACCGATGCAAGCATTATACACACATATGAACCGGTTATTACCATTTATCTTATTCTTGATAATGGGTACTTCATCTTTACATGCGCAAACATTTAAAGCATTTACTGAAGCTGCCGATATCGCAATGGAAGACAAAGATTATTATAGTGCTTTGAGCTATTATAATAATGCTATTGAGTTCGATGAAAACAATATGGATATTCGCTATAAAAGAGCAAAATCTGCAGCAGCTTTCAACTCATATTCACTAGCGGCTAAGGAGTTTGAATATGTACTAAATCAAGACTCAACGAATACATTCCCTTTAGCTAGTTTTGAATTAGCTCAAATGCAACAACAACTTGGTAAGTATGAAGAAGCAAAAGGAAATTACGAACTTTTTATTTCTGAATATACAGGATCGGATGAACGTAAATTAGCCATCGCTAGAAAAGAAATTGAAAGTGTAAATTGGTCTGTTGATTTAATGGCCAAAGAGCAAAGTGGTACTTCAGTAGAAAGATTAGGTGACCAAATTAATACGGCCTATTCAGAATTTGGTGCTATTAAATTGGACAATGAACTATATTATTCATCCTTACGGTTTGAAGATCTATCTAGCGAATTTGATCCGAATCGTTCAGTAGGTAAAATATTGAGCTCTAAAGATAACTTGGAAGGTGTTGTCTTAGAAACTGGAGAAATCAATAATAGTCAAAAAACAGTAGCACACTCAACTTTTACACCAGATAGAGATCAAATTTATTATACACTTTGTGACTATGTTTCCGCTCAAGACTTAAAATGTAAATTATATTATAGAAATATTGATGGAGAATTTTACGGTGATCAAATGCCATTACCAAACTTTATTAATAGTGATGAATATACTGCAACGCAACCTAATATTGCTTTTGATAAAAACTCTGGTAAGACAAGGCTTTACTATGTTTCGGATCGACCGCTAGCGGATGGTACAGAGCATGGTTTAGATATTTGGTACACAGAACTAGTTGATGGAGGTAATTTTACAGAACCAGTTAATGTTTCAGATGTTAATACGAAAGGAAATGAAATAACTCCGTTTTTTCATTCCTCTTCTTCGACATTATATTTTAGTTCTGATGCAGATTTAAGATTAGGCGGGTTTGATATCTTTAAATCGATACAAAAAGAAAATGGTTTTGGCCAACGTATAAATCTTGGAGCCCCAATTAATACTAGTTATAATGATGTATATTATACATTAAGTGATGACAACAAAGAAGCTCACTTTTCTTCTAATCGATTGGGTTCAAACTACATTGACCAACTTGCCGAAGCTTGTTGTTATGATATTTATAAAGCAGATATTCAACCAACGAAAGTAGTGTTAGATGCATTGACGTTTAATAAAACGACGCTTGATTCATTAGAAGGAGTTACCGTACGATTATTAGATGCAGAGACGGAAGAAATTATTGATGTGGTGGATAATATGACAGAAATCAACCATCTTTTTAATCTTGAGTCTGATCGAGAATATTTACTTTTTGCTGATAAAAGTGGTTACGGATCTGATACCATTTATTTTGATACTTACAATGTGATTGGAGAAGATACACTCATTAAGAAACTATACTTAGAACCGCAATTTATAGAGTTAGAAGTCTTAACTTTTAATCGAGGTACAAATGAAGATTTAGCTGGTACGACTATTATTATTGAAGATATGTCTGATCCAGATAATCCTAAAATTGAAAAAATTAATCTCGATGGAAATAATTTTACTTTCCAATTAGAAAGAGGAAAACAATATAAAGTAACTGCAATGAAAGATGGTTTTGAACAATCTTCCATTATGGTGGATACACGAGACCCTGAAATAGGAGATAAAGTTATTAGGAAATTATATTTAACATCTGAGGTGATTTCATTAACCGGTGTCTTACCATTGACTTTATATTTTGATAATGATAAACCCGATGAGAATAGCATAAAAATGTTTACTCTTAGAAGTTATACAGAAACGTATTATCCATACATAGCAAGGAAAGATGTCTTCCTAAGACAAAAAGCAGATCAATCTTCCGTGTTAGATGTTTTCTTCGAAAACGATGTTAAAGGTGGATATACAGACCTTCAACAATTTCTAAATGCCTTAGTCAACAGACTGGCAAGAGGAGAAAGTTATGAACTTGAAATTAAAGGATATTGTAGCCCGAAATGGACAGACCAATACAATAAAGCACTTGGTTTGAGAAGAGTGTTTAGTGTAAAAAATGAGTTGCGTGATCATCTAAATGGTGTATTGACTCAATATCTTGATAATGGGCAGTTGAAACTAAAAGATGTAACCTATGGAGAAGAATTGGCTCCAGGAGGCATTTCAGATTCTCAAACAAATGTAAAAGAATCGATTTACAGTATTGAGGCCTCAAAAGAAAGAAAGGTGATTATCGTAGATATTAATCAAATTAACAAATAAGGTTTCCACTAAACGATAAACGACAAATGAAATTATTTGCAAACATATTGAACTTAAAGAGCTTAACAATAGCAGTATTGTTCCTTAGTAGCTTTTCGTTAAATGCTACGCATATAGTTGGTGGTGACCTGACATACGTGTGTTTAGGTGATGAACTATATGAGTTTACTTTAAAAGTGAGAAGAGATTGTATAAACGGTGATGCACAAGCACCATTTGACTCTCTTGCTTCTATTGGATTTTTTAATGAACAAGGATTTTTGATTGAATCAGTTGCTGATACAGGACAAATTTTGATTCCAATTACGTCAATGGAAACCATTGAATCCACATTGAAACAGAATTGTAGTATTCTAGATCCATTTGTATGTGTCACAGAAGCAACCTATAAAGTAATCGTAAAATTACCATACAGAGCAGAAGGGTATCTAGCCGTTTATCAGCGATGTTGTCGTAATTCAATTTTACAAAATATTTCTGATCCACTTTTTACTGGAGCATCCTATTTCATTCACTTGTCAGGTGAATCCATGGATGAGTGTAATTCCAGCCCTGTATTTGATGAATGGACAGACATCTATGCATGTTTAAATGAGGATTTAGTTTTTAAGCATACAGCTACAGACGTAGATGGAGATGAACTTGTCTACAGCCTGTGTGCGCCTACAACTGGTGCAACAGAACCTTTTCCAATGCCACAGCCACCAAATGATCCAGCATCCAATGCATACCCATACTATCCAACGGTAAATTGGTTAAACGGGATATTTTCAACAGATAATATGTTTGGGGCAGGTACTCCTTTAACAATTGAAAGTAATACGGGCCTTTTTACAGCACGTCCTGGTATGGTTGGAACTTTCTTGATCGGCGTTTGTGTAGAAGAGTACAGAAATGACGTCCTCTTATCACGGACTAGGAGAGATTTTGAAATTACTGTTTTGCCATGTGGAGAACCTACAAATATTGATTTTACATATCAGTCATTAGATTGTGAAACGTTAGAATATCAATTTACGAGCGTCGCAACTGACGATATTGTTTCGTATGATTGGGATTTTAATGCACCTTCAAATGATTCAGCTTTTTCTAGCGATGAAATGTCGCCAATGTTTACTTTTCCTGAAGAAGGTATCTATGAAGTAGAGGTAACAAGTTATAATGTAGACAGTACGTGCATTGCTGTTGAAAATGTTGAACTGAATGTAGTACTAAGTGGTGTGGTCTTAGACTTTGAAACGACCATCGCTTCATGTGAAGAAAATGGAGTCAATCTAGTAATCGAAGATCTTTCGATGATAATTGATCCTAATGTCACAATATTGAGCAAAGCTTGGACTATTTTTGTCGATGGATCGATTGTAAATGTGCCTTCGGATCAAATAATAATGTTAGACGATATCCTTTTCGAAACAATTGATATTACACTTTCAATCGTTACCAATGAAGGATGTGAAAAAAGTATTAATGAAACATACAATATCAATGATTTACTTCCAAAAGCAGATTTTGAAGTGGTTGTTGTGCAATGTTATTCGAATGGATTCCAAATGGCTGCTCAAGATATTTCTGGCCCATTAAATCCTACATTAATTCCTGTAAAATGGAGTTGGACCGTTGATGATGGATCTAATTCACAAATGTTTATGGGGCAATCGATTAACTTTGATGCATTATCGCCAATGACGATTGATCTCGAAGTTGAGTATACCAATGGGTGTTTTGGATTTATCAGAAAAGTAATTGATCCATATGAAGATTTAGCTCCAACGATTGATATTTCAATAAATCCTCAAGGATGTGATTTTGAAGAGTCGGCAACGTTAGATTTATCTGCCATGGTTTCTGGTGGCTCTTTTACAGGAATGCCAGATACGTATAATTGGACGATCATACAAAATGGTAACTCAGATAATTATTCAGGTCAAGACATTGAAATTGAAATCACAGATTTTGATAATCCTCTTGAGGTCAATGTTTTAATTACCTATAACAATGGCTGTCAATTTAGTGAAACTAGATTATTAGAAATAGGGGATATAATTCCTTGGGTTGATATTGATGTGAGTAACATTGTTTGCTTAGAAAATAACTTGGTGGACCTAACTTTAACTGGAAATGTATCAAATGCGGCTGGTTTTAATCCATTAAGTTTTGAATGGACGGTAAACAATGGCAATATAGAATCATACACTGGCCAAGTTATTGATATACAAATCAATGCTGAAAATACGCTTTCAGTGGTTTTAACGATAACCTTTGACAATGGCTGTATTACTACGGTTGAAGAGGAGATCAATATATCTGAAGATATCCTTCCTACTGCAAGTTTTGATGTTGAGATAACAAATTGTGATGATCCAAATGCGATCGTTGTTACGGTTGTCAATACGACCGAATATGAAGCAGCAGAGATTGAAGATTTACTATTTTCTTATACTATAAATGGGGTTGTCTTTACGACATCAGATTCGACGTTCGAAATTGTTTTATCATCAATGGATGATTTGGATATATCACTTGATTTAGAATTTGATAATGATTGCAGTGCGACACTTACCCTTGAGAATATAGATATAAGTATTCCGACGATTGATTTTATTTCTGATCCAATATTTACATGTATGGGAATGGAAGTTAGCTTAGTTGCAAATCCCAATCCTAATTGGGATTATCAGTGGGATCCAACGAATGGTTTATCTTTCGAAAATGGAGTGTCCGATCCGACAGTCTCTGTGATGGAAAATACTACCTATTTCGTGACAGTTTCTAATGGCGCATGTTCAGTAGAAGCATCTATTGATGTCGTGATTATGATGGAATCTGAAATTCAAGTTTCAGGGATAGACAATATTTGCGACGGTTTATTTGATTTAGAAATTGCAAATCCAATTATGGGTGCAATTTATCAGTGGTCAGAAACGGAGGATTTTGCAAATATTATTTTCACTGGAAACATGTTTTCTGGTAGTTTAGAAGATTTATCAGGAACCACACTATATGTAAGGATTTTTGGTGATAATCCAGATTGTTTGGTTGGAATGTTAACCTTAGATTTAATTGATCAATCGATTGATATTGATATAACCGAACCATTTATGTTGTGTTATGGAGATACAGCAACGTACATAGTTCTTAACAATGTTCCAGATCATAATTTAACGTATTCATGGATAGATGATCATATTGTTAGCGGCGCAGATACACCTACACCTACCATTGGTGTTGGTTTTGAAGATGAAACCTTTGAAATAGAATTTACAACTACGAATCAATATGGTTGTTCTATAACTAACTTTGTGACGGTTATAGTAGGAGAGACACAACCCATTACCTTTGACTATGATTATGAGGTATGCGGTGAATTGACTGTTTGTTTTACACCGAATGGAAACCAAGCGAACTTATATATCTTCAACTTTGGAGATCCCGTTACAGGTAATGATAATCAAGCCATAGGGCAAACAGCTTGTCACACCTTTAGCCAATCAGGTGATTTTGATATTACAATAGAAGGAGTAGGTACAATATGTTCTGGTGTATCTATAACGGAATCTATTACAGTATATGGAGATGATGGTGTCGATTTTTCTATTGATGGTGTGATTGGAGATACAGTTAAGCTGTGTGCAAATGAAACATTAGATTTAGATATCATTACGAATGTGCCAGATAGTTTAATCACTTGGTGTGATTTAGATGGTAATACGGTTGCCAATGGAGGTGGGTTCACAATAACGGGTAGCGGTACTGCAGATATACCTTTCTTTGATGGATTAATCGTTAAAATTAATTTAACGGATGAATGTATCGTAAGTGATACTTTAATTATTGACCCTTATGACTTTGGTCCAGGTACGGATAATGATGCTTTAGACTTTACCTATGAAGTGGAAGATTGTGGTGGATTAGAAGTTTGTTTCGATGCAAATACAGATGCTGCAGGAAATCTTGAGTGGAGTTTTGGAGACGGAGCTACTATTTTTGGTGTACAATCGCCATGCCATACCTATACTGGATCAGGTACCTATGAAGTTATCTTAATGGCACCAAATGCGCCTTGTCCTGTTGAACCGCACACAGAAATAATTAAAGTATTTGATGGCCCATTTGTAACTATTTTAGGGACCGACAATGATACATTGAATTATTGTTTTGGAGAAATTGTTGAACTTGAAGCAATTACAAATGCCGAGATGGCTGATATTCAGTGGTGTAATGCTGATAATATGGTTATTGGAACAGGACCTTTCTTTACATTTATTGGTGAAGGGGACACAGATATCTATGTAAAATTAGATGGTGGCGATGATTGTATTGATACATCATTAGTTTCACTAATTGCGTATGATTTTGGTCAAGGAACAGAAAATGATTCTTTATCATTTGATGCTTATTTAACGGAGTGTGGCGGTCTTGAAGTTTGTTTTGAAGCCAATACAGATGCTGGTGGATTTATAAATTGGGATTTTGGTGATGGAGAAACCTCATTTGGAATTCAATTCGTATGCCATACCTACACAGGATCAGGAACCTATGATGTTGTTATAGACGCAGCAGATGCTCCATGCTTTGTAGAACCTTATAGCGATGAAATTTTAATTTTAGGTGAAGAACCAATGTTGACATTAGATATAGAATCCGATACCTTATTTTATTGCTTAGGAGAACCTGCTGTAATCATGGGAATGGCAAATGTTCCAGATGAAAATATTACATGGTGTGATACTTTAGGCAATGAATTAGGACAGGGGAGTTCTTTTGTATTCGCTGGAATGGGAACCAATAGTTTTATTGCTAAAGCGACAGATGGTCTTGGATGCACAGACTCTGTATCGTTTGTATTAATGTCTTATGATTTTGGCCCAGGTACAGATAATGATACCCTATCTTTTGAAGCAAATCTCTCTGATTGTGGTGGTCTTGAAGTTTGCTTTGAGGCAAATACAGATGCGGGAGGAAATATTATATGGGATTTTGGTGATGGAACTACCACAGATAGTTTACAAAATGTTTGTCATACCTATGCAGATATTGGCACGTATACGGTTACTATTTCTGCACCCGGAGCGCCTTGCCCAGTGGTCAGTTATACGGAAGAAATTACATTATTTGGTGTTGATCCAAGTTTAGAAATTACGAGTCAATCAAATAATTGTATTGATGATACCTATACCATTATTGCGACTTCAAATATTGGTGCAGAAAACATAACTTGGTGTGATGATCAAGGAAATCAAATATTCGTTGGAGATATATTTGAAGTTATGATAACAGAACAAACAACTATTTCGGTTAAAGTATCAGATGGTTTAGGTTGTGGAGACACATTAGATATCGTTCTTTATCCATCATTAGGTTTTGATGATTTAATGATTGATGTTTCGAATGCTGATTGTTCTGGAGATCCTTATGATGTCTTTATTACGGGAACAAATGTAGATTCATTTACATATGTTTGGGGCCCTTCAAGTTGTATTCTTGGTGATACAATAGGCTCATCAATTATGGTAGATCCGGAAGCAGCAAAAGATATATTTGTTACTATTACGGAAAATGGTACTGGGTGTGATACAACCTTAACACAAGAGATTTTGCCAGGTCTCGAAGGAATAGACTTTATGCTAGTCAAAGATCCAGGAGATACGATTTTCTTTGGTCAAGAAGTGACTGTAACATTGGTTCCTTTTGATGAAGATTGGCAAGTAGAGTGGAGTACTGGAGATGAGAATGTGGAATCTATTATGGATATGCCGGAGAATACCACTGAATACTCCGTTACAATCACGGATGAGAATGGGTGTGTAGCAGAAGTAAGTATGGAGGTAGTAGTACTACAACCATTGTGTACGGAAGAAGATGTATTCTTACCGACCGCATTTTCGCCGAATAGTGATGGTAATAATGATTTATTAATGGTTCGGTCAAACTTTATTGATGAAATGGAAATCAAAATCGTCAATAGATGGGGACAAATCGTTTATCAATCATCAGATAGAAATGAAGGATGGGATGGTACTTACGATGGAGAAGAATTAGCTCCAGATGCATTTGCATATTGGTTGGATGTATTATGTGTAAATGGAGAAAGATATGTAACTCAAGGTAATGTAAACCTTATAAGATAATTTGATAATTTATTTATTGTTAACGAATTTTACGATTTTACGAAACTTAAAAGGAGTGTGTCATGACGCTCCTTTTTTTTATTGCTTAAACTGAAAATTTAAGAAATATTTAATAGCACTAGGTTAATAATAGATAGGGGAACGACGTGAATATCAGGGTCATAACAATAGAATGACCAATTCGTACCAAATGAAACACATCAAATACACCTTGTTTATTTTTCTTCTTTTCGGTTTTACCTCGGGATCAAATGCAAAAACCACTTTCTGTAAGAAACAGGTTGAAAGGCAAAAAACAAATATTCTAGATAAGCCTTTTCCCAATAAATTAGTATTCTACCCTAATCCGGTCACTTCATATTTTGAACTTGATTTAGGATCGTTGCCATACGTACAATTTGAAATCATTTCAATTGTTGGTCAAAGTGTTCTCTCTGGTATCCTTTCAGAAAACAACACAAAAGTTTGGGTAGAAGAATTACCGGCAGGTCAATATATAATAAAATGCAAAGCTCAAGAATATAGCCAGGCGTCTATTCTTCAAATAAAATAGACCATCATTTATATTTACAATTAGGCCTTTTCTCCTTTGTCAACAGTTGCTGTCAATTCTTTTGAGATTGCAGAGGGTAGTAGTTTCATACTTGTTTTACCATCGGTAATAATCACAACACTTTCTTTGTTAATTTTACTAATCTTGCCAATAATGCCACTTGTTGTAACAATTTTTTGACCAGGCTTTAATTCTTTGGAAAAATTATCTTGTTCTTTTTGTTTCTTAATTTGTGGTCTCATAAAAAAGAAATACATCACAAAAATGATAGCAACTAAAAAGATAATATTGAAAATCGCAGGATTTCCCTGCGCTTGAAGCATAATCATGTTGGTAAATTTTACTCAAAGAAAATGAAGTTTTATGATTTCAGTTACTTTCAGCACTATTAATTACAATTTCTAATTTGAAATATTCAATCAAAAAATCAATTTTCATAATCGGGATGCCCTTAAGTGGGAAGTCAACCCTAGGAAAAGAATTAGCATTAGCCTTAAGTTTAGAGTTTTTTGATTTAGATCAGTTAATAGTTGATCAGGAAGGCATTGATATTATGACTATATTCAAAGAAAAAGGAGAGCCATATTTTAGACAGGCAGAATCCAACGTACTAGAAAGTATCGAACTACAACCTTCTAGGGTAATTTCTCTAGGTGGTGGCACACCTATTTATCACAATGGAATGGACTATATCATGGATAAAGGGATTTCATTATACCTCCATGTGACTCCTGAAAGATTGATCGATCGTTACCATAAAGCGAACAATACAAGGCCATTGTTCGAAACCTCAAATCTTGATGATAACCTTGAAAAATTGTACCGAGAACGATTGCCGATCTATTCTAAAGCTCTATTGACTGTCAATAATATGTCTTCGATCCAACAAAGTGTTGAGGAAATTATAAAAACGTTAAAGTATAAAAATCTTTTAAACCAAAATGAGGTTTAATTTCTTTATCTAGCTTAGGTATTAATAATATTTTAAATTTGCGTTTATAACTTAGAAAAATAGAATTCATGTCAAAAACAATTCACAATTGTGTGATTATAGGATCAGGTCCTGCAGGTTACACTGCTGCAATTTATGCGGCTAGAGCAAATATGAATCCAGTAGTATATACTGGAGCCGAACCAGGCGGACAACTTATGATTACGACGGATGTTGAAAATTACCCTGGATACCCTGATGGTGTAATGGGCCCAAAAATGATGGAAGATTTTAGGAAACAAGCCGAAAGGTTTGGAACCACCATTATTAATGAAATGATCGATAAAGTAGATTTTACAGGACCTGTTCACAAAATTTGGAGTGAAACGGGTGAAGAAATTCATGCACATTCAGTTGTTATTTCTACGGGTGCCAGTGCAAAATGGTTAGGACTCGAATCAGAACAAAAGTTTATGAATAATGGTGTCTCTGCATGCGCCGTGTGTGATGGTTTTTTCTTTAGAGGCCAGACCGTAGCAATTGTTGGAGCAGGAGACACAGCAGCAGAAGAAGCTAGCTACTTAAGTAAGCTCTGTGAAAAAGTACATATGTTTGTGCGTAGAGATGAAATGAGGGCTTCCAAAATTATGCAAGACAGAGTTATAAATACTCCCAATATTGAAATTCATTGGAATACAGAAACCCGTGAAATTATGGGAACGGATACCGTTGAAAAAGTAAGAGTATATAACAACAAAACTGAAAAAGAATCTGAAATTGAAGTCGGTGGACTTTTTGTAGCCATTGGACACAAGCCCAATACGGATATGTTTAAATCATGGTTGGATATGGATGAAACTGGTTATTTGAAAACAATACCTGGTACATCGAAAACAAATATTCCTGGTGTTTTTGCATCAGGTGATGCTCAAGATCATGTATATAGACAAGCTGTTACCGCTGCAGGGACAGGGTGTATGGCAGCACTAGATGCAGAGCGATATTTAACGGCAAATGGTGTTATTTAAATAATAAAACAAAACAAAATAATATGTGCGCAAAATTTCGTCACGGAGTTCTTCATGGTCAAGAGGTTAAAGATCTATTTGATTACGCAAATGAAAATAATTTTGCAATTCCAGCAGTAAATGTGATAGGAACAAATTCGGTCAATGCAGCAATGGAAACAGCAAAAAAAGCAAATTCACCTGTGATTATCCAATTTTCAAATGGTGGAGCTTCTTTCTATTCAGGAAAAGGAATTCCTGGTGAAGGTCAGAAAGGTGCAATTCTTGGAGGAGTCGCTGGTGCTTTGCATATTCATGCGTTAGCAGAAGCGTATGGTGTATCGGTTGTTTTACATACGGATCATTGTGCAATGAAAATTTTACCTTGGATCGAAGGATTAATTGAAGAAGGTGAGAAATATTTTGAAGCTTTCAAAAAACCTTTGTATAGCTCGCATATGCTTGATTTTTCGGAAGAACCAATCGAAGAAAACTTAGATGTATCCTGTCGAATGTTTGAACGAATGAACAAAATGGGGATGATGATCGAAATTGAGCTTGGCGTGACAGGCGGGGAAGAAGATGGAGTTGATAATACAGGAATCGATAGTTCAAAACTATATACACAACCCGAGGAAGTAAGTTATGCTTATGATCGGTTAATGAAAATTAGTGATCGATTTACAGTAGCGGCAGCTTTTGGAAATGTTCACGGAGTATACAAACCAGGAAATGTGGTTTTAACTCCAAAAATTCTATTGAATTCTCAAAAATTTATCAAAGAGAAAAATAACCTTTCGAGTGATAATCCCGTAAACTTTGTGTTTCATGGTGGATCAGGTTGTTCTAGAGAAGAGATCCGTGAGGCAATCGGTTACGGTGCAGTAAAGATGAATATTGATACAGATCAACAATGGGCTTTTTGGAATGGAGTACGTGGCTATGAAAATAAGAATAAAGCATACCTGCAAGGCCAAATTGGAAATCCCGATGGAGATGATAAGCCAAATAAGAAGTTTTACGATCCCAGAAAATGGTTGAGAATTGCAGAGCAATCCTTTGTTGAAAGATTGCATCAGGCATTTGAAGATCTAAATTGTATCGATCGACAAGCTTAATCGATGACAATTAAGTCAACGTAGATATATCCATCTAAATAATAATATAAAGAGGGATCGGTTTAGAATCGATTCCTCTTTTAACATTATCCAACAATTATTCCTAGCGTTTTAGCAATGGTTTTCCTTTCCTCCTGAAGCACATTATAAGCTTTGAGGCTGATCGTTAACTCATCATCTAATCCTTCCAATGTTTGGGTTTTAATTCGTTCTTTTAATTGGCCAAGAATCACTTTTATTTTTCTGTACTTAAAGTGAGAAATGGCTTGAACACTTTCTTTCCCGAAATTATCTTCAGGATCCATTTGAGATTGAAGAAATACATCTTTTTCTTTCCAATTCGCATAGTGATATTTTTGAGCCATAAATTCAATAGCGAGTCCTGCAATAGCTTGATTTTTATGATTTACCCAATAGACACTCTTTGATTGTTCTTTACCTGCAATTTCATTGGCTTCAACAATAATTTGCTTATAAACTTCATTTTCAAAATAGTCAATAATTTCAAATATACTTGAATAGATATAATGGGCAACATATGCTTCTTCATCTCCATTATCATCCTCAATCATCATGATTGCATTTCCTTTTGTCAATGCAATTCTTGCTAAGTCTTTTTCATTAATCTCATCAGAAGATTGCCTCGGTTTTAGTTGCTTGGGGCGATCTCGATGGTCTTCTGTAACCCAGCTGTTTTCCTCCTCTATTGTTGGGAATCCCGGATCTAAGTCGGGTAGTGGTGGCATTGCACCATCACTTGAAGCTTCACTAGGGAAGGGTGCTTCTTCAGGCATACTTGTTGCTTCACTCTTGCGGGGAGAATGATTTTGTGAAGGTTTAGATTGTCTTGGATTAGGTGTTTTAGCTTCCTCTCGAATCTTTTTAACCCGATCTTGACGTTTACGCCGTAAAATGTCTTCTTGGATTTGTTTATTAACTTCTGCAACTAAGATTTGTTCTGATATATCAAGTTGTTTTCCGCATTCCTTAATATAAAAAGTTCGTTTCAAACTATCTCGAATTCTGGAAATAGAGTCTATAATATCTCGTAAAAGGCTCGCTTTTTTTATTGGATCACCTTTTGATTCTTCTAAAATCTTTTCAGTTTTAAAAAACAAAAAGTCTTTCTCATTTGCTTTAATATACTCTTCAAATCCACTCTTTCCAGCAGATCGCATAAATGAATCAGGATCTTCATTTTCTGGAAGAATCACCAATTTGACATTCATATCTTGAGACAAAATGATATCCATACCTCG
>CALDTZ010000002.1 GCA_937924805.1 uncultured Saprospiraceae bacterium
CATTAAGCTGTCAAAATAAATGTGTTTAAGGTTTTCTTTACTTCAAAATCAATGTACGTACAATTTATATCATTATGAAATGAATGTATGCTTCTTGTTTATGATTTGGTTATAATACCAATCATTGTATTTGTTTTCATTACACATTACACATTACACATTACTCATTATTCATTATTCATTATTCATTACTCATTACTCATTACTCATTATTAACTTCTATAGTAAGTTTATATTTATCTAATAGTCGGATGACATCAGGGAGTGAACATTTGGCTTTATATATTCTGTTATTTTCTGGATCAAACGTATAGTTTATAGCGTTTCTTAGATCTGCTTCTTCGAGGTTTGTACGTTCAAATATCGCACGGTCAAAATCACAGAATGTGAGTTTAACCTTTTTTAAATTGGTTTCTGTAAAATCAGCTTCATGCAGTAAGGAGTTGTCAAAAAGACACTTTGTAAGGTTCATTTTATAGAATGAGGCGTGGCTCAAATTTGAATGAGAGGTAAAGATGGAAAAATTAAATGGGTCGCAATCATCAAAAGTTAACCCTAGCATTTTACATTTTTTGAATTGAGCGTTCTGAAGGGAAGTTTTATGCAATGTTGTATTGCTAAGATTGCATTCAATAAATATGGAGTCAATGAACCTTGCTCCCGAAAGATCGATCCCTTGGAAGTCACAATTCTCGAAGGTACAAGCTTCATAATTTTTTATCTCGAAAGGTATTTTTTGATAGTTTTCATTTTGAAATGATTGATTATACGCTTCTTCCATTGTTTTATTTTGAAGTTAAAATTTTCTTTTTATTGTTCAATAGTCTATTCAAATCCATACGCTTTTTTTGCCGCTTCGATTCTTTGTTTTTCTGATGTTTTAGGATAAAACAAATAACTTGGAGCTAGGATAGAATTGACGTTGGTTATGGTTATCAAGATGATAGTATTAAAAGGGTATTTACCTTCCGTCATCATTGTTAATGGCTTCTCCATCGCTGCATATGATTGATCTGAACCATCTATAATTTGGGCTGCTCCTTCCAGTTTATATCCTTTTTGGACTAGGATATCGACAAAACTCAAACATACTTTTTGATTTGCTTTTATATTTTTAACTGAAGTTGGAGATGCGATATTAGCTATGATAATTTGGTTTGACCCATAGTAAGTAAATATCTCTTTTGGTGATACATTAGGCATGTTTTTATTGGAGGTGGCAAGCCAACAAAGTACACATTTGTCAATTGATTTTTTTATTTCAGATGAAAGTTCCATGATCGATTTTATGTATTGGTTAATATATCAATATTTAAGTTATTCGTGCATAAGTTGGTTGCTTGGATATTATACACGAACTTTGATTTATAGGTTCAATGAAAGCTATTCAAAGTAAAAAATATGAATGAACAAATGATTGAATACGGTCTTTTAATTGGCGGCACCTTATTACTTTTTGGTTTTATTTCTTTCTTATTACGAAGGGGATTGAGTTTATTCATTAAAAAGAATAGCAATGGAGATGATCTTGATCCTACCAATTTCGTATTTTTAAAAAATTCAATCAGCTTAATTTGTTATTCGATCGCACTATTTTGGATCTTCTCTAAAATACCTTATTTTAAGTCATTGGGGAATGCATTATTCGCGAGTGCTGGCGTATTTGCTGCTGTTCTCGGATTTGCAGCTCAAAAAGCATTTGCTAATATTGTTGGAGGTATTTTTATTTTAATTTTTAAACCTTTTAGAATTGGTGATAATATCCAAGTGGGTACTGGATTCAAAGGCTCCGTTGAGGAGATTACCTTAAGACATACTGTTATTAAAGATTTAGAATTTAGAAGGGTAATCATACCCAATAGCTCAATGAGTGAAGCAACGATTGTCAATAGTACGATTACGGACAAGAAAATACGTAAACATATCGAATTAAGTATTTCTTACGAATCGAATCTAGAATTAGCCGAAAGTATTATTCGACGCGAACTAAGTCAACACCCGCTAGCGCTTGATCATCGAACAAAGGAGGAAATTGAAAATAATATACCTATGATTCAAATACGATTGATTAGATGGGCAGAATCGAGTATTGTTTTACGTGCGTATGTATGGGCTAGAAACTTTGATGATTCGTTGGAAATTAAGTGGGACGTCCTTCGTAGTATAAAATTGGCTTTTGATGCAAATGGTGTTGAAATTCCATATCCTCATCAAATGGTAATCCAAAAAAAGGTAGACTAATAGGTTTCATCAAGAAATGTATAAATCGTTTTGTGTCGACGGATTGAAGTAAGCTTTTTGTAAGCGGGTGTTTATTGTTGACTTGCCTCTTTCATTAGGGCTGGTCGTTGACTTATCTCATGATAGCATATTCGTCGTTCATCGAAGTAGTGTAATACCATACTTTTACGATTCAGGGATTTATTAGTATGTGGTTCTCCACCATGTAATAAGTTGGCATGCCAGATGAATAGATCTCCCGGATTGGCTTCGAATATCTGTTTTTCTATCTTGTTTTCTTTTACTTTTTGACTGATCATTTCCTCGTAAGCTTTATACCCATTTTTACCAAGCATAAAAGAAGTACCTACATTGTCATAGTCTCTGTTCATATAATAAGGAAGCTTATGACTACCCGGATAATAATGAATAGTTCCATTTTCTTTTGATACTTTTTCCAATGCAACCCACACACCCAGTAAACCGCCCATTGGGAATGTTGTCATATGGATACTATCCGAATGCGTTTTTTGTTGACTTCCATTGATAAAATTTATGCTTTGAAACAGTTTAGCTTTCCCATAAATTAAATAATCCAAAAATTTAGTAAATGTTGGTCGAGCCCATAATTCCCGTAAAAATGGAGATTTGTTGATGACAAACATGAGTTTGTTACCGTATTTAAATTTGATTTTTTTTGACGTTAATAAAGTGTCAATTTCGTTGTTGATTTTGTCTACTTGGTCTTGATCCAAAAAGTTGCGAATAATACAATAACCCTGTTCGTCGAATTGATCGATACTGGCTTTAGATTCTGCGGTTTGTTGGTTATACCATTCAATATCAGATAAGGGTCCTGATCGACCTTGATTCAAAATGGTTTGTTCGTCAAGGTTTGAGAAATCTTCACTGGAAATACTAGAATAGTATTTCTTTTTTAGGCCAAATTTTTCATACAAATGTGTATTGTATTTCAATTGGGATTTGTGAAAGAAATTATAGATTTCATACGCTAGTTTGACCCTGCGAAACATAGAATTATTTTAGCACTAAGTTATTGAAATAAAGTGATTAACTGTAAAGTATATTTTAGTGAATTATACATTATCATTTTCTTTTTTTAGGTAAAATATTACTTTTCTAGAAATTTCAATATTTCATCAAGCACGATTTTTGGTTGTTCTTCGTGAGGAAGTAAGGATGCATTGTTTATGGTAATAAATGTAGGGTGGTTATTAAATTGAGGGATCATACTCCGCCCCACTTTTATTGGAAAGGTTTGGTCATCTTTTCCCCATAAAAATAAAACCTTTGCTTTGATAAGACGATGTGATTCTTTGAAGTCGTCGACTAGATTCCAATCAATTCCTTTAAGATATTTGAATACTCCAATGGTCTTTGTATGTGATTCAATGGCCCCATCTAAGTAAGGGCCGATATTTGTTTGGTCTTTCAACATAGATTTGTCTGAATACAATTCTTTCAATCCCATTGATGTATTGATAAACCACTGCTTACGAAACAATAAGCGAATGACAAATGGAACTAAAGGGAGTCCGCCAATTTTTTGGTATAAGGGTATCCACGGTGGTCGATGATATGGTATTTCGGTGTTGAATAGAATTAAATTTCTTACCTTATCCGGTTCAGTAATAGCTATAGATCTAGCAATGGTAGCGCCAGAATTATGAGCGACGATACTATATTGTTTGATTTCTATTTTTTGTAATAATTGGATGATGTAACCTGCTTGAGCTCTACTACTAAAATCCGTGTTTTCGGTCCATGTGCTGTCACCTAATCCTGGCAAATCTAGGATGTGACACCTAACGTATTTTGATAGGGTAGGGATTAATTTTCTCCAAGTATATCCGTGGGTAGGAAATCCATGAATAAAGACCAAATCATGACCCTTTCCTGCCTGCCGTAAGCCGATTGAGATATCATTAATGACTATTGTACGAAGAGGGATCTGATGATAAAATTGGATTGCGTTCATCGATTCGACTATAGTTTTTTAGTGATCATAGGGTATTCTAAATGGTTATTACATTTCTAAATATAACCAATTGATTGGGAAGGTTTGTTGGAGAATCTATTTTGTTTTAATACTCGAAAGTTGATTAGAAAAAGGAAGATGTTATTATAATGAATGATCCATGAATAACTCTTGACCATTGGTATCGACATATCCAAAATGGTTGGCTTTATATTCGACAAAGAAGTAATCGTTTGAAGCATCGATTACAATCGATAAATACTTAGGAGAAGTTATTTGTTGTTGCTTATCATTTAAGATACCCCATCGATCACCGATTCGATATAAGTGATAGGGTGCTAATGAATGAAATAACCCGGAATATTGATTGTTGATCGGTTTAGAAACGATAATTTCATCATATGTATATCGTTCTATGGTATCTCGGATATAGGTATTGCCATTATAAATGCGGGGAATGGGTCTAAAGAAAAAACCATATTTTCCATCTTTTTTAACAACATAAAAACTGCTATTAAAAGCCTTGACTTCGTCATACATATAAGCTGTCGTTTCATCGACCTCTTGGTATTTGATAGCGAATATGCCATCTTTTTCAAGGGTATATTTATCTACGTTAAATATAGTTTCGAAGGTAGATCCTTCATAGCAACTAGGAACCAATTTTGATTCACTACACTTGCTGTAGGCTATTTTGTGTCCTTTTTTGTTGATATAATAAGATTTTCCTTTTTTTATTACACAAGCACATTGGTCATAAAAATCAGATGCTTCACTGTATTTAGGTTTGATGATCCATTCACCTGATTGATTTATGTATCCGTATTGATCTCCGGATTTTGCAACGGCTAACCCGCTACTAAATAATCGAATATCATCAAAAGTTTCGGTGTTAAACATGGTTCCTGATGCATTTGTCAATCCATATTTGCCATCAATGGAAATGGGATAGACCGTTGCTTTTACCGTAGCTATTATTTTTTTGGTTGCGTTACATGCATAGAAAATACATGATATAAATAAGATTGAAGAATAGCTTAATCGAAAATTGATATGGAAGAAAAGGTTACCCATGATTACGATAAAGGTAGACCATTTCAAGGATAGTTGAAATAGCTATTACGTTAATATGAATATTGATTATTTGCTAGTTTTTACTTTGTTTGTTGATACTTTATCTGTGATATACCAACGATTATTCTCTTTAAGCAAGTTGAAATAATCAGTAAATAATCGATCACTTGTTTCTAATTCAATTTTTGCTTCTGCAGCGGTATCGGTAATATCAATAGAAATGATTTTGCCATTTGCATTTTCCAATCTTGGTCTAGGTTTAAAACCACTTAGATATTGTGTTTTGTTTCTTCGATCGATTTTACCATCCCGAACAAATTTCAGGTGGCAAGTAGTATGCATGGCTTTACTTATAAGTGTGGTATCGCCTGTTAGCCACCCATCAAAATAATTTTGAATAACGCCTTCAATAGCTGTGTGATCTTTTGATTTTAAAGGGGTTGCTATTTCGTCAATCGCTGGTTTTTCTTGACAAGAAACTAAGCATATGAATAGTATAAGTATTATCTGGAACTTCATTAGGATTTTTTTTGGATTAAAATGCATGGGAGTAAGGTACGAATGAAATCTTAAATACTGGTATGAACGCTCTATGACCTCAGAGTAAAACAGAAATGCAAAATTAGATTTAGTTGTGCTACCTTTCTTTTTGAATCAAGGACCTAATTTTTACGGCTTTTTCGAAATGGTCAAGCTTATGTGTTTTAATCCACCATTCGGCCATGGCCATTAGCTTTTCTGGCTGATCGTTTTTATTTGCGAAAAAAGCATAAAAGGAGAGACCGACGTTTTCGCCTTTGTTTTCAATTTTCTTCGTACAAATATCTATGATTCGTTGTTTTAGTGCCTTGTCCATTCAATCGATGTTTACTATAGGTTTGTGAGTGTTGTTTAGTGACGCTATATTAATTCTTCATTCAAGATGGTAAAAAAGGTAAAATAAATGAAGGAGATTAAGAAAGCAAATATGCAAAGGGTTTATCCAGCTATGATCCCTGGACTGATGCCTTGCTCAATGTCAAATTGATCACCAACGGACCCAACGACCGCGTCTTGTCGTGAAAGATTAAGCGCATTTTTTAAGGCATAGAGTGCATTTATACCTGTACAATGGGCACCAATTATTTTTGATACTCCAAACTTTTTAAGATGCTGTGCAGTCCATGCCAAATGTTTATCCGATGCTTTTACCAAATGAAAACCGCCTATAATTGCATGCATGGGTTTATCGTAGATTTTTGATTTGACATGTTCTAAGGTATTTATGATACCTGCATGACCGCAACCAGCTACAACTACAAATCCTTTATCGGTATTAATGATTAGCGATTGATCTTCAGGAATATTATCAATTTTAACGCCATCTTTAGTAGCGATTTTCCAATTGCCTCCATAGTTTTTTTCTTTATGGATTCTGTCAATTGGGCCGGTAGCCCAAACACCAGGAAATAATTCGACATTTTCTTGATAGGTAAAAAAGGTAACACCATCTGCTTCCATTTCCTCTTTGATTTCTTGCATCCGATTTCTAAAGTTGATCCTTTGACTAAAAATGCCTTCGGCAACATGGATTTTAGAAATAGCTAGTGGGTTTTGTTTTTTTAGTTGATTCCTCAATTCAAGCAGTCCACCCGTATGATCCCCATGATTATGACTAAGAAAGACATGCTCAACGGTAGATAAATCAATGCCTAATTCTTCAGCATTTTGTAGTACAGTTTCTGGTTTTCTTCCTGTATCAAATAATATCTTTTGACCATCGGCTTCGACAAGTGCTGAATATCCCCATTCTCCAATCCCTTGACTAGCAAGCATAGTTGATAGGGTAGTGATTTTTAACGTTGTTACACTTGCTGGGGCGTTACGATCACCATTTTTATTTGCATCTGAATGTAGATAAGGATTTGGTTCTGAGCATTGACACAATAATAGTATTCCAATACTTAGTAAGGTCAGTAGACTTCGTTTCATAATGTATGATTACATATTAAACGTAAGGAGTGCGGCACGTAATTCATAATTTGTTATTTCAATTAACAACTCATTAGCATTAAGTTGATTATTAAAAACAATGATTCTCGCTTTTTAAAAACGTTGTATTGACCAATGGAGATTGGTTACTTAAAGACTTTCCAAGTAAAACTTGCTAATACGGCACCAATAATGGTTGATAAAATATAAATCCATAATTCACTGATATTCCCAGAAAGAATAGCGGGGGCTATAGATCTTGCCGGATTCATTGAAGCGCCGGTTATTGGTCCTGCAAACATCGCTTCAAGCATTACGGTAGCTCCGACGGCAATACCCGTAAATTGACTGATTTCTTTATTTTGACTGACAAATAATATTACGAGCATTAAAAAATAGGTTAATATTATTTCTAAAATGAAAGATTGATGCCATGATCCAAACGGTATTGTAGCCCCAAGGGTTTGATGGTCAAAAAACAACATTTTTAAAATCCCGGAAGCTAAGAAAGCACCAATCAATTGAGCAATAATAAATCCGATTAAATGCTTCTTTTCAAAGAGATTTGTAAAACTAAATGCGATCGTAACTGCTGGATTAATATGAGCCCCTGAAATATTGCCAAAGGCGTAAATCATAACGGTTACAATTAAACCAAACGTCATGGCTATTCCAACATGACTTACGGCACCACTTGTCACATCATTAATAACAATTGCACCGGTACCACAGAATACAAGTGCAAAGGTTCCTATCAGTTCGGCTAAATACTTTTTCATCATGATAAAGCAAGGATACGGGAAAATATTTGTGCTACCAATGGAATAATCTGTTTTTACAAAATTCTATTGGATGGTTTTTAAAATATTGAATGTATTGTTAGCAGATAATAGATATGGGTGTTTTCCCTTCAATTGCATAAAGGTATTTTGAAATTATATCTATTCTTCTTTTACTTTTTTATTACAAAAATGGTATGATTTCTAGTCACTTATAAAAGATAACATTGGCTTAACATTAGAGTTGGTATTATTGTATCAAATAAATTAAATACCTAGCACAAAATGACCAAATCTTTCGCAATTAGTATTTTGTTTTTATGTTTTCTTTTTCCTTGTACAACGTGTGCTCAACTAAGTGTACCTTCTTTTGGAAAAGGTCTTCGTATAACAAGTGAAGATTCTACTTTTTACCTTAAAGTAGGTTTTCGATTCCAAACCCTCTATCAAAATCAATGGCAATTGCCGAACAATGATTTTTCATCGTTCGAAGATTATCAATCGTCTTTATTTATACGAAGATCAAGGTTGAAATTTGATGGGTGGGCATTATCACCTAAACTTACTTATAAAGCAGAGTTATCCCTGTCAAACCGAGACAATGGAGGTGGAAATAGCAGTCGATACAGCAATGCTGCGAATATTATTCTAGATGCTTTTATCAAATGGAATTTTTACAAAGGATTCACTTTATGGGCAGGTCAAGGTAAATTGCCGGGAAACAGAGAACGTTTAGTATCATCAGGAAACTTGCAGTTTGTAGATCGTTCAAGGTTAAATTCAAGATTCACACTGGATCGAGATGCGGGGTTGATGCTTATTCACAAGCATAAAATAGGACGTAAAGCGGTTTTTATTGAAACATTTGCTCTTACTTCAGGCGAAGGAAAAAACGTAACAGCAAGTAATGTAGGCGGATATGGATATACCATGAAGGTAGAAGCATTTCCATTTGGAAGTTTTCAATCAAAGGGTGCCTATGTAGGTTCAGCTGTTAAAAAAGAAGAGACTCCAAAATTAGCGATTGCTGTGGCGTATGATATAAATGAAAACGCGGGTAGAGAAAGAGGCCAAAAAGGAGATTTTATTTTGGTTGAAGAGGGTATACCATTTGGTAAAAATTTATATTCCTTTTTTGCAGATTTAATGTTTAAATATCAAAGTTGGTCAGTTATGGCCGAATATGTCGATCGAAAAGCGACCGATGACAATCCATTTATTTTGAACAATGAGGGGGAAGTCATAAATGAATATTATACAGGTTCTGCTACTAATTTGGCCATTGGGTATATGATGCCGAAAAATTGGGAAGTTGCCTTGAGATGGACAAATGTAAAACCGACCAAAGATGTGGCCAATAATGAAGACCAATATACCTTGGGTTTTTCTAAATTTGTGGTTGGTCATAAATTAAAAGTTCAAACGGATGTTACGTTACGAAAGATAGATGTAGCTGAAGATGAATTGAATTTTAGAATGCAGATGGATCTACATTTTTAATATATTTTATAGTTTTATATTACTTACTACTAATAACACAATTGATGAGAACATTTATTTTAAGTTTAATACTTATAGTGTTGACAAATGCAAGTGCATATGCAGGATCAGATAGTGATCCTTTAAGTTTTGGCTTTTGGGATGCTATGCAAATACTTGGAGCCCTTGCCTTTTTTATTTATGGAATGAAGTTAATGAGTGAAGGGATTCAGCGAGCAGCTGGTTCGCAAATGCGAAATATCCTTCGATCAATGACCAAAAATAGATATTTAGGGGTTTTGACAGGTTTTTTAATTACGGCATTGGTTCAATCTTCATCAGCAACGACTGTAATGACGGTATCGTTTGTAAATGCAGGGTTACTATCACTGGTAGAATCGGCAGGTGTAATGATGGGTGCCAATATTGGTACCACTATTACCGGTTGGATCGTATCCCTTCTTGGTTTTAAATTAAAGTTGGCGGCGTATTCAATTCCGTTATTTGCATTTGGTGTTCCAATGTTATTCAGTACGCGTGGAAAATTAAAATACTGGGGTGAGTTTTTGATTGGTTTTGCAATTCTCTTTTTAGGATTAAGTTATTTGAAAGGTGCCGTACCTGATTTGAAAAACAATCCTGAAGTACTTGGCTTTCTGACGAATTTTACGGAATGGGGATTTTTCTCGAGAGTATTTTTCGTTTTTGTTGGAGCTTTAGTTACTATAATTGTACAATCATCAAGTGCAGCGATGGCGATTACATTGACTCTTTGTTCTCAGGGGATCCTTCCTTTCGAAGTAGCAGCTGCAATGATTTTGGGTGAAAATATAGGAACAACGATAACGGCTGAGTTAGCCTCTTTAGTTGGTAATACCAACGCCAAACGTTCGGCGAGAATTCATTCAATGTTTAATGTCATTGGTGTAGTTTGGATGGTGATTTTATTACCTTTTGTATTGCCGATATTATCGAATATAGTACAAGAGCTATTTGGTATTGGTGATCCATATGTAAATGCTGTAGATATGCCGATTGCACTGTCCGCATTTCATACTTTTTTTAATTTGACGAATGTAATTTTATTACTAGGATTTGTGCCGTGGTTGGTTAAAATGGCTATTAAGACAGTACCTGAAAAAGAAGGTGACTCGGATACAGAAACACTGAAATTTATTAATACAGCAAATCGAACACCAGAATTAGCAACCGTAGAATTGCAAAAAGAAGTGGCAAGATATGGTGAGATTACAACTAGAATGATCGGCTTTAGTCGAGAGTTAATTAATTCTGTTGATGAGAAAAATAATCTAACCCTTATTTCTAGATTGAAAAAATATGAGGATATAACAGATAAATTTGAAGAAGAGATTACTGAGTATATTACTAATTTGACAGATAAGGAAATGACGCACAAAACAAGTGCGCGATTGAGGAGTTTTTTCAATATCTGTAATGATATGGAGCGGATTGGTGATATCTTTTTTCAGCTTTCAAAAACGATGGAAAATAAGATGGATCGTAAGGTTTATTTCACACCTAAACAGCGTGAAATGTTGAATGAGCTGATTGAAATTGTAGATCGTGCCTTTGTGGAAATGAATCACAATTTAAATCTTCAAACGTATGACGATGCTAGTTTAGTTAAATGTTATGAGCTTGAAGATGAAATTAATGTTCAGCGTAATTTAATGAGAAAGTATAACCAAAATAATTTGGAAAAAGATGAATACAATGTCAATTCTGCCATGGTCTTTACCAATCTATTTTCTTCATTAGAGCGAATAGGTGATCATATTGTAAATATCAATGAATCCGTTGCTGGAGAGATATAAACGTTTTATAGAACGATCATTATTTGACGTTGGTTAAAACGTTAAGGTTAAAAAAACATAACATGAATTTCATGTTATGTTTTTTTTGTGATAGAAGGTTTCTGGATCTTTCGAATATTATTTCTACGCCGTTTTTAATCGTTTATTTGAGCGCTCTAAGATGACTTGATTCAGTAAGATGAACAAAGTACCCACAACTACCGAGACATCTGCCATATTAAATACGCCTGTATGGAAATAACCGTATTCGAGGTACATAAAGTCGGTGACAGAATTAAACAAAATTCGATCGTAGATATTCCCAATACCGCCACCAATAATGAAGGAAAAACCAATAAGACTCATTTTCGAAATATTTTTTTCTCTTAGTATATAAATGAAAATATAGAATAGAACAAAAATGGGGATAAGTTGTAAAAACAATAGTTTTAATGCAGGAGATAGGTTTGCTCCAAGGCTAAGAGCAGCACCTGTGTTTTCGACTTTTGTCAGGATAAAATGATTATTAATCACTTCAATTGTTTCATTCGTTGTAATTTCTTCTCTAACTTTTTCTTTGGTTATTTGATCACAGCTGATATTGCTTACAATTATGATTAAGGCAACGAATATTTTAATTAGTCTTTTAGTATTCATTTGTTTTGTTTTTGATTAGAACTTTGGCAAAAAGCTAGTTTGTTGATTGTTCTTTTCGTATCAGCAATAAAATAACGGGGAAATTATGGTGAGGATTTTATTTTTAGTAAAAAAGTTGATTTGTTTCGTTTTAGTGGAGGTAAGTATCATAGTATTAATGAATAATAAGACTATAACAATGAACCAAGGAATCTATGGTCATTACAATATCGAGATGCAATGAATGATAGGATTATACGAAGAGAATAGCAATTGTCAACAATAGATTAAGATACTTTTGTTGAATAGAAACGTATTTTTTACAGAATAAACTACGCTTTAACTTACCTTTTGACCTTTAAGAGTGCTTTGATTTTAGGTGCATATTTACTATCTGCAGGGTCAATTTTCACCTCAAATGCTTTATAATTTCCTGTTAACTCAACGGTAATTTTTTCAGCAATTTTTAGTTTCTTAATACCGATTATTTTTTTCTTTAGTTGCCCTTGTATGTTGCCACTTAGTTGATTTTGTTTGTTTATTCCGCCTGTTGACTTACCTAGAAATACAACTTTGTTTTTTACTTCAATCATGTCAATTATAAATTAACCCACAAGAACGTAATTATTAAGCTAGGTAGCAACTTATCCTAGGATTAGTTGAAATTAGATTGTTGGCGAAATACTCGGTTTTACTAGCTTAGTAATAGAGTGGAATTCTATTATGGTCCAATTCATTGAATGATGTTTGTTTATTTTATGGTTTCAAGAAATGCGATTCATATTGAAATTTTATTTTGATAGTTTTACTGCAAGTGTGGTATAAAAGAGGAATATCCGTAGTTTAGTGTTTGTATGATTTTTACATGTTAAATAAGACTATTCAAGCGTTGTGTACATGATTTTATCTCGTTCTTTTTATAGTATTTGTTTTGTTTTAGTGCTTGCCGTGAATCTTTCAGCACAGACAAAATTTAAAGTGGGAATTGTTCCATTTAAATCTGATGAAAAGGTTATGAATACCTTTACACCCATCATGAATTACATATCGGGCGAACTAGGCAAAAAAGCTGAAGTCAACCTTGTAGATGGTTCTAATTTGGCTTACTATTTAGAAAAAGGAAAATATGATGTCGGTGTTTTCACGGTATTTCCATACTTAAAAGAAAAGCATGATTTTCCGGATCTTGAAGTTTTTGCTACCCATCAAATCAAAGGTCGTGATCACTTTTATGGAAGTATATTATGCAATCATGATTCTGGAATAAATTCATTACAAGACTTAAAGAATAAAAATTTCATTTTTGTCAAGCCTACATCGACTTCTGGGTTTAAGTATCCAAAAGGAATATTAACAGAATACGATATCGATATTGAAGAGTCGTTGTCCTATGATTTTTCCGGTGGTCATACAGAAGCTATTTTGGCTTTGGCTAATAGAACGTGTGATGCTATTGCGGTTGATGAGACTCGATTTTCAAAAGTGGACAGCTTTAGTAAATCGGATTTCAAAGAATTAGATCGATACCAAGTACCCTACCATGCTTATGTTATTTCACCTACAGTTTCAGAAAAAGATAGATCTGATATTATCAATGCATTCAAAAATGCACACAAAAACCCAGCGCAGAAAGCATTATGGGATAATCCACTAGGTGTAGAAAAATTTCTACTAAAGAAAGATGATTATTATAATCCAATTAGAAGATATTTAAGTATTGTTAGGGTTAAGCCGACAATCAAAATTGATGTGATTACCACGGATCATGCTGAAAAGTATCTTTCTGAATTTGGAGATATATCGAGCATTATTGATCAAAGGATTCGAAGAAAATTAGCGGAAACAAAACGATTTTCGAATAAGCCATCTGATAACCCTAAATATAATATGGATATCAAATTATCGCATGTTGGAAAAAACTTTAGTTATCAAATTGTACTCAACGATGAGTTGTTAACGGACGGTGATGTAGAAGGAGATTCCTTAGGCATTGTCATTCCAAAAGTTGCCGCCGATGTGCTTTTAATACATAGTAAGATCGAAACGCCTTTGTTGACGAATGGGGAAAAGTGGTTTATCACCTACGGATTAAAAGATGGATTAAATACGGAAGATTATACGTTTGAATTTTTGAATTCAAACAAAGAGAAAGTAGTGCTTACTGGCAATGATATTGCGAGTATTAACGAAAGAAGTATCCAATTTAAGGAAGAGGCTGCATTTGTTCCAAATGCGATGATGACCATTCATTACATCGAAAGAGCACATGAAATTCCGGTCGTAAAAAAAGGTCGAAACTTTAATATATTCTCTAAGGCTTTTTGGCAGCAAAGTTTATTGGATAAGTTATTAGCCGTCTTAGGTACGTTCTTTGGTATTGCTTTTGCGATTTACACAACAGTATTTGCAAGGAAAAAGAAAAAGAAATTCAAATCCATTTTATATGATACCAATAACCTTCTTAAAAAGTTTATTGATGGTCAATTAGAAATGGAAACGAAAGTGATCCAACAAAAAGAAGATATTCGGGTGTCTTTAGAGAAAGGGATAATTACTGAAAATCAATATCTAATTCTAAATCACCGTTTAGAAGAATTGGAAAATATATTTGAACAGCGTCAAAAAACAAAAGGTGATATTGCGATTACGGCTGTTGAAGCAGAAGAGATTTCGGCTATTGTTCAGGATGGTAAAGTAACAGAAAAGGAATTTAGTCGAATTTTGAGTATTTTAAGATCAAGTAACCGAGCGTAATATTTTTATTAAATACCATTTTGAATGCTGGCACAATAATTCTCGTTAGAGAGATTATATAGGTTTGATATCCTTTGCATTTGCCATGGTTTTAAAAGTCGGATTATGATAAAACCATCAAGTATTAATAATATTTAGTCAACTATTAGGTGTCTTTATTCAGTAAATAGTTGAGCTCTACTTCTAATTGTTTGGCCGAAATTTTTGCATTAAAATATTGGAATTTTGCATTAATGAGGTTGAGTTGTGCCTGCCTAAACTCTAATGAACTTTGTTGTCCATTTTGAAATAACTCTTTAACTCGTTGGAAGTTTTGTTCATTGGTTTTTATATTCTTACCCTCTAATCGCATTGTCAATATTGCATTACGATAGTTGTTCCATAATCGATTAAATTGCGTCGTAAGTTCGTTTTCTTTTTTCTTTAGGTCGAGATAACTTGTATGTGTGTTAATTTGGGCAAGTTGTTCTTGTACTTTTCGTTGACCACCATCTAGGATATTCCAGTTGAAATTAAGTCCTAATTGTAATCCATTGGATCGGCTATAATTTAGATTACTTGCTTCACTGTTTGTTTGATAATTTAAATCATAATTTCCAATGGCATTAATGGTTGGTGCATTTGTTTTGGCTGCGATGTTTTGGTCCAATTCAACTAGATTGATATTTTTTTGTAGGGTTTGCAATTGGGTATTGTTTTTAAACATCTCTTCTTTTAGGGTCGTTTCGGAAGCTAATAAGTAGGTCAAAGTGATGCTTGTATCTAGATTGTAATCTGTATCGTTTCTAAGAATCAATTGATTCAATTGCCATTTTTGATTCTGGATTTCAGTTTTAGCCGAGATTAAATTTAAACTATCTCTACTTACATCAACTTCTGCATTGAGAACATCCACTTTTCCTTGATTTCCATATTCGTAATAAGTGCTTGCTCTTCTGAGTCGTTCTTTAGATATTGAAAGCGATTCCTCCAAGAGGTTGAGGTTGTAAATAGATTGAACGATTCCAAAGTAGACTTGAGAAGTGTTAAAGATTAATTGACGGGTAATATCATTGATTTGTATGTTTGCAAAATCTTCATTTACCCGATTCCTTTCATTTCTTGCTTTTCGTTGACCATTATCAAACAACAAATAATTTGCAGAAGCTCGGCCATTGGCAGAATAGCTAGATGCATTGTTAACTTCGATGTCTGGAAGACCAAAATTATAATCATTCTTCAAACTCGTAAGTCCGTAGTTAAGCCCGCCATTTATGCCAAATGTAGGCATATAACCACGGTTGTATTTCGAATTTAGAGCTTTAGCAGATTTTAATGATTGACGAGCGATTTCTAAATCATAGTTTTGGGTTTGAAGCTCATCCAAAACGTTATCTATTGTCAATACCTTTTGAGCACCAAGTTCTGTTTGAAGTAACAAGCCTAAGTAAATAGCAACGAATATCCAACGCTTATTCATAATCAAATTCTTTTAATTTTTCTTGTTCTTGATATGCACCTTCAAGGGTTCGACGTTCTGGACGCTCACCCCAATAAAACCATGACCACAAGTATTTAATGTCATTACTTAAATACAATAAAAGGGGTAATACGTATAAGGTTAAAAAAGTAGCGATTCCAATACCGTAAGCAATTGATATAGCCATAGGAATCAAGAATTGCGCTTGAAAGCTAGTTTCAAAAATGAGGGGCGCTAATCCAGCAATTGTAGTTATAGATGTCAAAAATATGGCTCTAAATCTTGATAGTCCAGCTGTAAAAATGGCCTTGTCAAAACTGTAGCCTTCTTTTATAAAGTAATTGAATTTACTAATTAAGACGAGACCATCATTCACCATAATTCCGATCAAAGCGATAATCCCTAAAAACGATAAGATGTTTACTGGGAAATCGTGGATGGTATGTCCCCAACCGACACCAATCAAACTTAATGGAACCATAACAAGGAGCAGTAAAGGTTGTATATAAGATCGAAAAGTAAAAGCAATTACCGCATAGATTAACATTAGAATGATAGGGAATACTTTTTTTGATGATTGCTGTACTTTTGCGGCTTCTCGATTTTGCCCTTCGTACAATGGCGAAACGGATGGGTATTTTGCCAATAAAGTAGGCATAAACGTCTGTTTCAGATTGTCTAAAATATCAGATGCACTGTCTTTGTTATCAACGAGATCTGCATCTACTTTTATTTCTCTTTGTCCATTAAGGTGATTAATGGCAACTTCACCTCTTTCGATTTCGTAGGTAATAATTTCACTTAATGGCACTCGAACACCATTGGGGGCAATAACTTCCATATTATTGAGATCATTCAGGCTATTTCTGCCTTTTTCATCATACCGTACATAGACTTTTACTTCATCTCTGCCACGTTGAAATCGCTGAGCTTGTCTACCAAAAAATCCAGATCGTACTTGTGCCATTAAATTTTCTAGGGTAAACCCCAAAAGATAGGCATTGGATTTTAGTTTTAATTTGACTTCTTTGATACCCAAAGGATCGTTGTCTGAAATATCTTTAAGTTGAGATAATGTTCCTAATTTTTCTTTGAGTTCTGATTTGGCTGCTTTGAGTTCTTCAATGTTGTTTCCTGTTAGTGAAATTGAAATTGGACTACCTCCAAAATTGGTGTTGGAACCGAAATTTAATTGTTCAACACCTGGAACAAAACCAACACGTTCGCGAATATCATTTGAAATGGCTTGCGCTGATAAGTCTCTTTCTTCTCCAGGAAGTAGGTTAAGGGTCAATGATGCATTACTTGATCCAGGGCCAATTCTTTTAAGGCAATTAAGGATTACACTTTTTTCACCTGTCTGGCTCTTTTTAAGCGCCTCATTGCTATTCCAAACTTCCTTTTCTATGTTTGAAATGAGCTCATTGGTAATATCTTCGTTTGTCCCTTGAGGCATTTTTAAATTTACCTGTACGGTATCACTCGCTATGGACGGAAAAAACGTAAATCGTATGATTCCCCCTTGCATTGCACCAATAGTTAAAACAAACAAGGAGATAGGAATGACGAAACCTAGAAATCGATTATTAAGGATGAATCGTAAGGAAGGAGCATAAAGGGTATCACGCATAAATTTTAGAAATCGATCACCAAATCGATTAATGGCAAAACTTTTTCCTTCCCGTTTCATAGCATTCGAATGCGCTAAATGGGCAGGTAAAATTAGAAGTGCTTCTACCAAAGAAACAGCCAACGTCAAGATTACCACCGTCGATACCTCGCCAAAGAAATTTCCAACACGACCATCGAGGTAGAAAAAAGTAGCAAAGGCAATCATCGTAGTTAATATGGCTGATATAATGGCTGGCAGTACATCCATCGTACCATCAATTGCAGCACGGATTGGTGATTTACCTTTTTCAAATTCATTATAGATGTTTTCTGCAATTACAATCCCATCATCAACTAGAATTCCAATAACGATGATCATGGCAAACAAGGATAATACATTTATAGTTACACCAAAAGATGTAGCAAAAATGAACATGCCTAAAAAGGAGATTGGCAACCCAAAAGCAACCCAAAGGGCTAGGGTAGGCTTAAGAAATATCGACAACAAAAGTAACACCAAAATAATCCCAATAATCCCGTTCCATTGTAACAATTCCGTTCTTTGTTTTAGCGTAATCGATGAATCACGCGATACATTGAGTTTTATGTTGGGACTCGTAGCATTGTAGTCTTCAATGTACTTATTGGTCAAATCAGCGTTACTAAGTAAATCTTCGCTATTTGTGGCTGAAACAGTAATCGAAATTGCCGGTTGACCATTATAGTATATTCGGTTTGGATTTTCTTCCCATCGATCTTTTACATTCGCTACATCTTTTAAATATGTTATGTTACCGGATGCATCGGATCTCAAAACGATATTTTCAAAGTATATCGCATTGTAAAATTTATTATTGGCTCGAATTAAATATTCTTCTTGATCAGTTTTGATTGATCCTCCGGTTGATAGTAGGTTTGTTTGAGAGACAGCAGTTGCAACTTGGTTAAAACTTAAGCCTAAGGCTTTTAGTCGTTGGTCTTGAACGGCAATTTCGATTTCTTCATTTGGGAAACCACTAAGATCTACTTGCGAAATGCCAGGCGTATTTCTGAGATCGTCTTCAATCCCTCGAGCGATAGATTTAAGCGTTTGTAAATTTACTTCCTTTCCACTAACCGTAAAACTAACGGCTTGTTGTATACTTTCTACTTTCGAGACTACAGGAGGTTCCATACCACTAGGGAAATTTGGTACCCGGTCTACTGCGTTTTTTACATCCGCTAAGACTACATCAATATCAAACCCTTTTAGAGTTTCAATCGTAATTGTTGCTGCGTTTTCAGATGATATAGAGGTCACTCGATCGATACCAACTAGACCTTTGAGGTTGTCCTCTATTTTGAGTACGATTCCTTCTTCAATTTCATTAGGTGCAGCACCGAAGTAAGCTATGTTTACATTGATTATTTCTGAAGGTACTAATGGAAAGAATGAAGATTTCATACTACCCATTCCCAAGTATCCAAACAGAAAAATGGCAATGATTAATACATTTGTTGCTACTGGGTATTTTATAAAAAAGCCAATAAATTTTTTCATAATCTTATTTGCTTAATTTGATAGGGTTAACCTTCATACCATTGTAGGCGCCTGCGACTGATTTATGTATCATCCATTCTCCAGTGTCTATACCTTTTACATAAACATTTTTATCTGAAATATGTATCGGATCGATTTCTCGTTTTTGTAAAAGACTATCTGAAATTAAGTATACGAAGCGTTCGTCGATCAGAAGATTTCGAGGGATTTTTGCTACTTCTTTTAATTCAACCGTGGATATTTGTGCTTGTAGGTACATTCCTTCTTTTAGATCACGGCCTCTCACCTCAATGATAGCCAGAGCAGATTGTGATTGAGGATCAACAATCTTATTGATTCGAGATACCTTGCCATTCCATTTTTTACTTTGATCATTATTAAAAAGAGTCACTTTCTTTCCAACGTTGATAAGATCTAGTTCTGTAGGGTTAATCTTAACTTCCATCTCATATACTGATGGATCAATAAAAGTACCTAGTTGTTGTCCCAGATTAACAAGGGCACCTTTATTAATATTACTATTACTTAGAATACCTGAAAATGGCGCTCTAATTTGGTAGTAATTGTTTTGTACTTCTTGGGCTTTTATAGTATAAAACTGCGTGTAGATATTTTTACCATTAATAAAAGCTTTTTCTCTATCTGATTTTGGTTTTGGTAGTTCAGGAAGTGATCGGTTTACATCAAATGTATTTATGTATTGATTCCATTGGTCGAATGAAGTAGGGTAGTCAAATTTTAAGTCCGCTAAGATTGCTGTCAAACTTTGCAGAAGTTGAGCTTTACTTGCTTTTTGATTAGCTTTAAACTCACTATTGTCAATAGACAATAGAATTTCTCCTTCCGCATAAGCCACACCACTTTTAAAGGGGTGATCACTATACTGAAAAACACCTTGTGCTCTACTAACGATGTCTATTTTGTTTTTTGCCTCAAGCACACCATTGGATTCAATAGCTACTGCTGTGTTTATTAATTTGACGGTTTCATAAATAACATTCGTTAGATTGTTTTCTATTTTTTGTTTTGGAGCCTTTTTCATATTCTTTAATACGCCAAAATAATTAGCGGTAAAAAATAGTATGATTAAAGCGATAATGGTACTTATAATGTGCTGCCGTGTTTGGCGCTTTCTTTTGGACATGAGTTCGGCTGATTTACAATGCTAATTTAGTGCTTCTTACGATAGCAAATAACAGAAAAGGCTTGACTTTTGTTTTACTTTTAATGTATTACGACTTTCATTAAAACCTAAGTCCGTCATTTTTTAATTCGAAGGATCAAAAAATCAATCTGATCATAAATACCATCGAAGGTATAATTGAAGATCAATAGTGATAGTTGTTTCAATTTATTTCTTTGTAATTAGGTCCGTTCGTGTAAAACTAGAGCTAACGATCGTATTTCGGTGGTAAAAATTATGGAAGAGACTTAATAATTCTAATTATTTCATGGCTAAAAGGGGCATTGATCTCGCGCTTTTGTTTTTGAAGAGTAAAAAGACTTATAGTCGTATTTAGTTGAGGCAGGTACATTACATCCGTTCCCCAAAATCCACCATGGTAATAGGCAGAATCTCCGTGAAAGGTTAGGTGCCTTATCCCCAAGCAATAGTTAGACTGTTCTTTTGCTAAAACGTAGGTATAGAGCAATTTCAGAATGTTTGAATCTTCAATAATTTTCCCTTCAAAAAGATATTGGAAAAATAAAGCTAAATCTTTCGTTGTTGAAACCAGTCCACCACCACCAAACAAGTCCCAAGAAGGATTTAAATCATACGAATCCCAATCAAACTTTCGGTCATATTGATGCACCAGTGGTAGTGCATTTGTTGGTGTTTTCTCAAGATCTATAAACCATGTTTGATGTAAACCAAGTAATTTAAAATTCAATAAAACTCGTACTGCTATATAAAAAGGCTGCTTTGTTATATGTTCAATTATTTCGGTAAGCAATAAGTAGTTGATATCCGCATAAGCAAAAGTTTTGCCTATTGGTTCAGGGTCGGCAATATTCATAGATAATGAAATTTGTTCGTCTCGTGTCCATGATTTATTTCGGTGATCGTTTACGTAAGCAAAATAATCTTCAGTTACATAATCCGTGATACCTGAGGTATGGGATAGCAAGTGCCGAATATTAATTTTCTTTAATTCATAGCCAGCTTTTCTAAGTTTATTTCTTGTTTTTTTATGAAGTAATTTTTTTATTGACTGGTCTAATGATAATTGATCTGATTCAATTAATTTTAAGATGGCGACAGCAATATATGTTTTAGTATTGCTAGCGATAAGAGCAGGTTGATTTGGATTGATTATTTCCTTTGTTTTTGCATTGCTGAATCCTACTGCTGATGTCCAAGATATGTTTTTGTTTGGTGATTCTAAATGGACCATGATGCCAATTGCATCTTTATTCGCTTGGTAGGTAGAATCAAGTAGGTGTTGAAATGGAGCTACCACATTTTGACCATTTCCACTATATGCAATTAACAATAGTAATAAAGAAAAATACTTCATAGAATTGTTGATGATTATTTTTATTGTTAAGGTCATAAAGTAGCTAATTTAGTGCTTAATGAATTTACCATTGATATGACCATCTTGATCATTTTGAATATCGAAAAAGTATATTCCTGACGTATAATTTTCAGTATTTAATACTACTCTGGTTTTACAATTCCTTGTAGTAATCTTTTGTCCTATGGCATCGTATATGTTGATAGTCAAAACGTTGTTATCGGGGTTTTCAATATCGATTGTTAGTCGATTATTTACTGGATTAGGATATAGTTTATAGGTTATCTTCTTAGTTTTTAGGTTATGTAAAGCATTAGTTTTAGAAAAACTTGGTAATTCTACAACATAAGAATCTACAGATATCCCATCTTCGGTACCACTCCAGTCGGATCCAAATAAGACTCGAGTCCCACTTGGGCTTATCACGGCGTGGGGTTCACCCCAATAATCATATTCATCTTCGTCACTTCGGTGATGTCCAATTCTACAAACACGGATATCATTTTGATCTGCTTTTACAATCACTAATTCTTGATCTAGCAATGCCTGCCCGTCTTGGTCATAGCCTATCATAGAAGCTGCTAGCCAGCCTCCATTTGTATTTTTGTGTGCTAATGCAGAAATATGTGTCCCTGATTGTGGATAATCATAACCTTGACTTTGACTAATTAAGGGAAAGCATTCCCCATTGGTAAGATCATGACTAATCACATCACCAATACATCCACCATCTGGTCCTTCAGCGAAAGCAATCGCGAAATATCCATCATTACCATTGGTAAGTTTGCCAATACACGAATGTTCTACACTTGATTTGTTTAAATGGGCTATAGAGTTACCTTGTTCATTGTAAACTTCATTTGTATGGTAAAAAAGCATACCACTTGGTGCAACAGCTGGGGCAGTATCATCAACATCATTTATGGAAAAAGTGGTTAAAGTGCCGTCGGAAATGCGATATGAATAAGTCGATTCATTGCTACATCGAAACGTAAATACATCGGAATCCCAGGACATCATTTGTATATCGTTACCCATTTCAATAGATCCATTACAATTTGATATCAAAGCTAAATCAACGAGATTTTCTTTTTGTTGACAATCGACAGAATATCGAACGAATTGATTGGTCATTCGATCAGGATAATAAAAGATTTTTGGATCATTAAAATCCCAAAAAATCTGTTCTAAATCTATAGGGTTAACATCGTCAAGAGATCGTATAAATTGATAGTTAATGCCATTTAGTAAAGAGTGATTTCCTTCGGATTGATTATATAAAATCATCATGGTTTCATCTGCATTCCATGCCTGGATAGTACTGTACATAGGTACGATGACTCCTCCAGGTGCTGCGTTTGTAATTCTTCGAATGGTGGTGTTAAATGAAGGATCGACAATGGATTCTAGATAAGCAGGTTTATCAATATCTTGCATAGGGTGTAAAGAAAGGTCATTGACCATCAATCCTTCTGATAAATCTTGAGCAGATAATACTGTTGATAAAATGATAATGATTAACCCTGCAACTATTTTAGTAAAAAACATAGGAATCTTATGGATGCATATTGAATATACGCCACTTTTATCTTATAAACCCACCTTCAGAATGGATGATTTGACCCGTCACCCATTCACCATCTTCGCTCGTAAGAAAACCAATAAGTTTAGCTGTGTCTTTTGGTGTGCCAAGACGTTTCATTGGAAAGCGCTTTAATAATTGCATTTGTAATTTTTCGTCCATCCATCCTGTGTCATTTGGTCCAGGGTTTACTGCGTTAATTGTTATTCCTTTTGATGCTATAGTTTGAGCGATCGTTTTTGTAAATGTCTCCATCGCACCTTTGGTAATAGCGTAGGCAATTTCATCTGGCATCGGACCTAGTGATTGTCCTGATGTTATATTTATTATGCGACCAAACTGAGAATATTTAAATTGATTAATGAAGGCCAATGTCAATAAAGTAGTGGCTTTAATGTTGATCTTGTAATGATCATCTAACGTGCTCCCGGTTAAGGATTTTATTGTTGAATTTGTACTGAATGTAGCATTGTTGATCAAGACGTGAGGGCTACCTAACTTTTGGTTTACAGCTGCTAATAATGTTTCGGTAGCACTATCTTTTGAGAGATCTACTTCCATTTTTTCACATCGAACGCCTATTTTTTGTATTTCTTCTTGAATCAAACTTGGTTCATTATCATCGACACTCCAAGGCATTTGTTTGTCATATGGAGTCCAGTAGGTAAAAAACAGATCAAATTCTTTTTTTGCAAGTTCAACACAGATGGCTCGACCAATACCTTTTAGACGGCTGACCCCAGTTATTAATGCAATTTTCCTAGTTGTTTTAGGTGTCATTGTTCGATTGTTTAGATTTTAGAAATCGGCTTATTACGTAAAGGAATAATGAGACGATTACAATCAAGGTTCCATGATCATTACCATTTTTAATATAAGCATCAGTATAGAGTTGATACCCAATTCCAGTAAGTGCTAAGAGAATAGAAAGTATATTAAGTACTTTAAATATGGGCATAGACTTTGTTTTCTTGAATGAATAGGATTTGTTGAAAACGGGTTGTAAATAAATCAAAAGTAACTAGAATACGACATAAGCAAATTTAAACATTGATCGATAAGTGATTTTCTAATCTGTGCACCCATTTTATTGCTTTATTTTTAGTAGTTGTAGTGCTTTATACGTAATCTCTTTTCTTAGTGGGGGAAATAATTTCATATCGAAATTTTTCTTAGGTTCAATGTTTGTCGCAAAATAATAAACGTCTTGACTTAGTTCAATATACCCAACAAACCATCCATTATTGATCTGATCATTAATAGACCAACCTGTTTTGCCAGAGATACGATAGGCTTCATTTTTATCGATCACAAAAAGTGATTTCATAATGTTTTCTGTTCTAGGAGATATTGGTAATGATGAATTGTAAAATCGTTGTAAGAAGTCTATTTGTTCAAACTGGGTGATCGAAGAATTTCCTTTAAGCCAAAACTGATCGATTGTTGTCGAATCAAAAACCATAGAACCATAGTTTATATATTCTATTTTGGTCCTCATTTGATTAGTACCTATTTTTCTAGCTATTTCTTGATAACAAGGAACACATGAAAGTTGAAAAGCATCTTTAATGGTTAGATCTTGTTCCCAATATTTGGATGCTCTTTTTTCTCCATTCCATTTGAATAGGGTTTTTTCATTTTCGATAATACCCGTTTCTAATCCAATGATTGTATTTGGAATTTTGAACGTGGAAGCAGGAAGTTTTCCCGTGTGTGCCCATTCAAAATCGTTACTGTAGAAGATCTTTTTGATTGGGTCTAATATTAAAATACTACCCGCTAAATCTGCAGAATCAAGCATAGATTGGAATTCTTTTTTTACAATCTGGTGATTTTTTTTCTTAATATTGATGTCTACGGTTGGTTTTGATGTTTCATCTTTATTTCCGCAAGAGATGAATAGCATCATTATATAAATAAATGGTATTTTTTTCATTCGGATATAATCTTGTGATCCAGTTTTATAAAGACAAATAGTTTTGCTTAACTTATCTAAGTTAAAAGGTCATTACTCAATAAGGGTTAATAACACGTACTTTTTTAGATTTCTTAAGTATGGGTTGAACTGCTTGAATGATTTCTTTTTCTATCATCGTTAAAAACCTCTTTTTAGCAAAATTTGGATGAGAAATAAGGCCAACTTCTCTGACTGGAATCGGGCTTTCTATGGTGTGAATGAATTTTTTTTCGATTAGATTTTTTCGCTCAGTTGCTAATTGGGGTAAAAGTGTAATACCATTATTCATTTTTACCAATGCTAATAGGGATAGAATAGAGCCACTATTGAAAATTAGGTTGTGACGTACATTTTTCTTTTTTTGAAGGTGACAAATTTTTTCGATTTGACCTGTCAAACAATGACTTTCTTCAAGTAACCATAAACGATTGATATCAATGTCATTTATTTTGTATTTTTTTCTTGATAGCGCTTTGTTATGAGCGTCATAAATCATGAATTCTTCAAAGAATAAGCTTTTTTGCTCAAGGTTTTTCTCAGGAATTGGGAGTGATAGAATCCCAATATCTAATTCTCTTAATTTTATTTTTTTTATAATTTCTGTTGTCGTGATTTCGTCGATGCTAAATTGGATATTGGGATGTTTTTTTGTAATTCGATCCAAAAAAAGCGGGAGAAGGAAGGGAGCTAAAGTGGGTATTATACCCATTTTTAACGTTCCATAGAATTCTTTTCTAGTATCTTGAACAATCTCTTGCAAGCTTTCTAGTTCATGATAGATTACTTTAAATTGATCAATGATTACTTTTCCTTCTTGTGTTAATTGGATCGGTTTGGATTTACGATTAAATAAGGTTAAATCGAGTTGATCTTCCAATTTGCGAACCATCGTGCTTAATGTGCTTTGAGTAACAAAACACATTTCAGCGGCTTGACTAAAACTTCCTGTTTTTTGAAGAGCAAGGACGTACTTGATTTGAGTAAATGATATTGATGATGTCAATAGTTGTATTGTATTTATAGTTTTTATAAATACATAATTACATAGATATTTGTCTAATTCAAAAATATATAGATAAAATATGGATCATAGCACAGGAGATATAAGTAAATGTCCATTTCACAATGCGAAAGGACGAAATGAAAAAGCCGCAGGAGGTGGAACGGTTAACAGAGATTGGTGGCCAAATGAATTAAAACTTAATATACTTAAGCAACATTCAAATAAGACCAATCCAATGGACGAAGGATTTGATTATTCAAAAGCTTTCGCTTCATTAGATTATGCAGGTTTGAAAAAAGACTTAACGGATTTGATGACGGACTCACAAGAATGGTGGCCAGCTGATTTCGGTCATTATGGACCATTTTTTATCCGAATGGCCTGGCACAGTGCCGGAACCTATCGTACAGGAGATGGTAGAGGGGGAGCAGGTACGGGTCAACAGCGATTTGCACCTTTAAATAGTTGGCCTGATAATGGAAACTTGGACAAAGCGAGAAGGTTACTTTGGCCAATCAAGCAAAAATATGGCAACAAAATATCATGGGCAGATTTAATGATTCTAACCGGTAATGTAGCACTAGAATCAATGGGCTTTGAAACCTTTGGGTTTTCTGGTGGTCGTACAGATGTTTGGGAACCAGAAGAGGATGTTTACTGGGGTACTGAAACAGAATGGGAAGCGGGAGATAAAAGGTATACTGGTGATCGAGATTTAGAAAACCCACTAGCAGCTGTTCAAATGGGACTTATTTATGTAAATCCAGAAGGTCCTGAAGGTAATCCTGATCCAATAGCCGCAGCAAAAGATATCAGAGAAACATTTGCCCGGATGGCCATGAACGATGAAGAAACGGTAGCACTAATTGCAGGAGGACATACATTCGGGAAAACGCATGGTGCAGGTGATGCCAGCTTAGTAGGTGTAGAACCAGAAGCAGCAGGTATAGAATTACAAGGACTTGGATGGAAAAGTGCCCATGGATCTGGTATAGCAGGCGATGCAATTACAAGTGGATTAGAAGTGACTTGGACACAAAAACCAACAGAGTGGACGCACTTGTTTTTCAAAAATTTATTTGAACATGAATGGGAATTGACAAAGAGTCCAGCAGGAGCGAACCAGTGGGTGGCTAAGAATGGAACTGCAGATGTGCCTTTTGCTCATGATACGTCAAAAATGCAATTACCAGCGATGTTGACAACTGATCTTTCTTTGCGATTTGATCCGGCCTATGAAAAAATTTCTAGACGATTTTATGAAGATCCTAAAGCATTTGAAGATGCATTTGCTAGGGCTTGGTTTAAATTGACGCACAGAGATATGGGCCCAAAAGTAAGATACCAAGGACCTGAAGTTCCGAATGAAGTTTTGATTTGGCAAGATCCTCTACCTCAAAGAAATAGTGAAGCGCTTACGGATAGTGATATTGCAACTTTAAAAGAAAAAATTCATGCAAGTTCGTTATCTGTATCTGATATGGTTTCTACTGCTTGGGCGTCGGCTTCTACTTACCGAGGATCTGATATGAGAGGTGGTGCAAATGGAGCAAGAATCCAATTAGCACCTCAAAAGTTTTGGGCTATAAATAACCCTACGAAGTTGGGAAGCATACTAGGAGAGTATGAAAAAATTCAGTCTGAATTTGGTAAAGCAGTATCAATAGCGGATCTTATTGTGTTAGGAGGATCAGCGGGAATAGAGAAAGCAGCAAAAGATGCTGGTTTTTCCAAATCTGTAGATTTTATTGGTGGGAGAGTTGATGCTACACAAGAACATACAGACATTGAGTCTTTTGGTGTTTTAGAACCTGTTGCTGATGGATTTAGAAACTATTTGAAATCTCGATACTCTGTATCAACAGAAAGTTTGTTGATTGATAAAGCTCAACTTCTAACATTGACAGCTCCAGAAATGACTGTTTTAGTTGGTGGCTTGAGGGTGCTGGGAGCCAATGCAAATGATACGAATCATGGAGTATTTACGGATAAAGTTGGTGTTTTAAGTAATGATTTCTTCGTGAATTTACTTGATATGGACGTTGAATGGAGATCTATAAATGAAGATCAGGAGGTATTTGAAGGAACATCTCGTACATCAGGTAAGGTAAAGTGGACTGGAACAAGAGCTGATTTAGTATTTGGTTCAAACTCAATACTGAGAGCCGTTGCTGAAGTATATGGAAGTATGGATGGACAAGAAAAATTCATTAATGACTTCATCAAAGCATGGACAAAAGTGATGAATTTAGATCGATTTGATTTGAAATAGAATGATTGATTGTTGTTGAAAATAACAACGTATAGAATATTAAAGACTGTCTTTCTTTGAAAGATGGTCTTTTTTAATTTTAGATCATTATTCTTGGTTTTGCAATAACCCAAAATGGTGTTTAAGATTTAGGACTTTATCTTTTGACTGGCAGTCAAAAGGTAACTTCTATTTCAATTGCAGCATTCGCTTTTTGTAAAACTTTAATAAATTGGCAACTTCATCGTAACATTCATTTTTTACATTGATATCCGAAAGTCTGGGTAGATGCTCTGCGAAAAAAATCTCATTATTGGCCATTTCAAATAAGTTATTGGCAAAAGAGTGTGGGTAGGGAAATTTTCTATCAATCTCTAAAATTACATCCGCGATTTTCTGAATAAGCTTTTTATAATTCAAATAAAATCCATGTTGATTTTCTTCATCTATATTTTTAGTATGATAGGCTTTTGATGATTCCGTAATAATAATGCGGTGCAACATCTTTTCATTTACAAACTCAACGGATGGATTTTCTTTTGTCGCATCGACCAGATTGTCAATAATCAAGTCTAGTTTGCGATTTGGATCTTCGATGTTTTTTGTGTTATAATCAATAAGGTAGGTAACCCAATTCCAATACCAAACGACTAGAAAAAGAAGCAGCAAATGTTTGTTTTCAAAATACCTGTAGAGGGAGGTTTCATTTGAACCCATTGCTTTCGCTAGTTTTTTAAAATTAAATGCTTCGAAACCAATCTCATCCATTAAAATAATGCTGTAGCTAATTATTTTTTTTCCCAGTTTACTTTGCAAAGGATCTTTTATATAGAGCCCTTTAGGTATTGCTTGATCATTTAGTATAAACATAATAGAACTAAAATAAGGTATAATTACTAGTGTATCCATTATGAACACTAACTAATTAATAATTAAAACTAATTATTTTGTAAGTAAAGCTAACATTTTGTATGTTTGTGCTAAAATTGGGTTAATGAAGAATTATGTAGCGAATTTGAAAAATGATTTACCAGCATCAATCATTGTTTTTTTGGTCGCGGTTCCATTATGTTTAGGTATCGCTTTGGCCTCAGGTGCTCCATTGTTTTCAGGTATAATAGCGGGTATCGTTGGAGGTATTGTTTGTGGGGCTTTAAGTGGTTCACAACTGGGAGTAAGTGGCCCAGCTGCTGGTTTAGCTGTGATTGTATTAACTGCAATACAAGATTTAGGTGCGTTTGAAACTTTTTTATTGGCGGTTGTTTTTGCAGGTATTTTTCAATTTATTCTTGGCGTTTTAAAAGCAGGGATCATAGGTTATTATTTTCCTGATTCAGTGATTAAAGGAATGTTAGCCGGTATTGGTGTTATTATCTTTCTCAAGCAAATCCCTCATGCTTTTGGTTATGATAAAAATTATGAGGGGAGTTTAGCTTTTACACAAAATGATGGACATAATACTTTTTCCCAATTTTACTATATGCTGGAAAGTATTACTCCAGCTGCGTTGATTATTTCAGTATTGTCACTTGCGATATTAATTCTATGGGAGCAAAAATTCATGAAAAATATTAAACTTTTCAAAATGATCCAAGGACCTTTAGTGGTTGTCGCTTTAGGCATTATTCTGAATATTGTTTTTGCGAATACGGGAATGGGGCTTCAAGCCGACCAAGTAGTATCAATACCTGTTGCTGAGAGTCTTACTGGTTTTATTAATTTATTTACACTGCCAGACTTTACTCAATGGAACAACCCTCAAGTATATACAGTAGCTATTACGATAGCGATAGTTGCATCGCTAGAAACTCTTCTTTGTTTAGAAGCAACAGATAAATTGGATCCATTAAAGCGAGTGAGTCCTGCAAATAAAGAACTTCGAGCACAAGGGATTGGTAATTTTATATCAGGATTAATTGGTGGATTACCTATTACTCAAGTAATTGTAAGAAGTTCAACGAATATACAATCAGGTGGAAAAACCAAAACGTCTGCCATTATGCACGGTTTTATTTTACTAGGAAGTGCAATGATGATACCAATGGTATTGAACTTAATTCCGTTATCAAGTTTAGCTGCTATTTTACTTTTAGTAGGCTACAAATTAGCTAAGCCAGCATTATTTAAGCAAATGTTTAGAACAGGTTGGACAAATTTCATCCCATTCGTTGTAACGATTCTTGCCATTGTATTGACAGACTTATTAGTAGGAATAGGAATAGGAATGGCAGTAGCTATCTTTTTTGTTCTCTATGAAAATTACAAAAAGCCTTTCTTTTTCGAGCAAGGACAACAATTTGGCGAAAGCGGAAATATTACCATTACATTGGCTGAAGATGTGACCTTTTTAAACAAGGCGAACATACAAAGAGCGTTACAAATAATTCCAGCGAATAGTACTGTAACGATTGATGCCTCTAGATCTATAAACATCCACCATGATGTCATTGAGATTATTGAAGAGTTTAAAATTAATTCGAAAGAACGAAATATTAAGGTAATAATAATAGGCAGAGACCAAAAGGGAATTTCAGATTCTCCAATGAAAATATTAGAGGCATCGGTTAAAGAATTTAATTTAGAGCCTGCATTAGCAAATTAAAAAATATAATAACAATGAATACTTTTTCTAATAATTTGACTCAAACGAAAGATAGTCAACTGGCGTTATCGCCAAAAGATGCGCAATCAATGCTTCAAGAAGGAAATCAGCGATTTCTTGATAAAGAACCATTGGACAGGAATCTTATAGGACAAATTGGAGATACATCTACAGGACAATTTCCATTTGCAGCTATCGTGAGTTGTATCGATTCTAGGATTCCTACTGAAGTCATTTTTGATCAAGGGGTTGGTGATATATTCAACGCTAGAGTAGCTGGTAATTTTGTGAATGTTGATATTTTAGGAAGCTTGGAATTTGCTTGCAAATTGGCTGGCTCTAAATTAATTGTCATTATGGGTCACACTTCATGTGGAGCGGTAAAAGGAGCATGTGATCACGCTAAGTTGGGAAATCTTACGGCTATGTTAGAAAAAATAAATCCGGCATTAGATCAGGTTTCTACGGCAGATGGTGTAGATCGAAGTTCAAAGAATTTGGAATTTGTAAATCAGGTAGCTATACAAAATGTGCATTTAAATATTGCGAAATTGAAGGCAGATAGTCCTGTATTGAATGAGATGATTACAAATGGAGAAATCCAGGTAGTAGGAGCAATGTACGATGTGAACAATGGAAAAGTATCTTTCTTGTGAGAGTAATTATACGTTTTTTATTATTGTTATTTATGGTGCCTGGCATTATAACGGCACAAGAAAGTAACCTCGGAAATTGGGTTCTTTTATTTGGCAATAAGAAAATATCAGAGAAGGTAAACTGGCACCATGAGTTGCAGTATAGAAATTATAATTATGTTGGAGACCTAGAACAGTTGTTATTAAGAACAGGTATAGGTGTAAACGTAAGAGAAAATGCAAATGTGTTATTGGGTTACGGTTTTATTCGAAGCGAAAACTACAATGACCAAGAAGACAAAGAGGTTGTAAACGAACACAGAATTTATCAGCAGTTTATTACAAAACAGAAACTTGGTAGATTAAGCTTGCAACATCGATATAGATTTGAGCAACGATTTGTTGAAGATATATTTAAATTAAGATTTAGGTATTTTTTGGGTGCAAACGTTTCTTTGAAAAAGTGGGTTGAAAGCCCGAAAGAATTTTACTTATCCATGTACAACGAAATATTTCTCAACGGGAAGTATGATGTATTCGATCGTAATCGATTGTACGGAGGATTGGGTTATCGACTAAACGATGCATTTAGATTTGAAATTGGTTATATGAATCAGTTTTTAGCATCAAGTAATCGAGATCAATTAAATATGGTTTGTTTTTATAATTGGTAGTAATTTCTAGTAATTATGAAGTTATTATAAACTAATAGTGATGACGCCCCCCATGGACGTCATCACTTTTTTTTAAAAATTTCGGATGATGTGTTCCATTTTTAAAGAGCGAAAAGGCATAGAATTGATATATTTCACTGAAAGAATACATTTGCTTTTCACTCATTTAAATTATGGAAACGTAATAATGATTAAATAGAAATGCCCGCTTTTGAGAATATTTCTAGAATATCATTTTCTATCGGGAATGGCTTAAGTGGAGGAACATTAGCACCTCCTGGATTTCCAACGGGTATTTTACCAACGAATGATTTGATTCCACCAATGAATAGTCTTGGAATTTGACCGATGATTTCTTTACCATTTTTAATTTTGATTCCAAATTTTAGCATTTCCCAATGGATGAGCGTATGGGCTATAGGATATCGCTGGCCAATAATATGCGCTCTTTCCAAATGATTCCATGCAAGCGTCAAATTCCCATTTGTAATCCCTTCATGATAAGCTGATAATTCCTTATCGAAGTATGGTTTAAGTTCTTTTGGAAGACTTGTATTAAATTTCATCTATACATTGTAGGTTTGTTTTGAAATAATATTAGCTATGTTTTTTAATGCCTATAAGCGTTAATAGCATTCGGTATAATTCGTAACAATAGAATTTACATTAAATATCATACCTTACAGTTTTCTGTTCATTTAGTTTCCTTATTAAGAACAAACATCTTTAGTAAGGTATTTATTTTCTTTTTCATTTTAATACACTATGGATCCATTGAAGTACGAAGTTGAAGCTTTTCAAATTTTTTCAAAAAGTAAGGTTTGGCAACTTAATCGAGATTACTATCAAGCTATTGGAATCGAAGCTTGGAGCAATGGTATTGTTCCTCATCAAATTACGAGTAATTCTTTGGTAGGTAAGACGTATGCTTCCATGATTTTAGGTTTCTT
>CALDTZ010000003.1 GCA_937924805.1 uncultured Saprospiraceae bacterium
TTATTCATATTCCAAAAACCGCAGGAACAGCTTTCAAAAAATTATTAGAAGGTCAATTTGAACAAGAAAAAATATTTCCAAATAGAGCAGATGTCATTGGCAACAATGGATTGTATCCACACTTTGAACGCATAATTAAACATAAGAACCCCAATAGAGATATAAAATTATTTATTGGACATTACCCACTAGCGACGAAGTCCATCTTTAAACATGATCCTTCATTAAGCGTCTTACTACGTGATCCGGTAGAACGTGTGATATCGAACATTTTTCATATGAAAAATAATGATCCCAACTTTAAAGACGCAACTCCAGCAGATATTTACAAAAAAGGGATTTGGCATTTTTGTAATTTTCAAATTAGGCATTTGACAGATGCCGAGATCTGTACAAATATGAGATACTTAGATGCAAAAACGCTAACTAAAGTTGATTTAAATAAAGCGATCGTAAAAATGAGATCTTGTGATTTTGTAGGTATATCCGAAGATTTAGATCGAAGTGTACAATTAGCGAATACCATTTTTAATTGGAAATTGGAAAAGCCTAAAAGAGTAAATGTAGCTAAATCCGAAAAACACATTTCAAAAGAGCTAAGAGCTAGAATAAAAAAGGATAATCACTTTGATATTTTGCTTTATAAAGCCGCCCAACAAAAGTTTGAAAATCTATGTAAAATCCACAATATTGAAGGTGTATAATTTAGTTTGAGCTTATTTTTTCTTTTTTTTAGCTGCTTGTTTTGACGCCCATTTTTTCTTAAAAACACTATATTTTAAGTACTTCTTTGCAAGTAATTTTTTCAATTCATCCTCTTTTGACTTATTAACTTGAGCCCTCGTTTTTACATTCGGTTTGCCATCCCACTTTTTGGCTTTCTTCAAAGATGCTATTTGCTTGTCATACTTAGCCGTAATTTTTCTAATGGCTGAAGCTTGAGTCGGACCTACACCTGCTTCTTTTTTAGCAGCTAACCAAAATGCTTTGTCTATAGGCTTTATCGCCGTTTTTTTAGATGAACTATTTTTCTTGTTAGGAACCTTTTTAACCGTCGGTTTTACGATCGTTTTGTTTGTCTTTGCATCTTTATTGGGTGCTTCCGGTTTACATCCAACAATTAGAAAAAAACAGACAAATAAAGACAGAATAGAAAAGCGAAAAATATTCATAATTATTTTTTTTGCAAAAATAGTAATTGATAAAGTTAGAATCTAAAAACTAAAGTTATTTGATTAAAATTAAATGACCTTCAATACATAATGTTTTATATCTATACATATTGTATTGGTCATCAGATATTCTGTTCAAATAATTTGCTTTCTGGTAATAAATCATCCTGAATAATGAATAAAAATGTTTGATTATTACTAAGTTTCAAATTGCTCGTTTCATTAACATTTTACGAAAATACTAACTTCATTTACAATTGAAATCCTACTTTTGCAATCCATAAAGTATCCAAAGACAATAGTTTACGTCTATATAGTTGTCTACAAATAAAATCAAAGAATGAAATCTATACTAATTACTGGGGGGGCTGGATTTATTGGAAATCATGTCGTTCGACATTTTGTAAATAAATACCCTGACTATAAAATTGTCAATCTAGATAAACTTACCTACGCAGGAAATCTTGAAACATTAAAAGATATTGAACAAGCACCTAATTATACCTTTGTAAAAGCGTGCATTACAGATGAAGATCAAATAAATAAAATTTTTGATGATTACAATATTACAGATGTTATCCATTTAGCAGCAGAATCTCACGTAGATAGAAGTATTACAGATCCTTTGGTTTTTTTGCGGACAAATATTCTTGGGACGGCAAACTTATTGAATGCAGCAAGAAACAAATGGTCGAACTATAAAGATCATATATTCTATCATATATCTACAGATGAAGTGTTTGGTAGTTTAGGTGATGAAGGCTTGTTTGAAGAAACAACACCCTACGATCCTAGGTCTCCGTATAGTGCTTCAAAAGCAAGTTCTGACCATTTAGTGCGAGCATACCATCATACATATGGAATGCAAGTAAAGATTACAAATTGTTCAAACAATTATGGTCCATATCAATTTCCCGAAAAATTAGTACCCCTAATTATCAATAATATCAAATACAAAAAACCTCTACCTGTCTATGGTGACGGCACAAATGTGCGGGATTGGTTATTTGTAACAGATCATGTTGAAGCGATCGATCTCGTATTTCATAAAGGTACAGATGGTGAAACGTATAATATAGGCGGTAATAATGAAATGCAAAACATTGAGTTGGTGCACGTTCTTTGTGATACCGTAGATCGGCATTTAGGAAGAGAAGCAGGCGATGCAAGAAGTCGAATCACCTTTGTGAAAGATAGAGCAGGACACGATCAGCGATATGCGATTGATGCTTCCAAAATCAAAAACGAACTTGGTTGGGAGCCTCAAGTTGATGTTGCAGGAGGAATGGAGCAAACCGTTACTTGGTATTTAGCAAATATGGGATGGCTTGATAACGTAACTAGTGGTGCATACAAAGAGTATTATGCAGCACACTATAGTTAAGTCAATGAATAGTGATTAATTGATAATGAATAATTTTTATTATTATTACTTACCATTAAATCATTATAATCATGAAGAACAACAGAATTGTTGAGCTTTCATTTAATTTGGCAGTTCAGATATTAGATGTAGGAAAATATCTTAAATCAATCAAAGAATATGAAATTGCTGGACAGCTAATAAGGAGTGGAACGTCCATTGGTGCAAATGTTGAAGAAGCGCAAGGCGCAATGTCAAAGAAAGACTTTTATTCTAAAATGTCCATTGAATACAAAGAAGCACGCGAGACGAATTATTGGATCAAGCTTATTGAAGCAGCTAAGATTGATCAACCGAATAATTTTGGAGATTTAAGAACAAAAGGAATTGAAATAGCAAAAATTCTAAATACAATATTGAAAACGATGAGAAGTGCTGAGAAACGATAATTACTCATTACTCATTACTCATTACTCATTATTCATTATTCATTACTCATTACAAATTACAAATGAAAGGAATCATATTAGCAGGAGGAAGTGGAACAAGATTACATCCATTGACGATGTCAATTAGTAAGCAGTTAATGCCTATTTATGACAAACCAATGATCTACTATCCATTATCTACTTTGATGTTAGCTG
>CALDTZ010000004.1 GCA_937924805.1 uncultured Saprospiraceae bacterium
TTTATATGCTGGAGGGGAATGTACCAATTCGGGCCTTCATGGAGCCAATCGATTGGCTTCAAATTCGCTTTTAGAAGGCTTGGTTTATGGGCGTCGAATTGCGGATGTTTTAAGTGTAAACATTGATGATTGTAGCTTAAAGGAAAATATTCCAAGTTGGGTAACAGAAGGAACGACACATCCAAAAGAAATGGTCCTTATCACACAAAGCTGGAAAGAACTAAAAGAAATTATGAGCAATTATGTAGGTATTGTACGAACAAATGTACGATTAAAACGTGCTTTGAAACGTTTACATTTATTGTTTGAAGAAACAGAAGAACTTTATCAATCTACAAACGTTTCACCACAGCTCTGTGAATTAAGGAATTTAATTACTGTTGCTTATCTAACGACTCGAGCCGCAATGATGCGAAGAGAAAGTAGAGGATTACATTTTAATACCGATTATCCAAACAAATTTGAATACCTAGAAACAACTTGGTTATAAAAACTTGAGTACTCCAAAGTCCTGTAGGTAATTCTTCGAATAAATTTATGATCTTAATTTTTAATTACCTTTTTTGAGATGTAATGATCCTTGGATTTCATTTGAATAGTATAAATGCCCTTTGGCCAAGACTTGACGTTTAGTTCTGTTATGTTTGTTTTTTTCTTTACCAAGAACAATTGACCAGTTATGTCATATACATTAACTGATTCTATTTTATTAGAACCACGAATTTGAAGAAAGTCATGGCATGGGTTTGGAAACATTGAAATAGATGGATCTTTAAGCGTTAATGATGTTGTGGATAACGTTCTTAAATCGAAAACAAAGACAATACCTTCTTTGTCTATTTCTTTACTACTGGCGATTATTCCAAAATTATTTCCTGAATGAATACTAAAACTACTTGAATCATTCGGAAGCTGATAATTTAATATCTGGTTCCAAGAATCATCATCTTCTCTTTCATATATGAGAATAGATTGGATACTATCTGGATTGGTTGTGGATTGTTTTTGAGTTCCTATAAATGCGAAGTTTTTTGATAAACTAACCCCTTTTCCAATTTCATAATCTTCATAACCGTCCGGCTTAATATCTTGTTGTAGCGTCCATTCATTGTCATTTAGTTCATAAACAAATATTCCTCCAACACCAATATCTTTATTGTTGTTGTATGGTAAAAAACCGCCAACTAAAAGTTTATTATTTTCAATGGAGAGGTTATAAGAACGGACAGAATATATATTATGAAGCAACGGTATATCAATATTTTGAAAAAACGTCCATTCACCATTTACATTTTGATAAACACTAATAAACATGCTTTGGTTGTTAGATTGCAAATTATTATAACCACCAACTACTGCCCAGTCATCTGTAATAGACAAAGATGATCCATAAAAATTCAACTGAGATTGATTAGGGTTATTTAACACTATATCTTCTTCCCAATTATTATCCTTGTTTTTATAGATTATGGCTCTGCCAATTGTAATGTTATAGCCCGGTGCACCAATAATTGAATAATTATCAGTCGTACCTACCATAGTTCCAAATGAAGACTGTACATATGATTCATCAGGGATTAGTATAGTTGATTCTAACCATTGATTATTTTTTTGTATAAATATATGCTTGTCCGATTTTATCATTTGGCCAATTTTGTCCTGGAGCACCCACAATAAGGGTTTTATTTGTCATTGCACAACTTCTTCCAAACAAACCATCTTCAAAATTATCTGATGGACTTAGTTCTTCAGAAAATACCCAGTCATCATTTTCCCTCTTAAAAATAGAAACCGTTCCAATTTGATCATTTTTCAAATAGGCTCCAACAGCTGCAAAATCATCACTGATGCTAGCTGAACTACCAAATTGGTCGGAAGGAATTGCAGTTGGGTGTGAGAGTTCTGTCACTGTGACTTGAGCTAGGATAATAAACGCGAAGAAATTTAGAATAATTGTAAATGCTGTTTTCATAATTTTGTTTATATATATGTATTGCCAAAACCTTATAATTACGTTGCATAAAAAAAGAGAAGATTTATTTAAAACCTCCTCTTTCTATGCTAAACCAAAAACTCAATTATCTTATTAATGTAACATCACCTATTTTTCTAACTTTTTTTAGTTCATCACATTTGTAATATTCTATTTCATAGATCCAGACAAATACAGCAGGGTTTAATACTTCGTTATTATGAAATCCATTCCACCCTTCGGTTACATCATCGGATTCAAACATTAAGGTTCCCCATCGATCAAAAACTTTAAAATCATATGTTATAACGTCTAAATCACGTCTAGGTAATGGACTAAACCTACCGTTTTCATCATCTAACAATGGGGAAAACACATTAGGCACAAATACAAAAGGTTCGAACTGTGCTTCTGTAAGATCAATTGACCACGTATATTCTCTTGTTTCGCATTCATCGATGATTTCGACGGTATAGTTTCCAGTTTCAGAAATAGTTATAATATTTTCTGTATTACCATTATCCCAAATAAATTCTACATCTCCAGCTGAACTATTAATAATTGCTTCTAGATCTACATTCAATGTATTGCAATCAACCTCAGGCTCTACAAATTCAACATTTAGTGGATCTAAAACTTCAATATTGGTTTCAATTTGAGAAGGACAGTTATTATCATCAATAATAAAAACGGTATAGTCTCCACTTGATAAATCAATAAATGTAGGGTTACTTTGGAAGTTAATACCATCTATCGAAAAATTGAGGTTATTGCTTGAAGTTTGAATATTTACTATACCATTATTTGATCCGGCACAAGTTGGAATAGATTCTATATCCACGATTGCTACTGGATATTCCTCAATAGTGAAATCTACCCCAAAGCTACAATTATCAGAGGTTAGCACATAAAGTGTATGATTTCCATTTTCTACATTTTGAAATTCAATTTCATTTGTAAAGTTAGAACCGTCCAAAGAGTATGATTGACCTTGGTCAACTGCATTAATAGAAACAATCCCATCATTTGTACCTACACATGTATTCGTTGTTGTGAGATCAATATTTGGTTGTACGAATTCACCAATTAAAAAATAATAACTGTAAATACATCCATTTTCATCTCTAACCCACAAAGTGTGTTCTCCTGGTTCTAAATTTGTATACATGATATCGTCTGAAAAAATCGAACTATCATCAATTGAAAACTCCACGTTTGGAGATGAAGTATTTATTATTTCAATAAGACCACTGGATTCATTAAAACAAGAATTAATGGTATTAAACAAAATAGAAGGTTCCATATTTCCTTGGATCGAAAAGTCATAACTAAACTCACAGCCATTTTCATTGAGCACCCAAAGGATATGATTTCCTTCTGCAAGATTGTCAAAATTAAAATCTGAAGTATAGTTAGTTTGACTATCTAAAGAGAACATAAGTTCAGATCCATCATTTATATTAATTTGAACTGCTCCAGAAGTTAAATCAAAGCAAGTATTGGTTAGGTCAAGGGTAATGTCAGGTTCAATGGTTGTTTCTATTGTAAATGGTAAATCATACATACACCCATTCGATTCTAAAATGTAGAGCGTATGGTTTCCTACGGCTAAATTATTATAGGTAATATCTGGTGAAAAATCACTTGTATTATCAATTGAGAATTGGATTCCACTACCAGACAAATTGTCAATCAAAATAGCTCCTGAATTCATGTCAAAACAAGAATTGGATAGCGTATAAGATATGTTTGGTGCTATACTTTCTTCAATCGTAAATGACTCTGAGGTTATACAACCATTTTCATCTTTAATCCATAAATTATAGACTCCAGAAGGAAGATCTACAAAAACTACATCATTTGTATAAATGATATTATCTAAGGAAAAAGTCAAGTTTGGATTTGACAAGTCACTTATTGATAATGTACCATTATCTTCTTGTTCACAGGTGTTTTGGGCACTGATATTTACTGAAGGAGAGGCAAAAGGTAATACCTCTAAATAAACCAAAGAATCACATCCTTCTGCATTTATTAGATAAAAAGTATCTAAACTATTTGATGGATAGGTATTTCCTAAAAATGTAACAACATCATTCTCACAAGTAAATAAGTCTACCTTATTTGATGTAGGCAAACAATCGCTTACCAATGCAAAATCTTGAACTTTCGATTCGATGCACGTTATAAATTGAAAGTTGAAATTAAATTCAGATATATCAATGTCGAGGTTTAAGCCAGCCGTATCAAGTACAACCGTTGCATCGGTCGTTAACATTGGATCGAAAATATATTCTCCTAAAGTATTTGTAGTCGTTGATTGGATGATCGTACCTCCTGATTTAACCTCTATGGTGACTCCATTTAATATATCATCACCTGTATCGAAAATATTGTTTTCATTATAATCCATATATACTTTTCCAGATAATTTTTGATCATTGGTTTCTGGGGATAGATTTAAAATGTGAGTTGTATCGATACAACCATTATAGTTTTCTAAAATTAATTGATAATCGCCTATTTCTGTTGCTATATATGTCGAGTTTGTTCCCTCAGGTGCTGGAATTGGATTTCCGTCTTTTAGCCATTGGTAATTTTGGATTCCCCATAATAAACCATAACAGAGTGTATCCGGAAAACAGACTTCTTTACAACCACTCACAAAGGCATTAATATCAGGTAATGGAGAAATATAAATCCTGTTACTCGAATTCGTGCAACCATATTCATTTATTCCTTCTGCATAATATTGACCAGATTCCGTAGCTATAATTGAAGTACCGATTTCACCTGTATTCCATAAATATCGGATACCCGATTCTGGGTTTTGTACGGAAAAAGTAAAGGTATTACCAAAACAAAGGTCTGTGTTATCAGAGACTATATTTATATTCAGTGGATTTGGATGAATAATAAGTTTAATTGGTCTTGCTGCAATGATACAACCTGAAGCATTATCTGTAACATTCAATCCTATTAGATATTCCCCAGGAGCATAGTTTACAAAAGTACTTTCGCCCAAGTAGGTACCAATTTCTCCAGTTGTCCACTCGAAAGTTGCATTCCAAATATAATTAGCAACAAAATATACGGGAGAGCCTTGGCATATTTCTACTTTATCTAGATGTAACACTGAATTCCCATTATCATCGTATGAATAACCTCTAATTATCGGATCTATTGGTTTTAGTACTTCAATAAAAACATGATCTGATTCATAATCACATAATGTAGGGTCAGTTACTGTAACACTATAAATGCCTGTATTTTTAACGATTATTTCTTTCGTTGAAGCTCCATTGGACCAAATGTAAGCGATCCCTCCATTAGGTGCGGTCAACGTAATGGAATCACCCGAACAAATAGGAGATGGTTGACTTAAAGCAATATCACCAGAAATGCTAGTATTTGAAATATTTATGGTTTTTTGAATCTCTGATTTGCAACCTCTAACACTTTCTGCTCTAAGCGTTACCACATATATCCCATTTGTTTCAAATTGGTGAATAGGGTTTTCGTTAGAAGAACTATTAGATGGACCACTGGAAGGATCTCCAAAATTCCAATTAGTAAAGTAAGTATTTACATTAGATGAACTAAACTGTAAACCATTTTTAACACAAGAGGAATAGGGTAGTTGGAAGTCCAATATAGGTGATTCATGAATGGTGATTTTTTTTGTTATTTTGGACAAACATCCGGTGTTTGTTGTGATAACTAAGGTTACATCATATACGCCAGCAGATGAGAAGGAATGAGATGGATTTGGATCTGTAGAAGTATTTGAAGCACCAGAACTGGGATCTCCAAATACCCAATTAAAATCTGTAATTGTATAGTCTGGAAGATGGGTAGATAGTTCATTAAAATCTACAAGTTCATTTGCACAAGCTTCATTAAAATCAAAGTTAGCTGCGGCTTCTACGGTTATATAATCTACATATCTAGCAGCACAAGAAGCATTAGGATCATTTGCACTAGGTACAACGCCTGATAATTGTACAAGGAAATGACCAGCACTTGAAAAAGTGTGTGATGGATTTTCATTTGACGTTGTGTTATCTATACCGCTATTAGGGTCGCCAAAGTTATAATTTAAACTACCAGGGTTATAAGCTATTGATGTATTAGTAAAATCAAATTCGTTACAATAAATATCTTTTTTTGAAGTAAAACTTACGCCTCCGTCAGGTCTACATTGGCATGAACTTTCGTTACACTCAATATATACAGAGTATTCATCCGAGCAGCCTTGGCCATTTGTAACGATCAATGAATAATAATCAGGATCTGTAATAACTACCGTAGGATTATTGGTTCCTATTGGTATTCCTGCTATTCCTTGGAACCATTGATAGGTATATCCATCATTAATAATTAAAGCTTCAATTTTAGCGGACATTCCAGGCACACATAAATTTCCCCATTCAACTGAAGAAATAAGAGCTTGAGGTTTACTGTATTGTACTATAGAAAAAGTTTCTTCATTGATACAACCATTTACATCTTTAATTTTGACCCCATAATAACCTGCACTTAAATTTGCTATTGGTTGATTACCAATGGTATCACCTTCTTCATTTAAAACGACTATTTCAGTTCCTGTATCTACAGTGAATTCTACTTTTGCTAATTCACCAGGACAGACACCTTCAGGTGCATCAACGATAATGCTTGGTTTATTGAGAACAACAACATCAAAATCATATGTTTCACTGCAATAACTAGCTTGAATTTTTTTATTTCCGGATTCGTGCCAATGCACGGTAATGGCATTTTCAGTGTTTTTCATTATTGTACCTGCAGAAGCAGGTATTACTTCCCATGCTACGTTAAAGCCATCGATAGCACTTAATTCATAATGTGCAATATCATCAAAGCAAGCCATATTATCACCAGAGATGTCGGCTTGATTAGCTGGAAGTAGTGTCTTAGAATACGTGTCTGAGTTACATCCAGTGGATAAATCTTGAACAAAAACGGAGATACTGTAAGGACCATCTGTTTTCCATTGGTAAAAAATTGGATTTCCAGTTATCGTTGAGGATTGTGATCCATCAACAATATCCCACTTCAACGTTAAGTTTTGTGGTAGTGTTGGTGTTCGGTATTCATTTGCTTCATTTTTACAAACGAAGTTTGCACCAATAATTTCAGTGATTGGCTGTGGCGATTTCACAACATCGATATATACTGTTGCTTCACTATTGCAATAAGTACCTGTCGTTTCAGTTGCTTTAATTTTATAACTACCTGGTTCATCTAATAAGATTGAATTAATACTAGAAACGTTTGTTTCTATTGGTATTGTAATGTCAGAAGGTGTTGTCATTTCCCAATCTACATTTACCCAATCCCAACCTGAAACGGCATAGAAGTATCCATTATCATTTTGACAATAAGAAGGTGGAGTACTAATATCGAATTCTCTTTTAAGTATTACATCTATTGTTCCTTCAGATTGACAATCTAGGTAACAATTATCAACTATGACAGTAATTTTGGCGGTATCTGCCGCAAAGATATCATCTGACCAATTTATGGTAATTGCATGTTGACCATAACCTTCAGATATTATGCCATTACCTTCCACAGACCAATAATAATAAGCGCCTTCATAGGATTGTGTTGAATAATTACTGAAACCTGATTTGCATGTACTGATTGGACCGGAGATAGAAGAAATAGCGTCTATAATTGGAATAATAATTTGCGTTTCTTGGCTACAAATACTTGGTTGATCGCAATTGTCAACAGACAAATTCAATGTCCCAAACGGGCCACCTGACCATAACACAGTTATATAATTATCTTGTGGACTTCCACCTTCGGTAATGGTTCCTTCGGTTGATATTGACCAATTATACGTTCCACAAATATCGCTAGCATAATACGTCGCTTCTTCCCCTGAACAAACGGTTCCTGTACATTCTATTTGAGGAGCATCACCTTCGATTACGGTAATATCAATAGAGGTTGAATATTCACAAGAGCAACCATCTGTATAAAAAAGAGTAATTGTATGTATTCCTACTTCGCTAAAACTAAAATTAGTTGAACCAAAATCTTCATTTTGTCCATCACTTGTTACCCATTTGTATTGTAATCCTTCATCAGAGATTGCTTCAAGAAAAATTGGTTGATTTTGACAAATGGAAGACAAATCCAAAGTAGAATTTATCACATTAATAGAAACATCAGGTTCTTCAATAATCTCAATACAATAAATCGACGAATCAATGCACCCATAACCATTGTCTTCATAGAGAGCAACTTGTCCAGTTCCTGAATCACCCCAATTAACTTCAACATCATTAATACCTGCAACAAAACTCACAGCACCTTCAATGACCCATGATTGTATAAGTCCATCAGGATTTTGAGAAGTATATGTAACGGTAGAGCCTGCACATGCACTTTTACACACAATTGGTACTTGAAATTCATCATTACCTTGTGGGTCACCTTCTATGGTGTCTTGTTTTGTTGTGCAAATCGGAATGAGTGGAAATACAATGTCTGTCTGGGGATATTTGTAAATAGCTACATTCTCTATGATCGCTGGGGTCGTCGGGTCATCAAAAAAGTCAATAATAGAAATAACCCCATTTGTTGTTTCATCCCAACAAATTTCCAATGAGGGACCAGTATTGGTAGTGATAGTACCATTTTGAACACTCCAGAAAAAGGGACCGCTATTTGTACTAGAAATATGGTAAGTAAAGCAATCATTTTCACAAACAATGAGCGGACCATTTAATGATTGACTAAATAGTTGAAAAGAAAGTAAAAAACTAAGGACGAATAGGAAAGTTGATCGCATAGGATAAATTTTATTTGTAACGTTGACTTATTATTAATAGTCGCTGGATTCGATAAACGTTGCGTCATCTATTTTGAAATCGGATTAATAATAGAATTGCTTCAATTTGGTAACCGAATGTATTTACCTTTAACAAATGAAATTACCCGTTATAGATACAAAAAGATTGGCAGTAAAATTGAAACCTGCTGCTGAAATAATGGTAAAAAAAGGTCATCCCTGGGTTTTTGAGGATAGTATTGTTAAGTGCTCACCTAATGGACAGACGGGTGATATCGTGGTAATATTTGATAAAGAAAAAAATCAATTTTTAGCTTTAGGTCTATATGATGCAGATTCGCCAATAAGAATTAAAATACTTGAAGCACATAAAAAAGGTCAAATTAATGAGGCTTGGTTTAAGAATGCCGCAAGAATTGCATTTTCTAAACGTCAACCTTTATTAGATTCAAAAACGAATGGTTATCGATTGATTCATGGAGAAAATGACCTTTTCCCAGGTTTTATTGCTGATGTATATGGTGACACTATGGTTGTAAAGTTGTATAGTGAAATTTGGTTTCCATACTTAAAATGGATATTTCCGATTTTACTTGAGCTTACAAAATGTAAGAATATCGTTATTCGTTTAAATCGAAAATTAACGCTTAAAGGAAATGAATATGGGTTGACAGATGGCATTGTAGTTCATGGCGTATTAGAAAGTGAGGAAGTTCCATTTTTAGAAAATGGGTTGTCTTTTAAAGCAAATGTGATTTCTGGTCATAAGACTGGATTTTTTCTAGACCATAGGCAAAATAGAATTCGAATTGGAGAACTAGCTAAAGACAAAAAAGTACTTGACGTCTTTTGTTATGCTGGAGGTTTTTCTGTACATGCAATGAGTGGCGGAGCTAAGCGGGTTGTTAGTCTTGATATCAGTAAACAAGCACTGGAAGTGGCTAAACAAAACATGAAATTAAATGGGTTAAGTCTTTCAAAACATTTATGTATTGATGATGATGCATTTAAGGGATTAAGCAAACTTGTTTATCAAAAAAAGACATTTGATATTGTTGTCATTGACCCCCCATCTTTTGCAAAAAGTAAAACGGATATTCCTAAAGCTAAAGAAAGTTATAAAAAATTATTTCAGCTGGGTATAAAATTAACGGGTAAAGATGGCATTTTGATGTTAGCATCATGTTCGTCAAGAGTTACAGCAACTGCTTTCTATTCATGGGTTGAAGAAGTGCTTATTTCTGAAGATGTACATTATAGTTTTTTAGAAAAAACATATCACGATATTGATCATCCAATATCTTTTCCAGAAGGGGCCTACCTAAAATCAGTATACTATAAAATTCATTAATTGGTATTCGAAATAATATATGAAGACGACCACTTAGTGGCAATAAATAAGCCATCAGGTATTATGGTTCATCGGACGAATATTACAGAAGACAAAGTATTTATCCTACAACTTTTAAGAGACCAAATTAGTCATCATGTATATCCAGCTCACCGATTAGATAGGGGGACATCAGGCGTTTTATTGTTTGCTAAATCAGGGGAAATTGCGGCTCATCTCGGGGCACAATTTAGGGATCAGGAAATACTAAAAGAATATGTAGCCATTATACGTGGGTTTGTGAATGACAATGGAATCATAGATTCTCCACTTAAAGATGCACATGGAGCATATCAAAATGCAGAGACTAGATTTGAAAGGATTCATGAAAAAGAAGTTCTTTTTGCTGTTAATAGGTATCCTACCAGCCGATATTCTTACGTAAAAATCAAGCCGCTTTCTGGGAAATACCATCAAATACGTCGTCATTTTGCTCATATAAGGCACCCGATTATTGGAGATAAAAAACATGGAGACTGTAAACACAATAAATATTTAAGCATTCATTATGGTTTGGGTAGAATGTTACTTCATGCCAATGAACTCCAATTTAAACATCCATTGACTAATTGTGTGATTAATTTAAAAGCAAAAATGGATGACGATTTTAGGCGTTTTATTCGGTTATTAACAGATTCCAAAAACTAAATCAGCATGGATGTACTAAAACAAGTTTTGAATCAGTTATAAATCAAATCTCAGCCTATAGACGCAAGTGTTACATTTTATTATTAAATCTATAATCATATGAAACGTACACTTGCCTTTCTTACTAGTTCAATAATGTTGCTTTTAATTTCATGTTCTACAGATTTTGGGGATCGATCATTTGGATCATCTCAAGCTGGTATTTCATATCCTAATGTAGATCCTCAATTACACGAATATTTTCAAGATTTTGAAAAGGAGGCGATGCAAAGAGGTATTTCTATTGATCTAATAGAACTAGAAATTTCTGGAGTTATCGAAAATATAGGTGAAGAGGGTGTCGCTGGTTCGTGTCAATTTGGAAACCATATTGCTCATGTAACAATTGATAAATCTTTTTGGAATTTAGCTTCTACAAGTATCAAAGAATATGTAGTTTTTCATGAGCTTGGTCATTGTGTTTTAGAAAGAGGTCATCTTGAAGTCACGAATAGTGATGGAGAGTGCCAAAGTATAATGGCAAGTGGCACCACTGATTGTATTGTAAATTATAATAATTCCCGAAGAGACCGCATGATTGACGAACTCTTCGGGGTTTAGAAGTACTTGTTATTAAGGTTTTTTTGGATTAATTTCCACCTTCTTTACCTTCTTTACCTTCTTTATTATTTTGTTCGAGCCACTTTTTTTTCTTTTCCATTTGAGCGGCTTTAATAGAGTCCAAATCCTGTTGATTTAAAACATGATTTGGTGCTTCTTGACCTTTTGGATTATTGGTGGATTTATCCGATTTGATTTCTGATGGTTTAATATTGCCGTCAGGTTTTTTTGAATCAATCTTATTGATGGTGTTTTCTGAATTTATTTTTTTAGTTGATTTATTTCCACATGAAACAAATAGAAATCCTAGTACAAGACTACTTAATAACAATTTTTTCATTTCCGATTATTTTTTTGTTTTCGTTCTTTACAATAATATAATATAACCCACTTGAAAGTTTATTACTATCAAACTTTAAATACGAAGTGCCTTCTTTGATTTTTCTATGAATTAACGTTTTTACAATTCTACCTTGCAAATCATAAATGTCGAAGGTCAAGACTTTACTTTCTTTAAGATCAATTTTTATATTAATTTGATCATCGCCTTTCGAAGGGTTTGGATATACGATCATTGATTGAAATATCCCACTTGGATCGTTCACGGCACTTGGTCCTGTTACGATAATAAAGTCGTTTTTTGTTTCGGGGTCTGAACCAAAGTCATTTCCGGCAATAAGTGTTACTGTATAGATACCTTCATCTGAATAAATAATTGTAGGGTTTTGAAGAGAAGAAGATTGACCATTTCCAAAGTCCCAATTCCAGTTTGTAGGTTCATTCGCTGATTGGTCAGAGAAAGTAACGGTATGAGGAGCTTCTCCGGAAGTATCGTCTGCCGAGAAATTAGCAACTGGAGCAGAGCCAGCTTGTGTAACTATAATATATCCATTTTTTGTTTCAGGATCTGAACCAAAATCATTGCTACTAATTAAGGTTACCGTATATGTTCCCGGATTGCTGTAGGTAACTGAAGGGTTTTGAAGGGCAGAAGATTGGCCATTTCCAAAATCCCAATTCCAGTTTGTAGGTTCATTCGTTGATTGGTCAGAAAAAGTAACAGTATGGGGTGCTTCTCCGGAAGTATCATCAGCTAAAAAATTTGTTACCGGGGCAGAACCCGCTTGGGTTACTGTGATATAATCAATCTTTGATTCACCATCTTGCCCAAAAGCATTTTCAGTAACCAAACTGACAGAAAAGGTTCCTGTAGTATTATAAGTTGTAGAAGGGTTTTGATCATTGGAGGTCTGTCCATTCCCAAAATTCCAAAACCAACTGGTCGGTTCATTCGTTGATTGGTCAGTGAAATTTACAGTATGTGGTGTCACTCCAGAAGTGTTATCTGCAAAGAAGTTTGTTACTGGAGCAGAACCACTAAGATCTACAATATTAACAGTATAATCTTCTACCTCTCCAAATGCAAATGCCTCACAAGGCTCAGGCAATGTTGGATCTGTAGCAGAGGTGTACTTCATGATTACTCTCATTCTTGTTTGTCCAGATTGGACTGAACTAGGTAAAATAATGGTTCCTGTATTTACATCAGTAGATTCTTGTTCACTTTCGAAAACGATTTCATCATTTTCAAAAGTGTTATTTTGATTTAGATCAATCCAAACTCTCCAGTATTCGTTGTAAAGGTCGTCTTCAAACCCTGGAGTCAACCAAATGTTATTGTTTACTTCTTTTGTAATATCAAAAGTGAAATTTGTGAAATCGCCATAACCTCCGTCATTGCCTGATTCATAGGTAAAAGCATTTACACCGACACTTTCGATCCATTCGAACTGTGACTCTTCACTTTGATTTCCACAATAACCACTTGTCGAATTGTCAATAAGATTAACCGTATAATCTTCGACTTCACCATATTCAAATGGGGTACATGGTTCAGGTAAAGTAGTATCTGATTCTGAGATATATTTCATACTTATTCTCATTCTAGTTTGACCAGTTAATGAGCCATTTTGAAGGATCAATGAACCAATATTAGGTTCGGTGGATGCTACCTCACTTTCAAAAACGATTTCATTATTTTCAAAGGCGTTATTTTGATTTAAATCAATCCATATCCTCCAATATTCATCATACGTATCTGATTCAAATGCAGGTGTTAATTTTATTTCATAATCGGTACCAATGGTAAGATCAATCACTGATGACGTAAAATCCCCATATCCACCATTATTTCCAGATGTATTTGTAAAATCTCCAACTTCAACACTTTCGATCCATTCATATTGTGATTCTTGTCCCTCATTTCCGCAATATCCACTAGGGTCTGTTACGGTAATGTAATTTACTTTTTCTTCTAAATCTGCCCCAAAATCATTGGTTGCAGTCATTCGAACAGTATACATTCCTGGAGATTCATAGGTATGAGATGGGTTTAATAATGAGGAAGAATTTCCATCTCCGAAATCCCAAGAAAAGGTATTACCATTGGTAGATAGGTTTGAAAAATCTACCATTAATGGAGCTTCACCTGAAGTAGTGTTAGCAGAAAAATTAGCAATAGGTGAACTACCAGCTTCATTTCCGAAAACGCCAATATAGGTAATAAAAATATTTTGATTTCCACCATAACAATTTGCAGTATATACTTCAATATCATCAATTCCGTGACGTTTACAAATTCCTGAATAATCTCCCCATCTTTCTTCATCAGATGAGGAAAAATCTACAAATGAATCGCCTGATTTAATTAATATTGAATTGGACCAAACATCATTCTCCATCGTTACGGCACGAGCTTCTGGATAGATTTCCGAACCGCTTCTTACAAAGGAAAGAAGGACGTTTTCATTTTCGCCATCTTTAGAATATAATGCGATGTTTGGATAAGAATAATCGTACCCATCTAATCCAAAATTTCGAACAGTAGCTGTATTTGTATTTACATTAACCCGCCCATAATTAAGTTGTGAAAACCCACTGTCTTCATCAGTGGTATTATGGCAATAGTGAATAATATTATCGTTTATAATAGCACCAAGAACCCTGGAATCTCCACAGTCTAATAAATTACCATTGTTAAACTGTTGAGCTTGCCCTGGGGCTGAATAATAAGGTACAGTTATGCTTTCTGTTGTAAAACTAGTTCCATTTGGAGGTAGATAAAATAGATCCATTACATTACCCCAACCAGCAAATGATGCGATGAAATACATACCATTATCAAAAGATTGACTCGTTCCTGATGATACAGGAACCATCGTGAATGTATTTGAACTGTTTGCTCCATTAACGCCTCTAAAATTATTAATTGATATATTTTCTCCTGTATAACCATTGGCTTTATCAATAGAATAAATGAGATTTGTGCCATACATATTTTCGGCAGAAAATAGATTTCCTGTGATGTATAGCTTGTCATTTGAAATTCCAACACTTGGATAATCAAACCAATATTCTTCATTTGGATCACCTGCTAAAGAGTAAAAATACCAAGTATCATTGGGGTTGTTTGTTGTTGAAAACCCGACAACTACTCGACTAATATCAGGTGTGTTCCCATTCACAATAATGACAATAAATTTATCTTCTTCAGGATCATAGATTACTTTAGGGTCGAAATAACCACCTGGAAGTTGTAGAAAGTCAAGATAATTTCCAAAAGACATATCAAAAGATACATTTCCATCTTTATCCATAAACATAATATTTGAATTAACGGCAGTAACAATATCTCCATTGGTTGATACAGCCATGCTATTATCCGGTGGAGTCCATCCGTTTTGTCCATTACCAGGAAAGGTTCTTTTTAATACAGGAGCTCGTACTTCAGCTTCATCTTTAATGACAGGATTATTTTTGTAATATTGTTTTTTTAAGGCATTGGCTTTTTCCTTTTGCTTGATCACTTCAGGATCTTTATAATGTTTTACTGCACTTACTTGTTCAAGTGTTATATTCCAATGTTTATTTGATATGTTCATTGGGTCCACTGAACCATGAAAGGTTATGTGGCTTTGTGGTAAAGGATTTGATGTGGTAGGTTTTACATTCTGAGAAATGGCAATATTTGTCAGAAAACAAAGAATTGCAAAAATTCTGGTTTTTTGAAACATAGGAGTTGATTTAGGTTTTACTTAAAGAATGTACAAATTTTTTCTTGTATATAAGTGAATAAAAATGTGAACTGCATAAATTTCTGGGTAAACAGAACTTTTTACAGGAATGCTAAATAGCACGTATCATAATCACAAGTGTCATTCGATATGAAATTCGTTACCTAAATCGCCGTTTTTTAATTATAGTTTTGTTGAAAGATACTGTCCAGTATACGATTTTGACTCTTTAGTGATGCCTTCTAACTCACCTTGATAAACGAGATGACCACCTTCTTCACCACCCACAGGACCTAGGTCTATTATCCAATCGGCTGTCTTTATTACATCAAGATTGTGTTCAACAACCATTACAGTGTGACCTTTATCAACAAGAGCATTAAGTGCTTTTAATAATTGTTCTATATCATGAAAGTGCAAACCCGTAGTTGGTTCGTCAAAGATGAAAAGTATTTTCTCGGCATATTTATCTTTTCCTAAGAATGAAGCCAATTTCACTCTTTGTGCTTCACCACCAGACAAGGTACTTGAAGCTTGACCAAGTTGAACATAACCTAAACCAACATCCGATAATGGTTTTAATTTAGCATGAACATCTCTGATATCTTGAAAAAACATTAATGCGTCATCGACGGTCATAGAAAGTACATCAAAAATGTTTTTATCATGATACCGGACATCAAGGACTTCTTCTTTAAATTTCCTCCCTTTACAATCATCACAGACCAATCGAACATCCGCTAAAAACTGCATTTCTACCGTTATATGTCCATCTCCTTTACAAGCTTCACACCTTCCTCCTTCAGTATTAAAAGAAAAGTGCTTTGGTTCAAACCCTTTGATAAAAGAAGCTTGCTGTCTAGAAAATAGTCTTCTAATAGAATCAAATGCTTTTACATAAGTGACCGGGTTTGATCTAGATGATTTTCCAATAGGGTTTTGATTAATAAATTCAACAATATCAATTGAATTAATATCACCTTCAATGGTATTGTATTTCCCAATTGATTTATTAGTCGCTTGTTGTAAATGAGCACTTAGTGCAGGATATAAAATATGTTTGACGAGTGTAGATTTTCCAGAACCAGAAACTCCAGTTATCACAGTAAACGCATTTAATGGAAAAGTAATGTCTATATTTTTGAGGTTATGTTGTCGCATACCTGTTAATCCAATTTTTTGGTAAAATCGTCTTCTTACATCAGGAAGTTCGATTTCCATTTCACCTCTCAAGTATTTCGCAGTAAGCGTATCAGCCTTTTTTATAAATGAAGCATAAGAACCTTCAAATACAATTTCACCGCCGTGTGAACCTGCCTTTGGTCCAACATCAATAATATAATCTGATTTTCGAATGACTTCTTCTTCATGCTCTACGACAATGACAGTATTACCCATGTCCCTTAGATTTTTTAAAACCTTAACCATATTAGCCGTGTCTTTTGGGTGCAACCCAATACTTGGTTCATCGAGAATATACAGAGCATTGGTCAAATTACTACCTAAAGTTCGAGTAAGATTAATACGTTGTGTTTCACCTCCACTTAAGGTTGATGAAACCCTATTTAGGTGTAAGTAGGATAGACCTACATCATTCATTGTGTCAATTCGATTGTTTATTTCTATTAATATTCGACTCGCAATTTGTTTTTGATATTTAGTTAATTTTATTTTTTTGAAGAAAACTTGCAACTCAATAATCGGTAAATGCACCAGCTCTGTGAGTGTTTTTCCTCCAACAAATACATATTGAGCTTCCTTTCTTAATCGACCACCTTTACAGTTATAACATTTGGTGCGGCCTCTGAACCGCGCCATAATAATTCGATTTTGGATTTTGTAACTTTTTTCACTTAACTCTTGAAAATAGTGATTGATTCCGTCAATATCTTCGTTTCCCTCCCAAAGAAGTTCATATTCTGTGGGGGTTAAATCTTTAATTGGACGATGAATAGGAAAGTCAATTTTCGACCCATTTAATATGAACATTTCTTTGTACCATTTAGACTTTTCTCCAGTCCAGCAAGCGATTCCACTGTCGTAAACAGATAATTCTTCGTTAGGGATCACTTTTTTTGGATCGATGCCCAATATTTGACCGTAACCTTCACATTTTGGGCAAGCTCCAAAAGGGTTGTTATAATTGAATAACTGATGTGATGGCTCAAGAAAAGTCATTCCGTCCAATTCAAATCGATTATTAAAGGACTTAGATTTTCCATTTAAATTTTGTAGAAGACATTCTCCAGAACCTTCATAAAATGCAGTTTGAACGGAATCAGCAATTCTTTTTTGATTTTCTTCATCATCATTTACTACGAATCGATCAACCAATACATAGTAGGTCGATTTTAATTCGTTTAAGGTCTTTTTTAATTCTTTATTTTTCGATTCGATAAAGTCTTCAATATGAATAATTTCTTTTTTATACTGTATTCTACTATATCCTTTTTGAATCAGATACTCCAATTGTTTAAGTAGACTACGATCTTGATATACATTTGGAATCGGAAAAAACAATTGAATTTTCGTACCTACCTCTTGAGCTAACAAATAAGATACAACATCTGTGATCGTGTGTCGTTTTACCTCTTTACCAGAAATTGGACTTATCGTAATACCAACTCGAGCAAACAATAATCGCAAATAGTCATAAATTTCAGTCAATGATCCTACCGTAGAACGGGCATTACTATTGCTTACCTTTTGTTCAATAGCAATTGCTGGACTTATCCCTTTTATAAAATCGACTTGAGGTTTTTTCATTCTGCTCATAAATTGGCGAGCATAGGAAGATAAACTTTCAACATATCTTCTCTGGCCTTCCGCATATAATGTATCCATGATTAATGAAGACTTCCCGGATCCGGATAAACCTGTTACGACGATAAGTTTGTTTTTCGGGATTTTAATCTCAATGTTTTTAAGATTATTAGCATTCGCACCTTTTATGTGAATGAATTTCTTAATCGCTTCAAACTCTTTAGTCATTTCTTGACTTTCTGATTTTGTCATCAATTTTGTAGTCGATTTCTTTATAAATCTTGAAAGATAAATGAATTAGATCAACATCTATGCGAATGCGTTTTGGTATTTATTATAAATATTTAAATTTCTTGCCTTAAGAATCAAAATGATTCCATCCTTGTGCTTTAATATCATGAATGTTTCCACCTGATGTGTGCAGTTTAATTCCATCTTTTTCATCGACAATATCACCAATAATATAAATGTCAGGCATATATTTTACTTTTTCCAAATCCTTTTCATTCACTGTAAATAGTAATTCATAATCTTCACCACCATTTAATGCACAAGTAATTGGATCAGTATTAAATTTTAAAGACATAACTTGAGCATCTGTATGGATAGGTACTTTGTTTTCTTCAATAAATGCTCCAACCCCGCTTGATTTGCAGATATGGAAAAGCTCTGAGGCTAAACCGTCTGAAACATCAATCATTGAGGTAGGTGTAAATTTATGTTTGAAAAAATATTCAATAGCATCTTTTCGAGCTTCAGGTTTTAAATGTCGCTCTATTAAATATTGAGCATCTCCTAATTCGGGCTGGATTCCAGGTTGATTAAGAAATAGCTGTTTTTCCCGCTCCAATATTTGTAAACCTAAAAATGAAGCTCCAAGATTCCCTGTAACACATATAATGTCCCCAACTTTAGCCCCATTTCTTTTTGTCAGCAAACCTTCAGATGTGTACCCTAGCGCAGTAACACTAATCGTCATTCCTTTAGGTGAAGAAGTTGTATCACCACCTATTAAATCGACATTGTAAAAATCACAAGCTAATTTAACTCCTTCGTATAATTCTTCAATAGCCTCTATTGAATATTTGCTAGAAAACGCCAACGAAAAGGTGATTTGAGAAGGAATTGCATTCATCGCGTAAATGTCAGAAAGATTAACAACAACTGCTTTATAACCCAAATGCTTAAGGGGTGTATACATCAAGTCAAAATGAATACCTTCTACTAACATGTCGGTACTTACAACTGTTTTGACATCAGCAAAATCTAAAACAGCTGCATCATCTCCGACCCCTAGAATACTCGTCTTTTGCTTTAGTGCAAAGTTTTTAGTAATTCTATTAATTAACCCAAACTCGCCGATTGTATTTACATCTGTTCTTTTGTTATTTTTCTCTATCACGTCTGACTTTTTTAATGGTTTCCCAAGCAATATCCCACAATCTATTTGAGGGAGGCCTGTGGTAGTAAGTACTTTTTTCTTTGTCTTTGTAAGGCACGAAAGTCATTTCATATGCATGTAGAAAGATACTACGATCTTTATTCGATCTTCTAGCACCATATTTTACATCTCCTTTTATAGGGCAGCCTAAGTGTGCAATTTGACATCTAATTTGATGGAACCTTCCAGTTTCCAATTTTACATCCATCACATAATAATTGTCTAGCTCTTTTATTATTTCATAAGAAAGTATTGACTTTTTTCCATTTTCCTTTTTTGTCTTTTCGACAAATGCCTTATTAATCTTTTTATTATGACTTAGAATATTTTCTAAAGTGCCTGACTTTGGAATATCCGCTTTTTCAGTAATAATGATGTAGCGTTTTTCGATATCTCTTAGTCTATGTATAAATTGATAATATTTGGTAGCCTTTCCTTTTTTAGCCATCAATACTAAACCACTAGCTGGTCTATCTAATCGGTTTACTAAATGAAGATTTTTACCTGCAATTTCTTCAACTAATTTTAATAAATCTGGATCTTTAGTTTTATCTTCTTGACAAGGAAAGGTAGGTGGTTTATAAGTAAGCATCCAACTTTTATTGTGGACCAATACTTTGACTTTACTCGACTTCTTCATAATCTGTGTATTCTAATTGATCGTCTTTATTCTGTTTGCCTTCAATTTGACTATTGTTAAAAAAAAGCCTGTAGCTTATGTATACCAATCCAAGAAGTATAAGATATTTCATATATCAATAAAGTCTTTCATTTACTTTGTGCAAAGGTAAGAAATACTTTAATCTCAAACGCTTGTTAATGTATTGTTAAACATAATTAACAACGTAACTAAAGCAATCGAATGTCGTTTTCCTATTACTAAATCGATAATTAATTTAAGATATAGATCCTATGCAAAAAATCTTATTATATGTAATAGCCGGAATGATTGGAGGTGCTTTTTCATTTTTATTGATTAGTGGATTTAAATCGAATCATGAAATAATTCAACAAGCAGAACCAAAAGCGATTTTCACAAATGTTTCCGCTACAAATGCACAACCATTTGATTTTGTGGAAGCTTCTGAAAAATCAAAACCTGCAGTTGTACATATATCTGCTGCAGAAAGTAATCAATTAGCTCAACAGAGATTTCAATCGAAAAGAAATCAAGGACAAAATCCTTTTGGAAATGATTTTTTTGGACTAGGTGATTTTTTTGGACAAAACTTTTTGGCACCAAAACAAGGAACTGGTTCTGGAGTTATTATTTCAGAAGATGGATACATTGTTACAAACAATCATGTGGTTGGTTTTGCAGATGAATTAAAGGTCAATTTGCCAGATGGGAGAGAATTTATGGCTAAAAAGATTGGGACAGATCCAAGTAGTGATTTAGCTGTCATTAAAATTGAGTCAAGTGATTTGCCAACACTTTCTTTTTCTGAATCGGAAAATGTCAAAGTAGGCGAATGGGTTTTAGCAATTGGTAACCCATTTAGTTATTTAAGTTCAACCGTAACAGCAGGTATCGTAAGTGCACTTGGAAGAGATTTAGATTTGATTGAAGGTAAAAAAACGATTGAAGAATTTATTCAAACAGATGCAGCAGTAAATCCAGGAAATAGTGGAGGTGCGCTTGTGGATGCTAGTGGAAATTTGATCGGCATAAATACAGCGATTGCAACACCAACAGGCGTCTTTGCTGGATACTCATTTGCAATCCCTTCTAGTCTGGCTAAGCGAATAGTTGATGATATTATTGAAAATGGTAATATTGAAAGAGCGAATTTGGGTATTCAAGGTTTTGATATGGATGCAGAGTTGGCAAAGCAAGAAAATATTCAAGCTACAAAAGGTATTTATGTGGCAGAAGTAATACCAGGTAGCGGAGCACAATTTTCAGGTATTCTACCAGGTGATGTTGTTATTGGTATAAATGGAAAAGAGGTCAATAATTTTGAAGATATCACCAAAGAAATGCGTTTTACGAAAGTAGGCGATATGATGAAACTGAAAATAATTAGAAATAATAAAGAGAAAGAAATTAATGTAAAAATTAGAAAAGATATATAACAATTTGCCAAAATTGTTGTTAATAATAAAGTTGGTTTTTCGTTTTGTTTTGATGCGTCCGCCTTTCCCAAAGGTGGACGTTTTTTTTATAAAAAGTCCCCTTTTATATAACAACATACTTACATATAATTGGGTTTTTTGCCATAATTCAGAATATATTATGGTTAATCTTTGATGATACAAGATTAAATAGTAATTTATTAATCCTAAGTTAAACCATTATAGAGCAATGACAATAAGCATGAGCTACTATAGCTGTGTTTTTTATGATTTGAAGTTATTGCTATATGAGAAAACTAACTGTTGAAAAGGTATTAGACAACCGTGCTTGTAACTATATATTTTGTAGTAAAAGTCTCATTCTTTCATTGTTCTTAATATGTTCACTCCCAACGTTATATAGTCAAGATGATTGTGAGCTTAATGATGCACTAGGAGAAATTACAAGTATTACTGGTGCAACTATTGATATTAGTACATCAACTATTACTTCTGTTTCTCCTAATGGAGATGAAAACGAAGGTTCAAGTCTAGAAATAACAGCGACTGGTTGTGGTGAAATCACCATGGAAATAACGTTAAGTTATGATTGGGTTCAAGGATCATCAGATGATGCATGGATCCACGGAGTTTCTTTTTCTTCTAGTGGTGGTTGGAGTTCGGGATCCGTTGGTGCTTTAGGTACAGGATGGGAATATTATGGGTCTGTGACTGGAGATTGCTCTGGTAATACATATACAGATGGGTATTTTTATGATGACTGTGACGTCGGCGCCGATTTTGAATCTAGCTGTAGTTGTTGGGATTGGTTCTGGGGAGATATTGAATGTGATTTTTGTGATAGCCCAAATGATAACTGGGGAATAAATTGTGAAGGTTCTGATTGCCCAGATTTTAGTTTTGAACTAACTTATTGTCCAGATGAAGCAGGCACTCAGACAGAAGAAATTACTTTTTTCCTTACGAATGATGGAGAATCTGGATCTTGGGATGATGCGATCGGTTGTTTTTACAAAATCACATACCCAATTACGATAAATGCCGCAGGAGTTCAAGTGCCAGAAGATGCTTTTATGGGTTGTCCTGGGGAATGTTATACCCTTGATGCAGGAACTGGATGTGACGGTTATTTATGGACGACAGGAGAAACAACATCTACGATAGAAGTTTGTCCTACAGAAGATACAGACTACACAGTTACCGTTGATATCGCTTGTGGTGATGAAATATCGGGGACATACTCTGTAGATGTTGAGCCATGTTGTGAAGCTGAAGCAGGCGATATAAGTGGTACTCCAGATCCTGCTTGCCCAGGAGAAGTAATCACAGGAACAATCGTTAACTTTAATGATACAGCACCATATACTGAAGTTTATATTGTAGTTGGTCCAGATGGTACCATTGTAGAAACGGGACCTATAGATGGTGCAGGGCAGTTCACTTTTACAGCAGATGAATGTGGAACTTTTACCTTTATTAGTTACAATTATTTAACGGATGGTTCAGCTTCTATCCCTATGGTTGGTGATGTATATAGCTCATTAAGTTGTGATATTGATATAGATTGTTGTGATGCAGAAGAACTAACATTAACGGTTGAGGATACTACACCTCCTGATATTGTTTTGCCACCTGCTCCTACACCTACGTGTTATCAAGATTATTTAGACAATACAACCATAGATGATGCTACATGGACGGATAATTGTGATGCCGTTGGCGGCAGTATACCTGGAACGGAAACAACAGCATCAGTTCCAACTATTTGTGATGGAGGTACCATTTCTTTTGAGTATACTATTACAGATCAATGTGATAATACTGCGACGGAAACGCTAAATATTATTATTCCACCTTTAGAACCATCATCTTGGGATGAACCCCTTCCAGAAGATAATATTGATGTTATTTGTGGTGATCCAATTCCTGATGCTCCAGGTTTAACTTTTTCGAATGGAATAGCAGATCCTTGTAGTATTATAGGAGGTCCTGTTTCCCCTGCATTAAGTGGAGATAATCCGCCAATGACTTGCGGTGATATACTTATTAGAACTTGGTCTGGTGTAACAGATGATTGTGGTAATATTTTACCAGATTTTATACAAACGATTACTATTACAGATTTGGTGCTTCCGACTTTTGATAACCCACCGACGGCTATATCTGATATTAATTGTGATGATGCCTTCCCTGATCAAGAATTACTTTCAGGAATAGATAATTGTGGAAATGTAGTAATTACTCCTTCCTCAAGTTTTACTGAGGATATTTGTAATGGATATCCGGTTACCTATGAATGGCTAATTGAAGATGAGTGTGGAAATTCGGATATGACTTCTGTTGTTTTTAATGTTTTACCAGATTCGGAAGCTCCAGTTTTTGATAATCCACCACTGCCAATAGCTGATATTTTGTGCACAGAGTCGTTTCCTGTTCAAGAGGTTTTAACTGGTACGGATGATTGTAGCAATGTTACAATTACAATGAACCAAGATTTTACTGAAGATTTATGCAATGGTTACCAAGTAACTTATGAATGGTTAATTGAAGACGATTGTGGCAATATGGATATGACAACAGTTGTATTTAATGTTTTACCGGACACATCTTTTCCTACTTTTGACAATCCACCTATGCCTGTTGCAGATGTGCTGTGTGGTGAGCCGATTCCTGTTCAAGAGACATTGACTGGGTCAGATGATTGTGGTAATGTCACAATTACACCTACTGAGACATTTACCGAAGATATTTGCAATGGATATACGATTACACATGAATGGTTAATTGAAGATGACTGTGGTAATTCAGACATGGTTTCCATAATGTTTAATGTGTTGGGTGACGCTGGTCCTCCAACATTTGACAATCTTCCTGCACCTATTGCAGATGTGTTATGTGGTGAGCCGATTCCTGTTCAAGAGACATTGATTGGGTCGGATGACTGTGGTAATGTTACAATTACACCTACAGAAACGTTTACAGAGGATATTTGCAATGGATATACGATTACACATGAATGGTTGATTGAAGACGACTGTGGTAATTCAGACATGGTTTCCATAATGTTTAATGTATTGGGTGACGCTGGTCCTCCAACATTTGACAATCTTCCTGCACCTATTGCAGATGTGTTATGTGGTGAGCCGATTCCTGTTCAAGAGATATTGACGGGTTCAGATGATTGTGGTAATGTCACAATTACACCTACTGAGACATTTACCGAAGATATTTGCAATGGATACACGATTACACATGAATGGTTGATTGAAGATGACTGTGGTAATTCAGACATGGTTTCTATAATGTTTGACGTATTGGGAGATGCTGGGGCTCCTGTTTTTGATAACCCGCCAACACCCATTCCGGATCAAAACTGTGGTGATGCATTACCACCATTTGAAGACCTAACGGCAACAGATGATTGTGGCATTGTAACGGTTATACCGACTATGGATTTACCTGTTGAAGATATTTGTGAAGGATATATGATAAACTATATATGGACGGCTAGTGATGAGTGTGGAAATGAAGAAATGGTATCAACATCATTTAATGTATTGCCAGATTTAGAACCGCCAGTTTTAACGATTCCTGAAGACATGATGGAGTCGTGTGAGTCGATACCACCAATCGGTGCAGTATCTGTTGTCGATAATTGTTCAAGTGTTACAGATATTACCATTAATTATATTGGTGAAGTTATTTTAGAAAATGGTCTTTGTGATATTCAAATAGAGCGCACGTGGGAGGCAATCGATTTATGTGGAAATTCCGTAACAGAAACACAAGTAATTGATATTATAAAACCAGACCCAGTATGGACAAGTTCTCTTCCTTCCAATCTTAATTTGGTTTGTGGTCAAGATACTGAACCAATCTATGAGGATTTAAATTATTCTAATAGTTCAATGGAAATATTTTGCATTGAGGAAGGTTCTATCCCTCCAATAGAAGAAGGTTCATTAATAAACTGCGGAGATTCAAAAACGGTTACTTGGCAATACGATACAGATTGTGGTGAAATGTTATTTCACCAAATTACGCTTACATTAGTCGATTTTGAAAATCCTGAATGGGTAAGTTTACCAAATACAACAGAAAATGTTACTTGTGTCAATGAAATTCCAACTGTTGAAGACTTGGAAGTAATGGATAACTGTAATGATAACACCTTTGTTTCTTTTGTAGATATTGGGAGTGTAGATCCTTGTATTGGAGGTTCTTTAATAAGATCTTGGATGTATACAGATGATTGCGGTAATGGGCCAATATCTACTAGTAAGATATATGTTGTAGAAGCACCTAGTTTTACAACATGTGATGATGGAGATCCTTGTACTGAAAATGATGAAGGTGTTATTGATTGTTTAGGTAATATTTGTTCGTGTGAAGGCACGCAAAAGCCAGGTATTTCCATTTTAGGAAGTTTAAGTATTTGTACTGGTAGTTCCACTGTTTTATCTACCGATGGTGTTGGTACTTATTTGTGGAGTACCGGTGGCACTGCTCCAACGATAACTGTTACAACCGCAGGAATGTATTCTGTTACGGTTACCGATAGTGATGGTTGTGAACGTGACGCCAGTGTTGATGTTATTATAGATGATGTTTTAAATCCTACCATATCAGGTGAACTAGGTGTATGTGAAGGTGGAATGACTACGTTAGATGTAGGTAGCACTTTTGCTACATACATTTGGTCAACAGGAGAAATAACTTCGACAATAGATGTAGGTATAGGAACCTATTCTGTTACTGTAACAGATCTCACAGGTTGTATTGGTGAAAATGAAGTAACCGTCATTGAATATCCGCCATTCGAAATATCTATTATTGGATGTGGAGATATTTGTGCAGGAGGAACGGTTACTTTATCGGGTGAACCAGGTTATACCTACGAGTGGTCCAATGGGCTTACAAATCAAAATATTACAGTCAACGAATCTGGTACATATAGTCTTACCGTCACGGATTCAGAAGGGTGTTTTTCAAGTACAGAATGTACGATTGAAGTTGGAACCACATTGGATGTTGAAATTACTGGTAATGATCAAATTTGTGAAATGTCGACAACCGTTTTAGATGCCGGAGATTGGGAAACTTATATTTGGAGCACAGGAGGAAATGCTCAAACCATAACTGTTTCCGAAGCTGGTGTTTATACTGTAACGGTTACAGATGACACTGGTTGTGAAGGTGTAGGGTCTATTTCTGTTAATACCATTAATAATCCTACTCCTATTATTGTAGGTTCGACTTCATTTTGTGAAGGAGGATTTTCAGTGCTTGAACTTTTTGATGATTATGTATCTTATCAATGGAATGATGATCTGAACAGCACGACATCATCGATTACGGTTACAGAAGAAGCTACCTATTCAGTAATCGTTATTGACGAAAATGGTTGTGAAGGATTTGCTGAAATTATTGTAACCTTAGAAACAGATCTGCAACCTAATATTTCAGGAGAATTAAATATTTGTCAAGGAGAAACAACCATCTTAGATGCTGGTAGTGGTTTTGCTGATTATGAATGGTCTACTGGGGAAACGACCACATTCATAGAAGTTACTGCGGGAGAATATAGTGTTACAGTAATGGATATCTCTGGATGTTCTGGATCAGATACCGTTGAGGTTTTAACTGTAGAAGCTTTACCAATCGAGATTGCTGGTGTGTTGACGATTTGTGAAGGAACAACAACAACTTTAACAGCTAGTTCTGGTTTTGCATCTTATGTATGGTCAACAGGAGAGATAGGACCTATAATAGAAGTCGTAGATCAAGGGTCTTATTCTGTTATTGGATTAAGTAGTAATGGTTGTGAATCGACCAATGATGTATTTGTAGAAATTATTGAGACCTTGTCATTTGAGATTTCAGGAGATACCACTCTTTGTGTACTTGAATCAACGGTGCTTGATGCAGGTATTTGGGATAGTTACCTATGGAATAATGGAGCGATTACACAAACAATTACAGTTACCGAAGCAGGTATTTATTCGGTTGTAATTATGGATACTAATGGATGTTCTGCTTTTGACGAGATTGAAGTAAATGTATATGAAAGTCCTGATCCCCAAATTACAGGTTCGACAACCTTTTGTATAGGAGGTTCATCTGTTTTAGGGCTTGCAAATACGTATATAAGTTATCAATGGAACGATGATGCTAATAGTACCACAGAAACCATTACAGTAACCGATGAAGGAACTTTCATGGTTACCGTTGTTGATGAGAATGGATGTATTGGTCAAACGAGTATTGTGGTGACTATTGAGGAGGATTTAATGCCTCAAATAACAGGGAGTTTAGCTTTTTGTGATGGAGATTCAACAATTTTGGATGCAGGTAATGGGTTTATGATTTATCAATGGAGTACTGGATCGGGAGATCAAAGTATTGTCGTATATGAAGCGGGGATTTATTCAGTAACCGTAACTGATGCTTCAGGTATTTGCACCGGAGATATCGAAGTAACGGTTTCTTTATTTGACAATCCAAATGTTGAAATAATGGGTGATAATCTATTATGTGAAGATGAACAATCTATTCTTTCAACAAATACGTTATTTGAAAGTTATGAATGGTCTACCACCGAAAATACATCCACAATTGAGGTTTTAGGTGGTCAATATGGTGTTACTGTTTCAGATGAAAACAATTGTATCGATTCTGCCGAAATTACGGTGGTTTTAAATGATGACCCTACGATAATCATTGAAAGCATAGAGTGTGATGATGAGGGTGAATCTTATAGCGTCTTTTTTACAGCTGACGGTGACAATATTACAAATAGTGAAGGGATCACAGATATAGATTTCGTAAATGGGTTTTATGAAATAAGGGATATTGATTTAGGTTCATCGATAACAGTCTTTGTCGAAAACTCCGATTCAGGATGTTCTTCCTCAATTGAGGCATTGCCTCCCAATTGTGATTGTACCGCAGAAGCTGATGCTGGTGACGACCTTATGATCAACTGTGAAATTACAAGTGTAATGATTGGAGGAGGTAATACTTCATTTGGTACTGATTATACAATAGAGTGGGTAAATGAAATTGGAGATATTGTTTCAACAGATCCTACTTTTATAACTTCAGATGGCGGTATATACACATTAGTTGTTACCGATTTAATCCAAGATTGTATTGACCAAGATGTGGTGGTCGTTCAAGATATTACAAATGCTCCTGAAGCTGTTATTTATGCAGATCCTGGCAATATTTTAGATTGCTCAATCGATCTTATAAATTTGTCAAATGCTTTTACTGAAGATGGTGTACTTAATATTTGGGTGATTGGCGCTGATACAACAATTGCGAACTCAATATCTATTGATGATGGTTCAGATTTAATGATTACCCTTATTGCATTGGATACGATAACCCAATGTATGAGTACAGATAATATAGTTATTGAAAATCTTACTGAATATCCAATTGTAGATATTCAATCTCCTGATACCCTTAATTGTGCTGTAGATTTTATTATAATCGATGGAAGTAATTCTCAATCTGGGATAAATATCGTATACCAATGGCTTGATTTAAATGGGAATCCTATTTCAGGTGAAACATCGACCCTATTTCAGCAAGATGAAGCAGGAATTTATTTACTTCAAGCGATTGATACAACAAATGGATGTACGAATATAGATACGATCGAAGTTTTTCAAAATATAAATCAACCATTTGTAGATGCCGGTGAAGACATTATACTACCATGCGGAGAATCGCTTGCTTTTCTTGACGCTTCAGGGACTCAAAATACATCTATGATTACATTTGAATGGTCCACTACAAGTGGTTCTTTTGTTGATGGTTTGGAGACATTAACGCCAACGGTAAATGCAGCCGGATGGTATTATATTGAAATTGTGGATGCTTCGAATGGGTGTTTAGCCATTGATAGTGTTTTTGTAGATTTAAATAATAATATTCCAGCTGGATTCAATCAAGTTAATGGACCACCAAATTGCTTTAATGGTAATGATGGATTCATAAACCTTGTGGTAAATAGCGGGGGTACGGCACCATTTACCTACACCTTAGATGGAATTTCGAATAATACTGGAAATTTTGAAAACTTAATGTCAGGTTCTTATTTGATTAATGTTATAGATGATTTGGGATGTGGATTAGATACCACTATTACCTTGAGTAATCCAGATTCAATTTTTGTACAAAATCTAGAATTAAGTCACCTAATTGCTGTTGGAGAAAGTATTACTGTAAATCTTAACACAAATGTAATGCCTGAAAATATAGCCGATATTACATGGACACCACCACTAAATGAACCATGCAACAATTGCCTTGAAGTTGAGCTAGGTAATATAAATTCAAATCAAACGTATACCATTACCTTGACTGATATTTTTGGGTGTATGGATACGACTTCATTGTTGATCGAAGTTTTTGAAATAGAAATTGACATTTTTATTCCTAATGTGCTTTCTGTTATCGCAGATAGTCCGAATAATTCTTTTTTTCCACAATCGGATGAAAACAGATTGGTAGATGTAATGGAAATTTATGATCGATGGGGCGAACTTGTTTTTATCAATGATAATTTCTTAATGAATGACCCAACAGAAGGTTGGAATGGAAACTATAAAGGGGAAAAGGCGGTAGCTGGTGTTTATGTTTATAAGATTGTATCTGAGGGAAAAACACTCGTAGGGGACGTAACCTTGCTTTAAAGAAATAAATGATAACCAAATAATGCAGCAATATAGGCTAGGATAAACATGCCTACAAATTGGAAGATTGGATAAAACCAGCTATCTGTTTCTCGACGTACAATGGCAACAGTGCTCATACATTGTAACGCAAAAACATAAAATAATAAAAGGGAAACGCAGGTAGCAACATTGAATCTAGGTTGCCCTGTTTTACCGTTGATTTCATTTTTTAATCTCGTTTTTATTAAAGCGTCTTCTTCTGACCCTACACTATAAATGGTAGCTAAAGACCCGACAAATACCTCTCTTGCTGCAAATGAAGACAATAGAGCTATACCTATTTTCCAGTCGTAACCCAATGGCTTTATTACCGGTTCAATAACCTTTCCTAAATACCCCGCATATGAATATTCTAGGGCAATAGATTCCAATGATATAGGTGTATCTTTTTGTTCGAGTAACAATTGAGATTGATATTCGTTTTCGATAAAAGTCTCACTCTTAGGGCTAAAACTTGCTAAAAACCATAGGATAATTGAAACGATAAAAATAATTTTACCCGCATCTAAAACAAAAGTTTTTGTTTTTTGATACATATTGTAAAATACATTTCTCCAATTTGGAAACCTATAAATAGGCAATTCTAATGACCAAAGCGGGTTAGGTTTTATTTTTGACCGTTTATTTACAATTAAAGCGACCAATAAGGTTGCGATTAATCCAAGTAGATATAAACCTAATAACAAAACTCCTTGCATGTTAAAGAAGCCTGCAGTTGGATCTGGAAATATAAGCGCTATTAATATTGTATAAACAGGTAATCTGGCACTACATGTCATTAAAGGAGATGCCATAATAACGGCCATTCTTTCTTTTGGATCATTAATAATACGCGTACTCATTATAGCGGGTATAGTACATGCCCAACTAGACATTAATGGGACAACACTTTGACCACTTAGGCCAAACTTTGATAAGAATCGATTCGAAAGAAAAGATATCCGTGACAAATAACCTGATTGTTCAAGTAGACCTAGAAGGAAGAACAAAATAGCTATCTGTGGTATAAATATAAGAACACCACCTAAGCCTGCTATGATTCCATCACTCAACAAACTTGCTAACCAATCAACTTTTATGTTTGTTTGAACAAGTTCTATTAATTTCCCAAATCCACTGTCTATCCAATCCATTGGAAAGCCAGAAAGATAGAATACAGATTGAAAAACAATAAGCAATGTAAAAAGGAAAAAAAGCAATCCAAAGATTGGATGTAAAAGAAAGCCGTCCCATTTTTTTGATTGGGAAAGGTAGTTGTCTCTATTCTTAATTTCAGTAATAGAGCTTCGAATCATCGAAGAAATTACTTTTTGTCTTTTGAAAAAATCTTCTGCGTGATCATTTTTGCCATTCGCTTCAGATGCCGCAAGATCTTTTTCAAAACTATTTACTAATAGACCATTTTCAAATGAGTCGTACAAACTTCGACAAATTGCATTTGGTATTTTAAATCCATCTCTTTTGATGTGATATTCAAGCTCCGAAAGTCCGTCACCATCTCTAGAATTCATCAGCAATACTGGGCAACCTAAGGTGTTAGAAAGACTTGTAGTATTTATTTCAATTTTGTTTTTACTTAGATCATCTTTAAAATTTATAAGTAAAATGCAAGGAATTTGAAGATCTGCAATTTCCGAAAACAACATTAAATTATCTTCAAACTGCATTCCGTTTGCGACAAATAGTATTGGCGTTTTATCTTTGGCGTATTGTAAGATTGCTTCTTTGCTTATTTTTTCTTCAGGCGATGTAGATCTTAAGGTTTTAATTCCTGGTAGATCTGAAATTTCATAATCTTGAAATTGGCCAATTTTACGTTCGACGGTTACACCACTATAGTTTCCTATTTTTTGATTAAGTCCCGTAAGTAAATTGAAAAGACTACTTTTTCCAGCATTGGGTTTTCCGACTAGGGCAAATTTTTTCATCTTTTATATTTTGGCCAAATCAATAGCTGAAAAATCTGTATTTCTAAGGCTAATCATTTTGCCTGCTACAGAAAAGTTCGTCAATTTAGAAAAAGATGGACTGTAGTTTTTTGTAATTACGGTACCAATGGATATACCGTTTGCCAACAGAAAATTTCGAAATTCCATAGTTCCATGAATTTCTATTACGATCGCTTTTTCTCCTTCTTTGAATGCAGTGTTAGTCACTTAATAGTTATTGGACTGTAAAGAAAATACTTATTTGTATTTAATCTAAATAAAAAGATCATTTGTTTTATGGAAGTTGAATAAATTTGGAAACAAAAAAAGAGGAAATACAATAATTTTGCACTTCCCCTTGTAATTTATGAATTTGAATCATTCTAATTTTCTGAAGGATCTACATTATCAATCTCGTCATTTAAACTTTTCGTTGCTTTTTTAAGTTTGTCTAAGTCCGATTTTTTTGGCTTCTTTTTCTCTATGGTAGGTTTAGCTTTTGATTTGATTTCTTTCTCGGAAAAGATAAAACCTTTTTTGTCTGTTCCTACGTAAATGGTATCGCCTGGACCAAAATCACCTGCTAATACTTTAAGAGATAATACATTAATTACTTCACTCTGAATTACTCTTTTTAAAGGCCTCGCACCAAATTGTGGGTCATAGCCTAAATCAGCTAATAAATCTAAAGCAGTTGATGTAAATTCAATGGTCATTTCTTGTTTTGCTAGATTTTTACTTAGTTTTTTTAGTAAAATTTTAGCGATTAATTTTATCTCCTCTTTGTTCAACGGTAAGAACATAATTTTATCATCGATTCGATTCAAGAATTCTGGTCTTAGTGACTCTTTTAGGAGATCAAAAACTTCAATTTTAGTTGTTTCTATAATTTCAGTAGCATGTTCAGGACCAACAGATTGTAGATCTTCAAAATTTTCCAAAATGGTTTCAGCACCCATATTACTGGTCATGATGATAATGGTGTTTTTGAAATTTGCAATTCTCCCTTTGTTATCGGTCAATCGGCCATCATCTAAAACTTGAAGGAGTATGTTGAATGTATCAGGATGTGCTTTTTCGATTTCATCAAGCAATACAATCGAGTAAGGACGTCGTCTTACAGCTTCCGTTAATTGTCCACCTTCATCATATCCGACATATCCCGGAGGTGCACCTACAAGTCTTGATACAGAATGCTTTTCTTGAAACTCACTCATGTCAATTCTAGTGATCGCTTTCTCATCATCAAATAGAACTTCAGCAAGAGATTTAGCTAATTCTGTTTTTCCAACACCTGTTGGTCCTAAAAAGATAAATGAACCAATAGGTTTATTTGCATCAGACAACCCCGCTCTACTTCGGCGTACAGCATCGGAAACTGCTTTTACAGCTTCATGTTGACCGATTAATCGTTGACCGATTTCATCTTCCAAATTTAGGAGACGATCTCGCTCTGTTTTCATCATTTTAGTAACTGGAATACCCGTCCATTTAGCGACAACTTCGGCAATATCATTAGAAGTAACTTCTTCATTTGTAAACCGATTATCTTCAGGAAGTTGATCTAATTTTTCTTCAGCAACTTTCAGCATGGCTTCCTTTTCTTTGAGGTCCCCATATCGAATTTTAGCTACTTTTTCAAAATCTGCGTTTCGTTCGGCAACTTCAGCTTCAAGTTCAAATTCTTCAATTTGTTTTTTGATTTCCTGGATTGTATCAACAATCTCTTTCTCACTTTTCCAAATAGCTGTTGTGCTATCAAGTTGAGATTTAGCTTCCGCAATTTGTTTTGTAATCAGTTTAAGTTTCTTTTCATTTTTTTCTCGTTTAATTCCTTCCCTTTCAATTTCTAGTTGACGTACTTTACGCTCCATCTCATCGATTTCTTCAGGTACTGAATCCAACTCAAGTCTTAATTTGGCTGCAGCCTCATCAATTAAATCAATTGCTTTGTCTGGCAGTTTTCTTTCAGTAATATATCTATCAGAAAGTTCTACAGCTGCAACTAATGCATCATCAAGAATATCAATTTTATGATACACTTCATATTTATCTTGAATTCCCCTCAGAATGGAAATGGTATCTTCAATCGAAGGTTCATCAACGATAACTGTTTGAAACCTTCGAACGAGTGCTTTATCTTTTTCAAAATATTTTTGATATTCATCGAGTGTTGTAGCACCAATGGTTCTTATTTCGCCTCTAGCAAGAGCAGGTTTTAAAATATTAGCGGCATCCATAGCCCCATTACCGCCACCTGCACCAATAAGTGTATGAATTTCATCAATGAATAAAATAACGTCACCATTCGATTCATTAACTTCTTTGATAACAGCTTTTAGTCTTTCTTCAAATTCACCTTTATATTTCGCTCCTGCAATTAAAGCAGCCATATCTAACGAAAATATTTTTTTGCTAGCTATATTTTCGGGTACATCCTTTTTTACAATTCGCCAAGCGATACCCTCAACAATGGCTGTTTTTCCAACACCAGCGTCACCTATCACTAGCGGATTGTTTTTCTTTCTTCTTGATAGAATGTGAAGTATTCGACGTATCTCTTCATCTCGACCAACAATAGGATCAAGTTTACCTGTTTCTGCTCGTTCATTTAGATTGACTGCAAATTTCTTTAAGGCATTGTATTGATTGTCTGTGTTTTGGTCTGTCACTTTTCTTCCTTTTCTAAGTTCATTGATTGCTTCTTTCATATCCTTAGAAGTTGCACCCATATCTTTTAATAAGGTAGCACCTCTATCTTTCCCTTCAAGAATACCGACTAATATCAATTCAACAGAAATGAATTCATCGCCAAACTCCTTCATTAATTTTTTAGCTCTACTTAGCGCTTGATTTGAATCATTGGTTAAATATTGTTTTTGCTCTCCTTCAACTTTAGGATATTTTTTTATTTCTTTTTCAAGCTTTTCAGTCAATACAGGTAGCGATATTCCTAATTTTTGAAAAAGAAATTTTGGAATAGATTCATCTGTTTTTATTATAGCAAGAAGAAGATGTGTTGTATCTACTTGTTGTTGATCTAGTTTTCCAGCTAACTGTTGAGCTTTGAAAATAGATTCCTGGGATTTTATTGTGAAATTATCGTATGTCATAATTATTGTAAATGGTAATACTGATTAAGTAGCAAACTTCTAACCAATTGATAAAAGCGGATGAAACAAAGAAATTTTGTCATCTTTTGCGTAAGATAAAGACAAAATGACGGAACATATCATTCGGTGTTCAAGAAAAATAAATTAGCATTTTTTACATCGTTCAGATCTCTCAAGATTGATGTTGCATCACTAACTAGTTAGATATGCTTGAAGGTTTTTTAATTTGACTTTGTTTGCAACAAGTTTTTCTCCCGTAATTTTTGCTGTTTTCATTTTCAACAAATTGGGAATAGTGAATTTGCCTCGCGTCATTGAATACATCCAGATGATATCTAGCATATTTAGGATGAGATTAACTCGTTCGAATAGTCCTGTATTGCTAAGTTCAAAACCCATTCTTCTAGCTGTTCGATCACTAAAAAAGTAAGAACTCCCTTTGATAACGATTTTTTTGGAGAGGACTTCTTTTTCAATGTCGTCGATAATATGCAGTAAGCCTTCAAGATAAAATTTCAACATTTTTTTTCGCCAATGGACACCTGGTTTAGTATTTCTCATTACCATCAAATAGTCGAAAGAAGTTCCATTATGTATATCATACTTTTTTTTATTTGGCATGTAGACCAATAGCATGGGTGAAAGGTATTTGAAAACCTTACAAAGAGTATACATAGGAGATAATAAAAATTGGATTATTGGTACAATTATAAAAACAAGTAAATAACCCAGCTTATTTTCTTCGGCAAAATCTAGCCATCCTTTCACAATTCCAACCACAATGATGAACATTATGATCGTAATAAACCACTGGATTAGTTTTGGTAACGTATAAAAACGATTCATTTTGTTTAAAAATGTTTAGTGCAAAACCACAAAGACGTTCAATTGCTGCAATATCTCTTGATTTCTTATAAAGAAGGTAAAATTTTTGCTGTTACATCTCCAAACCCAACTCGTTTTCCATCTTTAAAAGCATAGGCCTTCATCGTAATTCTGTCGTTATCTTGTATAAATTTTCTTGTAGTTCCATCTTTTAAAGTTATCGGTTTTTTACCTGCCCAGGTAATTTCCAACATCGACCCAAAAGAAGATTCATCTTTCCCACTGATAGTGCCTGATGCCATAAGATCGCCAACATTTACATTGCAACCATTGATTGTATGGTGTGCTAATTGTTGTTCCATATTCCAATACATATATTTGTAGTTGGATCTAGAAAGTATATTTTCATCACCGTTTTCGGTAATAAGTGAAACCTTTAAATTTACATCATAATTTTTCTTACCGGAGTATTGTAAATAGGGTAGTACTTTTGGGTCTTGAACGGGTCCCTCGACTGCAAAGGGTTCTAATGCCTCAAGTGTTACTACCCATGGAGATATGGATGAAGCAAAACTTTTGCCTAGGAAAGGTCCAAGAGGTACATATTCCCATTTTTGGATATCTCTTGCGGACCAATCATTAAATAGGACCATTCCAAAAATATATTCTGATGCTTTTTTAGTTGGGATAGTGTCACCTAAATTTGTTTGTTTACCAATAACAAAACCCATTTCTAATTCAAAATCCATACGCTGGCTTTCGCCAAATATAGGCGGTCTATCTGCAGGTTTTGTTTGACCTTTGGGCCTATGAATATCTTGTCCGCTGACGATAATAGAAGAAGCTCTACCATGATAACCTACAGGTAAATGCTTCCAGTTTGGTAATAATGCATTTTCTGGATCTCGAAACATCATTCCTACATTTGTAGCATGTTCAATACTTGAATAAAAGTCAGTGTAATCACCAACTTTTATAGGCAAATGAAGTTCAACCGCGTCCTTATCAATAAATACCTGATCATTGGTTTTTAATACAGAATTAGGGTTCGATAATTCTTCTTGAAGTAATGTTCTGACTCTTGATGTTTTTTCTTTTCCAAGGGTCATGAAATCGTTAATATAATCCTCTTCCCATATCGGCATTGGAATATTTAATAAATCAAATACACCAAGGATGGCTACAACTTTTAAGTCAATAATTTTATCTCCAATAGCAGAACACATTCTCTTTGATCTCCCTTCTGTTGTATAAATTCCAAAAGGAATATTATAAATACTAAAATTGGTATTCTCTGATCCTTCAATCCAACAATTCATCATTATATATTTGACTTTAAAATTAATGTTCTAACCAAGATTGGTAATATTTTCCATCGTCCAAAGCTAAGGCTTCTTCTGTTATTTTAAGCGGTTTGAAGGTATCAATCATAACCGCTAGCTCTTCCGTTTCTGTTTGACCTATACTTCTTTCATAGGCACCAGGGTGAGGTCCATGAGGAATTCCTCCTGGGTGCAAAGTAATATATCCAGGTCCTATATTGTTACGACTCATAAAATCGCCATCGACATAATAAAGCATTTCATCCGAGTCAATATTGGAGTGATTATAGGGTGCAGGTATGGATTGTGGATGATAATCATACATTCTAGGACAGAATGAACAAATAACAAAAGCTGAAGTCTCAAAGGTTTGATGCACAGGAGGTGGTTGGTGCACACGACCGGTAATGGGTTCGAAATTGTGGATAGAAAACCCATATGGAAAGTTATAGCCATCCCATCCAATCACATCAAAGGGATGCGTAGTATAAACCAATTCGTGCAACATATTTTGCTTTTTGATTCGCATGATAAATTCACCTGTTTCATCATGTGTTTCCAAATTGGTTGGTAGTTTATAATCTCTCTCGCAGAATGGAGAATGCTCAAGCATTTGACCAAAATAGTTTCTATATCGCTTTGGAGAATAGATTGGATGAAAAGATTCAGCATATAGAATTCGATTATCTTCTGTATCGAAGTGCATTTGATAAATCATGCCTCGGGGAATGATTAAGTAATCGCCATATTCAAAATTTATATTCCCAACTAATGTTTTTAATGTTCCTGTACCTTTATGAATAAAAAGCATCTCATCAGCATCCGCATTTTTGTAAAAATAATCGGTCATTGATTTTTTAGGTGCTTGGATTCCAATGTTGATGTCATTATTCACAAGTAGATGTTTTCTGCTTTCTAAAAAATCATCTACTGGAACAGCATCAAAACCAACGAATTTTCTGGCTTTTATATTTTTATCAACGGCAATATTAGGACTTACATCTCTTGATCTCAATACGTCTTTAACCATGGTAGGTCTATTGACGTGGTATAATAATGAAGACATACCGTCAAAACCGATGGTTCCAAATAGTTGTTCGTAATAGAGTTCACCATTTGGTTTTCTAAATTGGGTATGTCGCTTTGGAGGAATATTTCCTTGTTTATGATATATAGGCATAGTTCTAGATTTACATCAACAATTGTTGATGTAAAATACAAAAGTCTATGTTGTGTTTTCTATATTTAGATAAAATAATGATCATGTCCGTTGCGGATCGACGTGCTAACTTTACGAAAATTGCTCATAGATTGATCTATGAAAAGGGTTACAAAGCGACTACTATGCGTGATATTGCTCAAAATATGGGGTGCGATGTTGCTAATATTTATAATTATACAAAATCAAAAGAGTCGATCTTAGAGCAAAGTTTATTTGATACTTCTGCAATATTTCATGAAGGGATTAAAAAGTTGATGAGGAATGAATTAACACCCAAAGAAAAATTGATTGAAATTATAAAACTCCACGTAACAATCAGCTATGAACGTCCTTATCAAGCAGCCTTTTTAATAGATGAATGGAGACATCTTTCGAATGAAAAATTAAATTTATTTTTAAAGGAACGACATCAATATGAATCTTGGATATTTGATATTTTCAATACTGGCATAATGTCGAATGATTTTAGAATTATTGATCCAAAAATTGCTTCTATTACTTTTTTATCTTCCATTCGCTGGGTCCATAATCAATTTGTCAACGGGTCTAGTCCCAAACAAAGGATTGAACTTGAAGTGCATTTGACCAATTGTATTATCGGTGGTTATTGTAGTTAGGTCTTTTTTCAATAGGTTTGAATATTATTAAAACTAAGCGCGATATAATTAAAAAGAGATAGACGAAGTCTATCTCTTAAATGTTTCATATTGTTTTGTGTAAGTCAAAACATCAATCGTTTATTTAAAAAACCGGTTTAGATCCTTTTTTAATTCAATTTTCACTTGCTCTGCAGCTAATAAAGTCATATCAAAATCAGATGGAAACGGATCAGGTCTTCTTTTAATTCTAGAAATAGTTTGATCGTTTAATGCTCTTCGGTCTCCATCAAATGAAACGGCATAGTCTTCAAATATTGATTCAACAGAAACAGGTCTTTTATTGACGACTTCGTTTGTGTGTTTATTTAGATATTGTATTTGGCCTTGAACAATAGCCCTTTTTTCTCTAAAGATTTCATCAACGTGTGCTCTAACAGTAATGTATTTTTTTGTTTTTATATCATTACCAGATGTGTCTTTTTTGACGTTACCATTTGAATCATATTCGTATTCGTAACCATCTTGAATTTCTTTTGATTCATTGAAATGATTGATGGTTTCTCTTTCTGGACTAATTTCTATATTCCTGATCTGTAGTGTAGCATACATATCAATATTATCTCTATCATTTAGGTAAAATTCTCTAAGGTTATTATTCAATTCTCGCACAGAAATGCTTAATACTTCTCGTTCAAATTCTGCTGGAATAATGATATTTGATTCATTGACGACATTGACTAAAATGCGCTCTTTACCTAAGTAGATTGCTTTTGTTTTTAGTTCGTCAACATCTTTATATGATGAAAAATATTGGGTTACATCATTTAATTCACTCATTGCTTTTCGACCTGCCAATTTATTACCTTGCTCAGCTTTCACCAATAGTGTCAAGGCTTTTTCATAATGATAACTAGCTGCTTTTTTAGCGGCTTGAATGATCATTGGATCAACTTTGACAAAGTTGAAAGTAGCTAAATACCCATCTTTGGATTTTAAAGGTAAAAATGGAGCTACAAGATCTTGTCTTTCTCGAATACTAGTGAAAATGCCATGAATTTTATCCCAATTTGCTGGATTTCCTTGATTCTCTAAAAATTTTGCATCACGTAAATCCTTATCGTTCATTTTATTAAATGACTCTTCAAGCGCAAGAACATGTTTCGTTTTCTTGTTTTTATCGCCTTTCATTTTTTTTGTAGCCAGATAAATCGCTTCGTCATATCGACCTTCATCAACAAGTTTGTTTAATTTACCGCATGAAGAAACGAAGATTGTTGCCGCAAGTATTAAAAATAAGTTCTTCATAGTCGTTTGTTTTGATTTATAAGGTTAAGATTTCTCTTTTTTAGTTGGAATGCAATGATTTAGTATGAATTAATGAGAGTTTAACCGCACGTTTAGAAAAGTGTTAAATTATGAAGAATATATGGAAGGTTAATTGTTAAAGAAGAATAAATTTTAACACTTAGTTTAAGATAGCGGATATGATTGATTTGGCGTGGGTTCTCGTGTTTTCGATAAAAAGCTTGCTTGTTTTAAAGCCTGCTTGAATGACGCCAGCCAAATATACATTTGGCAAATTGCTTTCGAAAGTATGTTTGTTAAATGATGGAACTCCAAGATTATTATCTTCAATTGTAATACCTATTTTTTTAAGAAAAGGAGTATCTGGACGGTATCCTGTCATTGCTAAAACATAATCATTTTTGAGTAAATGAATTCCATCTTTTGTTTCGATTTCAATTTCATTTTCGTGGATTGTTAAGACTTTTGCATTGAAATGTGCTTTTATCGAACCTTCTTTTATTCTGTTTTCTATGTTAGGCAAAATCCAGTATTTTACTTTTTGGTATAAAGTCTCGCCACGCACGATCATAGTTACATTTGCTCCTTTTGACCAAGTTTCCAATGCTACATCGCAAGCAGAGTTGGCGGCACCAATGACGGCTATATCCATTCCTATGTATGGATGAGCATCATCGTAATAATGCTTAACTTTTGATCGCTCTTCACCTGGAATTCCTAATAAATTTGGCGAGTCGTAAAATCCTGTTGCAATAACAATATTTGTTGTTGTGTACTTTTTTTTCGACGTGGTAACTTGATAATGTTTAGCGGTTGATTTTTTTAAATCTAATACTTTTTCTTGAAATTGAATATTTAAATTAAAAGCATCATTCAATCGTCTATAATATTCGAGTGCTTCTTTTCGCGTTGGTTTGTCAGTGTGACTTATAAATGGGATACCAGCTATCTCTAAATTTTTAGACGTAGAAAAGAACGTCATATTAGTGGGAAAACGGTAGATAGAATTAACTAAAACACCTTTCTCAAGGAGTAGATATTTGAGCCCATTTAACCCAGCTTCAATAGCACAGGAAATACCAGTCGGCCCTGCACCAATTATTATTAAATCATAATGTTGAAGTTCTTCGTCCATTTACCTCATCAAAGTCAGGTCGCCTTTTTTATTGTACGAAATACCGTCTACTGCCCAGCTCGCATACCACATATAGACACCTGAAGGCATAATATCGCCTTCAACAATGCCATCCCAACCTTCTGTTGGATCATTAGATTCAAACAATAAGTTTCCATATCCATTGTAAACAAAAAGTTCAAAGTCTTCTATATTATCTTCTGAGCAACATGGAAGTAAAACACCTTTAAACTTTTTATCTAATGTTATAGTAGGTCCTGTTGGATCTAGGTTTCTAATATTCGGAAAGAATATATTTGGAAATGCGATACATCCTCCACATTTTGAAAAAGCAGTTGAATCAATGATAATTGATTTCGTTAACGTAGAGTCACATCCTTCTACTTGTGCCTGTAATACAAACAACTGTGACATGGTATCTTTTTCTACTTCAATTGTTTCACTTGTACTAATATTCACCCAATTTGTAGAAATTAACTCTGTATTACTAACGGCAGTTAGTGTAACAAACCCATTTTCACAAAAGTTGGTTGTATCCAATACGATGTCCAATGATGGGTCTATAAAATCTTCTTCAAAAACTTCAATTGACCCTTGCACATTTAAATTACATTGACCACCGATAAAAGCAGCACTGTATATACCGGGAGTATTTACAATCACATTGTATGTTTCAGTCGCAATTGTATTTTGACCTGAACTCCATATTATTGTAGATTCATCTGTGACTGATGGTCCTGTAATTGACAGGGTGATTAGGTTTGAAACACAGTCATAGTCTTTATTAAGGGTAACTTCTTGAGGTATAGGTGAAAAAGAAGGATCTATTTCAATAACTTCCGTAACTATAAACCCACATTGGTCGGTAATTGTTAATGCAACTGGAGAAATAAACGAACCATCGGCAAGGGCATTTATTTCACAATTAGGACCTTGACAAGGTGCTCCTCCCCAATCATAAGTAGCTCCTTCTAAAGAACCACTTACTACATTTATGGAAATTAATGAACCACATGCAGACTGAGATTGAGATGTTGTAATGACAGGCGGTACTGGTTCTAGTGCCGCATCTACAAAGATGCTATCAACTATGGTATAGTTACAATCATCCGTTACTGTAACATAATATGTTATACCATATTCATCAATGTTTTCTAGCGTCGTTATGTTTGATTGTCCTGAACTCCATTGGATTGTATTTTCTTCAATATCTCCTGAGATAATATTTAATTGAATATCTTCAAAACAAGTGCTTTCAATTAATTCTAAATCAATTTGTGCTGCTACTGGTACATCAAACTCAATGGTATCATAAATTTCATAATTACAATCATCTCTAAGTTTGACAGAGTATAATCCGGGTCCATTTACATCGACGCTTGTCACTCCTGTTGCTCCATTACTCCAAACAATCGTTGATTCATCATAAGGGGAACCAGTTACAAATAAGTCTAATTGGTAAATCCGATTGTCTTCATCAGAATTACAATAAACACTTTCATTGAACTGAACACTTGCAGATTCAGGTAAAGGAATATTAGCATTATCATCACCTACAATAATAGAAACACTCGCTGTTTGTCCACATTCATCTGTTACAGTAACAATGAATTGAGTATTTACATCTACAGAATCTATGAATGTTATATTTCCATCAGTATCACCATTGCTCCATTCGTAGCTATATTCTTTTAATCCACCTTCGGCCAATACATCTAAGCCCAAAATTCGATCTGAACACCATAGTGCAGGGTCTACATTTTGAATAAAAGCAGTAAGTGAATCATAGGTAGATACTTTTGCTGTATCACATAAAGTAAAACAAACTTCTGTATCAAGGGTTACAGTAACTGGGTAATCGCCTTCTTCTGTAACATTCAAAATAGCTGTAGTATCTCCCGTTGACCATTGGTACGCAACAGCGTTTACAATTGATGCGTCAAGGATTGTATCAATAGGAAGATTTGGACAAACAACCACTTCTTCAATTCCAAGAATAGGTGCTGATATTCCGTTATACTCAGCATGTGTTACTTCAATTTCTTGCGCAACATAACCTGTGTCTAATGCATTCCAAATAAGGGTATCTGTAATTACAGAAATATCAAACAAAGGTAAAGAGATGGTATCCTCACAGAATGCTTGGCCTATGTCATCCATTTTTATAAGTAATGGATGTTCTTGCATCAAAGCAAAAAGATCTATGCTAGAATTAACAAGGGCGTATCCATTATCGGAAGCCGCAATTAAATTTCCATAGTTATTGTATTTTAAATGTGGAGGCAGATCTGCTGTAACATTTGGGTCAATTAATCGGACTGACTGTCTATTAAAAGCATGACTCCATTGTGGATTACCATCTAGATCAAAACTTGTACTAATCATACCAAATTTTCCTCCCAACAAACTACTGCAAACCCCAGCAACCACAATATCGCCATTGTTTCCTTGTGTTACTTCAGCAAGAGAAACTTGTTCGAAAGGCGAACCTGCTTCTTGTTGTAAATATTTAGTCCACATTACGTCACCAGATTTGCTAATTCTTGAAACAAATCCCTTGATTGAGATAAACTCATAAACACCAACGACAACAATACTACTATCCGATAATACAACCATATCAAGGGGTGCTGTATTCGATGCACCTTCTAAAAAGTAGGCTTTAGACCATAATGAGTTTGAAAGAGAATCAAATCTAGATAAGTAAAACCCTTTAGATGATCCTCTAGAAATATATCCTGTAGTTAACAATGTAGAGTCTGCTTCCAAACTAAAATCCATAAACGTAGATTCTAATTCACTATTGATCGTATCCATTGGTTCATAACTATTAGACCAAGTAATATTTCCATTTCCGTCAATATGTGATAGGACCATCGATTGAATGGTATCTGAAATCGTTTCGCTTGTCGCTGAATAAAACCCTCCGAAAGGACTTTCATCTAACGAAGTAGGTCTAATCATTGTCGTATCTTGAGTAAGACCACCTAGCGCAATCGACCAATCCACTATTCCTTGATTATTTCCTTTTATTAAAATTCTTCCAAAACCGGCATTTTGGTTTGTAACACAAGTGAAAGCAATAGAATCATTGGTATTATAAACCATTTCTCCAAAACGTTCTATTTGGATTGAATCCGGAAGAAAAAACTCTCTACTCCATTCGTTATCTCCTTTTAGGTTATGCTTCGTTAGCATCAATCCTTTTCTTTCATCCATTGTTTCTTTAAACTCTGATAATACAAACGTAGTCCCATTGGATGTCTGAACTGCATCTATCGTATTTGTATTTCGATCAGTCGCAGAACGAAAGATTCGTTGATAAGTTTGAGCATTTATTTGCTGGAAAGCAAAAAGAAAAACAGAAAGTAGTACTAATAATCTCATAATTGGTTAATTATTGACCTTCAAAAATAACAAGCTTTATGATAAATGCTTACTATTATGACATTTAAGTCGATCTGAATATATCTCGAGTGCGACTTCAAAGCAAGATAAGTGACGAATATTAACTTTTGGGCTTGGGAATACTTGGACGAATTTCGACTTTACTTGGCAACGTTCTAGGATGCATTTTGAGTAAATCGATAATCATTTGACCTAAATCTTCGGGTTGGATTTTCCAAGCATCTTCTTCATTTGGGGTATGATTATTAAAATAAGTAGATACCGATCCAGGCATTAAGGTACTAACCTTAATTCCATATTGACGTAAATCCATCATAATCGCTTGTGAAAAACCAACTAAACCAAATTTGCTTGCATTGTAAGCAGCCCCTTTAGGAAAAAAATTCGTGCCAGCTAAACTTGCAATGGTGAAAATGTAACCTTTTGATTTTTTCAATAATTCAATGGTTGGTTTGATCGTATTAAAAACGCCGGTAAGATTGGTGTCGATGGTGCTGTTCCATTGGTCAGAACTCATGTCTTCAATCGACGCAAAATGCCCAATTCCCGCGTTGGCAATCACAAAATCCAACTGGCCGAAATGCTGATTTGTTTGGTCTACCACTTGAACGCATTGTTCGTAATTTCGAACATCACAAACAACAGGTAATGTAGTGGCATTGTCCGATTTTAAGCTAGCAGAAGCAATATCCAAGTCTGATTTGGATCGAGCAGTAATAACGACATGTACACCTTCTTCAACCAATGCTTTTGCGATTGCCAGTCCAATACCTTTGGACCCTCCAGTTATTAATGCAACTTTACCTTTCATGATTTAAAGGGTTTTATGAGATCCATCACAAAATCCGGGATTGCTTGTTTGTTTGCAAGTGCACATGTGAACTGTTTTAGACTCTTCAGCGACAAAAACTTGAGGAACAAAAGAGGATCCTTTGTGTGCTCCATTACAAAATGGTTGGTTGTCCGATTCACCACATGTACAATAAGCATATTTTTTACCTGCTTCCAATTCTACTTTGATGGGAGCTTTACCTGCAATTTTTGGTTTATCCATAATTTTACTTTTACATTTGAGTTATAATATTGTAAAATTTAAATTTGAACTCCAAAAATATGCAAGCTTCTTTTAGATTATTCCTTCTTTTATCAATATGTCTTTGTTTTGGATGTACGGATAATGACCAAGTACATCAGCTAAATATTACAGAAATTAAAGAATATATTGAGATTAATAATTTGGATGCGATGGAAACAAGCTCTGGTTTACATTACGTCATATCAAAAGAAGGTGATGGCACTCACCCAGCTAGTAATGCTACTGTTACTGTTCTCTATGAAGGTAAATACACAGATGGTGTCATATTTGATACAACGTATGATGATAATGAATCTATCAGCTTTGGATTAAATGAAGTGATAGCCGGTTGGACCGAAGGTATTCCATTATTGTCTAGAGGAGGTGAAGGAATCTTATTGATCCCTTCTGAACTAGGCTATGGATCTAATCCTCCAGGAGGCGTAAGATCAAATGCGGTTTTAATATTTAGAGTCGAGTTGCTTGACTACTAATGTTGGGTGATAAAGAATTGCATTTTTGCGTTATTATTTGCTATAGCAATTAATGAATTTGATGTTGAGATAGATATTACCTCCATTGATCTTGCATCGTAATTGGCTAGTTCTCCAATATTTTTTGAAGGAACAGCCTTAAATGTACCATCTTTCCATTCCAAAATAGAGCCTATTCCTGCATCACTTCTTGTGGTTTCGACTTCACGATCATAGAAATTACCAACTAGGTACAATTCTTTGTTTTCATCTTGGTCTAAATTGGTAAAAGTCATATCAAAAACGGGTGCAATTTGTGATTCTTTTGGTAATTCGTGGGCTTTAAATGATGCGTTTCCAAGGTTTTCAAAATATGTATGCGCAAATGATTTTGCTTCTTTTTTGACACTGTTTTCAGTAATTTTTTCGTCTAACACATCAAGTATTGAAGCAGTTCCAAAAGATTCATAATCTTTAAATTTATCTTGAACAAACGGCATTTGTTCGGATGAGCATTGTCGACCTCTAACTGGATAGCAAACTCCATCATTGGAATAATAACCTAAATAAACATCGCTCGACCCATTGTTGTCAAAATCATCAACAAACAAAGTAAACGGCTCTTTTGGTGTTGCTTTATATTTATTATTTAGTCCCATATTCCCAACGATTAAATCTTGATCGCCATCTTGGTCTATATCTTCAGTAAGTAAGCAATTCCACATACCGGTTGTATTTTCGAGTCCATATGATGATGTCACATTTTCTAGTTTTTGATTTTGCCATTTGAATATTGAGACAGGCATCCATTCACCAACAATAACGAGTTCTTTGGTTTTGTCACCATCTAGATCAATCCATTTTGCATCAGTTACCATACCTATATTGATCAAGTCTGGTGCATATTTTTCTGTAATATCATATAATTTTCCATCAAGATTTGTCATCAAATAACTAGTAGCAGAGTGACCGTACTTACCTGGTATTTGTCGGCTTCCAACAAAGATGTCTAGATCATTATCGTTGTCAACATCTTCCATTAACACCACAGAACTGCTAAATGGAATTTGTGGAAGTTCTTGTTTTTTTGTAAAGTTTCCTTTTCCATCATTGATGTATAATCGATCGACATAATCTTTCGTCTTTAGCGCAGATTCGTTGCCACCACTTGATACATACAAATCCAAATCTCCATCATTATCAATATCCCCAAAGGTAGCTCCTCCGTCTTCACAAGATTTGTCTTGATTAAATAGATTTTGTTTTGAATTTGAGAATGTGCCTACTCTTGATCCAAGAAGTAATTGACCAGATGCTCCTTTTGAACCACCGAGATATATATCATTGATCCCATCTCCATTCACGTCACCAGAAGCTGTTATTGGTCCCAAGCTAGATAGTTTGTAAGGAATTAGAACTTCTCTTTTATAATCATCAAATACATTTTCTTTATGGATTACATCGATTCCGGTTTTTGCTTTACGCAAATAAGCTATTTGATCTTTTTTCTCGATTTGATTGGTTTTGTTTTTCTCTTCAATAGTAAGTGTCTGGTTCGCTTTGACATCCGTTAGAATGACTTTTTTACCATCATTAAAAGTTACTATCACGTTGTCTATTTGACTTTCTTTTCCAAGTCCAAAATGAATTCCCGTTTGATTTGTAGACAGAAAACCTCGATAGGGGGTATGGTGCGTATATTGAGTCTTATCACCGGTTTTTATCGATACTTTAGCTCCAAAGCAATCTTTGTTTTTGTCGTTCCCAATCAGGTTTATTTTTAAGTAATTACCTAGATTATTTTCTCTTGATTTGTTTTTGTAAATATCGACACCATCATCCATATTACTTACAATAAAATCTAAATCTCCATCGTCATCCAGATCGGCGTAGGCAGCTCCTTGTGACCAAGATTTTTTTGTAATTCCCCATTCATCTGATTTTTTTGAAAAGGAAAGATCACCATTGTTTTTAAAGAAATAATTTTGCACTTTTCTGGAAGGCGCTTTTTTAGAAATCGAAAGAAAGTCCACGTTTGCTTTACCTCCTTTTGCTGATTTTTTAATTGTGTTTTTCATCCATTTTTCGAAATCTTTATTTCTAACTTCCTTTACAAGACCATTGGTTACAAGTAAATCTTTATATCCATCAAGATCCATATCATTAAATAAAGAAGCCCAACTCCAATCAGTATATGCCAATCCTGCCAACTGCGCAATTTCACTATAATGTTTAGCACTTTGTTTTAGGTGCAATGAATTAAACATATACTGGTAGTGGTACCCGATATTTACTAGACCCCAAAATTTTTCGGGATTCATAGCTGCCATATTGGTTTTTTGTGTAAAATTATCTTCAGCAACCATGTCAACGACGTAAATATCTGTTTGTTGATCTCCATTGATATCACAGATATCGGAGCCCATGCTAAAGGTGCTGATATGTCTAAATACATCTTTGGCTACTTCCGTAAATGTCCCGTTACCATTGTTTTGATACATCTGGTCCGGTTCATCATAATCATTGGCAACGAAAATATCTGTTAGTCCATCCTCATTGAAATCAAACGTAAGACTACTCAAAGAATAATTAAAGTTTTCTAAGCCCGCTGTTTTTGTAATATTCGTAAAGATTGAACCATCATTACGATATAGTTTATTGGTGTATTTATAATTTGGTTTGCCATTATACTTTTGTTTTTCGTAAAAGGAGTTTGGTGGCTGGTTTACTACATAGACATCCAAATCTCCATCTTTGTCAAAATCGAAAAAGTTGGCCATAATGCCAAACCCATCATCCGCAAGTCCATACTCTTCTGCTTTTTCTTCAAATTTGCCATTTCCATTATTAACGAAAAGTACATTTTTTCGTTTGGAAGGCTGATCGTATAAATGTTTACATACATAGATGTCCTCATCCCCGTCCCCATCAAAATCCACGATAGAAACCCCCGTTGACCATCCTTCATTATCTATGATTCCTGATGATTCAGTTATGTTTTTGAAGGTTAAATCACCATTGTTCAAATATAATTGATCTGGAATTTTATTTCCGACCACATATAGATCTGGAAATTCATCTCCATTAATATCAATAATTCCTACACCGGCACCTTGATAAATGACTTCGTGAGTTAGTGCATTTACTTCTTTGGTTTCTTCAAATATATTTTTAATATCAATTTTTGATGTGGATGGTTCTATAATATCGAAAAGGGTACCACTAAAATTTGTGTTGATCGTATTTGATTGTTCATTATTTTTGATTTCTGGTAATGACTCGTTATTACAAGCTATAACAATCAAGAAGCTAAGTAGCAATATGGGTTTGATAAAGTTAACTTTTATCATGGAGTTACGTTTTGAGACGAGCCAAAAATAAGGTAATTTCCGAAACGAAGTATGATCCTAAATCTGAAATATGATGATTATGATAAAATGGTTAAAAATGACAAGTTTTTTTATTGCGATGGTTTATTCTATTTCATGTACAAATGAGAATATTACCGATTATAAGCCGGTATCAAAAGACTGCTATAACGTAGGAATAGTAGTGATGGATGGGGTGTATAATACAGAGGTTACAGCTCCTTATGATATATTTCACCATACGATATTTCGGGATAGTATAAAGCCTATGTGTGTATTTACGGTCGCTCAACATAAAGGTTCTATTCGATCCTTTGAGGGATTGACATTTATACCTGATTTCTCCTTTGAAGAGGATGAAATTCCAGCTATTGACATTTTAGTAATACCAAGCGCAGAACATCATTTAGACTCCGATCTAGAGAATATAGAAATGATCGATTGGGTTAAGAAAACAGGTAAAGCTGCCGATTATATAACCTCTCATTGTGATGGTTCTTTTATTCTTGCGAAAGCAGGCTTGCTTGATGGTATAAAGGCGACTACCTTTCCATCAGATATCGAGACTATGCGACGAATGTTTCCCACGTTAGACATCCTCGATGATGTCTTATTTGTCCATGACCAAAACGTAATAACCTCGGCTGGAGGAGCTAAGTCTTTTGAAGCTTCACTGTATCTATGCCAGCATTTATACGGCAAAGAAGTTGCCGATCAGCTTGCTGAAGGTTTAGTTATCGATTGGGATTTAAATCAAACACCCCATTTGATTATTCAAAAATAAATGGTAGTTGTTATTTATATTTTAACTACCGAATGAGTGATCACATCATTTGTTGATGAAACCAAGGTTACTTGATAGATTCCTTTATCCCAATCGTTTGTATCAATCATTAAATTGGATGGTAAATTTTGATTTTTATAAACAAGTTCACCAAGTGCATTATGTACTTCTGCCGATTTAATAATCGTTTCTCCCAGTTGATTTATTTGTAGAGATTCTTCAAACGGGTTTGGAAATAGTTTAAAATCAACCCCCTCTGTCAATGACACATTATCAGGGTCTCCATAGATAATGTTTATTGATAGGTCATCAAAATAGAATCCATCCCCACGTACAAAATTATCACTGATCAGCCTGAATTTGAGATTTACCTGCTGCCCTATAAAATCTTTTAAAGACACCACTTCAGGAACCCAAGTATTTTGTTCGCCGTCGTATAATGGTTGCCCATCATCTTGGTTGCCGGTACCTTGGTTGGTAAATAATCCACATAAAGGCTCATAAATGCCATCTTCACCTGCTGCTAATATTTGTACATAATCAAAATCTTCTTCGATTTCCCATTTTGCTTGGTATTTAATATTTGCATCTACAGCATCTTTAAGATCTATAGATTGGCCAAAGATTAGTTCACTGTTTTCACCATTTGAATATCTACTAAAAGGGCTATCTGTCATTGATAACTCAGCACTTACAAAATCTTCGCTAGTTACATTCCATGAGGTACCATCAACCCATTCTGAAAGATCATCCAATCCTGATTCAATAAGTGGTTCAAATTCACCAGAATTAAACGTTTTTTCAACAGGGTAAGAAAGTGTATGGCCACCATAATCAATATTTACGGTGAAGTTTATTTGTTCATTTTCTCCGTTATTTAATGGCGTGTATTCGTAATCGAAGCTAAGGCTTTCTGATGCTAAAAGATCTAAAGTAGATGTATAGGTAACGGGTGTAATCGAAAGGTTTGAAGTTGTTGTTGTTAATGTGATATCAGCACTTCCGTCTGTTAATCCATATCGAGTTAAATCAACATCGAATGTACCTACTACAGATTCCAGAACTGGGTTTTTATCTAATTCTGGTTCTAGATAATAATGTAGTATGTTGACAGTCGTAATGTTTTGTAAGGCACAAAATTTATTTAGTTCGTCGATCGCTGATTCTGGCGGCCAAAAGCCAAAACCTTGAGGACCTACTTCTGGCGTCATAGCATAAATCTTTGGTTTGTCTTCATCGCTATAAAACCAATCATCAGACACACCATTGGCATTATATCCAATGGTTTCAAAAGCGGTACCATAAGGGTAGGTGTTTTCCCTAGTTACAGATTTGGCGATTCCTTTAAATAATGCATCTTCTTCGGTAGGTAAACTTTGATATCCCCATGGATGTATAAGTACATTACTATATGTATGATAATTTAAAGTGATTCTGAATTCGTGATTTTTTACTAAGTGTTCTACAGCCTGAACTTCTGGTTCAGATTCAGCAGATGGTCCTCGATGGGTTTCGGACGCTCCGTCAGGAGAAGATCCTACATCATCGTACCCCCAGTTGTATCCGTAATTACGATTTAAATCAACACCAAAAGTACCATCTCCATTGTCTCGTCTATTTTTTCTCCAGAGACCTCCACCATTAGGTTCAATAATCTCATTATATACATATCCATCTGGATTTACACAGGGAATAAAGTACATCTCGGAGTTGTCGACCAGCCAAGTAATTTGAGGGTCGGTACCATAATTTTCCAACACTCTCCAAATAAAGAAGATAAGTTGTGAAAGTCCGTTAGGTTCTCTTGAATGATGCAATGCAGTAAATAAAACTTCTGGTTTGTTTTCTTGGTCAACATCAGGATTATTTGATAATCGCAGGTAATGAATCGGTCGATCATCGTGGGTACGAAAGTCTCCAATTTCTGTCATCGGAGATAGTAAATTTGGAAATTTTTCGTGCATATCATTAAGTACGGTAATCATTTCATCGTATGTATAATAGCCACCCATGGTTCCGAAAGTGTAGTTTTCAGGAGTTTCGTATTGATCTACGATAGATATGATATCACTTTGTTCACAATCACCTTTAAAGCTAGAAAGCGAAGAAAAGTCTTCCTGTGATTGATAATGTTTGACCACATCATTAATAAGTATTGTATATGGAATATTTGCTTTTTTTAGTTTTAAGATCTCAGTACTAGCATAATCACTGATTAAAAACTTATTTTTTGAGTGTTCACCGTGATCTACTTCGAGGCCAAGTTTTGCTACTTCATTGATATCATGTTGTCGCAGATCAATTTGGACTCGTGAATATTTCGTGGCTTGAGCTTGCCCTTGATGGATGTTGATCAATAGGCAAAAAATCAAGGATAATGTTAATATGACGTTGGATCTTTTCATGGTCTTAGAAGATAATTTGATTCTGATTTGTTAAGGCATCGAGCTTTATTGGCAAACTGTGAATAGTGCAATATTTGAAGTATTGAATCACCACTTATTTTTTTCTTATCGTAGGAGTAAACGGCTGTATTTTTGTCTTCATCTACGATGTTGAGGATCATAACACCGTATTTTTGATAGGCCGTAGAAATCATGCGGGGGTCTACCTTTCCTTTTATGTAAACAAAAGCGTAGCCGTCCATACATTCTTCGGTCATCGTTGGAACCTCTTTTTGAGTGGTAGGTTTATCCTTTTTTTTACAACTTGATATCGAAAGTGTTAGCAATAAAATTATTGGTAGACACCATCTATTTAATTTTCTCATCATGGTAATTTCAAAATTAAACATTTATAATAGGAAAGGTAAAAAAATCAAATGTTTCGCAAGACAAGCAATGTTCTTTTTTGAGCTATTAAATGAAAAGAGTCATATCCATACATTTTCGACATGTATTTTTTATGCAATTTTCAATCAAAAACTTGCAAGAACCAACATTGTAACGTATAATTACGTTATGTAATTAATTTATTAGTTGATAAACGTTAAAGACCGTTATGCAAAAACTTACAAAAGCAGAAGAGAACATCATGCATCGATTATGGAATCTAGGAAAATCGACGGTTACGGATATCATTAAATCTATGCCAGATCCTCATCCGCCACATTCGACGGTATCAACGACGATTAGAATCTTAGAGAAAAAGGGGTTTGTAAGTCATGAGACCTATGGGCGAACCCATGCTTATTACCCAGTTATAACCAAAGAAAAGTATAGTAAGAAGTCGATTAAGGATATGATCCATGGATACTTCGATGGATCTGTTGAAAATATGTTATCGTTTCTAATAAAAGAAGAAAAAGTAGACAAAGAAGAATTGAAGAAACTAGTCAATCAATTAGAAAACGAAAAATAATGGAAGGGTTTACTACGTATTTACTGCTTGCGGGATTATACATTTCCATTTTTTATTTGGGTTTTGTATTCATCTCGAAGTTAAATTATGATTTTCGTTTACAACGATTTTTGATTGTTGGTTCCGTTTTACTTTCGTTGGTATTACCAATGATGAGTCTCGGTTTTTTAGCGGATCAATCGAGTATTTCTGCAATTTTAAGTGTAGTTACCATTACTCCAAACCAGCAAAAAATAGCGGTGTCTTTCGCGGATATTGTTCAAAGTGATCACTTCAATTTCTGGACTATAGTCAATGTATTTTTTACCCTAGGTTTTGTAACTTCCTTGTTTCGATTTTTATTCGGATTATCTAAGATTTATACCTTGGTCAAGGAAGGTGAAAGGGTCGTTTATGATACTGATAAGACCTTGTTTTTATCAAATATAGAAACACCTTGTTCATTTTTAAATTATATCTTCTTACCTCGAACGATGGAGCTAGATTTAAAAGAAACCAAGGTTGTCGTCCACCATGAAATACAACACATTAAGCTTAAGCACTCGATAGATAACGTACTCTTAGCTTTCATCCAATGTGTCTTTTGGTGGCTTCCTACGTACTATTTACTCCAGCGACAACTAAAACTTATTCATGAGTATGAAGCGGATGCAAATGTAATTGTCAGTGAAAACAAATATGCGTATTCAAACTTCCTTATAGAACAACTTCCAAATCAAAAGTTATTACTGCTTAACCATTTTAATTCATTTATTAAAAAAAGAATCAGTATGATGTATCAATCAAAAAAACAATCAAACTCCCTCTATGCGGTGGCTATTTACTTTTTCATCTTGGTATTTGCTTTTGGTATCCAAGCGTGCCAATCGGATATAGGTCATGAAACGAAATCGCTTTCTTCATTGAGCAGTGGAGAGAATGTCAGTCAAGGAGAAAAAATCTACAAAACATTGGAAGCACCCAATAAAATGCCAATGGAGGCGTCTTGTATCAGTGATGTCGAACCTTATGAAGAACAGTTAAAGTGCAGCGATCAAAAATTACTCATGCATGTTTATAAAAATATAGTCTATCCAACGGCAGCTCGCGATAATGGAATAGAAGGTCAAGTTGTTTGCCAATTTGTAATCACAAAAGAAGGTAAGGTACGATCACCTAAAATTGTAAAAGAACTTGGTTATGGTACTTCAGAAACGGTATTGGAAACCTTACGGGATATGGAGGAAAAAGGTTTTACTTGGTCACCAGGTATGGTAGAAGGCAAACCCGTTGATGTAGAGTATTCACTCCCCGTAAAATTCAAATTGCAGTAATAACTTTATTATAGTAAAGGGGAAGCTTTTGGAAGGGTTTCCCCTTTTTTTCTAAATTGTGCGGACGTAGACTCCTGACCTTGTTCACTTTCAATATAGTGAATGTAGCACTGGAACATTATATGCGTTTAGGTAGATAGTCAACATATCCTCATCAACCAATTAATGCGCTTCTAACCAGTTTTGACCGATCCCCATTCCTACTAGGATTGGTACATTAAGGCCACTCATGGCATCTTTCATTTTTTGTTCGATAATGGGTTGTAGTACTTCCAATTCAGATTTGTGCATGTCGAAAACCAATTCATCATGTACTTGCATGATCATTTTTGTTTTATACTCACCCTCTTTCAAAAACTTGTGTATATCGATCATAGCGAGTTTGATCATATCGGCTGCAGCTCCCTGAATAGGTGTATTTACGGCGATCCTTTCGGCGGTGCTTCTTGTTAATCCGTTTCGCGAGTTGATATCACGGAGCGTTCTCTTTCTTCCTTTTAGGGTCATAACATACCCGTTGTCACGTGCAAATTGAACGGTTTCGTCCATGTACTTTTTTAAATCTGGAAATTCATTAAAATAGGTGGTAATCAACTCTTTGGCTTCAGCCCTTTTGATACCTAATTGTCTAGACAGGTTTGTGGCTCCAGCTCCGTAAATAATCGAGAAGTTGACTGTTTTTGCATTCCTTCTTTGTTCTGCTGTAACGCTATCATAATCTACACTATACACTTTTGCAGCTGTCGCTTTATGAAAATCCAAACCATTTTCAAAAGCGGCTAACATGGTGGGTTCTTTACTGATGTCAGCAATCAAACGCAGTTCTATTTGAGAATAATCCGCGGCAAATAGAACATAGTTTTCGTCTCGCGGGATAAATGCTTTACGTATTTCTCTACCTGCATCGGTTTTGATAGGTATGTTTTGCAAATTGGGGTTGTCGGATGCTAATCTTCCCGTGGCTGCTCTAGCTTGGTTGAAGTTAGAGTGTATACGCCCAGTTTTTGGATTTACCATTAAGGGTAAGGCATTTACATAGGTAGATTTCAGTTTGCTAAATTTTCTAAATTCTAATATGTCAGCTACAATATCGTGATCTACGGATAGTTCATTCAGTTTATCAACATCTGTAGAAAAAGCTCCTGTCGATGTTTTTTTCCATCGATAAGGGATCTGTAATCGCTCAAATAATACACCTCCTACTTGCTTTGGGCTCGCGATATTAAATTGTACACCAGCTTTTTCGTAGATCAATTTTTCTTTTTCTTCAATTAATTTTCCTAGGGTTACAGAATAATCATTAAGGAAGTCTGAGTTAATACGAACACCTGTAAATTCGATGTCGGTCAAGACATCGATTAATGGTTCTTCAATGGTATGATAAACATCAAGAAGGTCGGATTCAACAAGAAGTTCGTGAATTTTTTCTTTTACTTGTAGCGTAATATCTGCATCTTCACCAGCGTATTCTTTGACTTTATCAATGTCAATATCACGCATAGTAAGTTGGTTTTTACCTTTTTTGCCAATGAGTTGCTCAATCGGCACCATTTTATAGGATAAGTAACTTTCAGAAAGGTAATCCAGTTTGTGTCTCAAATCTGGCTCTACTAAGTAGTGACCGATCATGGTATCAAAATTTCGACCTGCCATTTCGATATCATACCACTTCATCATCAACTTATCGTATTTGATGTTTTGCCCAATTTTACCGATGTTTTCATTTTCTAATAGGGCTTTAAAAATACGGCATCGTTTTTTTGCTTCGTCTTGGTCTTCCGGAATAGGAATATAGTATGCTTCTCCTGCTTTTATTGAAAAAACTAAACCTACAAGTTCGGCAATATTGGCATCGATACCGGTCGTTTCTGTATCGAAGCAAATTTCTTTTTCCTTTTCTAGCTTTGTGGCTAAGGCCAACATGTCATTTTCGGTATCGACTAATTTATAGTTATGATCTACATTCTCGATACTTTTAGTCGCTACACTATAGTTTTGTACGGCATAAGCTGGGGTATTATTCGCTCCTACAGAACTCTTACCTCCACCAAATAGATCTCCTTGGGTTGGTTCATCAGATCCTAAAATTTGAGTTGCTAATGTTCTAAATTCAAGTTCTGCGAAAATTTTTGCAAGTGCTTCTTTATTCATTGCCGTAATTTTTACTGCTTCGGCATCAAATTCTATCGGTACATTAAGATCGATGGTTGCTAACTCTTTTGAGAGTCTTCCTTGATCAGCAAACTCGATAACTTTTTCTTTTTGTTTTCCTTTGAGTTCTTCTGCGTTCTCAATAAGTCCTTCGACTGAACCATATAGTTTAAGCAGTTTAACAGCCGTTTTAGCTCCTATTCCTGGTATACCGGGTATGTTATCTACGCTATCCCCTTGAAGCCCCAAGACATCGATGACTTGCTCGACACGTTCAATATCCCATTTTTCTAAAATTTCCGGTACCCCTAGAATTTCGATTCCATTACCTTGTCGCGATGGTTTGTACATGAATATATTTTCAGACACCAACTGCGCATAATCCTTGTCCGGTGTCACCATATACACTTTGAAGCCTTCTTTTTCTGCTTTTTTGGCAATGGTCCCAATAGTATCATCCGCTTCATAATTATCCACCATGATGATGGGAATATTGAAAGCTTCAATGATGGATTTTATATAGGGTAAAGCAATTGAAATGTCTTCAGGTTGTGCATCTCTATTTGCTTTGTATGCTGGATAGGCATCATGTCGAAAGGTCTTGCCTTTTGGGTCAAATGCTACGGCTAAGTGTGTAGGGTTTTGGTTACGCATCATATCCCACATGGTTCGTACAAACCCGGTAATTGCCGAGGTGTTGATCCCTTTTGAATTGATAAGCGGTCGTGTAATAAAGGCAAAGTGTGCTCTATATACTAATGCATGACCATCTAGTAGAAATAGTTTTTTTTCTGACATAAGGCTGGGTACTTGTCTTGATAAAAGTAAATCTAAAGATAGCGGATTTATCCGTGTCTAAAAGAGAATTGTATAAATGTCCTATTTAATTATTCAATGAGTTTTAATTGATTTGAGTATTCTTTTTTATTTATACTTTGGGATCTTGGTTTATCTTTATTTAAAATATTGAAAATGAAAATACTTATTGCTTTTACTTTTTTATTTAGTGGATTATGCCTTTTTGGTCAATCTTATGAGGCAGCTGAAAGCGTAGAATATGACGAATCTCAAAATCGATGGATTATTGCAAATGGAAGTAATTTATTGCAAAAAAGCCTGGATGGTACTTTGAGTATTTTTAGTAATGTTAGTGGGTCGCATGGGACGGAAATTATGGGTGATTATGTATTTACACTTGATGTTGGTAATACGGTACGTGGTATTCGTCTTGATACAGAAGAGGCGGTTATGGATTTATATATTTCGGAAGCAGGCTTTCTTAATGGATTGACCAATGATGGCAATGGTATTCTTTATGCAACAGATTTTTCTCAAAAAAAGATATATAAAATTGATGTAACAGATGTTGCCTCGCCTAGTTACGAACTTTTTGTTGCTGAGACAGAAGCAAGACCAAACGGTATATTTTATGATGGTCCTAATAATCGAGTCATATGGATTGATTGGGGTGGAAGTGCAAAGGTTCAAGCGATTGATTTGGATACAGAGGAGATTACAATATTGCTAGAAACTACATTATCCAACTTGGATGGTATAGAACAAGATACGAGTGGTCATTTTTATATATCATCATGGGGACCGTCTCAAATCACAAAGTATGATGCTAATTTTGAAAATGAGGAAATACTAGCAACTCCTCCCATTCCAAACCCAGCAGATATTGGCTATAATCACAAAAGGCATCAATTGGCTATTCCAATCGGTGGCGATGTGGTTTATTTTGATTTAGGTGATCCTACGTTCTCAAGCGATTTGCCTAGCTTAGATTTGGATATGAAGATCGTTCCCAACCCTATAATAAGCGAGGCTAGCGTTCTATTTGATAATCCTAGTGAGCAATTAATATCTATTTTGATTTACGATCAAATGGGAAAACATATTCAAACGATTCGGAAAGGTTATTTGCCTATGGGCCAACAAAAAGTCACTTTTGATATGAATGCTTTCAAAAGTGGAATCTATACTTGTGTAGTTAAAGGTTTTGATTTTGTAGATACTCAATTATTTGTAAAACAATAGGGTGGGTCGAACGCTAATCCTAGGATATGTTGCTTTGATACTTTGTTTTACTTCTTGTCGATCAACCTTTATTGTTTCGGATGATCCTCTTGAAAAAATAGAAACGGGATATGGACCTGAGGATCTTGCATTTGATTCGATTGGCAATATTTTATACATCGCTTGTGATCCGCGAAGAACCGGTGACCAAGGAAGTATTTGGGGACTTGATTTGACAACCAACGAAAGTAAACAAATACCTTTTTTGAGTAAATTGAATTTTGAGTTTCATCCACTTGGTTTAGATGTTTTTTATGAAGATGGGGAAACGTATTTACTGGTTACTAATATTGGTGAAAAACGGGAAATTGATCGATTTGTAGTTAAGGATGAAGGCTTGGCCCTTGATCATCGCTTTGTGAATATTATAGGTAAACCGAATGATGTAGCGGCGCTATCTAAAGATGAATTTTACTACACAGATGCAAGGGTATTTGGTAGTATTATTCATTATGATGGTCGGGCCCACAAGATTTTAAAAGGTTTGGGATTAGCCAATGGAATCTTTATTGAAGGTGATGATTTGTATTTTACAACCACCATCTTTGGCAATCTATATCGGACGACATTGGCACAACCTAAAAAGCATAAAATTTCGAATATTAAAGGAGCAGATAATATTACGAGGTACGATAAAAACCAGCTACTTATCACCTCACACCATTTTACGTGGAGATTTATGAAGCATAGTATTCGTGCTAACTATTCTTCTCCATCTTTAGTGTATAAGGTTGATAAAGACACCGGGATGAAAGAAGTTTATTATTTCGATAATGGAAGTGAGATATCTGCTGTTTCAACGGCTTTAAAAGTTGGTAAACGTATTTTTATGGGTCAGATATATGGAAACGTTATAGGTCAATTTCATAAGTAAATTATTGAACCGATACCATCGTTCTACCATTAACTTTATCAAATAGAATAGTTTGTGTTGAGGTTGGCCATTCGACGATTAGCGATGTTTTATCCGAATTCCATTTAGTAACAGGTAATGGATCACCATCCAAATGTGGATAAAGCATAATCTTAAAATCTGGACTCACAACATCTGCTTCTACAACGAATCGAGTGATGGGTGCATTCCCGTTGATACCAGGCGTTACGGTTTCAAAAAATCCAGTTCCATCCGTACAAGGTTCAATTTCTGCTGTAAAATCGGTGGAACTAGGAGTTTCAAAGTCGTCATTAAGTCCAACTGCTTTGCCCCCTTTAAAATTTACGTTTTGGTCTTCTTGGACAACGCCATCACTATAGACTAAGTTTCCAGCTTCGAAGCTATTGGTCGTTATGTTTCCTGATACAAATAAAGAATCATTACATTGACCATTATTATTAAGAACTCGGATCAACAATCGTTTATTAGAACCTGGTTCACCAAAGATGTGGTCACTTATATAATTGTTGTAATCTAGGCTAGTATTCGTAGATACGACTTCAAGATCATTGGCAACCTGTGCTAACCATTTGTAATTATGAACATCACTGTCTTTTTTGATATCATCGACGACTAAGACATAAGGATTGGTTTGGCGCACCATCGTTAAAGTTCGATAAACCTTTTCCATTGTGTTGTAGGGTCTCTTAATCATTCGTTCGAGATCACCTCCACTGTTCCAGTTGTCATAATCGTAAAACGGAGTAGAGTGGAACGTTTCGGCTCCAGGGATATGTTTGAAGTCATTCCACGACTCCGTAACTTCTTCCCAATTGTCCGTCCCTAACCAGCTATGATCTTGGGTTGATGGTCGGGTTTCCCAATGCCATTCCCATGAATAGGCATAGGTTGCATCTCCAACAATCGTCGCATGATCTCCATTTTCATCAAAAGAAAGCACCTTTCCCGGTTGTCTTGCTTTGACACCATCTTTATATGTTAATGGAGTCCCAAGATCATCGATCAATGGGCAGCTATGATATTGTGTTTCTTGGAAAGCAGACCCATACGTGTATCGAATCCAAGTACGACCCAAGGCGCTCAATGTAAAATTATTTCGATCTCCATGAGTATGTCCGCCTAGGTCTTGTCTGCAATGAAAATGAACGGCCATGTCATCTTTATTATAACCACTCCGAAGAATGCCAATACCTCGTTCTTCTCCAAAGAAACTTTTACTATTGCTTAATGCTGTTTCGTTTTGAATTGCCCAATCACCATCTGTATAGTCGGAAGCAAAAATGGCTGCCATTAATAGGTAATTATGGTAGCCGGATGTTGCGGGTTCTATTTGTTGATAAACATATCCTTCGGACGAATTTTTATAATATTTTTCTATATAGTTTCTCCAAACGAAATCAATCTTCTCGTCATTTGGAAACATCCACTTCAGGCCAATAATATCGGAAGCACTGTTTTTGTATCCACCTACAGTTGAATTCCAACCTGATCCACCCCAAACATCTGTACCTATAAAGGCGTGCCCATAGGGTTGAGTAATGGCAGGGAGAAACGTATTTCCATACTTTCGTACATACGGATGGGGAAGAAGACTATATCCTCTTTTTGCAGCGACGATTAATGAGGTCACGAATTGATAATTTTTGCCTAGCCCTTCGTAAGGCGTTCCTGTATGATACCATCCATAGGTTATAAAATTGCGGTATGCTCGCATATAATCTTGTGTCAATGTTGTGTTATATCCGACTTCACCTTCGATAGCAATATTGGTTAATAATTCGAAAGTATTAAGACCTGTCCAGTTGCTCGTTGTCGCATATGGAGCGGTGGTAACACCATATCTTGGTTCTGCTGGGATTATTTCTGCTAATGCCATTCGAACACTATCTTGTTGGTTTGTCGTCATAGCATTATAATTCATATCGTAGGCTAGAGCCATATGAACACCACCAAAATAATGATAGTTATTCCAATTTAAGTCAGGGTCATTATCGAGAACAATTTGAGCCCATTGGCTCATAGCTTCTCCAAGCATTGACGCTCTATCATCATAATCTAGGCCAGTATCTGGATCATTTTGACCCTCCTTGATTAGGCATTCAAATGCTTCAAGTGCCATAACACTTGCAAGTAAATATCGTGCTTTATTGTCGACATCATCTAAGGCATTAAAATCATGGTTTATAAGTGCATAATAGGTATCATGTCTATTCCATTTTCCAGCATTATCTACACGACGATTTCCATAGCTATCTTCGCCATAGGTTGCCGAATGACTATACCCACCAGACACCCCATAACTCAAGTGATTTAGGGTAGTGTAGGCATGGAGTTGCGCAAATACTTCTTGTCCTGCATCGCTATTATCCATACGATCTATAATGTCTGTAAGTTCATCGGCTCCAAAGTATACTCTTGGATGTTCACCTACTGGTGGTGCTATAGTTAAACTTCGCATATTTGTACTATCGAAAGTTATAGCTACGGGTCCAAATTCTCCTGCGGGATAGTTAGCCCATTCATCAATAAACCCACCCATTTGACTTGATTGACCTATTAGTCCACTATGGATGATTAAAACAAGAAGGTATACATTAAGTTTTTTTGTCATATAATGAAGATAAATAAATTGAAAGTTCAAACCTAATAATTTGAAACTTCTACTTTTATCATACAAAAGTTATTCCTTTTGATAAATGTGAGTAATATATTAATACCTAATGGCGCCTTCTCTATTTATACTTGAAATATATCCAGTCAATTCAATTTTTGATTTCTTATAAAGTTTGGCTGCTTTCTCTTTAATACTTTCTGCAATGCTGGTATTAGCACATAAGGCAAACATGGATGGTCCTGCTCCTGATATTGAGAAACCTAAAGCACCTTCATTCATTGCGATGCTTTTTACTTCTTCAAAGTGTGGAATTAAGTGGGCTCTTTGGGGTTCTATAATGACATCTTGAAGGCTACGACCTAGTAAATTTAAATCTGATTTATATAAAGAAGCGATAAACCCACCTAAGTTTCCGGATTGAGTAACATGGTCAGTAAGTGATACTTCTTCTTTAAGAATAGCACGTGAATCTTTGGTTAATATTTGGATGTGTGGATACAATATTAAGGCCTGGAGTCCGAGAATCGTCGGAAGTTTGATAACATCAAGACTTGGATTATCTCGAATAAGGACAAAACCTCCGTATAAAGATGGGGCTGTGTTATCTGCATGAAAAGAGCCATCAGCAATCACTTCTGCTTGTGTAGCACAATCTAAAACTTCTTTTTTGGACAGTGGACAATTTAGGTATTCATTTACAGCAAAAGCACCAGCTACAGCACTAGAAGCACTACTTCCCATTCCAGTACCTGTTGGCATATTTTTAAATAGAACAAGTTCAATTGGTTCTTCTGTTAAATTTAATTTTTCTAATACTTTATAAGCTGCAAAGCCAGCTGTATTTTTCATAATGTCGTTTGGGATGGATGGATTTCCTCTTACCCCTTTTAAAACTAACCCTTTAGTTTTCCCTTTATTTATAGATACTTCATCACCTAAACCATAAATAGGAAAGCCTAATATATCGTAACCTACACCTATATTGGAAACGGTAGCTGGAGCAAAAACTTTACACGGTATTCGTTTCATCTCATTATCATATTTAAGGTAAAATATTAATGATGCAAAAGTAAAGGAATAAACTTGTCGCAGTTTACTAATTTTGATGTGCATTTAATATTAATTATGTCAATAAAAATAATTGGAGCTGGATTCCCAAGAACAGGGACAAACTCATTGAAAATGTGCTTCATATAACTTCATGTATCACGTTACCACCAAAATAAAAGTAAAATGAAATTTATTAAGATACTTCTTGTAACCTTGTTTTTTGCCGGTTTTTATGCTTGTAATAATGGGAATGAAGCTAAGAAAACCAACTCTGTAAGTAATGGAGAAGCCGAAAAATCAGTCATGCCAGCTAGTCAATTAGCAGAGGCAGAAAGAATAATAATAGAATCTGATCAATCTAAAATAGAACCTATAGACGCCGAAACGTTATTTAAAGGATATTGTGGTATTTGTCATGGACAAAAAGGAAACATGTCCATTAATGGTTCTAAAGTGTTAACAGAAACGAACACTACACTAGCTGAAAGAGTCGCTCAAATTTATTTTGGCAAAGGTACTATGACACCATTCAAAGGGGTACTTGAAGATGATCAGATTGTTGCTGTAGCAAAATATATCGACAATCTAAAGAAATCTTAATTACAGAATTGAAGATATTAGTTTCGTCAAGTCATATTGAATGGCTTGTTGTTTATCTTTAGCATACCATGTATGTAATGGAATACTATAAGGTTTCTCTTCAGCTAAAATAGCTTTTACCAATGTTTGCGCTTCATCAGGTCTAGGTCCATAGGAAGACAATAATTGATGGTTTTCATCTAATTGCAACAAAATTGGTATAGATCGACTTTTCCCATCTGTTAAGTGGGCATCTATTAGAGGTATATTTTGATCTCTATAAATAAGTTTAAGATCAATTTTACCTTCACTTAATTTGGATACTGCATTGATGATAGGGTTTATCTGAGATGCATCACCGCACCAATGTTCTGTTATCAACAACCACTTTATAGGTTTCTGAATTTTTTCAATTGCATTTGTAAGATGATCCGTAAGTTTTAATTTTCGATCAAGACGTGATTGTCTTTGCCAGTTTTGAGGAAGGTACTGTGCAAAAGGACTTTTGTCACCCATTTTTATTTCTTCTTGAAAGTTTTCAAGGTAGTCTTCATAAGAGATTGCTTTCTCAAAATAGTTTTTATACTCTTTTGCTGTTAATGTTGTTTGACTCATTATTATTTTGATTTTGTGGAAACATGAAAGTGAAACCGAAACGCTTTTTAAAAGTTTTAAGACTCCTTTGGTTATCATAAAAAGATAAACCTACTTGTCATGATAGGGACAAATTTTTGAAGACCGGAAATTTACTTTATTTAATTCATGTTCACATACCTTTCGTATGCTACAAATGCAAAAGAGCCTGCAAATCAATGACTTACAGACTCTTTATGCGGTCCGGACGGGACTCGAACCCGCGACCCCCTGCGTGACAGGCAGGTATTCTAACCAGCTGAACTACCGAACCATTTTATGTTGAAGTTGCAAAAATTGAGCCTAATAATACCTCAATAGATTGTAACTTAAATATTCACTATCTTTCTAGTAAAGCGATGCAAATGTAACAACCATTTTCATTTCAACAAACCTTTTTGATGTAAAAAATTAAATTAATCCAAATTGATAAAGGCGATTCACACATCTTTACTAATTTGCACCTTCCTATTATGGTCAAAAAGAATTAAAAACTAAGTATGGTATTTCTTGAATTCGAACGCCCCTTAGAAAAATTATACGAACAACTCGAAAAATTTAATGAGATTGCAGAAGATGGAGACATCGATGTTTCTGATAAAATTGCCGAACTCGAACTAAAGATTCAAAAACAAAAGAAGGAGATTTATTCAAATCTTTCTGGTTGGCAAAAAGTTCAATTAAGCCGGCATCCTGAGCGTCCGTATACACTACATTATATAGAAAGTATTTGCAAAAATTTTGTAGAATTACATGGAGATCGAGCCTTTGGTGATGATAAAGCAATCGTTGGTGGAGTTGGTACTATCGGAGATACAAGTATGGTTATTATCGGTCACCAAAAAGGGGTAAATACAAAGATGAGGCAGTATCGAAATTTTGGTATGGCCAACCCAGAAGGGTATCGAAAAGCATTGCGATTAATGAAGATGGCAGAGCGATTTGAAATGCCAGTTGTTTGTTTGGTAGATACACCTGGAGCTTTTCCAGGGTTAGAAGCCGAAGAACGTGGTCAAGCTGAGGCGATCGCAAGAAACCTGTTTGAAATGGCACAATTAAAAGTTCCGATCTTGGTTTATGTAATCGGAGAAGGGGCATCCGGTGGAGCATTAGGTATAGGATTAGGAGATCGAGTATTTATGTTTGAGAATACTTGGTATTCTGTTATTTCTCCAGAATCATGCTCTTCTATTTTGTGGAGAAGTTGGGATCATAAAGAAGAAGCAGCAGAATCATTAAAGCTTACAGCTGATGATATGCTTGGCTTTGGATTGATTGATGACATTGTCAAAGAACCATTAGGTGGCGCCCATCAAGATCCAGAAAAAATGATGCGAACATTAAAAGCTCATATCAAAAAAGAATTAGCAGAATTATGTAAAGTTCCTGTGGATACAATGATCGAAAATAGGATTAATAAGTATGCCAAAATGGGTGAGTTTACAGTTGCTAAATAGCCATGGATAAAATCAAAAAACTTAGTGGAGTTGGTGTTGCTTTGATAACACCATTTAAAAAAGGCGAAATTGACTTTCAAGGGTATGAAAACGTAATAAATCACACCATTAATGGGGGGGTAGATTTTATTTTGCCACTAGGATCCACAGGGGAATCTGCACTGCTTTCAAGCGAAGAAAAAGCGGCTGTTTTAGCCTTTGCTATTAAGAGTAATAAAGGAAGAGTCCCACTAGTTGCTGGTAATTTTGGAGGAAATAATACGGTCGAAATTTTGAACCAGATAAAAGCTCAAAACTTTGAGGGTATTGATGCTATATTATCAGCAAGTCCAGAATATTTAAAACCAGGTCAAGAAGGTATATTTAAGCATTACATGGCTTTAGCCGAATGTTCACCAGTTCCCATTATTATTTACAATGTGCCAGGTAGGACCAGCTCGAATGTTTCTCCTCAAACGGTTTTGAGATTGGCGAATGCTTCTAAAAAGTTTATTGGCTTAAAAGCAGCTTCTGGAGATCTTGTTCAGGCTACCCAAATCTTACGATCAAAGCCTGATCACTTTTTTGTGAGCTCGGGTGATGATCCAACGGCTTTGGCCATGATTAGTATCGGTGGTAGTGGCTGTATTTCTGTTTTAGCGAATGTTTTTCCCAAAGAATTTACAGAAATGATTCATAAAGCGATTTTGGGTGATTTTAAAGGAGCTAGGAAACTAAATAATGAAACATTTGACCTTCATCATCATATGTATGTTGAAGGCAATCCTGTCGGTGTTAAAGCTGCAGCAGAAATATTAGGACTTTGTAGTCGAGACGTTCGCTTACCATTAGTTCCTATGTCAACTTTTGCCTATGAGGCACTAAGCCAATCAATGGCTTTATTACCTTCTTAGTGCATACTATTTAATGTAAAATTCTTCCAACAGGATATAAGTTGTGTGTATATTCATGATGATGCGAATGTTGGTATATGAATTCTAATTGAGCATTACCGTCTTTTGCAAAATCATCCTCTTTGCCTTTTTTATCATCAAAAGCCTTTTTCAATTCTTGATCATCACTTAATAGTTTAACCGCTAAATCTTCAAATACGTAAGCGGAGTAATATTCTTTTTGCATGAGTATGCCATCAAAGAAATTCCAGGCAAAAAAGCTATCTGGTGCTTCGGGTTCTAGCGTGTGAACAATGTATTGAAGATTTTTTTGGAATGGATCTACGATTAAATCTCCTTTTCGATAAAGATGTTTGCGTTTTTCTGTTTTAATTTCCACACTATGATGCAGATAATGGCCTTCATAGGGTCCATCAACTGTTTCGTATTTGGATATGTAGTACATCTCTACATCTATTAGAGTATCTTTTTCTAGTCGATTGTAATCGATATTATTAAGTGTAAACCTCTCAATGATTTTATCATAAGCTTGGGGTATTATATATGCTTTTGGAATGTTTATCGATTTAGTAGCCTTATAATTATTTAAAAATGGAATTTGTTTTTCATATGGTTGACTTCTATCGTAATACAATCGTTTTTGTCCATGTATATCACTTGGTTTGTATTTCGCTTCATAACCTTTAAATTGAAATGTTTCAGGTCTGTCTTTATCTATTGTCCATTGAATATCTATGGATTTAGATTGACCCATTAGTTCGAGTGCTTTTTTTCTTTGCGAAGCTAATTCAATGCCATATACACTTAAATATTCGATCATAGATTCCATAAAAGCATATGTACTTAGTACACGATCTTTATACGGTTTAAGCATATGTGTTTCAGGCATAAAAGATAGTGTCTGAAATAGGCTAGCATAGCCGGAAGAGTATCTCGGAAGATCAAGGAATCCCATAATGCCTTCATCGGGAGTACTTTTTGCGTAAACATAAGGTGTCATTTCCCATTCTTTTTGATTCATTTTTTTATACAAATAAGGTAACATACCTTCTGTCATAGCTTTTGACATGATAGGATGAAGTTTATCTTTTTGTGTTGGAATCAAAGTCATTGTATATTGATAATCCGCTCCATTTGAAGTATGGTTATCGACAAACACATCAGGCGACCATTTGTTGAATAGAGCATTAAATGTTTTTGCATTTTTGGAGTCACATTTTACAAAATCTCGATTAAGATCTAAGTTTTTAATATTAGCTCTAAATCCGTAAGATTCGGGACCATCTTGATTCGTTCTTGTGTGTGAGTTACGATTCAAAACGCCTCCAATGTTATAAGCGGGAATGATGATTAATTTTGTTTGTTTTAATGTTGATTGAAGTTTTTTATTAAATAGAATATCCCTTAAAAGCATCATTGTTGCATCAACTCCGCAAGGTTCACCAGCATGGATTGCATTATTAATAAGGAGGCAGACTTTATTGTTTTTTTTCGGTGAGAAATCTCCATCAACATCAAAGATTATTTCTTTAATTGGAACACCAACATCTGATAATCCTGCATCGTTCATCTGGAGCATTGTTGGGTGAGCTTCAACAAGCTTTTCATAGAAAGTATATATTTCATCAAGTGTAGCTGTTGTATTACTATTTGATTCAAAGCCTATTTTAAATGCATCCATAGTTTGGGGTAGAATAACGTTAGAGTATACTAGAAAACAAAAGATTAAAATTATGTTCGATCCTTGCATAAGGTATCTAGTTTGATGTTGAAAATTCTTGCATTGTAAATAATGGAATTGCTGCTTTAAACAAGGAGCTATCATTGGAACGTTGCATAACGTAATAACCTTTCATGCTGCCAATTGGAGTCTTGATATTACTCCACGAACTATATTCATGAACGCCATTCGAAGGAATAATGGGTTGTTTGCCTATTACTCCATCGCCTTCAACATTTCGTTTATTACCATTTGAATCTTTGATTTCCCAAAAGCGACTGATAAGCCTAACGGCAAAAGGATTTTTATTTTCAATGGTTACTTTATAAGTAAATACAAATTGACTAGCTAGTGGCTTAGATACTTCAGGTTTGTATTTTGAAACCACAGTAATGATAACCCCATCTGTTACAGCTTGACTACTCATAATTAATAGTTATTCAAGGAATTTATTGACGATTTCCTTGGCGTTAATAATTGCATCTTCTAATATATCATTGATTACAACGGTGTCGAATTTTTTTTCATAATTCAATTCTTTTTCAGCTTTTGCTATTCGATAAGCAAGACTTTCTTCTGATTCTGTTTTTCGATTATTCAATCTTTCAAACAATGTAAAAAGAGATGGAGGTTTTACAAAAATTGATAGACAATTATGTCCATGAAATTCTTTAATTTTTAATGCTCCTTTGACATCCACATCAAATATTACCGCTTTATTAGTACCCCAAATTCTATTTATTTCTGATTTCAATGTACCATAATAAACGCCCTCATATACTTCTTCCCACTCAAGGAATTCATTGTTTTCAACTTTTTTATCAAAATCGAGTTTAGACAAAAAATAGTAATCTTTTCCATCAACTTCATATGATCTTTTTTCTCGGGTAGTAACACTAATTGAAAAGGCAAGATTATTGAACGACTTGAGGAGTTCTCTAACAATCGTTGTCTTACCTGCTCCAGATGGAGCTGTGAATAGAATTAATTTCTTAAGATTTGGTTCAGCCATCAATTTTATACAATATTTAGCATTTGCTCTTTAATTTTTTCTAAGGCATCTTTCATCGAAACAACAATTTGTTGAATTTCGGTGTGTTGGGCCTTAGAGCCAATTGTGTTTATTTCTCTACCCATTTCTTGACTTATAAAGGATGCTTTTTTCCCTTTTACAGTTTCTGGACTATTGAGTTGTTCTTTGAGGTATTTACAATGTTGTTCTAATCGAATCTTCTCTTCAGTGATATCTAATTTTTCTAGATAATAAATAATTTCTTGTTCATATCGATTCGAATCCATTGTGTTTTCGACATTCAATTGTTCAAGACTACGGGTAAGTCTTTTTTTAATTTTGTCTACTCTTGCTGTTTCGTGTTGAGGGATTTCTTTAAGAAATCGTTCAATAGAGTCTACTTGATTTATCAAATCAACTTTCATTGCGGCTCCTTCTACAGCTCTAAAAGATTTAAATTTATCTAGCGCTTGATCGACACCTGTTTTTACAATTTCCCATTCTTTTTCATCGATAGCTTTTTCATCTAATTCGATAACGTTTGGAATTTTTAAAATAGATGATAATATATCATTGGCCTCAACACCTAACTCTTTGGTTAAATCAGAAAGTTCGTTGAAATAATTTTTAATTAACGTTCTATTCAATTTGTAAGGTTCTTCTGCTCCATCTCCGTCAAAGGTAATATTGATATCAATTTTTCCTCTTACAGCACCTTTGAGGACCTTGTTTCTAATTTCAAGTTCTTTAGACCTAAATATTGTAGGTACTTTAACTCTCACATCTGCAGATTTTCCATTGAGGCTACGAACTTCAATTTTAATAACCTTTTCTCCGCTGCGAATAATTGATTGACCATACCCGGTCATAGATAAAACCATTATGTAAACTATTTAGGTATAAAAGTAATGCAAGAAACTAGCCAAATATATTAACTCAAAAATACTTTTATGTTTCAAAAAGGTGTTATTTTCCATTTAGTTGACAATGAACCATTTATGAAAAATATTTTTTTTAAAGAATTAATAAAAAAACAATTCAAAAAACTACTATTAACCAAATAAATTACGAAATTTGCGCTCCCTTAGATTCATCATTTATTTGATTCACAAGGATTTATAAAAAAACAAAAAATGAGAAAAGCTGATTTAGTTTCATCAATATCTGAGAAAACGGGAGTACCAAAGGTAGATGTCTTAGTTTCTTTGGAAAGTTTTTTTACAGAAATAAAAGGTTCATTATCTCAAGGTGAAAATGTTTACATCAGAGGTTTTGGTTCGTTTATCATAAAAAAGAGAGCAAAAAAGATAGGAAGACACATAAAGCAAAATATTGCTATTGAAATTCCGGAACACTTTATTCCTTCTTTTAAGCCATCAAAAGTTTTTGTAGAACAAGTAAAAGAAAATGTAACTTCTTTGCCTGAGGATAAAAATTTTGAATCTTAAAAGATTATGAAAAAGGAACACTACGTAAGCATTTTTGCGTTTTTGCTTTTATTTAGTGTGCTTTATTTTGGTTGTGAAACCAAGTCGAAAGATACAATTGCTGTAGAAAAGTCTAGAGCCTTAAATTTTGAAACGATAAATATTCAGAAATTAAAAACGGAAGCAGTTGAGCGTCTTGACGAAACAACAAAACAAGAGTTTTTATTTTTGAACCAAATGTATAATGAGGCTAGTAATGATTCATTAAAAACAGAAGCATTGAAAAAAATTGCAGGCTTTTGGTATAAAAATGAAGAAATTATTTTGTCTGGTCAGTATGCTAAAAATATTGCTGAAGAAGTCAAAACGGAAGATACATGGTCGATTACGGGGACCACTTTTTCTATTGCCTTTAAAAAGGCTAAAAACGAAAATGAAAAAGATTTTGCACACAAAAATGCAATAGAAGCATTTGAAACAGCAATAAGTATAAATCCAGAAAATACTCAACATAGAATCAATTTGGCTTTATGTTATGTAGAAAGACCTTCTAAGGATAATCCTATGCAAGGAATAATGCAGTTGTTGGATTTAAATAAAGCCAATCCAGATAATGTGGCAGTAATATTGCAGTTGGCTAAGTTGGGAATGCAAACATCTCAATGGGAAAAAGTAATTGGTCGGTTAAATAAAGTGTTAACTTTGGAACCAAATAATATAGATGCTGTTTGTATGTTAGCATCTGCATATGCAGGAAAAGGAGATGTGGTGAACGAAGAGAAGTATAAGAATCTCTGCAGAAAGAATTGATTAATTGAAATTTAAATATATAAAATATGCCTTGCGGTAAAAAAAGAAAAAGACATAAGATTGCTACGCACAAGCGTAAAAAGCGTCTTAGAAAAAACAGACATAAGAAGAAAAAATAACATTTTATACTATCTCGTATACTTTAGGAGGCTGACAGCCTCCTAAATTTCTTCAATTTTACTCCTCTATCTAATTACCTTTACTGATTACAGTATACGGGCTTTTTGTCATATACATAAATAGACAAACGTGGAGAAGGATATAATTATAAGTTCTACTCCCACAGATATTCAAATCGCTGTGCTTGAAGATCAAAAACTCGTTGAGCTTCAAAGACAAAAGAAAGATTTTCAATATGCTGTAGGAGATATATTCCTTGGTAGTATCAAAATGGTACGTCAAGGGCTAAACGCTGCATTCTTAAATGTTGGTGATAGGAGTGATGCTTTTTTGCATTTCACAGACCTAGGACCACAAATAAACTCATTACGAAAATATACCAAACAGGTTGTTAATGGGGAACATAAGACTGCATCCCTTAAAAATTTCAAACTAGAGCCAGAAAATCCAAAGAACGGTAAAATCACCCAAGTGTTTGATCGTAAAGAATTGTGCTTGGTCCAAATATTAAAGGAGCCTATCTCTACGAAAGGCCCTCGATTGACATGTGAAATAACGCTTCCTGGAAGATTTATCGTTTTAACACCATTCGAAAATATGGTGGCCGTATCAAAAAAAATAGCAGATGAGGCTGAACGAAAACGCTTAAAAACACTAGTTGAAAGTATCAAACCACCTAATTTTGGGGTTATCATTCGTACAGCAGCCCAAGGGAAAAAAGTGGCGGATCTGCATGATGAGATTAGAACGCTAGAACGAAAATGGACGAATATTTTTGAGGAATTGTCAAAAACAAGAGCGCCCAAAAAGCTTTTAAGTGAATTGGATAAGACAACGAGCTTAATTCGTGATTTGATGAATGATTCTTTTCATCGAATTATAATGGATTCGAAAGAAGATTATAATACAACAAAAGAATATTTAAATGGTATTGCTCCTGAAAAATTAAAAATTCTTAAACAATACAATGGGAAGAAGCACATCTTCGAACATTATAATGTCAATAAGCAAATAAAATCTAGTTTTGGAAAAGCACCAACGCTAAGTAGTGGCGCATATATTGTAATCGAACATACTGAAGCGATGCATGTTATCGATGTCAATAGTGGCCCCAAGACAAAAAGAGAGAATCAGGAAGATACTGCGGTACGTGTAAATATGGAAACGGGCAAAGAAATTGCACGTCAGTTGAGATTACGAGATATCGGTGGGTTGATCATTATTGATTTTATTGATATGAGAAATCAAGAAAATAAACTTAAGCTCTACAGAGCAATGAAAGGGTTTATGGAATTTGACAGGGCTCAACATACGATTCTGCCTCTTAGTAAATTTGGTTTGATGCAAATTACCCGTCAACGAGTAAAACCTGCTTTAAAGATCGAGACGAATGAAGTTTGTGGTGCTTGTAACGGCAGTGGAAAAGTAAGTCCCTCTTCTTTAATATCGGATGAGATTGAAAGAGATTTGGATTTTATAATGAAAAATATTCCTTACACATCGTTATCGCTTAAGCTACATCCATTTGTTTATTCTTTTTTCAAGCAAGGGTTTATAAATCGGCAAATGCATTGGTTTTGGAAATATAAAAAGTGGATTAACCTAAGTGCTGAACCATCTTATTTCGTAAATCAATATCGATTTTTAGATAACTTTGAAGATGAAATTAGGTTGACTTGATCAAATTTGAAAAAAAGGAACAAACCATATTAATAGCGTCCCTTAATTGGGGATTAGGACATGCGAGTCGAATGATTCCGGTTATTCGAAAAGCGATCCATGAAGGAAAAGATGTCATACTTGCCTCTGATGGTGCAGCTGCTACATTATGGAAAATAGAATTTCCGGATTTAGTGCATGTAACACTACCAGAATATAATATAAAGTATTCGAAAACCAATCACCCAATCTTTATTAGTGTCCAATTTTGGAAAATTTTACGAGGGATATTTCGGGAAAAATACGCTACAAAACAATTAGTAGAAACATACAACCCTGATTTAATAATCTCTGATCATCGATTTGGTGTAAGGCATAAAAAGGTTAAATCACTGATTGTAATTCATCAACTTCAAATGATAACACCTCTTCGAATCTTTAATGGATTTGCGAATCGTATTAATCATTGGTTAATAAATAAGTTTGATGCTTGCTTAATTCCTGATAATGAAAGTCAAGGCTTGGGTGGATATTTAACCAATACCGATGGTATTAAAAGGAGTTATTATATTGGACCGCTATCGAGATTAAAATCAAGTAAATCTGTAAAAAAGGTGGATGTTTTACTTCTTTTTTCTGGTCTTGAACCCCAACGATCTATTTTTGAAGCCTTATGCCTTGAGGTCCTCAAAAAGTCGAAGGTTTCATACACCTTAATTCGAGGAACAATCGGGGTGATGCCAGATCTGAGGGATGTAACCAATAGGGCAATTTCGGTGTATAATGTGGCTGATTCTATCCTAGTTAATGCATGTATAAATGAATCTACAATAGTAGTTGCAAGAGCAGGTTATTCTACAATTATGGATTTGTATTTGTTAAAGCAAAAAGCCATTTTAGTGCCAACGCCCGGTCAACCCGAACAAGAATATTTAGGAAAACATTTAACGGATAATCCTTTATTTTCGATTATTGAACAAAAAAATGTAAAAATGAAATTATTGGATGAATTGAATCACTTATTGAATTGATCCATAGTATATTTTGCCCCTATTGCTACAAAACTTAGGCACAAATCACTGGCTTTAGGAATTAATTCTTGCAGCTCTTGAATTTCTTTTTTTTCCCATTTGCCTAAAACGAAATCCACCTGTTGGCCTGTTTTAAAATCATTACCAATACCAAATTTTAGTCTAGGATATTTTTGTGTATTTAGCATTTTTTCAATGTCTTTAAGTCCATTATGTCCAGCATCTTTACCTTTCTCCCTGAGTCGTAATTTACCTAGTGGTAAATGTAGATCGTCGACAACAATGAGGATGTTTTCAATGGGTACTTTTAGTTTGTTCATCCAATATCTAACTGATTTCCCACTAAGATTCATGTAAGTATTTGGCTTTAGTAGATGGATGCCTCTTCCTTTATGTTTAAAGTTTGCAACCTCACCTAAGTTTTCCATTTTAAAGGATACATCATGTTTGTAGGCTAGGAAGTCACAAACTTCAAATCCTATATTGTGTCTTGTTTGAGCATATTTATCGCCAATATTTCCCAATCCTACAATTAAATATTTCATATCGCTTGATTCTGCCTTTTGTTTATTATTCCAGTTAAAAATTCTTGATAAAATAGTTCGCATCTTATTAATTCTTATTTTGTACACTATATAGACATACTTTGGAAAGACGCAAATTTATAGAGACTTTACCACTTTTATCGCTTTTATCATTAGATGCCTCATCATGTCTTTTTAATGTTGAAGACAATGAAAAAGTTCAATGGGAAGTAATCAAAGATATGTTTCCCAAAAAAGACTTTTTACATCTTAATAGTGGAAGCGGTGGAACGATGCCATTAGCCGTTCAATCATTGGTGATAAACTTATTAAAAGAATCTGGGAAAACCTCTATCTATAAGTCTTGGGAATGGCAGAAAGATGTGATGGACTCATGCAAAGAATCTCTATCTTCGATTATAGGTGTTGATAAAAATGAGATTGCTATCAATCGGAATGCAACGGATGGAATTAATTCTATTTTATTTGGATTACAACTGGAAAAAGGCGATGCCATCCTGAGTGCAAACCATGATTATTTCTTTGTAAATAAAGCGATTGAGCACCGAGCGATAAAAGATGGGATTCGACCAATCATTTTATCAATGGATATTGCAAAAATGAAAGATGAGGAAATAATAGAAAGTTATGATAATGCTTTGACTGAAGATGTAAAATTACTTGTCTTAACTTTAATGACTCATAGAGAAGGAAGAATTTTACCAGTAAAGGAAATAACAAAAAAGGCTCATAAAAAAGGTATTTCGGTTTTTGTAGATGGTGCACAAGCTTTTGGCCATTTTGAACATAATGTAACTGACCTGGCGTGTGATTTTTATGTTACAAGTTTACACAAATGGTTAAATGCACCTAGTGGATCAGGATTAATATTTGTTAAGAAAAACTGGATTGATAAAATTGACCCGCCTTTGGCCCTACATCCAGATCAAACTTCGATTAAGAAATTTGAATACTTGGGAACATCCGCCTTTCATCAGTGGGGAGGGATTATAGGTGCTATACAATTCTTATCCGTTGTATCTATTGCGGAAAAGCAAGAAAGGTTATTGCACCTAACTAATTATTGGCAAAAATTATTTCAGAATATCGATAATGTTGATATTACAAAAATTAATGGTGACAATTGTATAGTAGGGATAGGTTCATTTGGAGTGGAAAGTATAGGTTCAAAAAAATTACAAAAAAAGTTATTTGATGATTATAAAATAAATGTAAAATCTGTAGGTATAAAAAATAATGGTTCCAGAATTCGAGTAAGTCCAAATGTTTTTACTTTGGAGGAGGATTTGGATTATTTCGCTTCCGCTGTACAAAAGTTAGTAAGGTAATATGTATCTACGGTTATTTCGATTTTTAGATCAGTATAAACGTCTAAATGTCTTCTTTTTATTGATCTACTTTTTGTTGGTTGTCTTGCCACATGAAAAGATCGGATTATGGATAAGTAGCCTTTTTAATTCGGCAACAAGAAACCAATATAATAACACCATTTTAAGTCTTTTTATATTCATTGTAATTGTGTGTTTATATTTCATTAAACCATATTTTAATCGACATCCGAATAAGTCAAAGGCTTTAATATTGCTAGGCGTACAGGTCTTGTTTGGTTTTGGATGTTTTTATTATTTAATGATTGTTAATATTGAGATGATTCACATAATTCAGTATGCAATTTTTGCAATGATAGCTTATCCTTTAATCCAAAACTCGTTTGGCGTATTGTTGTTTACAACCTTAGCTGGAGCAATAGATGAAGCTTATCAATACTTTTATTTGTCGCCCGAACGAACGGATTATTATGACTTTAATGACGTGATCATAAACATGGTTGGTGCAAGTACTGGCTTGTTGATTATCTATGTGTTTTTTCCTTTGTTAGATAAGACTAAAAAATGGAATAGCTCGCTATTTTTACTTTATGGTTTAATAGGAGTTCTTATTTATTTTGCAATTACTTTTGACTATCTATGGGTATACCCAACTGAAAATAGTGTCCATTTATATACATTCGTTCGTGAAATTAATCCAGATTTTTGGACTTTTTTACCTTCGGGAATCGTTTATCATGTAATAAAACCTCTTGAAGGAATGTTCGTTATTTTTAGTTTATTTATTTTTTACGGGATTCTTTTTAAAAATTCAAAAAGTGGAATACTATGATTATGAAACCAATAAAAGGAACGTATCCTTCTTACTACGATAAATATATTGACCATCTTGAAGGAAATATTTTTTCTTATTTGAAAGATCAACAAGAAAGTTATCTTCAATTACTAAAGGAAATACCTGAAGACAAGCAAAATTACTCGTATGGAGAAGGTAAGTGGACAATAAAAGAAGTGATGATTCACTTAAATGATTCTGAAAGAATATTTGGGTATCGATCTCTTTGTGTAAGTAGAAAAGAAACGCAAAATTTACCAGGTTTTGAGCAGGAAAATTATGTATTCAATGCCGAAAGTGATTTTGCAAACTTTAACGAATTGGCGAATGAATTTGATCATCTTAGGTCAGCAAACCTTTCCTTGTTTAAAAATATTAAAAACATACAATGGGATAATCAAGGTCTCGCTAGTGGCTTTAAAGTGCCATTAAGGTTATTCCCATTTGTTTTAGCTGGTCACTTAGATCACCATGTTAATATTATGAAAACAAGGTATTTTTAATATATGTCTTTACATTACAAAGATACCTTACATTTTATCAAGAAATTGACTATACGCCGTGTATGGAATGTATTTAAAGTATATATTTCGTTTCAGTTGACAAAAATTTCTAAAGATCCTATCCAATGGGGTACACCTATTAGTATTTCAATTGAACCAACTACAGCTTGTAATTTAAGATGTCCTGAGTGTCCAAGCGGTTTGCGATCATTTACTAGGCCAACAGGCAAGTTGAAAAAAGATTTTTTTCGACACACATTGGATCAAATCTATCATGAATTGATTTATTTGATTTTTTATTTTCAAGGGGAGCCATTTTTAAATCCAGATTTTTTGGAAATGGTGAAGTATGCTAGTGAAAAAGGTATTTATACGATTACATCTACAAATGCTCATTTTTTAGATGATAATACAGCAAAGAAAACAATTGAGTCTGGATTAGATCGTATGATAATTTCTATTGATGGTACGACTCAAGAAGTGTATGAATCATACAGAAAGGAAGGAAGTTTGGAAAAAGTAATCGAAGGAACAAAAAATATGGTGAAGTGGAAAAAGGAACTTAATTCTGCCACACCACATCTTGTTTTTCAGTTTTTAGTGGTTAAACCAAATGAACACCAAATTGATGATGTTTATGCTTTAGCAAAAGAAATTGGTGTCGATGAAGTGAAATTGAAATCTGCTCAGATTTACGACTACAAAAATGGTAACGAACTTATACCTACCCTATCTCAATATTCCAGATATCAACCATTGAAAGATGGTACATATCGTATTAAGAATAAGTTGCTCAATCATTGTTGGAAACTCTGGCATTCTTGTGTTATTACATGGAATGGAGTCTTAGTTCCTTGTTGTTTTGATAAGGATGCTACTCACAAGTTAGGCGACTTGAAGGAAGCGTCATTTATTGAAGTTTGGAATAGTAGTAAGGCAAATAGTTTTAGAAAAGAAATCAAAAAAGGAAGAGATCAAATTGATATTTGCAAAAACTGTACAGAAGGTTGTAAAGTGTGGTTAAACTAATTTTGCAATAAATAAGGAACACTCTTTTTTAGTAAAAAACATATTATGAATTTTTGCAACATGCTGTATATTAACACATTATAAAATAATAAATGTGAGTTTTTACCAAAACTATTGCTCTATTTTTCGAATAAAGAAATCTAAGCGATTACTTTTACCTTAATTGTTGAATAATTTATTTTTTTGGAATGATTTTTTCATTTATTTAGAGATGCTTCATAAAACTATAATACAAGGTAAAATTGATTTCGGGACTGAAAAGAGTTTTTCAAAAGCACTTAAGATGTACGAATATCGTGCTGAGAATTATCACAAATCGGACACCTTATTTTTAGGAGAAGAGATTTTTTTTCGTGATACATTAACGTTGTCAATCCCTAGACTCGTCAAACAAACTTTTGATAAACCATATAGGAATACAGTTAGTCTATTAAAGTACTGCACTCAATTTGGACTTTTTGGAGAAATAAATGCTTGGTTAATTGATACTGGGAAAATATTAGATTTTACGCATATGGAACCTGACAGTGAAAAAATAGCTGTCCAGAAATATATTCAAGGGACGCATATGTTGTCCACCCACGGTAAAGAAGAAGAAGCCATCGTTTTGTTGACTCAAGCTATTGACAAATATGACAAACACGCCCAAGCTTATCAGAAAAGAGCAAAAGTCAATGTAATTTTAAAAAGATATCATGAAGCAATGAGGGATTATACGAAAAGTATAAACCTTGATGAAAGTAACCCGAACTCGTACTATGGTAGAGCAAAGGTGCATATGATAAATGAAGACTATGAATTAGCGATAGAAGATTTTGACAATGCATTAAAAAAATCGGTTGCATTGCAATCCATCTATTGGAAATCTAGAAGATTAAAATCTGAATGTCATTTCAATTTAGAGCAATATGAAAAAGCCGCTTTCGATTTGAAATTATTTACTAAAAAAGAATTTCAACCTGAAAGTCCTAACTTTCTTTGGAAAAGGAAAGCATTTTTTGATTACGGACGTGTTTTATTATCGATCGATGATTTTGATTTAGCATTCGAAATGTTTGATTTGAGTCTAGAAATGAAAGAAGGAAAGGATACAATTCAAGAAGCCGAAAAATTAAAATATAGAGGTATTGCTCGACATAAATCCGGTAAAAATGGATATATAAAGGATTTTAAAGATGCGGCTGATCTAGGAGATAAAGAGGCTGCGGCTTTATTAAAATCACTTTCTTAAGGCTACTTCCATTCTTACCCAATATCTTGCCTAGTAAAAATCGTTATTATATTTGAAACTTAAACCGGTATAATGAAGCAATTTTTTCTAATCATATTTATGTTTTCTATTGGCGTACCCATGGGTATTTGCCAAGACATGAAAGAAATAAAAAAGATAAAGGCAAAAACAAAATCTTATATAGCTAAATCGAAAGTTGAAAAAGCTTTTTCATATTTGAATAAACAAATAGAAAAGTATCCTGAAAGTGATAAAATAGTTGAATATGCAGCTAGTGTTGCATTAGATGTGCCTGATTATGAGTTATCTGAAATGTACCTTACAAAAGCACATTATTTAAACCCATCAGATAAAAGAGTTAGTTATTCTTTATACCAATCACTCAAACGAAGACATAATTATCCTTTAGCCAAAAAACAATTAAAACAATGTCTAGGCTTATTGGATAAGTCAAGTTCTCTTTATGAAAGTGCAAAGAGGGAATATGATAATCTAGATATTGTAGAGGCATTATATAATAATCCTGTTGATTTTGAACCTACAAACTTAGGGATCAATGTAAATTCTAAGTATGATGAATATATGCCATTTACAAGCGTTGATGGTAAAATGATTTTTGCTAGGCTGCACAGACAAGAAGATTTGTATTTTACTGAAAAACTTGATTCCACATTTAGTTTGGCAACACCCTTAGAAGGTGTTAATACCATGGAAAATGAAGGAGCTTCTTGTATATCTCCAGACGGTAATTTTATATTCATTACAAAATGCAATGCAAAAGGTGGATATGGTGGATGTGATATCTATGTAAGTTATCGATCAAGTGATGGATGGACAAAACCTAAAAATCTTGGAAAATCTATAAATACCGCGGCAAAAGAAACACAACCATCAATCAGCCCGAACGGTAAGACACTATACTTTGTGTCAGATAGAGAAGGTGGATTCGGTAAAACGGATATCTATAAGTCTACCTATGAAAATAAAATGTGGAGTACGCCTGAAAATCTTGGGGATCAGATAAACACGTTTGCTCGTGATGAATCACCATTTATTCATATGGATAATAAAACGTTATATTTTAGATCTGTGGGGCATCCAGGACTAGGTGATTTTGATATATTTATGAGTAAAAAGATGAATGAAGGTTGGGGTATTCCAAAGAATATAGGATATCCAATTAATGGGGAAGGTAACGATGGTTCTTTCTTTGTAGATGTACTAGGTAAGCAAGCTTATTTTGCGTCTAACTCATTTGAAGATTCATTTGGTGGGTTGGATCTTTACACATTCGAAATGCCGGAAGATATCAGACCAGATCCGGTAACGTACGTAAAATTGATTTTAAAAGATAGACAATCAGACGCTTTACTTAATGGTGAAATTTTATTAGTGGATATTGATTCTGGTATGGAATTAAAAAATCAAACCAATATTTATAATGAGATCCTTCACCTTATCAACCCTGCGACTGAATATGCTTTGACAGCAACAGCCGAAGGTTATAATTTTCACACCGAACATATTTCAGTTGATTCCTCTGCTACATCGGCAGAACCCTATCTATTTACTTTTTATTTAGATAAGATTCAAATTGAATCATCCTCCATTGCAGAAACCGAATTTAATAAAGCTATTTTATTAAACAATATCTTTTTTGAAAGTGGTAGTTACAAGTTGTTAGAAAAGTCAAAATACGAAATTCAAACGTTAGTTGATTATTTGATGAAGTATCCAAATTGCAAAATGAAAATTGTAGGTCATACGGATAATGTAGGATCAGAAAGTGATAACATTCTTTTAAGTGAAAATAGAGCTAGCGCTGTCAAAGAGGCATTAATTGCAAAAGGAGTGGACGGAGGAAGATTAGACTTTCAAGGAGAAGGGGAAAAGATGCCACTATATTCAAATGAAACAGCGGAAGGTAGAGAAAAAAATAGACGAACAGAGGTTGTAATAACATATGAGTAGACGTAAGAAAAAAGAAATAATAATTGAAAACGTAAAGATTACGGGTATTGCTGATAAAGGGAAAGCTGTTGGAAGAGATGAAGATGGTGTAGTCTATTTTGTGTCAGATGCTGTACCTGGTGATGTTGTAAATATTTTGCGCCTTAAAAAACGAAAAGGCGTATATCTAGGTATGGTCAAAGATTTTGTACGTTACTCACCGGACAGGGTTAAGCCTGTTTGTGAGCACTTTGGTGTTTGTGGAGGTTGCAAATGGCAGCATCTAGATTACGCAGTACAATTGCAACATAAAAATCAAACGGTCTTAGATGCTATGTCAAGGATCGCAAAAATCGATACAGATTGTATATCACCAATAAAAGGTGCAGATAAGATTTATCAATATCGAAATAAGATAGAATACAGTTTTTCTAATAAACGTTGGTTAACCAATGAAGAAATAAAATCAGCTGGAAAAATAGAGCAAAGTCCAGCTTTAGGATTTCATAGAGCAGGCGCATTTGAAAAGGTAGTTGACATAATGAAGTGTCATTTACAAGATGATTTAACGAATGATATAAGAAATTTTATTCGTGATTTTGCTGATGAAAATCGATACACATATTATGATACGTTGAATCATCATGGTTTTTTAAGAAATATTTTTTTAAGAAACAACGTAAATGACAATTGGATGATTACCATGGTATTTGGTGAAAAAAACCTAAAAGAAATTCATCATTTATTAGATGCAGTTGTTGACCGCTTTCCTAGAATTGAAGCATTATATTATATTGTTAATACAAAAAAGAATGACAGTATTTTTGATCAAAATCCAATTCATTATCATGGTGAAAAATATCTTAAGGAAACATTAGGTGCGGTTAACTATAAAATAAGCCCAAAATCATTTTTTCAAACGAATACGTATCAAGCGGTTGAACTGTTTGATATTGTTGAGAAATATGCTTCCCTTACGGGTAAAGAAAATGTGTATGACCTATATACAGGCATTGGTAGTATTGCCTTGTATTTGGCTAAAAGTGTAAAGCAAGTTGTAGGAATTGAAGAAATAGAAGATGCAATTAAGGATGCTAAAATCAATGCTGAATTAAATAACATTAACAATGCTGTTTTTTATGTAGGTGATGTAAAAAATATATTAACGACAGAATTTGCTGAAAAGCATGGAAAACCAGATGTCGTGATTACTGATCCACCTCGAGCTGGAATGCATAAAGATATTATTGCCATGTTACTTGAACTAGAAAGCCCTTCCTTGGTTTATGTAAGTTGTAACCCGGCTACTCAAGCAAGAGATATAGTCTTGCTTAAAGAAAAGTATGATGTTGTAAAAATGCAACCGGTGGATATGTTTCCACATACTCACCATATTGAAAATGTAGCTTTATTAAAACTGAAGTCATGAGTGATACGGAAAAATTATTTATCATAGAGAAAGAATTAAGATTATATACAGATCTATTAGCAAAAGCAAGTGACATAATTCTTGAAAGTGAAGTAAGTAAGTACCCGATGTTTGTCGTTCATAAAGAAGAGGATATCGAAATTGGAATTCCTGTCATCGATAAGTTTAAAACGAATGCAAATTGGTCTATTAAAGCATCAACATTAGAAGAATTTGCAGCAAAACGATTAATAGCTAAATCTAAAATCGATACATTTAGGAAAACGTATAAAAACCCAAAAGACTTTCTTTGTTTATTTGTTTTGTCTTCTTTAGGAGCCCAATTTATCTTTTTACCTAGATAAAGAACTATGGCGTTATAAGTTACTAATAAAAATTCTTCGAATGAATATTCATTTACTTTCTCGCTTTGTTGCTTTTCCATTTGTGATATTAATTTTGCTCTCTTTTTATATGGGATATGAAGGGAATCGTGATTGGTTTAGATATGGTCTCATACCATCTGTAATTTGTATTGCCATCATATACGTATTTCACCGTCAAATAGATTATTGGTGGCAAGAAAAATATCCTAATAATTTAGATGAAAAAGAAAGGGACCTTGTTCTTCGATTTTCACCATTTTACAACAAGCTTAATGAAGATGATAAATTAATATTTGAACAACGAATGTATACATTTGTAAATGGGAAAGAGTTTTCAGCAATGGGAGCACAAGCTGAAACAGTTCCACATGATATTAAAATTATCGTTGCGATGATTGTGATTGAAATTACTTTCAATCAAAAAAAGAATTATTGCTTAGATCATTTTGATCAAATTATTATGTACAAGCACCCATTTGGGTCACCAAATCATCAATTTTTGCATACCTTGGAGACGTATCCTGAAGATGGGGTACTGATTTTCGCTTTGGATTATTTTTCTTCAGCGATGCAAGATAGGACTCGATTTTATCATATTGGTTACCACCTTTTTGCAGATGCTTTCATCTATGAATTTCCTAATAAAGATTATCCATTAGATTTGACTTGGGAGGTTATTGAGCAGTCATGTGGTTTTTCAAGAGAACAAATTCTTGCTGTGATTGGATTTGAAACAGTTGATTTGTTGCCGATCACAATTTATATGTATTTTGTATTCGGTGATACATTGAAAAAAGTCGATGCACGGATCTATGATCAATTAGAATTAATCTTTAATTCTTAAACCATTCTTTTTCCTTATAATTCTTCGTTTATTAGAGCAACTAAATTTATGAATGAGTTGCAAGATTATATCTTATCCATTGATCAAGGAACAACAAGTACTCGAGCTATTCTAGTTGATAAAAAAGGAGAAATTGTATCTAACCATCAAGTAGAATTTAATCAATATTTCCCTCAACCCGGATGGGTAGAGCACGACGCCGAAGAGATTTGGGGTTCTGTTATTATCAGTATTTTTAAATGTATTGATAAAGCAAAAATTCCTATTTCGCAAATCAAAGGAATTGGTATTACAAATCAACGGGAAACCACGGTTGCATGGAATAATGAAACGGGTGAACCTATTTATAATGCTATTGTCTGGCAAGATAGAAGAACGGCAAAATATTGCTCGAGTTTAATAAATGACGGTTTAGATGATTTAATAAAAGATAAAACGGGTTTGGTATTAGATGCCTATTTTTCTGCGAGTAAAATGCGATGGATTCTTAAAAATGTTCCAGAAGCAAAAACCCTTGCTAAGGAAGGGAAACTAGCATTTGGAACAATTGATTCATGGATTTTATACAAACTTACAAAAGGAGAGCACAAAACAGATTATTCGAATGCTAGCCGGACTATGTTGTTTAATATTCATACTGGAATGTGGGATCAAACATTATTAGATATGTTTGAAATACCCTTTGAAACTTTGCCAAAAGTAGAAGAAACGATTAGTAATTTTGGATATACATATTCACTGTTTCTCGGGTTTGGAATCTCAGTTTATGCTATGATCGGCGATCAGCAAGCTTCTTTATTTGGACAACATTGCCTTAAAAAAGGAGATATTAAAACCACCTATGGAACTGGATGTTTCATTGTTGCAAATACAGGTGCTGATGTAATTTCATCAAACTATCGTTTGATTTCTACGATTGCTTGGAAGATTGATAATAAAATAACCTATGCTCTCGAAGGAAGTGTGTTTGTAGGAGGTGCTGCAGTGCAATGGTTACGAGATAACTTGGGAATTATAGAAAAATCTAGTGATGTTGAAGTCCTTGCCAGCACGGTGGAAGACAATGGGGGTGTATATTTTGTGCCTGCATTTACAGGTCTTGGAGCACCTTATTGGGACTCCTATGCTAGAGGCTCTTTGTTTGGACTTACCAGAGGTTCTAATAAAGGTCATATTGCAAGAGCTACTCTAGAGAGCATTTGTTTTCAAGTTAATGATGTATTGCAAGCAATCAAAAGTGATACAGGTCAGATGATATCTTCTATTAAAGTAGATGGTGGACCGACAGATAATAGCTTGCTAATGCAATTTCAATCGAATATTTCGAATATCCAAATCAATCCATCTAAATACAAAGAAACAACCGCTTTAGGTGCGGCTTATTTAGCAGGAGTTGGTGCAAATATCTGGACATTAAAAGAGATTAAATCGTTTAATAAAAGTAAAGACCTATATTCTTGTAATATGATTGATGTGGTCCGACGGTCAGAATTAAAACAATGGCAAAAGGCACTAAAAAAATCACAAAATTGGATTGATATTGATTAGATCAACAATCATAAAAAGATTAAAAGAAAACAAATTTGATATTTGTATCATCGGTGGTGGTGCTTCTGGATTTGGGTGTGCAATCGCAGCTTTTGAAGCGGGTTTGAAGGTTTGTCTTATTGATAAGTATGATTTTGGTAAAATGACTTCTTCCAGGAGTACAAAATTGATACATGGTGGTGTTCGGTATCTTGCTCAAGGAAGGATTAAGTTAGTTCGTGAGGCTTTAAAAGAGCGAAAGTTTTTTTTGGAAAATTTTAGAAACACGAAACGACAATCTTTTTTATTACCATGTTACTCATGGAAAGATGTTTTTAAATATAGAGTTGGCTTAGGGTTTTATGATATTTTATCAGGCAGGTATTCCCTTGGTCCTTCGAGGTTTATTTCTCGAAAAAGAGCAATTACATTATTTCCACAAGTAGAAACGAAAGGACTTAAAGGTGCTATTGAATATTTTGATGGTCAATTTGATGATGCTCGGCTTTTACTAGATATCGCCAAAAGTTTAGATCATTGTAATGTGCCAGTAATATCTTATGTCGAAGCAAATGGATTCGTAAAATCAAATGGAAAAATAGTTGGTGTCCATTGTTTTGACTCTGTCAACGATCAATCTTTTGAAATATCAGCGGCCGTTGTTATTAATGCAACGGGTGTTTTGACAAATGAAGTTTTGAAACTTGACGATCCAAATGCTAAAGCAAAAATTTACCCCAGTAGAGGTTCACATATTGTCATCGAAAGAAGCCATTTTAAAGGTGATCACGCCTTGCTTGTACCAGAAACAACAGACGGAAGAGTGTTGTTTGCGATCCCTTGGCAGAATAAATTAATCATAGGAACAACAGATCAGAAAACAGAAAGTATAGATCTCGATCCTAAACCAACGAAAGAAGAAATTGATTTTATTATTAACAATTTCAATTTGTATACAAAAAGTAATATTGACTATATTGATATTCTAAGTGTATTTTCAGGGTTAAGGCCACTTGCAATTCCTGAAGAGAAAAAAGCAGCAAAAGATATTTCTCGGAATCATAAAATAAGTATGAGTGAATCAGGATTGGTTCACTTAATTGGTGGCAAATGGACTACTTTTCGGCAGATGGGTGAAGATACCATCTCGTTTGTTTTTAAGAATAAAGCATTTAAAGAAAAACAAAACAAGAAATTGATTTTCATCCAATCGAACTATGAAAAACCAAGCACGGGTGCGAAACCATTAAATGAAACTTCAATTTATACTTGGGATGATATTCGTTTTGCTATTGAACATGAACAATGTTATACCATTGAAGATGTTTTAGCAAGAAGGACAAGGGTGCTTTTTCATGATGTGATACTGGCAAAATCCATCGCAAAAGAGGTTGCAAAACTTCTTTCAAAAAAGCGAAACAAAGATGATGTTTGGGTTCAAGATTCAATCCAAGAATTTTTTGAAATAGCATCAAATTACACAACGTGTCATTTAAAAGAAAGGCTGTAATTCCTTTACATTAAAGTAATTAGGTATATGTCACCTACTGTCTTCTGACAAAATTTTATTCTATGTTTTCACATAATAAAAGTATAATTGTTTACTTTACAGCATTAAATCAACCTAGTTATTATGAAAAAAAATTTACTATTATTTTTAGCAATGTTTATTACTTGTGCAATGACAGCACAAGATTCTTTTGTAGATGACTTTGAAAGTTATACTATCGGAGATTATTTAGGAAATGCATCCTCTCAATGGACGACATGGTCTGGAGCAACGGGTGGAGCAGAAGATGTACAAATAACGGATGAAGCAGCGAGTAGTGGTTCAAATGCCATTAAGCTAGTAGGTACTGCAGCAGGTGGTCCTCAAGATGTTGTTTTACCTTTCGGAGGAAAAAGAACAGATGGATACTTCACTTTTAAAATGGATTTTTTAGCTAACCAAGGAAATGGTGGTTACATGAATTTTCAAGGGGAGGAAGCAATCGGAACAACATGGGTAATGAATACGACTTTCAATCCGGATGGAACGATTACTGTTGATGACGGATTAGCGGTTCGAGTTGTTTCTAATTTTACACCAGGAGAGTGGGTTGAATTTAAAGTGGAAGTAAACTTGAAAGCAAACGTATGGCAAATTTTTATTGATGGTCAATGTGCCGGTTCATTTGATAATCCAAACAATTACTTAGCATCATTAGATTTATTCCCGATTGATGCAACGCATACTTTCTTTATTGATGACGTATCATACAAGTATGAGCCAATTGCGCCGGACTTAGTGAGAGATGCGGCAATAACATCAAATGTAGATGTAACAACTTCTTCTTTTGGGTTGGCAGGATCTGAAAGAGCTTTAGATGTAGTTGTTTCTAATAATGGTTCTGACCCTATTACTTCTTTCAATATAGAAGTAGATAATGCAGGTACTATATCAACTCAAGAGTTTACGGGATTGAATATGATGCCACAAGAAACGATGTCTATCTTATTAGATGAAACAGTTGTATTAGCAGACGGTGCGAATTTAATTAGAATTGCAATTACAGATGTGAATGGTGAATCAGGTGATGATTTAGAGTGTAATAATATTCAAAATTCACTTTTTGAAGGTTATGTTCCGGCGGAACATAAAAAAGTATTGGTTGAAGAAGCAACAGGTACATGGTGCCAATGGTGCCCAAGAGGTGATGTATTTATGAAAGGACTAAGTGAGACTTATGGTGATGGATTTGTAGGTGTTGCTGTTCATAATGGTGATCCAATGGCAGTTGCTGAGTGGGATGCTGGAATCGGAGGATTACCTGGTTTTGGTGGATATCCAAACGCATCTTGGGATCGATCAATTGTAGGTGGATTTCCAACATTTTTTGATATGGAATCTCCATTTGTTGAAAGACTAAGAACAGCTCCTTCAGCAATAATGGAACATGGTGCTTCATTTGATCCAGATACAAGATTATTGAGCATTTCAGTTACTACGAATTATTTAAATGATGTTTCAGATAATATTGCATTATTTGTAGGTCTTACAGAAGATAATGTAACTGGTACAACAGCGGACTATAATCAGTCAAATGCATACGGTAATAACGCAAATGGCGCAATGGGAGGATATGAGTCCCTACCTACATCAGTACCGGCTTCTCAGATGGTATATGAGCATGTAAGTAGAGCTAATTTAACTCCGTTTGCAGGTGTTACAGAAGGTTTTGAGAATGCAGCGGCAGGAGCTAAAACAACACATGTATTTAACTATACAATACCGACTGAATATAATATGGAAAACATGCATATTATCAGTGGTTTTTTAATGGGCGGTGTTGTAGATAATGCTCAAACGAGTACGATTGAAGAAGCACAAGCGAATGGATTAAGTAGCACTATAGATGTTACATTTGATGCAGCAGTACAAGTATTTCCTAATCCAATATCTGATATAGCGAATATTGTACTTGATCTTGAAACACCTCAAAATGTTTCTATTCAAGTTATTGATGCTATGGGTAAAACAGTTGCACAAAGAAATTACGGAACAGTAGAAGGTAAAAGAATTTTCACTTTTGATGGTACAAATTACCATTCAGGTGTTTACTACTTAAGAATATACAATGGTGAAACATTTACTACAAAAAGAGTAGTGATCAATCACTAAATATAACGTCCTAAGACGATTACAAGAGCGATATCACTTGATGTCGCTCTTTTTTTTTATAATAAGAACAAGGCTTAAAATTTTGGTCATAAATAGACACTTATAATTATTGCTTTTATCTTGTTTGGTAATTTCAGTATATTACTTAAAACTATATTTAGTATATGCATATAGTCATCATTGGAAATGGAATTAGTGGAGTAACAGCTGCAAGGTGGGTACGAAAACTAAGTGAGCATAAAATCACGATCATATCTTCAGAAACAGAATATTTTTATTCTAGAACGGCGTTGATGTACATTTATATGGGGCATATGCGCCAACAAGATACACAACCTTATGAACCGTGGTTTTGGGCAAAAAATCGAATAGAGCTTCTTCATAAGCACGTCGACTCGGTGGCCTTTGAAGCTAAAGAATTATCATTTTCAGATGGAAGCAGTTTAGCATTTGATAAATTAATTATAGCTACTGGTTCGAAATCGAATAAATTTGGTTGGCCTGGTCAAGATTTGAATGGAGTTGGTGGATTATATCATATTCAAGATTTAGAACGAATGAATAAGTACAGCCATGGACTTCAGAAGGCTGTAATTGTAGGAGGAGGTTTGATTGGAATCGAAATGGCAGAAATGTTTAATTCAAGAAAAATTCCAGTTACTATGTTGGTTCGAGAAGAATCATACTGGAATAATGTTCTTCCTACGGAAGAGTCCGCAATGATTAATAAGCACATAAAAAAACATCATATTGATTTGCGATTAGGCGTAAATCTTCAAGAAATCACGAGTGATGATAACGGCAACGCAAACGGGATCATCATTAAAGAAACCGGAGAAAAGATTGATTGCGGTTTTGTTGGTCTTACCGCTGGAGTTAGTCCTAATATTCAGTTTTTGAAAGATTCTGGTTTGGAAACGGGTCGAGGAATATTAGTAGACAAGTTTCTTGAAACAAATATTAAGGATGTCTATGCAATTGGCGATTGTGCTGAACAAAGAAGTCCTATGTCTGGTAGAAGAGGGGTAGAAGCAATCTGGTATACAGGTCGAATGATGGGGGAAACGGTGGCTTACAATGTGTGTGATAAAGCGGTATCTTATGATCCGGGAATTTGGTTTAATTCCGCCAAATTTCTTGATATTGAATACCAAGTATATGGAAATATTCAGGCAAAACCTCCTGAAAATCATGGTGCATTATATTGGCAGCATCAAACAGAAAATAAATCGATACGAATTGTTTATGATGTAGAAAACATGGAGGTTTTAGGTTTTAACCTAATGGGTATAAGATATAGACATGAGGTTTGTGAAAAATGGATAAAAGAAAGGACACCCATAGAGTCGGTACTAAAAAATCTTTCATTAGCGAATTTTGATCCTGAATTTTATGAGGATTATGAAACGGAATTGGTGTTTTTGTACAATTCGATTCACGGTGCGAACTTAAAATTAGAGAAAAAGAGAAAATGGGATTTCGTTCGAAAATTCTTATCTCAAAAAGTATAAATATGAACAATTACGATAAAAGTATGTCATTATCCAATCCACATCCTCCTTTTGTGGATTCACAACAAAAATTGGCAGCAACGCTTGGATCAATTGGACTTTTGATGATGGTATTAGCTTTTGCTGGCTATTCATACTCGAATGTTGGTTGGATGCTGACTTTATCTTGTTTGATGTTAAGTACCGGTATTATATGGTATGCTCTTAGGGCTTACTATCATAAGATTCCTGGTATAAAGAATGATGGAGTTTGGTTTTCTAGTATTGCAGCTCGAGGTGTTTTAGGTTGGATAAGTGGAATTGTGATTACCGGCTTTTATATTTTACTATATTGGTACCCAAATATGCTAGGGCAATCAAGTGGTGCTGATGCAGCTAATACAGGGCTCATTGCTCTTTTCGACCCATTATCGTTTTTAATAAAAGGTCAAGCCGCAAGCCAATGGTTTGTTTATGGTACGCTTTATACTATGGCTATTTTACTATTTGGATTTAAATTTATACTTAAGTATAGACATAATAAATACCAGATTGTCCGAACAATATCCGTTATGTTTTTTCAGCTTGGTTTTGCCTTTTTATTACCTGAGTTTTTTCAGGCAATGAATGAACCCTATTATAATTTTGCCAATATGTGGCCATTGAATTATTATTTCTTTGACGATTATAATATGAATACCTATACGGGTGGTACTAATTTTGGGTTAATTATGATACTGTGGGGATTAGCAATGGTTTTTATTATTTCTCCTATTTTAACCTATTTGTATGGTAAGCGATGGTATTGTAGCTGGGTTTGCGGTTGTGGGGGATTGGCTGAGACAGCTGGTGACTCATTTAGACATCTATCTGATAAATCGACGAAAGCTTGGAAGATTGAACGCTGGATGATTCACGGGGTTTTACTTTTTTCATTTCTGATGACTGCGGCAGTTTTATCAACTTATTTCAATAACAATAGCGGTCAATGGGTATCTAAAAATCTATTCCTTGTCATAATGATTGCTGTTATAAGTTTTATTATCGGATTTGTACTTTGGAGAAAACATGATATAGCAAAATCGGGAAAAAATATTCCAATGTTCATCATAGGGAGTGTAGGTATTGTGGGCCTTTTGGTTTTGTTTTCGCATGTCATGGGTTATTTTGTACTAAGTGCTGGATCTTTGAGAAGTGTTTATGGTTTTTTAATAGGATCTGCTTTTTCAGGAGTTGTTGGTGTTGGTTTTTATCCGTTAATGGGATCGAGAGTCTGGTGTCGTTTTGGTTGCCCAATGGCTGCTATATTAGGATTGCAACAAAAGTTTTTCTCTAGGTTCCGAATTACAACAAATGGAGGTCAATGTATTTCTTGTGGAAACTGCTCTACTTATTGTGAAATGGGCATAGATGTACGAGCTTATGCTCAAAAAGGACAAAATATTGTACGGGCTTCGTGTGTAGGTTGTGGTGTCTGTTCGGCTGTTTGCCCTCGAGGAGTGTTAAAATTGGAGAATGGATCATCAGATATTCATACTAAGACGGATCTAATGCGTACGATTCATATTAGTGAAGATGAAGTAAAAATTTTAAGTTAACCCTTACAATGTATATTGATCAAGGATGTCAAAAAATTCTTTTCGACGTCTTGTTGAAATAGGTATTTCCATTCCATTTTTTAATACTAACTGCTGATCTATTGATTTATCAACTTTAATAATATGAGCGAGATTCACCAAATAAGATCGATTCGCTCTAAAAAACCCATATTTTTTAAGTAGTTCTTCATAATAGCCGAGTGTTTTACTAACGACTGTTTTACCATTATTTGTAAATACAGTTGTATAGTTGTTTTCTCCAAAACAATACAGAATATCCATAATACTATAGATTTCAACAGCGTCCATAGAGGTAAATGTGATTTTATCTTCTTTATTGATACGAGGTAATTTTACAAGTTGTTCTTGTCGATTTTTATATTTGTTTTTTACTTTGGCAATGGCTTCCATAAGTTCTTTAGGCTTCACAGGTTTGACCAAGTAATCAATTCCATTTAATCTAAACGCTTGGGCTGCATAGTCAGGAAAAGCAGTTGTAAAGATGGTTTCAAAATTTATAATATTGATATAATTAAATAAAGCAACACCATTTTCTCCGGGCATTTCTACATCGAGAAAAACAATGTCGGGGTTTTCTTCCTTTATGAGTTTTACGGCTTGTTTGACGGACTTGGCTTCTCCGACAATTTTTATTTCTGGAAAATATCTAGTAAGAAGATTTTTTAAAACAGATATACACTGGGGTGTATCATCTACAATAATGCTGGTAAAAATTTTAATCTTTTCCATGAATATAATCTATGGTTAACGTAATGTTTGTTCCTGGTTGGTTTGTATTATTTCCAGAATTAGAAATCTTTAGACTTTCTTGATTACTTGTCGAATTTATCTGTTTAGAGTTTAGTTCAAGTCTCTTTCTAATGGTTGATAACCCTGTTGAATTTACATTTTTTATAGCAGATTTTATATCGGTGATGCCCAGTCCATTGTCTTCAATTTCGCAATAAATTCGCTGATCGATTTCAAAAAATTTTATTTTAATGGTTGGATTGACGATTTCTTCTGTAAACGCATGTTTAAAACTATTCTCTATAATAGGTTGAATAAGTAAAGGTGGAATAAAAATATTTCGAGCCTTTTTATCTAATCTCTCATCAATGATTAATTCATATTTTATTTTCTTCTGATTTTTCATAGATTCGAGCTCTAAATAGACTTTAATGAAATCTATTTCTTGTCGTAAAGAAATTCTTTCTAAGGTTGCATATCGCATCGAACGCCTAATCAAATCTGCAAATAGTGAGGTGTATTCACTTGCTTCCCATATTTTATCTTTTTCTATCATATCTTGAATAGAATATAATGCATTCGAAATAAAATGTGGATTCATATGATTTTGCAAAGCGGTCATTTTCATGCCGTCTATTTTACGTTGTTTCTGTCTTTTATCTTCTGCATCTTTTACCCTTTTTAGCAAAAATATTCGCGTCAAATAATAAATGCAGTAACCAAAAAATGCAAAAAAGAAGATTTGAGCGAGTAAAGTCTTATACCAAACTTTTTTAACAAAGAATTCGAGTTGTTGTACATTACTTTCTCTCGGACTATTGTCAAAGGCCTTGATTTGTAGGGTGTTTTTGCCCGATTGTAGGGAGTTAAACGAAATTTCATTTTGAAAACTTTTTAACCAATTCGTATCTTTTTCTAAAATCCTGTATTTGTATTGAATGCTTTCATTCCCTTTAAATGAAATACCTAAATAGTGAACATTTACATTATTCGAATCGTGTGATAAAGTATACTTCTGTTTAATTAGGGCATCGTTACCTGAAATTTTAACATTTGAAATATTAAATAAAATTTCTGAACGTTCAATTTTATCATTTAAGTTGAATGAACTAATACCATATTCGGTCCCAATATAGCAATAGGGTTCATCAATAAGTAAAGCATCAATCTTACTCGATGGTAAATGACTTTTACCATTAATAAGCATCATTTTTTTAGTAGATTTATTGTAAATGTAAGCTCCAAGGTCACTAGCTGCTGCGATAAAATTTTCACTACAACTTAGATCTGTTATTTTATTAGGGAATTGTGATATTTTAGTCGCAGTCTGATAATTTGAAATGTTAAAAAGTCCATGCGAAAAGGTACTTACATAAGCTTCTTTTGGATCGCTAAATTCAATGCCCGAAATGTTGTATGGAAGTAAATCGAATGCACTGACTATTGAATCTTGAGAATGATTGTATATAAAGAGGCCATTTGTGGTCCCGGCCCAGATATAACCGTTTTTATCGTATTGAGAAGCATAAGATCTCTGCTCTATTTTTTTATTTTTTATATAAGTAAGCTTGTTTTTATTATCTAATAACTTTATCCCTCTATTCGTTGAAATAATTACATTGTCTTCATTGTATAGCGTCATACTTTTTACAACTTGTGGTCTTAAAGCCAATTTATTTTTGAAATCGTAGGACCACAATTTTGCACTGGTCCCAATAATTAGCTTTTTATTGATAACGAGTAACCCAGTAATCCAGTCTTCAAAATTTTCAGTTTGAATTTCTTGATTATCTGTATTTATTATAAAAAGATCTCCTTGCATATTGCCGCAGTAAATGGTAGATCCCATTTTTTTAATCGTTGTTATGGAACTAGTTTGATTGGATTTTCCAATCAATGGAGTAAATTTAAAATTTTCATTTTTAATGATTTGAACCCCATTATTTGCTGTACATACCCATTTTAGATTTTCTCTACAGACAAAGACGGAGTAAATATTTAGTGTTTCATTTGTGCGATCGGATAAAATAATTTTATTTTTTTCGATTCTAATTTTTTGTTGTCCAGCACTCGATAAAAGGTAGTTTTCTTGATCAATTGTCGATAACTTATTTATTCTTTCATTTACGGTTTTAATATCTAATAAGGAGTCACGATTGAAATAAATTATTGTTTTGTTATCGTTTTGTACGGCTAAATAATGGTCTGTTTTAATTTTAATAATGCTAGATAATACAGACTCTGTATTGTATTTATTGATAGGATTAATCTTTTCGTCGAATATGATCAAATTATGTTTTATTGACTTATTCCGATAGTATGATATCGCTATGTTTTCATTGTCGAATAAAATGTTGAAGTGTGGAGATTCTTTAGAGATTGTTTTCAATAATTTAAGCTCACCTGAAGGGTTTGTTTGAAATACTTTTATTAAACTTTTATTAGAGTGGAAATAACATCTGACCCAAAGTTTATTGGCATGAATTTTTAGTTCTGTGATTTTAATTTTTTCTTGATCTTCAAAAGGATAAATGATTTTTGCTTCTCCATTTTCAATAAAAACGAGTTGTCCAGAGATATTTACGGCAAAAATTTGATTGTATTCGTTTTTGCCAATGTAGGCAAAGAAATGATCATTGAGCCCTTCGATTTTAATATTCGTTACCTTTTCTCCATCATAAGTACAAATTCCATTATCGGTAGCAATCCATACTAGCCCTTGATTGTCTTGAACGACTTTATACGCAATATTTGAAGGTAGTCCTTCTGCACTTGTTAGTGGCCAGCATAAGGATTCTTGAGCAAAGGTGATTATAGATTGAAAAAGAAAAAGAAAAACGAAAAGGATTGTTGCTCCAGATATATTGTAATTTTTTTTATTTATTGTCTTTTTCAAGTATCCAATTCTTCTTCCAAGGATAGTAATTTTTTTGTAGATCTGTAAGGGGAAGCTAGGTATAATTTTAATTTATTTTTCCAACGACCACTTACTCAATGAAAGGTTGCATTCACTCAATTGGGTAAAGATTTGACATAAATATTTACATGAATGACGCAGATAAAAAGAAAAAGGTCGATAAATTCCTATCGACCTTTTTAAGTATTATTTTACTTCAAAGGTAATTTTTAGATTCACTCTATATTCTGAAACTTTACCGTCTGATACGACAACGCTTTGAGTTTGAACAAAAGCGGATTTAATATTCTTCACTGATTTCGATGCTCTTTCTATGCCTTTAGCGGTAGCATCCTCCCAACTTGTGTCCGAGTTACTTAGTACTTCGATGACTTTCATTATTGCCATAATATCAATTTTAAGGTTAAAAATGACAAATATAATATTAAATAAAAATCTAAAGTATAAAATGTTGTACTTTAACTATTTGTGTTATTTTTTAATAACTTGCAGTGCTTTTTTAGCTTTTTCGAATGTTGGATTTATCTTTTGGGAAATACTATAATCTTCGGTAGCTAAGGAGATATTTCCTTTTAATTCATTTGTTATACCTCTGTAATAAAACCCTAGATAACTCGCCGGTGAGATGTTAACTAAAATATTAAATTGTTCATAAGCTGCATCAATTGAATCCATGCTTAAGTAAAGAATCCCTGCATTTAGATATGCCTCTTCAAATTGACGATCTTTGATATTTATTTTTCTATAAAGTTCAAGTGCTTCAGGGATTCGATCATTGTTTTGAAGATAAAAAGCTTTTGAATGCCAAGCATTAATATTTGTTGTGTCTAGTTTTATAGCTTGTTCAAAGTAGTTTAATGCAACCTTGTTACCCAAATCTTCATACAATTGTCCTATAAGAATCCATGCATCGTGCAGTTCAGGCTCTATTTCTATTGCCGTCTGAAACGAATTAATTGCCTTTTCTTTTTCATTCATACTTCTATAAATCATACCCATCATAAAGAAACCTTCAGCATTTTGATTATCGAGCTTTAAAATTTTATCTACAGCAATCATAGCAGATCCATTATCTGTCAATATCAAATGATCTTCAGCAAGTTTTAATAATGTCTTTATACTATTGGGAAATTTTTCATGTGCCTCTTCAAGCAATTCAATTGCTTTTTTTGACTGATAACTGTCTAAATATACATCTGATAAATGATGATAATATGTTGGGTTTTCTGGAGCTAATTTAATGGCATCTTTTAAATCATCGATGGCAGCTTTATAAACTTGATTCTTATAGTAAACGGCCGCTCGTTCTGCATATAATTTAGCATTTGTTGGATCAGAGGCAATCATTTTAGATAAATCTTTTCCTTCAGGGAGTGGATTAAGGTTATTCGTGTTTTGCTCTTGTTTACAACTTGTGATATTTATAATAAGCGCAATTGTAAAAAGTAAATATGTCCATTTCATAGTAGAAAAATATGGGTGAAGATAATGGCTCTTATTGAAGTTAACAATAGATTTAATCCTTAACAAAGACAGTTTGTGCTTATAAGGATAGACATAAGCGTATGTTGATTATTGCTTTTATCGAATAAAAAAGCCACTATCAAACGGTTTGATAGTGGCTGATATTATTTTATTCTAGTAAATTAGAATCTGTATCCTAACTTTAAATAACCAATATAATCCAATGCGTTTACTTGGAATGCAGGAGCAATTGCTTCACCACCAATTGCCAAGAATAATGAATTAATAAAATCATCACTTGAGTCGTCGATTGCAATTTTTGGCGAAAATAGTGCCTTTGATAAATACCATCTACCTTCTGCAAATAACTTTGGAGATAACGTAATCTTCGTAATATCTTCTATCTTATGATCATTGTAGTGCATTCTAAGCTTCGCACCTAAAACGGGTGTTGGGATAAGTTTGCTTATATCACAAAACCCTAAATAATGCCATCTAACTCCTGGTTCTAGGTAAAGATGAATGTTTGATCCTTCCGATGCATCATTGCAATCACATTCACTGGATTCGCCACCATACAATCGGTCTAGAGCAATTCCACCATTGATACCATATTCGAATAAACTGTTTTTGCACGTATTACCATTTAGGATATCCTTTTTATTTTGCCAATCTTGCCAAAATCCTAATTCAAATGCAGGATGGAAACCTAAGTGATTTATTGGGTTTACATCCGGATGAACCGGTTGTGAGCCATAGTTAAGTCTTGCTGCTATTTCAAAATCTTCTAAATTTTTAGCATTTGTTACACAGTCGCTACAAATAGATTGAGGTTTAGCTTCTTCTTGAAGGACAATCGTTGCCATTGCATTACAACCATTAACATCTACATATGGCTTTTTGTATGTCCCAGCAGAATCAAGGGTCATTCCTTGAAATGAATAAACATCACCATTTGCAAAATCATATTTTTGGGTAGGAACAAGAGTAGTATCTATCGGTTCAAAAAAGTCTAAGTTAAGGATGGTAATCATTTTACCACAGTCATCAGCTTTACTTACTGTATGCATGTATGTTCCAGACTTGTCGTAAGTATAGCTTGCGTCGTCAATAACCCAATTATACGTTTCTCCTTCGCAAATTTCTACTACAGGTAGATTATTAAATTCGTCTACACAGTTGATAATAACTTCTTCTTTTTGAACTGCTGGTCTTTGATAAGATGAATCCATTGGTTTAGAATACGTCTTACCACAAACGGTATAATAAATTAATTGCTTTTCGTAATCTGGATAAATATTTTGAGGCGATAAATCCTCACAAGGTTGTTTACCTTCCTTGATCATCTGTTCTTTTAGTTCATCACATACTTTGTTAATATCAACCGTTTGATTAAGGCCTCTACTATCACCTTCAACAATACAGAATCCAAATAAACGCAAACGATCTTGGTCTGGTGTAAATGGTTGACCAAGACTGTTAGTATATGTTTTATCTGATGATAATTTTAATACTTCATGTGGTTTGATTCCGCTATTTAAGATACCTTTTCTACAAGGTTCAGAAGGAAGTTTTTGAAATGATGTATTACCACAACAGATCCAAACTGGCATATTTACAAGTTCTGCCAAGGTATAATCAACAGATAAGTCACTAAAATTATCTCGCCATGTATATGTTTTTCCATTTGGCGCTTTGTAGGATGGTGGATCTCCAATCCAGTCTGCTTCTCCATTTGCCGAAAGGCTTTGTGAAGAAATAATAATTGTTAAAATATATAGAAATAGATGTTTCATTTTTAAATTTTTCATGTCATTAATCATTTAGATGGTTTATTCAGTTACTATCAATTGTCTAGAAAAACTAATTGAATCACCTACTATTAATACGACGTACATTCCCGGATCTAAATCTGCGGTGACGGGAAAGCCATTTATTTCACCATTGGTCATTGGTACATCTAGAGGGCCAATTACCCTTCTACCGTTTGTATTAAAGACCGTTAAAGTTGCTGTTTCTGTATTATCACCAAAAAAGACATCTACGAAGAACTCATCTCCGCTACTTACTGGATTTCCTGATATTCTACAACCAACACACTTTATTTCTTGTATGATTTGTGTTTGACATCCATTGGCATCTGTAACATCAACAGTGTAACTTCCTTCTTGAAGGTTTGCAAATTCATTTGAGGTTTGTGGAGTTTCATTATTTAAACTATATAAATATGGACTCTCTCCACCAACTACATTTACTTCAAAAGAGCCAAGAATTGGATTTTGAACTGTTCCATGAACACAATCTTTATCTGTAACATTAGCAGATGCTGCAGTAAGTAAATCTGGGAAATCCAAATTAAAGAAAATAGTAGTATCACAGCCATCAATAAGAAGATCTACGGCATATTCACCACTTCCAAGCCCAACTCTTTTTACATCATCAGATCCATCATTCCATAATATCATATCCGTGGCACCTTGAATGAAATTTAGATCTATGGTACCAGAACCAGTACAAGGATTTAAATTTAATAGAGGATTGATATCTAAGGTTCCGGAACCAGTGAGTGTGGTAAAACCCATTGTAGAATAGTCAAAAATTATATGATCTTTTCCTTCACTCTGCACATTATATGTGAGTAGTAAAAACGAAAAGATAAAAAGTAAATTTTTCATGCGTTAAAATGTTAATTTATTATTTATCTATTGTATAAACCCTAAGCGGAATCTAAACGTCTCTGCAAATGTACATTTTAAGGTAATTTTAATATATATTTTTTAAATATATTTTAATTTATTTAATTTGTAACCGACTGTAAATAAACTTAATATTTATACTAATTTTTAGTATATCTTTGCATTTAGAAAAGAGCTATGAAAGATACGAAGGCGTCAATGGCCGTTTTTATGGAATATTTTCCCGAAATAATTCCTCCACTGACCGTTACAAATGAAGCAATTAAAGATATAAGCAAAAACAATAAAACCTTACCAGGCGTTTTTATTCAAGAATATTTTCAGTCTTGGCATGGAGAGCTTGATGAGTTTACTGAATATATTCCTTGCTTTTCATTAGAAGAAGAGGAAAAGTTTTATGCGATTGTTTATTGGAAAGGTAGCTTATTAAGTCATGAGTTTTATCTAGCAACAATAGATAAAAGAACACAAAAGCTCATTAACAAAAAAGTAATTGCAGGAACTATTTCTGACGGGATTAAAGTGATTGATTGTGTAGCTAAGATCGAAGAAGATAAATCTGTTCATGTTATGATTGGGGAAAAGACAGAAAAAGAATTCAACCCACTAGAAAGCAAAGCCATATACATGGAAATATTACCGGATGGCACAATAGAATCATTTAAAGAAGATAATCCAATATCATGGCTAAAAGAAGATATAAATCAAAAAAAGTAAATTCGAGAGACCTTAAAACACAGGTTTACAAATTGTTTCTTCGACTTCCTAAAAAAAGGCTTAATGCAAAGCAAATTGGAGCAAAACTAAAAATTAGTAATAGTAAAGATGCTATTCAATATGCTGTGGATCAATTAGCGGCAAGCAATAAAATTGTCTTCGTTAAAGATGATAAATACAAACTCAATAAATTAACGGCTAAACTAGCGTTTGAAGCACTGCCAAGCTCTACATATAAAGGCCGAGTTGATATGACAAAACAAGGCAGTGGGTTTTTAATTGTTGAAAATTTAGAGCAAGATTTATTTATTCCAAGAAACCATCTCAAAGGAGCTATGGATGGTGATATTGTCGAAGTTACGGCAGTATTTCCAAAGGGTAAGAAAAGAGGTGAAGCTAAAGTTCGAAAAATATTAAAGAGAAAATTAAGTTCTGTTGTTGGACGCCTTTATTTTCAAAAGAGGTACGCCTTAGTTGATGTTATGCATACAAGAAATCCTTTATCAGTTTGTATAAAGCCTGGTGATACCATGTTTGCAAAAGATGAAGATATTGTTGTTGTTGAAATAATCTCTTGGGGTAATGGACAAAACAATACTATTTGGGGTAAAGTGAAGCAAGTTATTGATGAAGAAAACTTGAATGAAATAAACATGCAATCCATTTTAAGTATGAATGGGTTTGATTCGTTTTTCCCTCAAGAAGTGAAAGATGAAATGAAATTTGTACCTGATGAAGTGCCAGAATCAGATAAAGATGGCAGAAGAGATTTAAGAGATACAGTTACTTTCACCATTGATCCTGAAACAGCTAAAGATTTTGATGATGCTCTATCAATAAAGTATTTACCAGAGGGGATTATCGAGGTTGGGATTCATATTGCTGATGTATCTCACTATGTTAAGCCTAATACTAATCTTGATAAGGAAGCGTATCACAGGTCTACTTCAGTTTATTTGGTAGATCGAACGATACCAATGTTGCCAGAAAAACTTTCTAATAGTTTATGTTCATTAAATCCACAAGTGGACCGATTGAGCTTTTCGGCGATGTTCTTATTTGATGAAAAGTATAAGATTATTGATCGATGGTTTGGAAAGAGTGTGATTTATTCAGATAAGCGATTTACCTATGAAGCGGCACAAGAAATACTTGAATCAGGTGAAGGTGAATTTGCAAAAGAATTATCAGATTTAAATGCAATCGCAAAAAAACTTAGGAAGAAAAAATTTAAAAACGGCGCTATTAATTTTGATTCAGATGAAATCAAATTTAAACTTGATAAAAATTCAAAACCAATAGAACTCATTGTTAAACGAAGAAAAGAAGCTCACCTTTTAGTTGAAGACTTCATGTTATTAGCAAATAAAGAAGTAGCAAGATTTATTGGTTCTAAAGAAGAACAAGAAATTCCTTTTGTTTATCGTGTACATGATCTACCAGATACGGATCGATTAGTCGACATTTCATTGTTTGCAAAAGAATTGGGATTTAACTTTAAATATCAAACACCACAGGAAGTTAAGGAGTCAATAAATGCATTGGCAAAAGCAGCAAAAAAAGACGAAGCTTTAAAACTTCTTGAACCACTGGCAATACGAGCAATGTCAAAGGCAATATATACGACGAATAATATAGGTCATTATGGGTTAGGTTTTCAGTATTATGGCCATTTTACTTCACCAATTAGAAGGTATGCCGATGTGTTAGTACACCGAATTTTGGAAGCTAATATTGAAAAAACGGTACGAATGGTTAAAGGAGATTTGGAAATAAAATGTAAGCACATATCTTCTCAAGAAAAGAAAGCGACAGAAGCAGAAAGAGATTCCGTTAAATACAAAAAAGTAGAGTTTATGGCGAATCGAATTGGTGAAGAATTCGAGGCAATAATTTCTGGTATGATCGAGCGAGGTATTTTTGTAGAAGTTAAAGAAACGAAAGCGGAAGGTCTTATTCAATTTAGTCGTATGACAAACGATTATTCACAAACAGAAAATAAATACATTGTTTTAGATCGAACGACAGGGCAAAAACTAAAATTTGGGGATACGGTCAACGTCCGTTTATTGGAAGTAAATTTAGAAGATAAACTACTTGAGTTCGAATTGGTGGAATCTTAATCAAATTGTTACCTTAGTGATGATTCGATTTTGACCGTTTTAACTTCTAACCAAAGATGCAATTATTTTCATTTTTATCCTACCGTCCAGCATTTACCAATGATGCGGTAACACTTGGTATTTTATTAATTATTCTAGCTCTTATATTTTATACTTCTTCATTGAAAAAAGCACCTTTTGATAAGTTTTATAAAGTAGTACCTGCTTTGCTTTTGTGTTATTTTATACCAGCGATATGTCATTGGCCATTGGGTTTGATTGCATCGCATTGGTATGGTGACGGTCTTACAGAATTGTTGTCAAATTATAATTTAACCATAGAAAATGGGATGAATTTTGACCAGATAACATCCTTTTTGTCTGAAAATGGGGTTCCAAGTTCAGAATATAAAGCAGTTCAAGGTCATTCTAATTTATATTATATCGCTTCAAGGTACATGCTTCCAGCAAGTCTAATTTTACTATGCTTAAGTATAGATTTAAAAGGTTTGTTCAATTTAGGACCGAAGGCATTAATTATGTTTTTTACGGCTACTTTAGGTATTATTATTGGTGGACCGATAGCGTTATTGGTAAGTTCTTATGTGGCACCTGGAATTATTGGAGCAGATCCAGAACAAGTATGGAGAGGACTAGCTACTGTTGCGGGAAGTTGGATCGGTGGTGGTGCCAATCAAACGGCGATGAAAGAAATTTATGAAGTAAAAGATAATTTGTTTGGGACTATGATTGTAGTAGATGTTGTGGTGGCTAATATTTGGATGGGGTTTTTGCTTTATGGTGCTAATGTTTCAGATAAAATTGATCGATATTTGAAAGCAGATAACTCTGCAATTGAAGATTTAAAGAATAAAGTTTCTGATTATAGAGCAAGCATAGAGGAAGTTCCTTCGGCGACAAAACTGTTTATATTGATGGCTATCGCTTTTGGAGGAGTTGGTTTTTCTCATTGGGCAGCAGACTTGATAACGCCATTTATGAAAAGCCATTATGAATTACTAAATAGTTATAAACTCAATAGTTTTGCTTCGCATTTCTTTTGGTTGATCGTCTTTTCTACAACCATAGGTTTAGTTCTGTCATTTACTAAAGCAAAAAAACTTGAAGGGGTAGGAGCTTCGACATGGGGTTCGATCTTTATCTATTTTTTGGTGGCAACTATTGGAATGAAGATGAATTTAGGTCAAGTTTTTGACAATTTAGGTTTGTTTTTTATTGGAATTACATGGATGTTAGTTCATGTTTTATTGTTACTAGTAATGGCAAAGATTATCAAAGCTCCGTTTTTCTTTGTAGCGGTTGGAAGTCAAGCAAATGTGGGAGGGGCAGCATCTGCTCCCGTCGTGGCTTCAGCATTTAGTCCAGCTTTGGCGCCAGTTGGTGTATTAATGGCTGTATTAGGATATGCGCTCGGAACATATGGTGCAATTATATGTGCAACCTTAATGCAAATAGTCAGCACTTAAGTGCTATAATATTGATACTCATACACTTTTGTTAAGTAGGCCGTTGGAATAATGGTTGAAATTTTACTATCTTTGCACACCTTTTTAGGGGCATAGAGATTGGTATCTATATATTTTATTAATTGACCATTGGGTCTCTAGGTAATAACAGGTCATCAAAGTTAGGATATGAGTAAAAAAAGAGTCCTTTTTGTTACGCAAGAAATGAATCCTTACACAGAATTAAGCATCATTTCAGAGTTGGTTCGAAGTTTACCTCAAAAAGTACAGAGTGGTGGAATGGAGGTCAGAGTATTGATGCCGAAGTTTGGTACTATTAACGAAAGAAGGCATAGGCTTCATGAGGTTGTTCGGTTGTCGGGTATGAATATAATAGTCGATGACGAAGATTATCCTTTAATTATCAAAGTAGCATCATTGCCTGGTGCCCGTATGCAGGTATACTTTTTGGATAATGAAGAATTCTTTAAAAGGAAAGCTACTTTCAGCGATGAAGACGGTAAGCCTTTTGAGGATAATCAAGAAAGAATGGTATTCTTCTGTAAAGGAGTTTTAGAAACTGTAAAGAAATTTGGATGGCCGCCAGACATTATTCATTGTCATGGATCATTCACCGCTTTTATACCTACCTATTTAAAGACCGTATATAAAAACGAGCCAATTTTTGATAATAGTAAATGTGTATACACGACGTATGATCAAAGTATGGAGTCGGAGTGTGATGATAGGTTGCTAGAATTAGCGACGGTAAATGGTATTGAAAGAGAAGAACTCGATATATACCAAAAGGATGGAAAAATACGTTTAAATCTAGGCGCTTTCAAACATGCAGATGCTATCGCTAAAGGAAGTGAAACCTTAGCTGAAGATGAAATAGCTGCTATCGAACAATTAGAAGTACCCGTAATGGAATATTGTTCAAAAGAAGAATTGCCTGAGGCAAATATGGAATTTTTCAAATCATTAATGACTGAAGATTAGAATGAAATACATCTTTTTTTTTGTTGCGATTGCAACGATAATGACAATCTCTTGTAATAAAGAATCACTGATTGGTTCTGATTTACTTAATGAAGATAATATTAATGTAAACTTCACAGATACCCTTAAGTTAGGCTATAAAACATTGTACAGCGATAGTACTCGAACCTTTGCTACGGACGGTGTTGCTGTATCCTCGTTAGATAAGTTTACTTTAGGCAAAATTGAAGATCCTGTTTTTGGAACAACGGAAACGAAGTTTTACGTTTGTCCTAATTTTAATTCTATACCTAACTTTAGAGATGGAATTTTAGATTCGATGGTTTTGGTCATTCCATTAGACACTTCTGTCAGGTATGGAGACTTAACAGCTACCCATGACGTCAAAATGTATCAGATGTCTGATTTAAATTTTGAATTAGATATTAACAGTCGAATGGATACAATCTTTTCAAATCAAAGTTTTGATGTTGATTCTCCACCTATATCTGAAAAATCTGGAACCTTTACTGGATTGGATTCAATAAGTGTATTTAACCCAATTGGAGATTCTACTGTCTTAGAAAGACCTCAATTAAGAATGCGATTAAATGACATGTTAGCAATGAGTATTTTTGATACTAACTATGTAGAGACGGATTCCATTTTTCAATCAAACATTAAAGGGTTTATGCTGGAAAGTGAAACCGTAAATTCTTTTATTGGTTTACAAAATAGATCCGTAAGTGGAACGACAAGCGATGGCAAAATAAGAGTACATTATAGGGTTGATGAAGACCTTGATGGAACAATAGAAGATACTTCTGTTTATCAATTTAATTTAGCAATATTCAAACATGCAGAAATGATCCACGATTTTGCTGGGACTCCCGTTGAGCAAGCAATAAGTAGTGGTTCTGATAGTGAACTTTATATTCAAGGAAAAGTTGGTGTATATACAGAAGTTGATTTGACTCCAATCTTAGCATACGGAGATACTGGAATAAATTATGCAGAGTTAGAATTTCAAGTAAATGAAGACTTAAGTGGAGATTTAGATCTTTTTCCTCCAAATCAATTATTGCTTGCTAGATATAAAAATGACGAAGGAAATTATGAATTTGTAAAAGATATTCAACTTGGTGCATTTGGTGGTCAACTTGAAAGTATTATGGATGACAATACTGGATTAACTAAAATGGTGTATCGCATGAAGCTGTCCGCACATATTGTTGATTTATTAAATCAACGGTTTTCATCACCTATCATCGAAATTTATCCTAATATCTCAACTGAAACTCCAAACCGAGTAGTACTTTATGGTACAAGTGGAGATGAAAAACGAGCGAAATTAAAAATAGTTACAACCAAACCTTAAAATAAAAGTTCAATGTGTGGAATTGTCGCATATATTGGTGAGCAGGAAGCCTACCCAATCATAATTGAAGGGTTAAAAAGGTTAGAATACAGAGGCTATGATAGCGCTGGTATCACGTTACTAAATGGTAAACTTAATACCTATAAGAAAAAAGGTAAAGTCCTTGATCTTGAAAATTTTGTAGCAGGAAAAGATATATCAGGAAATCAAGCAATGGGCCATACTCGATGGGCAACTCATGGTAAACCAAATGATATAAATGCACACCCACAAGTTTCAAATAGTGGCCGTTTGGCACTAGTCCATAATGGGATCATTGAAAATTATAGCACATTACGATCGGCGTTAAAAAAATTAGGCTATACTTTTCATTCAGATACGGATACAGAAGTCTTAGTAAATTTAATAGAGGAAATACAAAAGTCAGAAAATTTACAACTCGAAGAGGCAGTAAGATTAGCGCTACAAAAAGCAGTAGGTGCTTATGCAATTGTTGTTTTTGACGTTGAAGACCCTAATAAAATGGTTGGTGCTAGGAATTCATCTCCTCTGGTTTTTGGTATCGGAGATAACGAATTATTTTTAGCTTCAGATGCATCACCGATCGTGAAATATACGGATAAAGTCATTTATCTAGAAGACGGCGAAATTATTACGATTGGTCTTAATGGAAAGTATGAAATTCGAAGAATAGATAACACTGTATCTAATAATCCAGTTCAACAAATCGATTTGAAGATTGAAGAAATGGAAAAGGAAGGGTTTGAACATTTCATGCTTAAAGAGATCTACCAACAACCAATAACGATTGCGGAAACGATGCGTGGCCGTATAAACGCGGAAGAAGGATGGGCGAAGTTGGGTGGAATGGATCAGTATATGAATCGAATTCTTGCAGCTGATCGAATTATTCTAACAGCATGTGGTACTTCATGGCACGCTGCTTTGATAGCGGAATATTTGTTTGAAGAACTAGCTAGAATTCCGACAGAAGTTGAATATGCCTCGGAAATGAGGTATAGAAATCCGATTATAAAATCATCAGACTTAATTATCGCGTTATCTCAATCAGGAGAGACCGCGGATACTTTAGCTGCCATAAAGTTAGCAAAACAAAAAGGTGCCTTAATTTATGGTATTGTAAATGGTGTAGGTTCATCTATTGCAAGAGAAACGCACAGTGGATCATATATTCATGCTGGTCCAGAAATCGGTGTAGCATCGACAAAAGCATTTACAAGTCAATTGACTTTACTGAGTTTGATGGCGTTAATATTAGGTCACGAAAAAGGAATGATTCCAGAAGGGTATTATAGACAATTATTAGCAGAATTGGAATCTATTCCTGGAAAGGTTGCCAGAATTTTAGAGACAGACGATCATATAAGATATATTGCTAGTGAAATAAAAAATGCTAGCAATGCATTATATTTGGGGCGAGGCTTCAACTTCCCAGTAGCTTTAGAAGGAGCTTTGAAATTAAAAGAAATTTCATATATTCATGCCGAAGGATATCCTGCGGCAGAAATGAAACATGGGCCTATTGCCCTTATTGATATGTACATGCCTGTAGTTGTTATAGCTACAAATAAGAATTCTTATGACAAAGTTGTCAGTAATATAGAAGAAGTGAAAGCCAGAAAAGGAATGGTTATAGCTATCGTTACTGAAGGAGATAAGAGGATAAGAGAAATAGCCGATTTCGTAATAGAAATCCCTATGACCGAAGATCCATTTACTCCGTTGTTATCAGCAATACCATTACAGCTTTTAGCGTACCATATAGCTTTAATGAGAGGATGCAATGTCGATCAACCAAGAAATTTAGCAAAATCAGTTACCGTTGAATAAATTAAACATGGAATACAATAGTCAGAAAGATCTTTTGATCATTTCTGAATATGGAAGGAATATTCAAAGTCTTATCAATCATGCTAAGACTATAGAAGACAAGGAAAAAAGACAAAAAACAGTGAATTCAATTGCAAATTTAATGACGCAAATGAATCCGCAACAAAAGAATCTACTCGAGTATAAAGACAAAATATGGAGACACATATTTAGCATAGCTAAATATGAATTAGATGTCGAAACACCAACAGGGAAAATACCTTCCCCTGAAGATGAGCGATTATCTCCAGACCCACTAGAGTACCCAAAGAGGAATAGTACCTTTCGGCACTATGGTAATATTTTGAAAAGCCTTGTTCAGAAAGCAATTTCAATGGAAGAAGGACCTAAACGAGACGCTTTTACCAAGATTATAGGTAGCTTCATGAAAATGGCTTATAAGAACTGGAATAGAGAGCACTATGTAAATGACGAAATAATAAAAGCAGATCTTAAAAAGATTTCAGATGGTAAAATCTTAGTTGCAGATGATGTATCATTAGATAGTTTACTAAATTCAGTGAACCGAAAAAGTTATAGCCGTAACAAATCGAATAATCATAGATCAAATAACAGAGGTTCAAATAATAGATCAAATCACGGAAGATCGAATAGTAATAGATCGAATAATAACCGTAACAATAACAGGAAAAGAAGATAACGTATTAAAAATTAATTTAATATCTTTGGAGGGGCGAAATATTTCGCCCCTTTTTTATTTTACACATTATGACAGAATCAGGATCTCAATCTTTTTTAGTTGAAGGTAAAGCAACATTAAACGGTGTTATAACACCCCAAGGTGCTAAAAATGAAGCCTTACAAATTATTTCAGCTATTATGCTTACCGAAGAAAAGGTGACTATCCATAATATTCCTGATATTTTAGATATTCAGCGACTTATTAGTTTATTGGATGGACTTGGTGTCGTTGTTGAAAGACATAATACGAATGATTTTTCATTTACAGCTAAAGATATTGATCTAAACTATTTAGGGTCCCAAGAATATCAAAAAGAAGCACAAAAAATTAGAGGTTCAGTAATGTTACTTGGGCCGATGCTTGCAAGATTTGGTAAAGCATTTTTACCAAAACCAGGTGGGGATAAAATAGGACGAAGAAGAATGGATACCCACTTTATAGGTTTTCAAGCATTAGGTGCTGATTTCGAATATAATGCAAAAGAAGATAAATACTATCTAAAGGGAGATAACCTTAAAGGTACTTTTATTCATATGGAAGAAATTTCTGTAACAGGTACAGCAAATGTGCTTATGGCGGCTGTATTAGCAGAAGGAACAACCAAAATTTATAATGCAGCGTGTGAGCCATATTTGCAACAATTATGTTCACTTTTAAATGGAATGGGAGCCAAAATTAGCGGGGTCGGTTCCAATTTACTAACCATCGAAGGTGTCGATAAACTCGGAGGAACCACGCATCGAGTATTACCCGATATGATTGAAATTGGAAGTTTTATAGGATTGGCTGCGATGACTCAATCTGATATTACCATTCAGAATGCACGAGTCGATATGTTGGGAATTATTCCTAAAACTTTTGAAAAATTAGGAATAAAACTCAATATTAAAGACGATAATATTCATATTCCAGCTCAAGACAGCTATGAAATACAAAACTTTATTGACGGGTCTATATTAACGGTATACGATGCGCCATGGCCTGGATTTACACCTGATTTAATTAGTATTCTTTTAGTTACAGCGATTCAAGCAAAAGGTAGCGTACTAATTCATCAAAAGATGTTTGAATCTAGATTGTTTTTTGTTGATAAATTGATCGATATGGGTGCACAAATTATATTATGTGATCCACATCGTGCAACTGTAATCGGATTGGACAGGAAATATCCACTGAGAGGTATTAAAATGAGTTCACCTGATATTAGAGCAGGCGTTTCATTACTCATAGCAGCACTATCAGCTACAGGTAATTCAGTAATTGATAATATAGCGCAGATCGATCGAGGATATCAAGATATTGATGGGAGACTTAATGCCTTAGGTGCTAATATTAAGCGAATTAATTAATTACTTTTTACGAGTAATTACAAAATCTATTAATTTTTTTAAAGATTGTTTCGCGTCTGATTCAGGAAAATCATCCAATAAAGTCAAAGCCTTAGTATAATATTTTTGCATTACTTTTTCAGTGTATTCTATCCCGCCAGATTGTTTTACAATAGAAATGATTTCTTTTACTTTATTAGAATCTTCACTATGTCTTTTAATTGTGTTGATGATTTGCTTTTTTTCTTTGGATGAAATATTATTTAAAGTATAAATCAAAGGAAGGGTCATTTTTTTCTCTTTGATATCTATTCCTCGAGGTTTACCAATTCCATCGTCACCATAATCAAATAAATCATCTTTAATTTGGAAAGCCATACCTATCGTTTCTCCAAGTTCCCACATTTTTTTTTGAATGGCAATATCATCTGTACTTGATGCAGCACCTGCCATACATGAAGCAGCCATTAGACTTGCTGTTTTGCCCTTGATAATTTCATAATAGATGTTTTCATCTATATCAAGTTTTCTAGCTTTTTCAATTTGTAAAAGCTCACCTTCACTCATGTTTTTAACTGCTTTCGAAATAATTTTCAATAAATCAAAATGATCATTGTCTAAAGCAAGTAGGAAACCACTTGAAAGCATAAAATCGCCAACGAGAACCGCAATTTTATTTTTCCAAAGAGCATTTATAGAGAAGAAACCTCTTCGTTGAAAAGAATCATCTACTACATCATCATGAACGAGTGTTGCTGTATGTAATAGTTCGATGAGGGAGGCTGCAATATGCGTTTTTGAATTAACGTCTCCACAAAGTTTAGAGGCAAGAAAAACAAAAATGGGTCTTATTTGCTTTCCTTTTCTCTTGACAATATAATACGTGATCTTGTCAAGGAGTGGAACAGAAGATTGCATACTATCTCGAAAGTGTTTTTCAAAATATTTGAGTTCTTCTAGTATTGGAGATTTAATCTCATTTAATGTATTTGACATATGCCATTTCTAACAGCTGTAAATGTACAACTCTAATTTATAAACAAGCTAAACTCGTTATTGTTTGTCTTCTCTACTATCTTTTATACTAAGCTTCGAAATATTTTATACTTTTATATTTCAATGTGAAAATCTATGATTTTCTTATTTAGAAGAAATTTATTCTTGAATAGTTTGTTGCTATTACCTTACGTTATTTTGTTAAGGTCTTACAGCTTTGCCCATGAAGTGCAAAACGAAAGTTTAAATGTCGAATGCGGAAACATAATTTCAAATAGTTTCATTTCTTTTTTGCAAAGTAATGCTTGGTTAGAGCCTGTTTTTACATCGCTCTTAATTTTTTTTCATGCTATCCTGATCAATAGAGTCGTCATCAAGCATAGGATAACCAAAGAATTAACCCTTATACCAGGGATGATTTATATATTGCTTGTTTCGTTTTATCCAAGCTCATTGTCTCTTCACCCCATATTATTGGCTAATACCTTTTTTCTTTTGGCCATCACACAAATGTTTAATTTATACAAGTTATATAATCCATCGCCAACCCTCGTATTGTCTGGTTTCTTCGCTGCTATGGCTTCTTTGTTTTATTTTCCGTATATATTGGTAGTTTTTTTTGGAATCTATATAATATACATTTTAAGATCAATAAGTATTTTAGAAATACTACAAATGATTGGAGGCGCATTAGCCGTATACATTTTGGTATTTACAGCTATGTATTATTTTGATTATCACGAAATTTTTTATTTCAAAGAATGGTTTACTAATTTCTCATTACCAACGAAGTTTTTTACGATATCTGGTATTCAATATATTTGGGTTGGGCTTATATTGTTACTCAATCTGTTTTTTATTTTTAATTATACTTCTTTCGTAAAGAAAAAGAGTTTAGCATCAAGAAAGAAAATCGATACCTTATATTTTTGGCAAGCAGCATCTATTGTATCCTTATTTTTGATCTGTGATATAACCTTATCTCACATTTTAATCTTAAGTATACCTTTTTGTATTTTCTTTGCCATTCAATTATTGAAAAATAGATCTTTGTTATTCTTTGAGTTACTACATATCGTACTTCTATTTTTTATAATAAACGAGCAATATAATTTTTACAACTTTAATTTTTAATTTATGAATTTTGGTGTCCTAGTATTTCCCGGTTCAAATTGCGATGACGATATGATGCATGTTTTAGGCGATGTAATGAATTGCAATGTCCAAAAAATATGGCATAAAGAATCATCGCTTGATAAGTATGGTAAATTGGATTGTATTGTTATTCCCGGTGGTTTTAGCTACGGTGATTACTTAAGATCTGGAGCAATAGCTCGTTATTCTCCAATCATGAAGGCTGTTACTCAGTTTGCAAATAACGGTGGATATGTGCTCGGAATTTGCAATGGTTTTCAAGTGCTTACAGAAGCTCAATTATTACCTGGCGCTTTGCTTCGGAATGAAAAACAGAAATTCATTTGCAAAAATATTTATTTAAAGAATGAAACTGAAAATTCAGCACTTACTAGCGAGATAAAGAAAGGTGATGTACTGAAAATTCCAATTGCACATGCAGATGGACGGTATTTTATCAACGCTGAAGGTCACCAAAAATTGGTTGATAATGATCAAATTCTCTTTTCTTATTGTGATGATAAAGGGAATAAAACACCAGACTCGAATATCAACGGATCGATAAACCATATTGCAGGTATATGTAATGAAAGCCGAAATGTATTTGGTATGATGCCCCATCCAGAAAGAGCTTCTGAATCGTTGTTAGGCAATATCGATGGCAGAGCAATGTTTGAATCATTAATCAAAAACATGAATTAGGATGAAAGGGTAGTTGTATGATCTATTTCCTTTAGTTCTTTTGTTATCAATGCCACATTTTTTTGATGAAAGGATGTCATTATATTTGGAAAATCATATGCCTGCAAGAATACACCCAAATCAAATTCTTTTCCGTCGGCAATACAACTTCGAAGATCTCTAATATATTGATAAGAACTTTCTATTCTATTTTTCATTTCTTGAATATCATTTGTACAATCCCCATGTCCAGTTACTAATAAGTCTACTTTTTCATTTTTTATGATAGCTTGAATAGTAGCAAGTGTTTGTTCATATAACGAAGAACTGTAGTATATATAGGGAAACTCTATATTGCTTAAATAATCTCCTACAATCAAAACTTTGTGTTCTTTGAAATAACTTATAAGCCCATCAAAATTATGTCCCTGCGCTTGATAAAAAATGGTTGTAAAGCTATTTAAATCTTTGCTTATTGCATGACCACTTATCGGAAGATCTATAGTGGGATAAACAATTGGATAAGATCTCTTGATATAATATTGATCATCAAATTGATTTATTTGTTTTACAACAGCAGATTTCTGTGGATTATCTACAAAATTTTGGGAAGCTATGGTTGAAAAAGAGATAAATGGACCATAACCGATAATATGATCATAATCGGAATGGGTGAAGAATAGAAATTTTTTCTTAGCTGAATAGTTTGTTCGAATAAAATGATCAATGAATTGAACTTCATTTGGAAGCCAATTAGGATCAACCAGAAAAATAGCATCTACTCCAATTAATATTGAACAAGTTGTTCTAAATAATTGACTTTCAAAAATGATGATTTTATCATTTTGAAATTGAATCTTCATATAAGTTTGAATTTGATTAACGAAGGTATATTTCCCTTTCAAAGTAGTATAAGATTACGGAATCGTAATAATTTACTTTTGTTATATCTTGAAATTAATTATTAAATTGAAGGAGAAGCTCAAAACTTGTAAAAGATGAACGATAAAATTTCTATCTATATTTCTAACGCATCAGATGTTACGCAGCCTATTATATCAAAACTAAGGTCAGTGATTGTAGCTACGATACCAGATATTGAAGAAAACATTAAATGGAATGCACCCATTTTTGAGAAAAGCGGTCAATCAATATGCTCGATTATGGCTTTCAAAAAACATGTGAATTTTATTTTTCAACATGGAAAAGAATTGGTTGATCAAACAAATATTTTGGTCGATATTGGAGCTAAGTCAAAAATGAAAGGAATCAAAAACATTACATCCCTTGATGATTTGCCACCTGTAGAAGTTTTACAGAATTTACTACTACAAGCAATTAAACGTATATGATTATATAACGTTTAGCGTCACTGTAATTATTCAATGACACACTGAATGACGATAGTAGCATTTGATCCTACCATAAAGGTATTAACATCTGCACCGACGCCATAATCGAAGCGATTGACAGTAAATGAACCATAAAATACATTATCATTATATGTAAACGGAATGGCAATTTCTTTTGTCACTCCATGCAATGTCAAGAAGCCCTTGGTAATAAATTGCCCATTTACATAAGAGACAATTGTAGAGGTATAACAGATCGAAGGAAATTTTTCCACATTAAAAAAATCAGCATTTTTTAAATGATCATCTCTTTTTTCGTTTCCAGTATTGATCGATTTTGAATTTATACAAATATCAAATTGGGCGTTTTCAATATCTGATTCTTCAAAGATGAGATTTCCATTCATCCCACTAAATGTACCTTTCACAGATTTAAATTTAAAATTGCTAATTTCAAAAGTAGCTTTTGAAGCTTCAGAGATATTTGATTGTGCAATTAATCCGATCGGTAACCACAGGTAGGCAATAAATATGAAAAGAAATCGCATAAAAGTTTTCATTTATTCATAAACAAACACAGAGAAGCAATTGTTTTGCTTTCAATCAGATCTTAACGATTATTTCAATGCCGTCATTAATATCACTGATACGAGCTTTCTTTTTTGGTTCATCTTCAACTTCATTAACCTCTTTATTTTCTAATTCAATAATGATTGAGGGAAGGTGTCATTCTCAAAGAATGTATGCATTTGATTCAGACCAAATGAAGAGTATATGTAAAAAAAACTTGTTTATCATAATCTTCAGTTAGCGCCATATAGCTCTATATCTTTATGATTCCTTTTGTGGTGGTGTTATTCACTTTGATAAAAAAATAACTTCCAGGTATGCCTTGCAAAGAGTATAAGACTTTATTTGTTCCGTTTTTATAAATTGAATTAGCCATCCTACGACCTATAGCATCAAATAATTCAATTCTAAATATGGGAGTATTCATTGATTCAATCGTAATTTGATTTTCACTTGGGTTTGGGTAAATCTTAAGTTCTATTGGTATTTCTTCAATCGTAGAAACAAGAGTGGCACCTTCCCAGCTTTCTGCAAAATGATTGTCCAAGTTTGGGCTCAATAATTGAAGATAATCGCCCCCTCCATCGGCGGAGAACGGCCATGGAAATTTGTTGTCGTAAGTTACATGATCTACAATAATTCCATGTGGATCTTTTAGTATGATTTTTTCACCACTATTTGATAGTCTGCCACTTGTCCATTGAAATTTTTGGTGGTTTATATTACTAAATAATGCAAGGTCCTTGACTAAATAAATGGTTTCTTGAGGTCCAATTTCACCATTTGTAAATACATGTTCAATGCCTTCTGATATCGCATATCCTTCGAGGTTAATTGTTGTTAACCTAGGGTTAAATAAAGCAACAAACTCGGCATTTGTATCGCCTAATGGAGCATAGTTTATTCCACTGATCATTAACGAAGGTTTGTTACCATAAGTATGAAAATTGGTACCTATATTAACTTCTCCAATTCCAACACCTATTGCTTCAGAATTGGCCATAAGATGAAAATCTTGAAACGTAGGATTTTCAAAATGAGGATGACCATGGACATTATTATTTGATAACAATGTATCCGTATCCGAAAGAGAGAAGCTGACTAAAATTTCACTTTTTTCATCTGAAAATATGGGTGCCAATGCGGCATTTGAAAAAAGAGAATTTGTGACAACGGCACGTCCACCACCTAGACCTACATTTTTTTCAAAACATGCGATTGGTAATGCAGTACTATAAAACGTAGTTTGATCTATTTCGACTTGACTAAGGTCTTTTACCGCAATTCCTTGCGAACAATTCATAATGGTATTATTGTCGATCTTAGCTAAACTACGTTGTCCTATTGAAATACCTTTATCTGCGCAATTATGGATGTAATTTCTTCGGATAAGTACATTCGTACTTTCTTCACCTAAATCAATACCATCGCTATTAAAACCAAAAAAATCAACAATTTTATTTTCTTTAATAACACCATTTTGTACTTCATCGAAATCTATAGCATCTGTATCTACTTGATTATTTCCTTTTAATTTACAATTTTCTACTCTTCCTTTACCATATTTGATGTTTATCAAATCTCCGGTAACATCCGATTGAATATCGGAGTTGGTAACTTTTATATCCGAATAATAAGCTATGATAGGGTTGCTAAACACATCTTCAATGGTACAGTGGTCTATATCCAAATCACCATAAAAGCAAGAAATAGCAGCATTGTGATAAAGGGGATGAGGACCTTTTGATGCATTGCTTATTTGTGCCCATTGAATCAAAGAAGGTGAAGTACTATTTTCGATTAAGATACTTCCCCAGGATTCATGATTATCCATCTTTTTAAATTGGACTGGATCTGATTCAATACCTTTTACTTGAATATTTCCATTGATTATTAAGTTTGCACCAGTTGGAAATAAAACATCAACACCAGCTTCTATTGTTAAGGTAACTCCTTCAATAACTTGGACGGTTGATGTAGCAAAATATGGGCTACATTCTTTTGTTAACGTGGTGTTGTTAACAATTGTTCTAGGTAATAAGCAAGGTTCTATTTGCGTATAATTAGCGACAAAAAAAGTGTCGTTCGTAAGGGTCGTTTGTAAAACAGGGTTACTAGTAAAAAGTCCATTTGGAGATGATGATACGACACTTGCTTTTAGGTCAAAACTGATGTCTGAACTTGTTTTTTCAAATTGATGAATTTCAACAGCAATTACATTTTTACCGACTTCAAAACCGTCAGTTTGAATTTGGAATTGTTCGTACTCGTTTTCTTCTGCATATTGGGAAGCTTGTGTCTGAAAGTTAATACCACCTGTAGGCATATTTGCTCGTAAGAGTTCGTTGCCATTAAGATAAACTACAGCTCCATCGTCTTTAAGAAGGGTGATCATTAATTGGTCTCCAAAGTTATTTATATTTTCAACCATTATTTCTTTTCTAAAATAGGTTGTTATGTGCTTGTTTGATGGGTCACCACCATAGGAAACAACTGTATTCTCATCACCATCACCATATCCTAATTGAGCTTTACCATTGGACCAAGTAGAATCATCAAAATGAATGTAGCGCCAAGCATCCCCTAAATTTGAACCATTATCAAGGTATTTCCATTCGCTTTGTAGTGATATGATTGTTTCAAAAGTAGCTAAAGACCACCCTTTAAAGACATAACCAATGGCAGGTCTAGCTGTTAAAGTGATTGGTAGATTTTCAGTATAGAGTCCAGACCAGAAGGGTTCAGGTACAGGAAGGGTATTGATTTCTATAGTACCACCATCCGACGGTATATTTGATAGTGATAAAGTTGATGTAGATGATAAATTAAAACGTTCTTGTAAGTCATCGAATACATTTCCCAATCGATCTTGTGCGAAATTAGAGAGATCTTGAACCTCATCTTCCCAAAAGGAAACGCTTTCAATTCCATCTCCATAGTCAGATTCAGTTCCAGACCATCTTTCTACATGGTATGGGATTTCTTGTGCAATGGTAGAATGATATTTTTTAATTTCAGTTTTTATCCGTTTTGGATGAAAAGTGGTGTATAGGTGATCATTAAATCGATGTATAAAATAGGACTGATAATTTTCATTTTCTAACATTTTCCTTAGTGGTTTTCGAGCCCAATTATAGGAAGAATTATCGGTGGTGAAATAATCTAATAGATTATTCCCAGCTCCTGAAAAACCACGATCAAAGTCCTGCATAATCCAGCGCCATTTTGAACCTTCTGCTTTAGGTTTCCACATCTGTATATTATGTCCCCAACTCTGATTTGATGTCCATATTTGGCTTATAAAATAATCCGTAAAATTTTGAATATCCATTTGGTTTTCTATCGCTTCAAAATGGTTTGGTATCGTTAGATCTTCATCAAAAAGATCAAATAGTAAGTGAAAATCAATACTGTCTCCCTCTTCGACAATGCCATTATTTTCTATTAAATCGTATTCACCTTTTAAAAAACCAAAATTATCTTCAATAAATCGTTCATCGATTCTTGATCGAATATTGTGAATACCTAAATAGTCCCCATTTATAAAAACAATACTAGGTTTAAAACCCATTTTTTCAAGATCCATATATCCATTTGTCAAATGTTGACATAGCCCATCTCGAAAAAGCGTAGAACTCCAATCACTACCCGAAGCACGAAGTGTAAAATTGTCAAACTTGTTGCGATCTCGATCAAAAAACAAGGGATAGTCTAGGTGATTTTTGTCGTAGTCGTTATCAAAATAGATTCCTAACATTTTTTGAGGTAGTTCCCATGAATTCAATCCATTAACTCTAGTCCCTGCTAGCTCATTGAATGCAGATCGATCACTTCGGTCATTTTCAAAAAGCTCAATATTTATAGGGTATTCCCATGTAGGTTTGAAATCTTGAACATATAGCCCTATTTCTGGATCCCAAAAATAATCGGGATCAGTACTTAATGAAACGACTGGAAGTTTTCGAGCTTCTAGATTTTCATCAATAAAATAGGAATGCGTTATCGTTTTTCCGGTAATGAAATTTTGTTGAAATACTGCGGCTCTTAGAATAGTCGTTTCTTGAATATTTATAGGCCCACTATAAGAAGGGCTATCTTCAGTCGGGAATGACCCGTCCAATGTATATCGAATTTCACCATCGATCGTTGATAAATGTACCATTTGTGGTGTGCCATAGAATCCTCCCTTATTGTCAAAATAGGTTTGATAAAAAGTAATGCCGTCATAAGCATGTGTAGTATTAGATGCTCCAGGCGTAGGTTCGGTAAAATATCCAAGATCGGAGGCACCATCATTAACCCTTCCCATGGAGACATTTGTTTTTTGATGCTTGAAGATGATATTGTTTAAAAGAGTAGTATCGGAATCATATAGGCCTATTTCTTCACCGGCTTTTGTTAGTTTAAATGGAGTATGAATACCTGTGTTTTTACCATCTAACCAAACCAATAAAAAGGTATTAGCACCAATTATAGTGTCAGGAAACATCCATTTTGTAGGGTTGTTGAGGTTGTCTGTTAAAAAATAGCCATTTAGTGATATTGGGTCATTAAAATCATTAAACAATTCAACCCAATCGCCAGATTCCCCAAAATCTGCGTCATCAATAACAGATGAGTTTGATGCCATCCATTCATTAATATATAATTGACTATCTGCGGAAGAGGAAAGAAACAAACAAATCAATATTAATGAGGAGGTTAATATTTGTTTGTTTGGAATACTAAAAATCATGGATCAATCTTTAAGATTATTTAAAATTAGTCATTAAACCGTTAATTTTTTGATAAAAGAAATTCAATGGTGGACTTTGGTAAATGACCCATGTAAATTTGTCTTTCAACATATATTTTTATGAGATTATCTATTTTTATTGCCTCTATCCTTTTATTTTCTTCTTCATTATTCGCTCAGAAAACGCCTGTCAAATGGACGATGAATATTGAAGAAACAGAAAAAACGCAAATAGTTGAAGTTGTTTTAACAGCGAATATCGAAGATACATGGCACATATATTCTAGGGAAACGGAAGAAGATGGCCCGATTCCTACAGAGCTAATATTTGAATCATCTGATGATTTTGAGCTTATTGGCACATATAGTGAATCTAAAAAACCTCATACAGAATTTAGTGATTTATTTGAAATAAATGTTTCTTCTTTTTCGGATGAAGTACAACTCATTCAGAAAGTAAAAATATTAAATCCTACAGGGAAGATTGATGCGACGGTTCGATTTATGTGTTGTTCTGGTAATCAATGTTTACCACCAAACGATGTAAGAATGTCTGCCGATTTCTAAATATGTCTATTTATTTCGTTTACTCCTATCTAATTCCTAGTTTCGTATCTGATTAAATTAATATTATGCGGTCATTCCTAAGTATTCTTAGCTTATTTCTTTTTAGTTTTTCTCTTTCGGGACAAGTTTTAGATCCTGTTAAATGGACGATCGAGTCAAAAAAAGTTGATGACACGACCTTCGACTTGGTATTTACGGCCAAAATGGAAAAGACTTGGACGGTGTATTCTCAATATACTGGAGATGATGGTCCTTTACCGACCATGATAGAATATGATGATTTAGGGAATGTAAAACTGGATGGAAAAGCAACAGAGAAAGGGCATAAAAAGTCCGGCCCAGATCCTTTGTTCGATGGTGTAACTGTGGTAAAATACCTTGATGATGAACCTTTTGAAATTACACAGCGAATAAAAACCACAGATCTTTCAAAACCGATTGTAGGTTATCTAACCTTTATGACCTGCGATGCTACAAGGTGTTTGCCTCCAAAAGATGTAGATTTTTCTATTGACTTGACAAAAGCTACTGCAAGTACGAATACAAAAAACACAACGGCTGGGGCTTCTAGTTTTGGTTCAGTTGAAGGCGTTGATTCGGCGAAAAAGAAATCTAAAAAAGTATTAAATCCTGTTTCATGGAAACTTGATATCGAAGATCTAGGGAATAAAGAATTTAATATTGTTTATACTGCAAGTATTGAAAAGAATTGGACGGTATATTCGCAATTTACGTCCGATAATGGACCCGTTCCTACCATTCTTGAGTTTGAAGATTTGGGTGGAGCTGAATTAATAGGCAAAAGCGAAGAATTTGGTCATAAGAAAGAAGGTCCAGATGCTTTGTTTGACGGAGTTAACGTAATAAAATATTTAGATGACGAAAACTTTGTAATTAAACAAAAAGTAAAAGCTGGAAAAGGCCCTATAAAAGGCTACTTGACATATATGACTTGTGATGCATCGAGATGTTTACCACCAACAGATGTAGATTTTTATTTTGATCTTCAAAATGGAATAGCTGCTAACAAAATGCCTGCTGCAAAAGCGGATGTTGGTATGAATATAAAGGGTGATGTTTTTAATCAAAAAATAGAAAGTATTTTCAATAGTTTTAATGCCCCTGTATCTGATTGTGGTGAAGTTGCAGAAATCAAATCTAAAAGTATGTGGGGTATTTTTATTGGCGGTTTTTTAGGTGGTCTCGCGGCGATCTTATTGCCTTGCATATTTCCAATGATCCCAATTACTGTAAGTTTCTTTACCAAAGATACAAAGACAAAAGGGTGGGTAAATGGGCTTATTTACGGCTTATCTATCATCGTTATTTTTGTTGGAATTGGAATGTTGGTGACAGCATTGCTTGGTCCTGAAGCACTCAATAAGCTTTCCACTAGTTGGATCGCGAATACCATATTTTTTGTGATTTTTGTCGCTTTTGCTATTTCCTTTTTTGGATATTTTGAAATTGCTTTACCAGCTTCATGGTCGACAAAAACCGATAGCATGGCGGATAAAGGTGGTCTTTTAGGTACCTTTTTTATGGCAGCAACCTTAGCCATCGTTTCATTTTCATGTACAGGTCCGATCATCGGATCTGCATTAGTTCAGGTCGCTAGTCAAGGAAGTTATATAGGACCTGCAGTCGTTATGTTTGGTTTCTCTTTGGCATTGGCAATTCCATTTGGATTATTTGCTGCTTTTCCATCGTTATTGAATTCATTGCCGAGGTCTGGAGGTTGGATGACATCAGTGAAAGTTATTTTAGGGTTTTTAGAATTAGCCCTGGCTCTTAAGTTCTTATCTGTAGCAGATATGACAAGTCATTGGGGATTCTTGAGATACGAGTTGTTTTTAGGACTTTGGGTAATTATTTTCTTTTGTATGGCCTTGTATCTAATGGGATATATTCGATTCCCTCATGATAGTAAACTGCAAAAAATAGGACCTTTACGATGGGGTTTTATTGCATTGACATTAGGTATGTCCGTTTATTTAGCGATGGGTTTTACTTATAATGACGCAACAAAAACGTACAATACACCTAAATTAACAAGTGGATTAGCTCCACCAGCAACATACAACTTTTTCCTTTCAAAGCCTGAACTTGATCAAAGTATCAAAGCTAAGTATAGTTCATATACTAAGTGTGCTAATAACATTAATTGCTTTAAAGACTATTATGATGGAGTAGCTTACGCAAATGAAGTAAATAAACCGATGTTGATTGATTTTACAGGGTATGGATGTGTAAACTGTAGAAAAACGGAAGAGCACATCTGGGTTAATGAAGAAGTACGTAAAATGTTGAATGAAGATTATATCTTGGTTTCACTTTATGTTGATGATCGAGAAAAATTAGATAAAACATACCTTTCGACTAGACCTGGTTATAAAATAAGAAATGTAGGTAATAAATGGACGGATTTTCAAGTAGTAAATTTTGAAAACAATGCGCAACCGTTATATATTCCTATGTCTAAAGACCAACAAGTTTTATTGAAACCAAGACCATATAAAGAAGGGATTGAACCATATATTGATTTCCTAAAATGTGGACTTAAAGCAAATGCTTCAATAAACTGATGATTCTTTCTTTTGTAGCATATAAGCTATTCCGCTAAGGGTAAAAAAGAGAAAAAGTGCAATAGGTTGATAACGTTCAAGGGTGTTTTCAACCAAGCATGAAACAAGAATGATGAGTTGAAATAAGATAAAAATTCCTTCCCATTGGTATCTAAAATACCATATTGGTCCAAAGATCCCAATGAGGAAAATGAATAACCCTATGATACCTGTTCCTGTTAGGTAAAACATAAATTGATTATGAGGGTATTTTCTGCTATCGCTATTAAATCTCATTTTATGAGATTTAATCATTTCATTTTCTAAATCGCCAATCCCTGTGCCCAGAAATGGACTTTCTTTAATAAGCGGAATGGCCGCTTTGTAACTTAACAGACGTCCACCATCAGAATAGTGTTCGCCTTCTGCCTTCATCATTTGTTTAAAGTCGTGACGCACATAATGTACTTTCGTTTTGAAGCTATCAAGGGTAAAGTAGGCAGAAATAGGTGCTAACATTATCAGCCCAATTACGAAAGGAATAAATCTAGTTCTACCAATGGAGTGTAAATATTTGCCCCCCAAAACAGGTAAAGCTATATAAGTTAGAATTAATCCTGTTCGTACAGAAAGAATATGTTGAAACACAAATAAAAAGAGTAAAGCTGCTAAGAGTACAGGTCTAAGATTATATTTTTTAATAGTAAAATTCTTAATCCATAAAACACCACTAATAATGATCGCAAGTGATATACAAATTGCATATTTTATGTGTTCCAATGGGGTAGGTATTGGATGACCTTTCTTAATGCTTTCTGTTATTTGATCATAATTTTGGTAATATTCTATTAATACAGGAAATGCACTAAATACAATGATAAGCAGGAATAAAAATGAAAACCTCAAGTAGTATTTTGCAAAAAAGGCTTGTTTGTATGACCAAACAAAAGGTAAAATCAAAAAAGGTATTTTGATTTTTAAATGATGCATATACTTGCCTATATCTTCTGAGTTAATACCAGAAAAAACAATACTCAGAAAAATCAGTGGTAAGAATAAATATGGAAGGTGATTTTTTTTCCATTTGATATCACCCCATGCTATCTCTATGATAACTAAAAACGCAAAAGCCCAAAGACTAATAGAAAGTAAAAATTTAGCATAAATGATAGAAATTAAATAGGTAATGCTAAAAAACAAGAATAAGTATAGATGGATGCTTGTTCTATTATTTCGAATAAATTCCATAGTGTTTTAAAGATATATGCTTATCGTCATGGTTAATAACGTAATTCAGCGAATAAATTATTTAAAAAGTCATAAATCTGATAATTCCATAAGAGTGTTAACTTTGTAACAAATTTGCAATATGGCTAATGAAATATTTGGTAAGGTAGAAGAAATGATGAAGGAAATTCAATCCTATGTAGTGGATTCACCAGAAACAATGGAGGAATTTCGAATTCGATTTTTAGGTACTAAGAATAAGATTAAACCTTTATTTGCTGAAATGCGAAATGTAGCGAACGAACAAAAAAAGGAATTTGGGCAAGCATTGAATCAATTAAAGCAAACAGCTGAAGCTCGACTAGAATCAGCAATTGAGACAGTAACAGATCTGTTAGATGGAGAAGAAAACGATAATATAGATTTATATGCTCCTGCAGCGCCAAAAAATTCAGGCTCGAGACACCCTATATCTTTAGTCATGAATAAAGTCATTAATATTTTTGACAAAATTGGGTTTTCAGTAGCCGAGGAACGAGAGATAGAAGATGACTGGCACAACTTTACGGCTATGAATACACCTGAAGATCATCCAGCAAGAGATATGCAGGATACTTTTTATTTGTTGAATAACCCTGAGCGATTATTACGAACACATACTTCTTCTGTTCAAGCTAGAGTTATGACAAAAACGAAACCACCGATTCGAATCATAGCTCCTGGGAGAGTCTATAGAAACGAAACAATATCGGCAAGATCACATTGTCAGTTTCACCAGGTAGAAGGCTTATATATTGATAAGAATGTATCATTTGCTGATATGAAACAAACCCTTCTTTATTTCGCTCGAGAAATGTATGGTCCTGACACCAAAATTAGGTTAAGACCCAGTTATTTTCCTTTTACAGAGCCAAGTGCAGAAATGGATGTGTATTGGGGGTTGAAAAATGAAACGGATTACCGGATTACAAAGGGAACAGGTTGGCTTGAAATATTAGGATGTGGAATGGTTGATCCCAATGTCTTGGAAAACTGTGGAATTGATTCTAACGAATATACCGGATTTGCCTTTGGAATGGGTATTGAAAGGCAAGCTATGTTACAATATAAGATCGGAGACATACGATTGTTATTTGAAAATGACACTCGATTTTTAAAGCAATTTACTTCAGCATATTAGATGTCAAATAAAGCAACTCTTTTAAAAGGAACGAGAGATTTTGGTGCGAATCAGATTCAAAAACGAGAATTTATATTTGGACACATAAGAAAGGTATTTCAAAAATATGGCTTTGGTCCATTAGAGACACCAGCTATGGAAAGTATGAATACGTTGACCGGAAAGTATGGTGAAGAAGGGGATCGATTGTTATTTAAGGTTTTAAATAATGGAGATTTCCTCGCAAAAGCAGATCAAGAAGCACTGAATACAAAAGACTCTAAAAAAGTACTTCCTTCGATTGTGAAAAGAGGGATGAGATATGATCTAACGGTTCCTTTTGCGAGATATGTAGTTATGAATCAACAGACGCTTAAGTTTCCTTACAAAAGGTATCAGATTCAGCCAGTATGGCGTGCAGATAGACCTCAAAAGGGAAGATACCAAGAGTTTTATCAATGTGATGCAGATGCAATAGGGAGTAAAGGGTTGATTTATGAGGCCGAGTTAATGCAAATCTATGATGAAGTTTTTGTCAATCTAGGTTTGAATGTTTGTATCCGAATAAACAACAGAAAAATCTTATTTGGTATAGCAGAGAATGCGGGTGTCCAAGACAAATTTATGGATATGACCATTATTTTGGATAAGCTTGATAAGATTGGAGAAGAAAAGGTGCGCATGGAGCTTGGTAATAAAGGAATATCTGAATCTTCGATTGATATAATTATGCAAGGAATTGCAATTACAGAATTGGACGAATTAAAGGATTATTTTAAGAATTCGGAAACAGGCATTCTCGGGTATCAAGAAGTAAAGCAAGTTTTTGATTTTTTATTGGATTCACCTTTAACAAACGAATTAAAATTTGACATAAGCCTCGCTAGAGGTTTAGGATACTACACAGGATGCATTTTTGAAGTTGAGTCGAAAGATGCAAAAATGGGGAGTATTGGCGGCGGCGGAAGATATGATGATCTTACCGGAGTTTTTGGTTTGAAAAACCTATCGGGCGTCGGAATTTCTTTTGGAGCGGAACGTATTTATGACGTTATGAATGATTTATTTTTATTTCCAAACGATTTATCGGGACAACCATCACTACTAATTTTAAGTTTAGACGCGTCAATTTTGTCGCATAGCTTCCAATTCGTCACAGAACTACGAAAAAATGGTATTCATTGTGATATGTATCCTGAAGCTGTGAAGATGAAAAAACAAATGGCGTATGCAGATGCTCGGCAATACGAAAGTGTGATTATCATCGGTGAAGAAGAAGTAAATTCCAAATTATATACTGTAAAGCAACTTTTGTCTGGCAAGCAAGAAAAACTCTCAAAAAAAGAAATTCTCACAAAATTTATTGACAAATAGTTTCGTTATTTATTTCCTTGATTGAACACCAAGGAAAGCTTGTAAATAAACGAATGGCACAGTCTTTGCAATAACATATTAAAATAAATAATAATATTTAAATCATTGTTGCATTATTTCTGAAAGTCAGTTATATTTGCAAATCATATAATTACATATTATATATTATGATTATATGTTATCCGAATTTTATTTTATTATTTAAGAACTAGACAAATTTTTATTTGATTATTTAGGTCCCTTTAAACCGGAAATTACAAGTTTTATCCTATGAACAAAATTAAATGTATCACAGCATTTGTTGTGGTCCTTTATACGTTATTATTCACAATTCCGAACGAAGTTAATGCCCATATTAACCCAACTTCAGAATTTAATTTGGATATTAAGGTTGTCAAGCCTTCAGATGCTCTTATAACTGAGCGTTTGCAGAATATGCAATCGAACATATCTATTAAGTATACTTCAGAGGTCAGAAGTAGAATTTTACAGTATACAGTGTACCATCGACGAACCACGGAAAAGTTAATTGGCAGAGCCATGCTATTTTTTCCTCTTTTCGACCAAGAAATCTCGAAAAGAAACCTACCATCAGAGCTAAAAAATGTAGCTGTCGTGGAATCTCTTTTAAAACCACATGCTACTTCCCACTCAGGAGCAGCAGGAATATGGCAATTTATTAAGTCTACAGGAAGAATGTATGATTTAGAGATTTCAGACATGATTGATGAAAGAAGAGATCCAGAATTGTCTACAGCGGCAGCGTTGGATTATTTGGAATCCTTATATAAGCAGTTTGATGATTGGACGTTAGCTATAGCAGCTTACAATTCTGGTCCAGGAAATATTAGAAAGGCAATTAGAAAAGCAGGGAGTAGAGATTTTTGGGTATTTAGAAAATATTTACCAAAAGAAACGCAAGCTTACATCCCAAGAGTGATTGCATCAATGTACTTAATGAATTACTATCATGAGCATAATTTAGAGCCGATCACGCCTACTGGTTTGTTTCAATCTACGGTTGAAGTGGTGCCTGTGAAAGATTTGAATTTGAGTGATTTGAGTGTCAACTTAAACATTGATATAAAAGTTTTAAAATTTTTAAATCCGTTATATAAAAAGAATGTGATACCTGTTTCAACGAATGAAGACAAACAATACACATTGATCTTGCCGGACAATCGATTATACGAGTACTACAAAATATATGATGAAGTATCTTTTGCTTTATTTGCAAATAAAAATAGAAACAAGAAACCCAGTGAGACCATTGTTCGTAGGGATAGTTTAGTTCCTATTGAACGATTGGACAATGAATATGCGATGACCGTTTCCTTACAGGAACCTCGTCGGGTATTTTAAATGAGAATTTGTATTTTATATAAAAAAAGGTTTCATCATGTTATGATGGAACCTTTTTCTTTTTCCTCAACTAAGGATGATTGGCCTTTTATTTTATTCTCTATTTATCTCTTACCTTTGGTGATACCATTTTATGACGAAATCATATAAGAAATATTTAAGCGATGATGATGCGTTGGATCGATTGAAAAAGTATTGCGCATATCAGGAAAGATGTCATCAAGAAGTTAAAACTAAAATGTTTGAACTTGGTGTTTATGGGGATATTCAGGATGAAATCATTTCCGATTTAATAAGTGAAAACTACTTAAATGAAACTAGATTTGCCACTAGTTATGTCCGAGGTAAATTTCGATTTAAAAAATGGAGCAAAGGCAAAATTAGGATGGAGTTAAAGCGAAGAAAAATCTCCGCGTATAATATGAAGAAGGGATTTGAAGAGATCGATGAAGAAGAATATGAAGATAATATTCAACGACTATTGATAAAAAAGAAAAGAACATTAACAAAGGAGGATACATTTACTGCAAAACGCAAATTGAGCAATTATATGTTGCAAAAAGGATATACTTATGAAGAATTTAGACCATTTATAGACCTCGTAAATGAAGATGAATGAATTATAAAACATCGGTTATTATCGAAGCTCCGAGAGAAAAAGTGTGGCAATTTATGAGTAACCCTAAAAATACCATTCGGTGGCAGCCTAATTTTGTAAAACATGAACATCTAACGGGTGAAAAAGGAGCAGATGGATCTACATATAAGCAATATTATCAGGAGAAAGGTCGTAAAATTATCATTATTGAAACCATTGTTACACGAAGACAACCGGAGTACGTTGAAATAAAATTGGATTCAAAAGGAATGATGACATCTAAGGTAAAAAACACCTTAACAGAACTAGACAATGGCTCATGTGAATTGGTATGCCAGGTGAATACAAATTTTCACAACGCTCTTATGTCTTTTCTTTCTCCATTTATGAAAAAGAATTTCATTAAAAGACAAAACCATCATTTTTCTTTATTGAAAAAAGAAGTTGAAAACGAAATTTAATCTTTGTTTGCTAATTGACCACAGGCAGCATCAATATCTTTACCTCGGCTTCTTCTTACAGTAGCCATGACTCCTTTTTGAACAAGTCTAGCCGCAAATGCATCGATCCGTTTCTTCTCTGATTTTGTAAGCTCCACACCTTCAACAGGGTTGTATTCAATGATGTTTACTTTGACAGGAAAACGATGACATAATTTTGCTAATAGATCAGCATCTTCTATACTATCATTGAATTGCTGAAATGTGATATACTCGTAACTAATTCTATTTCTAGTTTTTTGATAAAAATAATCAAGTGCATCCATTAATGTAGCTAAATTGTTTTGCTCATTAATCGGCATTATTTCATTTCTTTTTGTATCGTCGGCAGCATGTAACGATAAAGCTAAATTAAACCTAACGCCATCATCGGCTAATTTTCGAATCATTTTAGCAATACCGGCAGTGCTGACTGTAATACGTCGAGGAGACATACCTAACCCTGAAGGTGAGGTAATATGCTCAATACTTTCCAAAACATTTTTATAGGCAAGTAATGGTTCACCCATACCCATATATACAATATTGGTCAATGGTTTATCAAATTTTTCTAATGATTGTTTGTTAACCTCCACTACTTGATCGTAGATTTCTCCTGGTTCCAAATTTCGTACTCGTTTCATCTTGCCCGTTGCACAAAAACTACAAGTAAGGCTACATCCAACCTGACTTGAAACACAAACGGTAAATCGATTATCATAAGGCACGGGAATTAAAACTGACTCGACCATCTTATCATCAAAGAGCTTGAATCGACTTTTTATTGTTCCATCATCACTAAACTGAGCTTTGTCTAAGCTGATAGTATTTATGATATAGACTTCATTCAGCTTTTCTCGGAGAGACTTGGAAAGATTTGTCATTTCATCAATACTATTCGCTCCTTTTTCCCACATCCATTGATAGATCTGCTTAGCCCTAAATTTAGGCTCTCCCATTCCAGCAAGAATTTGAGTTAAATCATCAATTGATAGTTTTCTTAAATCATATTTTGAAGTCGAATCCATTAGCTCAAAGATACAATTAGCAAATCAAAAACGCTCCATGAATGGAAATACTAATCTTGATTCAAAAACAAAAGGAAGAAGGAGGTTTTATTTGTTCTTTTTCGGGTTATAAATTTAGTAGGAAAGCATATTATACACGGTTTATAAAACATATTAAAGATAATCCTCGTTTGATTTGTTTGCTATTCCTATTTTTGCCCAATATAATATATAAAACAAAGCATGAGTACACAAAATTCAGAAGTTGCAGCCGTAGACTTATTAGCATCAAAGTATAAATCTCTAAAGCAGGAAATTTCCAAAGTAATTATTGGTCAAGAAAAAGTAGTTGAAACCGTTATCATTTCTCTATTTGCAAATGGACACAGTTTATTAGTAGGTGTTCCTGGATTAGCTAAGACGCTTTTGGTTAGTACAATCTCTGAAGTTTTGGATTTGGATTTCAAACGGATTCAATTTACACCTGATCTTATGCCATCAGATATTACAGGATCTGAGGTTATGGATGAAAACAGAAACTTTAAGTTTAATAAAGGCCCATTGTTTTCTAATATCGTTTTAGCAGATGAAATCAATAGAACACCGCCAAAAACGCAAGCTGCATTATTAGAAGCAATGCAAGAAAGGTCTGTAACTGTCGCTGGTATTAAACATATATTGCCTAAACCATTTTTTGTTTTGGCAACACAAAATCCAATTGAACAAGAAGGGACGTACCCATTGCCTGAAGCACAGTTGGATAGGTTTATGTTTAATATTCCATTAGATTACCCATCTTTTGAGGAAGAAATAAAAGTGGTAAAAGAAACGACGTCAAATACGAATGTAACATTATCTAATATACTTACAGGAGAAGAAATTTTAAAATTTCAGCAACTGGTAAGAAAAATCCCTATTGCTGATAACGTGTTGGAATATGCAGTAAAATTAACAGCAAGAACAAGACCTAATGGACCTCAAGCTACAGATATGGTGAATAACTATATTTCATGGGGAGCAGGTCCTAGAGCTTCTCAATATCTAGTATTAGGAGCAAAAACACATGCTGCTGTTCACGGTAAATATAGTCCGGATATTGAAGATGTCCAAGCTATTTCAAAGTATGTATTGAGACATAGAATTGTACGAAATTACAAAGCAGAAGCAGAAGGCGTAACAGAAGCCGACATTATTGAAAACTTGCTTTAATACTTACTTAATAGTTAGGAGATACACCAATATCAAATGTATATGCATCTATATTGTATTGGCATAGAATGATTGAAATTGTCTTTAATTCTATGTATTTTGCATACAATTAATTATAGTGAAAGGACTAAAAAATATTCTAATCTTACTGGTTTTATTAGTAGCATGTAATAATGATGTTGCTAAAAGTTTTGAGCCTAAAAACACAGCTCTGGGTAAGATGAATGAAATTGTCGTAATTGCAGATGAAGATTTATGGCAAGGAATGGTTAAAGATTCATTCACATATTACTTTGGGTCCGCTTTTCCAATTCTTCCGGCACCCGAACCAATGTTTGACATTCGTCATTTTACAACAGAAGAAATAATGGCTGAACCATTGCGTAGGGAACTTAGAACGTATGCAATATTAGCGGATTTATCGGATGAAAACTCAGCGACAACAAAAATGGTCAAGCGAGATTTGGGAGAAACAAAAACCAAAGAAGCGATGACTCAACGAGCCATAAACTCTACGATTGGGAAAAACAAATGGGCAAATGGCCAACAATTAATTTATTTTTTCGGTCAAAATGAAACGAATCTGAGTAGTTCGTTTAGAAATAATTTTGCAGCAGCAGCAAAACGAATAAATGATCATGATTTTAATCAGCTTAAATCTTCTGTTTATGCTCGTGGATTACATTTGGGTCATGGAGCGACACTCAAGCAAAAATATGCTATTGATATTGAAATTCCGGCAGGTTATGTCATTGCTAAAGAAGAAACAAAGAACAATCTAACTTGGTTGAGGAGAGATACGGATGATGCAACGTTCAATATTGTTTTTCAATCATTTAAATATACAAATGAAGCTCAGCTCAAAAAGCCTCAAATTATTACTTTACGAAACGAATTTGGGAAAGAGTATGTAACGACAAGTCAACCGAATGCCTATATGGTTGTAAACGATGAAGATTTACCTGTATTTGAATATTTTACAAAAATTGATGATAGGTATACCGTTGAGGTTCGAGGAATTTGGGAAACTGTAAATGATTTCTTTGGAGGCGCATTCATTACGTATATGATACTAGATGAAAAAAACAGTCAAATCCTATATGCGGATGTTTTTACATATGCACCTGGAAAAGAAAAACGAAATCTAATGCAGCAAATGGATATCATAATCAAGAGTATTACTTTTCCATCGTCATTATAATTATTAAAACTTGCCCAAAAAGATATTAATTCTTTACCTCTTATTATCAAGTTGGACAGTTCTTGGCCAAAGTTTTAAATCAAAATTAAGTTTCCAAATAAAAGCGGAGTGGAGATTAGGCAATCAAAATCAATTGGCAAAGATTGGAGCCTATACTTTTGGAACCTTTTCCTACAAAAAAGTAGCCTTCGAAAGTGGTGCAACCGTAGATTTATTTTGGTTTTACAAAAAATATGGTCGTAAAGAAAAAGGAGTTGGTTATGGATACGAATATTTTGTAGTAGGAGGATATGGTGACAATCATAATCTTTTAGGTTCGGCTATATCCCTTAGGAATGATTTTGTTTTTTTAAATAAAAAGCAAGGAACATCCTTTGTGGGAATTGGTTTTGGTGTTAATAAAGATATGCTGCCTGCTAAATGGTCTACGTTTAATCAACGAAAAGGAACGTTCATCATTCGTTATAGTGCTCAAGATTATAGTATTCATATCAACACGTATAATGATTTCAAAATTGGAAACTTATTTAACGGTGAAGGAACAGATTATGGAGAAACGGGCGGCGCTTTTATCGGTTACACAAAAATGGGAGCTAACCATCACCATTTAATTCAAGGAGGACTTGTCATTGATATATTTACGCCAAAACCTGATTATACTCGATCCCCTAGAAATAAAACAAACTCTGATGATGGTCGTAAAAATGTATGGTATACACAAAAACCTTTTGAGAATCTATTTCTTGGAAACCTATATGGTTATTTCCATTATCAACAATCGGCATACTCTTTGACATCTAAACTAGGAGTTAATAGCATGAAAACGGGAGCTTATATTCAAAACAAACTTCATGATGGTTTTGGTTTAAATCCGAGATATCCATGGGACGTAAGTAAGAATGATTCGTTGTTTTTTGAATGCCACGGAAGCATATTTTATAAATTCAAGATTTATGATTAGAAGTTCATTTTTGATTTTTATCATCTTTTTAGTAGCTGGTTGTAATACCTATAAGACAAGTTTTGGTGAAACTATGACCGTCGAAAATTCGATAAAAAGTAAATACAGGGTTGATCTTTCCGATGGTGGAAAAATTGATTTAAAAAAAATCAAAAATTTGCGAATGTTGGATTTGAGTGGACGAAATGACTTGGATCTCAATCAAATATTGAATTCAATTCCAAAGCCAAAAAATTTGCACGTTTTAATTCTAGATAGCCTACAGTTAGATGCCCTTCCAGCATCGGTTTCTAGATTCAAAAAATTAAAACACTTATCCCTAAGACATAATCCGAAAATGGATTGGGGAAGCACCTTTATAAGTTTGAAAAGTTTGAATCTCAATTTTTTAAATTTGGGATATAATGGAATAGTTGAAATACCGCAAAGTATTACTCAGTTAACAGCTCTTGAAGACATTAATTTATCAAATAATAAAGTAGCTGATGAATTATCCTATGGATTTCTTTCCCAATTAGAATCCTTAGAGTCCGTATGGCTTGATTATAATGGGTTATTTGAGGTGCCAAGTACTTTGCCATTATTAACTCAAATAAAAAATCTTTATTTAGATCATAATCATATTTCAGAGCTTCCAGCATCTATTGTTGAATTGCAAAATCTTCGTGTATTACATATAGGTCACAATCATTTTACAGAATTGCCAACACCACTGGCAAATATGGAAAAATTAATGCTCCTTCATATTAATAATAATCCGATCAGTAAAATTCCGGCCATTTACGGAACACAAAAAGTTAGTTTTGGTGGATTGGTAATGGATGAAAATATGTTACCACAAAAAGAAAAAGCAAGAGTAGAAAGTTTATTTAAACATTTCTTCTTGCTTTCACTTTAATATCAATATATAGCCTTTTGCATAAAGGCTAGAGCCGATTAATTACGGCTTGAAATGTATTTTACGCATTCTTAAGTTTTCTGGAGTTACCTCAAGATATTCATCTTCTCTAATATACTCCATGGCTTCTTCAAGTGAAAAAACAACTTTAGGTGCAATGTTTTGTGCAGCATCTGTACCAGACTTACGCATGTTTGTAAGTTGCTTCCCCTTAATAAGATTTACACCTAAATCGTTATCTCTGGAATTTTCACCTAATACCTGGCCTTTATAAATTTTATCACCAGCCTCAACAAAGAAACGTCCTCTATCTTGTAATCTATCCAATGCATAAGCTAATACTTGACCTTGTTCCATTGAAACTAAAGAACCTTTTATTCGACCTGGAATTTCTCCGACAAATGGTCTGTATTCTAAGAATCTATGCGTCATAATAGCTTGCCCAGAAGTAGCAGTCAACATATTATTTCTTAATCCAATAAGCCCTCTTGACGGAATTTCAAATTCCAAATGCTGAACATCACCTTTTGGCTCCATCACTTTCATCATTCCTTTTCGCTGAGTAACCATTTCAATCACTTTTCCAGAATGAGTATCAGGAACATCAACAACAAGTGATTCCATCGGTTCATTTTTTTGACCATCGATGACTTTTACAATTACTTGTGGTTTCCCTACTTGTAATTCATAACCTTCTCTTCTCATTGTTTCGATAAGAACAGAAAGATGGAGAATTCCTCTTCCAAATACGTTAAACTTATCTTCCGTATCTGTTTCATCTACTCGTAGAGCAAGATTTTTTTCAGTTTCTTTAAATAACCTTTCTCGGATATGCCTAGAAGTAACGAATTTTCCTTCTTTTCCAAAAAATGGAGAATTGTTAATCGTAAATAGCATGCTCATTGTAGGCTCATCCACCTCAATTCTAGTCATCGCCTCTGGATTTTCGATATCGGTAATTGTATCACCAATTTCAAAATCTTGGAAACCAACAATTGCACAAATATCACCACTTCTAGCTTTTGATACTTTGGCTCTTCCTAAACCTTCAAAAACAAATAGCTCTTTAATTCTTTGTTTTTTCATTACTCCATCAGCTTTACAGAGCATATAGTCTTTTCCTTCTTCAATATCCCCTTTGAAAATTCTACCTATTGCAATCCTTCCTTGAAATTTAGAGTAATCCAATGAAGTAATTTGCATTTGAGGTAAACCTTCTCTATAAGGTGCTTCTGGAATATTATCCAATACAGCTTGCAATAGTGGGAATATATCAGATGTTGGTTTTTCAAAATCGTAACTCATCCATCCTAATTTGGAAGATCCAAATAAGGTAACAAAGTCCAATTGATCTTCTGTAGCGTCAAGATTAAACATTAAATCAAATACATCACCTTGTACTTCTTCTGGAGTACAATTTTCTTTATCAACCTTATTTACAACGACAATCGGTTTTAAACCTAGTTCGATGGCTTTTCCTAACACAAATCTAGTTTGTGGCATTGGTCCTTCAAAAGCATCAACAAGTAATAAAACGCCATCAGCCATTTTTAATACTCGCTCAACTTCACCACCAAAATCGGCGTGACCAGGAGTATCGATGATATTGATTTTCACACCTTCATAGGTGACAGAAACATTTTTCGATGTAATCGTAATACCTCGTTCTCGTTCTAGATCTTCATTATCTAGCATTAATTCTTTTACTTCTTTTCTTGTATCTAACGTTTTACATGCATGGATTATCTTATCTACTAAGGTAGTTTTACCATGATCTACGTGGGCTATAATAGCAATGTTTCTTATTGACTGCATGACTCTATTTAAGCCGCAAAGATGCTGCTTTTTTAATTAGAGAACTTATTTTTTTAAAGCTATCTTCTTGACTTTAAATTTTGCTCGACGATTCGTCAATATTCCTTATAATATAGGCTATGTGGCAGTTAGGACGATATTTTATTTGGCTCGTTTTATTCATGCGTAAGATACTTAAATCAAGAAGCTTTGCATTTCTTATATTTGAATCAAATTAAAACAGATTTTATGAAATTATTGGAAGGAAAAGTAGCGTTGATTACAGGGGGTTCAAGAGGAATAGGTGAGGGGATTGTTCGATCATTTGCAAAGCAAGGAGCAGATATTGCGTTTACATATAGATCTTCTGAGGACGAAGCAAAGAAGATTAAAGAGGATTTGACATCTATGGGGATTAAAGTCGAAATGTTTAAATCTGATGCAAGTAAATATGAAGAAGCAGAAACGTTGGTTAAAGAAGTAATTGAAACGTTTGGTCAGATTGACATTCTTATAAATAATGCAGGAATTACCAAAGATAATTTAATGCTAAGAATGGGCGAAGATCAATGGGATCAAGTGATTGAAGTCAATTTAAAATCGGTGTTTAATTTGACAAAGCAGGTAATTAAACCAATGATGAAGAAAAGATCAGGATCAATTATCAATATGGGAAGTGTAGTAGGTGTTTTTGGAAATGCTGGTCAAGCAAATTATGCCGCATCGAAAGCTGGAATTATAGGTTTTTCTAAATCTATCGCAAAAGAGCTTGGATCAAGAAGTATTCGTTGTAATGTTGTTGCACCAGGATTTATTGAAACGGACATGACACACGCATTGGATGAAAAAACTCGTCAAGGGTATGAAGGAGCTATACCATTAAAACGATTAGGAAATATTGACGATATCGCTAATGCATGTATTTATTTAGGTTCTGATATGTCAACGTATGTTACAGGTCAAGTAGTTAGCGTTTGTGGTGGATTAAATACTTAAAATGAGCAGTCGAGTTCTTTTATTTTCAATTTTTCTAGTAAGTATTGTATCGTGCAATGCTAAGCTTTTTCGGTTGAGTTATACAAGTATTCAATCTTTAGAATCATTTAAAGTTCAAAAAGACGAACAATCAGGGTTGGTCAAGAGGTGTGATGTGAATGAAGCCTATTCGCCAAATGAAAAGTGGGCTCAGAAAAGGTACGTTAGAGTAAATTTCCATATTATGGATGATGTTGAAGGAAGTCACAATTTTCCTGAATCAGCGGCTTCAGTAACCTATTTTAAGCAACTTTTGGAAAATGCTAACTACAGGTTGTCTTTGAATAAAAAAATGAACTTGCCAATAGACAATGATACACCAGTGTTGGATCCGGGATTTAGATATGTATTGACACCAAATTCAAAAATGAAAGGAGATAATGGTATCTACTTTCATAGAGATAATGATCTATATTACTTTGTAAATAAAGGAAAAAATAGAAATAACTTCAAACGTGATGTGATTAAGAAATACGGTAGAAATCAAGATTCTATTTTAAATATTTTTGTCTTACCTCACCATCCAGATAGTATTTCTTCAAAATCCTATAAAGGAGGAGGAACTGGAATAGCTTTAGGTACATCACTTAAGGTAGCTGGTTTATATGATGATAAATTAGAATTTTGGGGATATTCTACCTTATTGAACCATGAGATAGGACATATATTAGGACTTAATCATTCTTGGTATAAAAACGATGGTTGTGATGACACACCACCCCACGCAAATTGTTGGGCACCTAATATGGGAGCTTCATGTGATGGTGACGTCGTTTCTAATAACGTAATGGATTATAATGCAAGTCAAATGGCTTTTACACCTTGCCAATTGGGTAAAATCCATAAAGGTTTTGCTCGAGAAAATAGTGACACTAGAGGTTTAATTACTCAAAATTGGTGCGATTTTGATGCGAACAATTTTATCGTTATTACAAAAGATACCCATTGGGATGGTGCTAAAGACTTAAATAGAGACGTTATTGTTGAAGCAGGCACTTCACTGAGTATTTCATGCAGAGTGTCCATGGCAAAAGGATCAAAAATATTAATCCAAAGAGGAGCAAATCTTATTCTTAATAACTGCAGAATCCACAATAGCTGTGGAGAAGAATGGTTAGGGATAAAAGCTGAAATTGAGTCTAACGAAACCCCAAATATAAAAATCATAGGTGATGTACTCCTTGAAAACATCACCGGTCAAAGTCAAATAATTGAAAAGTAAAACCCTTTTTACAAAATTTGATACACTTCTTTTTAGTAGTATACTTTTTTTAATTATCCTTCTTTATGGACCTGCTTTCGATGCTGGATTTGTAACTGATTTTACTGGCTTGTATGAAAAAATGCAAGATAAATCTATTATTGATGCTCTCGGATCTTTTGGATTCCCTTCGTTGATGCCACTTTTAAATCTTATGTATTTTGGTTTATACGAATTATTTCAACTCAATAGTTTTGCCTGGTTTGGATTGTTTTCCATATGCTATAGCGTTGGTATTATTTTTTTTTACAAAAGCTGTTTGATGTTACTTTCGATTTTTGATGTGAAAGAATCAAAAACAATAAGCTTGCTTGCTATTGCCTTGATAATTGTAAGCCCATACCAGGTTGAAGCAATGATTTGGAAAGTTGGACTTGGTCATATAATGTCTGTCAGTCTGATTTGTATCGCAGGGTATCACCTCTTATCTTATCTAGAAATGAAGAGGTATCAATCGATTTTGTGGATGGTCTTTTATCATTTTTTGTCATTAGTTTGCTTCGAATGGGCATTGGTCTTTCCTTTGATGGTGGGAATAATTCTTTTGTTAAGCAATCGTTTTAAAACTCATTGGGCGTCGTTAGCAGCATCCATGACAATTGTTTTTATTTATTTAATAGTAACAAAAGGGATATTTGGAACTTGGGTAGGTCATTATTCGATAGAAAATGACCGATTAATAGATATTAATCAGAACATGATAACCCAATTTAAATACTTTTTAAAACATGTTTTTTTAACCCCATTCTGCCCATCTAGTATTAAGCGTTTTATTTACGGTTTGGCAGAGAGTCCGATAGTGCGGATTTTTATTATTAGCAGTTTTAGTATTCGAGGTTATTTTTTGTATAAAATAAATAAGGAACGCTTTCGGTTAGTCTTGCTTTGTTTCTTACTATGCTTAATTTCCATCATTTTAGTATCGCCTTTGTTTTTTCATGAATTACAATGGTCTGAAAATGATAGATATGGTAGTTTATTAGTACCATTTTTGAGCCTAACCATGTTATTGGCAATCTGGCATTTTCCTAAATGGTTGAAATTTTTAATTATTCCAATTTACCTGTTTTTTAATATTTTTTTCCAAAATAAATTGGTCCAAAACTGGGCTTATTCTAATGATGTAATTGAATCACTCACTGAATCATTTTTACCTTTTAAAGATGAAAAAACCTTGATATTAAATTTGCCTGAAAATTATAAAGGTGCTTTCATGTTTAGAGATTTTTACAGTGACAATCCGTTTGATGATCATTTAAAAATGAAAGGTATTGACTTTAATGAAATGGAAGTTGTATGCCAATATAATATTAGCAGTACTACCCAATCATTCTTTGTAAAATGGGTAGATAAAGATACGATACGACTGGAGTCAACCGAGTGGGGGAGCTGGTGGTGGCGCCATGGAATTGGACTTAAAGAGTATACAACTGAAAAGTTTGAAGTCAGAAAATCGGCTAAATATATTGATGTTATCTTGACTTCAAAAGCAGATTTTGATCGCTACCTTTATTTTGATGGTATCCAATTTAGATCCATTCGATTTACGCTATAAGTCGCCCAGCTGGGGTCTAAGAATAATTTCTTCTACGACTGCTGAAGGACTCATTTGAATCGCATTCCATATGGACAATGCAATATCATTTGCTTCCATTAACCTGGAAGCGGGAAGATCAACTCCTGCCCATGAATTTGACCAAGTAGCCCCTGGAAGTATTGCCGTGACTTTGATGTTTTTAGTTTTTAATTCTTCTCGTAAAACTTTAGTAAAGCCTAGTAGTGCAAATTTTGAAATGGAGTAAGATCCGCCATTAGGATATGCAATTTTACTCGCAATAGAACACATATTAAAAATATGTCCTTGTTTTGAAGATTCAATTTGAGAATATAATGCTCGAGTTAAATAATAAGCGCTATAAAGATTAGTGTTTATCATACTTTCTAACTTACCTTCTTCTTCGTCAATAAGTTGACCAGGAAAAAATACCCCTGCATTATTTATTAGGATATCTACGACTTTCCATTTTTTTTGAATGAAAGAAGAAAGTTCTAATACTTCTTTTTTAATAGATAGGTCTTTAGCTAAACTATAAATTTCAATCGAAGGGAATTGAGTCTTTAATTCTTTCGTTTTTTTATTTAAATCATCTTCATTTCTTGCATTTAAGATAAGATCAACTCCATGCGATGCTAGGTTTTGAGCTATCGCCCATCCGATGCCTTTTGAGGCCCCTGTAATGATTGCTTTCATATTTTATTTTTGATAAACAGATGAAATACGGACTTATTCCGTTTATTATCTGAATTGAAAGTGAAAATACTCTATTTTTGGATTTGAATTTAAGATCGAGTTTAAGGACTCAAAAAAATACATGATTTCAAGATTATTATATCATTTAGGTAGATACATTGAGTGGCATGCTCAGATATACAAGATTCAAGGCTCTTGGAAAATGTATTATAAGGAAACTTTAAGGCAGATGTATGACATCGGCATTGGTTCTTTAACGATTGTTCTTATAATTTCTGTTTTTATAGGCGCAGTAACAGCTATTCAGATTTCTTACCAATTAGGGGGAGGCTTGATTCCTGATTATTATATCGGATACATTGTGCGTGATATGACGATTATTGAATTAGCTGTAACCTTTACATGTCTAGTGCTTGCTGGTAAAGTTGGATCCAATATGGCTGCTGAGATTGGTGGGATGCGCCAAAAAGAACATATCGATGCCATGGAGATTATGGGTGTAAACACTTCATCATATTTAGTTCTTCCCAAAATTATTGCTGCATTATTTACCATTCCGTTATTGGTTTTTCTAGCAGCTTTTGTAAGTATAGTTGGAGGTTATTTAGCTACCGTAGGGACCGGGATGTTTACACACGCATCTTATACTAAAGGGTTAAGGACTTATTTTGATAGTTACAACATCTTTATGATGTTTATAAAGTCAGTGACTTTTGCCTATATATTGACCTCGGTATCTTGTTATCAAGGCTACTTTGTAAAAGGAGGAAGTATTGAACTTGGACAAGCTAGCACAAGAGCGGTTGTTTATAGTGATATTCTCATTTTGGTATTTGATTATTTAATAGCTGTAGTACTAACCATATGATTAAAATTTCCAATATTCATAAATCTTTTGGTGAAAATGAAGTTTTAAAAGGAATTGACTTTGTATTCGAACAGGGAAAAACAAACCTCATAATTGGGAAATCTGGTGCAGGTAAAACCGTTCTTCTGAAAATCTTAGTTGGACTATTTAAACCTTCAAAAGGTACCGTTTTATATAGTGATTTAGATTTCTTTAATCTAACTAAAAAACAACTTACAGAGTTAAGAAAAGAAGTGGGAATGTTATTCCAAGGCAATGCTTTATTTGACTCGATGACAGTAGAAGAAAATATTCGTTTTCCAATGGATATGTTTACTTCAATGACGACGAAGGAAAAACAAATGAATGTTAACCGAGTATTGGAACGAGTGAGTATGACAGGTATAAATGCTAAATTTCCATCTGAAATTAGTGGAGGAATGCAGAAAAGAGTTGGAATCGCACGAGCCATCGTACTTAACCCTAAATATCTATTTTGTGATGAACCAAATTCTGGTTTAGATCCTAAAACCTCTATTACTATTGACGATTTAATTAGTCAGATTACAAAAGAATACAATATTACAACGGTTATAAATACCCATGATATGAATTCTGTAATGGAAATAGGGGATAATATATGCTTACTTGAACTAGGAAAATTGGCTTGGCAAGGAAGGAAAGAAGAAGTTTTGGATACAAAAAATGAAGATCTTCATAATTTTATTTTCGCATCACCATTTCTACAAAGGCTGAAAAATCAAGCACTTAAGTAATTGTTATCTAAGGTAATTACATAAAATAAGCCTGAGCGGTCAACTCAGGCTCTTTCGACTAAGGTCTCAAAATAAGAAAACTACGTCTTGTGGTTCTTTCGGTTCTTAGGGCAAATATATAACATATTTATTATATGAACAAACTCTATTATCCTCTAAATCAATTTAAAATATATTTAACACAGTTATATATAAATAATGTCTATGTATAATACATAAGTCGTTAGCAAATTGTTTTGTAATAAGGTGAATACTTTAATGATTCTTTTTGGACTGTACGAATTTCAATCCTAAGTCTAAACCATAGCGATAATCTTTCATAATCGTTTTTCCCGTATAAGTATAAGTACCGCTTAATAGTAGCTTAATGGGTGCTATTTGTTCAATTATTAAATCTTTAGGCGGTGATTCAATAAAGGAAAGCGCGTCGTTGTATTTTTGATGGCATCGTTCAAAGACATCTTTGAGATTTTTATTTTCACTAAAATAAATACTCCCGAAATAATCTGACCAACTTTGAGTCGATTTGATATCCAATGGTGTGGTTCTTAATAATACAATATGTTTTACCCCTTTTTCATAGGCTTTTTTTACTGGAATTGGATCACTCCAACCGCCGTCAAAATAAGCACTTCCTTGTAAGAAATGAGTTCCCTTAGTTACAAAAGGCATGGTACAAGAAGCGATTACAGCATCAATCCATGTGTCAATAGATGGATTGATATATTCAGGAATTCCAGATCTTTTATTCGTTACTATTATATTTATTTGATTTGAATCTACGCTTTTTAGTGCTTTTTTTATATTGAAAGGTACTTTCTTGTTTGCCACTTCTGCTATAAAATCAATATCCATATATCCTTGCTTTCCGAAGGTTCTTCGGTAATTAGCAAATTGTTCGTCTTTCGCTAAATGTCGGATTGCTTTGATACAGAATCGGTATTGGTTCGCTAAGAAATATGACATAGCTACGGATCCTCCAGAAACCCCATAAAATGTTTCAAATGGATTGTAATTTGTGGCAATAAAAGCGTCTAATACACCACTTGTAAATCCGGTTTTGAATCCACCTCCTTCGATAATAAGACATTGTTCATTCAAGTCAAAAATACTTTTGAAAATTAATAATGAAGTGATTTATTGTAACTAAGAAAGAAACACCTAAATTGTATTGGGCAAGAAAACATTTGTTTAGGTAAAAAAAAAAGAGAGTAAAAAACTCTCTTTAGTGCCCAAGAAAGGAATCGAACCTTCACGCCCCGAAGGACACATGGCCCTCAACCATGCCTGTCTACCAGTTCCAGCACTTGGGCAGGAACGCAAATGTATTAAATTTTGTACAATTGTATGATGAAAAATAAAAACCTATTGTTGATTGATAATTATGATTCATTTACTCATAATTTATACCAATATTTTAAAAAATTGAACATTAAAGTTGATATCGTTAAAAATGATCAAGGTACTGATATTCAATTTTTGAAATATGATGGCATTGTTTTTTCTCCTGGTCCTGGACTACCAGCAGAAGCAGGAATGATGCCAGCTGTAATTAAAAATTATGTTTCTAAATTACCAATGTTAGGTGTTTGTCTTGGCTTTCAAGCCATATCCGAACATTTTGGAGCTGCTTTGACTCAAATGGAGCAAGTATACCATGGAATTTCTTCTCGACTCGTTGAAGTTGATTTTGAAGATGCTTTGTATCAAAACATTCCAACGAAAATTAATGTAGGTAGATATCACTCGTGGGGTGTAAAGTTAGATAGCCTTCCTAAGATTTTGCGATCTACTGCTTTATCAAAAGACAAATATGTAATGTCTTTTTCTCATAAAACATTTCCAGTTTATGGTATTCAATATCACCCAGAATCAATACTATCAAATCACGGTATGCAAATTCTTCAGAATTTTTGCAATACCCTTTAGCTTAACTCTTCTTCACGAAGTTTTCGTCTCAGGATTTTACCAACGTTTGTTTTAGGTAAATCTTTTCTAAATTCAACGTTTTTTGGTACTTTGTAACCCGTTAGACTTTCTCTACAAAAAGCAACAAGCTCATCTTTTGTTAAACTATTATCACTTTTTACCACAAATATTTTAACTGCTTCTCCTGTTTTTTCACTAGGAATACCAATGGCAGCGACTTCTAAAACTTTTGGATGACTCGTAACAACTTCTTCAATTTCATTTGGATATACATTAAATCCAGAAACTAAGATCATATCTTTTTTTCGATCAACGATTTTAAAATATCCATCCTCCATCATTAACCCAATATCTCCTGTGCATAACCACCCATCGACAATTGTTTCTGCGGTAGCTTCCGGTTGATTGTAATAACCGAGCATTACTTGAGGTCCTTTTGCTTGGATTTCACCAATTTCATTAACGCCTGCAATACTTTTATCTTCTTTCATTATTCTGACATCGGTAGAAGGAATTGGCATTCCTATAGAACCCTTTCGTGCATTTCCATCAAATGGGTTTGCAGAAATTACTGGACTCGCTTCTGTCATACCATATCCTTCGACAAGTTTTACATTTGTCAAATCTTCCCAAGCTTGTGCAACTGAAGTTTGAACAGCAGTTCCACCGCCCATTGCAGCCTTCAAGTGACTAAAATCTAATTTTTTGAAATCTTCATTATTAAGTAAAGCATTAAACAACGTATTTACACCTGTCATCATCGTAATATCATTCTTTTTAAATTCCTTAACAAGTGATTTTAGATCACGAGGATTCGTAACAAGGACGGATAAAGAGCCAAAACTCATCATGGCAAGGCAATTTACTGAAAAAGCAAAAATATGATACAAGGGCAAAGGACAAAGAGCAATTTCTTTAGATTCTTCAAAACTGTTGTTCATCCAAGCTTTCATTTGTAGCATATTGCTAACTAAATTATGATTTGTTAGCATTGCTCCTTTCGAAACACCAGTGGTTCCCCCAGTATATTGATGGACAATTACTCTATCTGATGAATCTTCAAAGGGTGTAAGTTTAAACTTTTTACCTTCTGAGAGTGCATTTTTAAACGTGACCGTATTGTTTAATGAAAATGCGGGCACTCCTTTTTTTATTGTTTTAACAACGAAATTGATCAACCTTCCTTTGATTGCACCTAACATTTCTCCGATTGAAGTTGTAATGACAATCGAAATGTTTGTTTCGCCAATAATTTTTTCAAGATTATGAGCAAAGTTTTCTGCGATAACAATCGCTTTTACATGACTATCATTAAATTGATGGTGCATTTCTCTTGCTGTATAAAGCGGATTCGTATTTACGATTACAAGACCAGCTTTTAGTGCACCAAACAAAGCAATCGGATATTGGAGTAAATTAGGCATCATTAACGCAATTTTATCCCCTTGTCTTAATCCTCTACTTAATAAGTAAGCACCAAATTGATCTGAAAGTTGATCTACTTGCTTATATGTAAGGCGCTTCCCAAAACATTCAAATGCAGGGTTATCCTTGTATTTTTTTAAACACTCATCTATAAATTGAAGTAAATTGGTATACTTACCTTCTTCAATATGCACTGGAATTCCATTCGGATAATTTTGTAACCAAGGTTTATTTTGCATCTGTTTATTTTAAATTTCGCATAAGATATAAATTCATTTTTAATTATTCATAATGACTTTCCACCCAAGTTTAAGGATATCGACCGGACACTTGTTTTATAAAAATAAAGTTGTAAATTTGCACTCCTTTTTAAAAAGGAATATTTTTTAACCTCTTCGCGTAATGCGAATACAAACCTGTATTATTATGGCAGACGATAATAATCCTGTAGAAAACGAAAAAGCTGAAGAAAAAGCAGCAGAAGTAGTTAATGAAACAGTAACAGAAGTTACAGAAACAGTTGTTGCAGAAGCAACAGAAACAGTAGAAGAAGTAAAGAAAAGTTTTCAAGATGAAGAACCAACACTTTACGATTCAACACCGCATGACGATTTCGATTGGTCAATAGGAAATAAACACAACCTTGCTTACTCAGAAACGGAAATTGATGCATACTTAAAAGAGTATCAACAATCACTAGGGTCACTTTCAGAAAATGAAGTAGTGAATGGTATCGTTACGTACATTGGTGGTGGTGATGTTCTTTTGGATTTAAATTATAAATCGGATGGTTTAGTTTCTCATTCAGAATTTAGAGACACACCAGACCTAGCTGTAGGAGATTCAGTTGAGGTTTACGTTGAAAATAAAGAAGATGTTAAAGGTCAGCTTATTCTTTCGAGAAGAAAAGCGAAACTTATTAACGCATGGAAAAACCTTGTTGATTCTTATGAAAATGGTACAATCATTACAGGTACAATTGTAAGTAAGACAAAGGGTGGTTTGATTGCAGATTGTGGAGGTTTAGAAACATTCTTACCAGGATCTCAAATTGATATCAAGCCAATTATAGATTATGATATCTATGTGAATAGAAAAATGGAATTCAAAGTAGTTAAAATTAATGAAGCTATTAAGAATGCAGTTGTTTCTCACAAAGCGTTAATCGAAAGTGATTTAGCAGAGCAAAGAGAATCTATCATTGCAACACTAGAAAAAGGTCAAGTATTAGAAGGTGTTGTCAAAAACATCACGGACTTTGGTGCATTTATGGATTTAGGTGGTGTCGATGGTTTATTATACATCACGGATATTTCATGGGGTAGAATCAATCACCCAAGTGAAATTTTGGAATTAAATCAGAAACTTAATGTAGCTGTTTTAGATTTTGATGAAAATAAAAAGAGAATTTCTTTAGGTTTGAAACAATTACAACCGCATCCGTGGGATACATTGGATCAAGAAATTAAAGAAGGATCTACGATAAAAGGTAAGATTGTAAATATTGAAGATTACGGAGCATTTTTAGAATTGACTCCAGGTGTTGAAGGATTGATTCACGTTTCTGAGGTTTCTTGGAGTAATCAGCCTGTTAATGCTAGAGAATATTTCACTTTAGGTAGTGAATTTGAAGCAAAAGTAGTAACCATAGATAGAGAAGAAAGAAAAATGTCCCTATCTGTTAAACAATTACACCAAGATCCATGGTCAGAAATTTCTGACAAATTCCCTGTAGGGTCTAAGCATACTGGTGTAGTGAAAAACTTAACACCTTATGGTGTGTTTGTTGAATTAGAAGAAGGAATTGGAGGAATGGTTCACATTTCCGATTTGTCATGGACAAAACGTTTTTCTCACCCTTCTGAATTTACAGCAGTAGGAAAAGATATCGATATTCAAATTTTGGAAATTGATGCTGACGGTAGAAAATTATCACTAGGACACAAACAATTAGAAGAAAATCCATGGGATACTTTTGAAAATGTGTTCCCAGTAGGATCTTATCATGAAGCTACGATTGTAAAGAAAGATGATCGTGGAGCAATTGTTCAATTACCTTACGGTTTGGAAGCTTTTGCACCATTGAAGCATATTAGAAAAGAAGATGGTAATAGCGCAAATGTTGAAGAAACATTAACGTTTAAAGTCATTGAATTTAATAGAGATGATAAAAGAATTATTGTTTCTCACTTGAAGTACTTGGATGATATCAGAAGAGAAGCGGAAGGTGAAGTTCGAAAAGAAAAGACGAAAGAAAGAAAACAAACTAGATCTGCTATCAGTAAGACACAGTCAAATGTGGAAATGACGACCTTAGGAGATATGGATGTTTTTTCTCAGTTGAAGCAACAATTGGCACCAACACCGCCACCTCTTAAAAAGGAAACTCCGAAAAAAGAAGAGGTTAAGGAAGAGGTTAAAGTGGAAGCTAAAAAAGAGGAGCCAAAAGCTAAGCCGGCTGCAACAAAGAAAGCAGCAGAAGGTAAACCAGATGATTTAAAAAAGATTGAAGGAGTCGGTCCAAAGATTGCTGAGCACTTGAATAATGGTGGAATCACAACATTTCAAGAATTAGCGGATGCAAAGGTTGAAAGACTTCAAGAGATTTTAGATAATGCTGGTCCTAGATATAAAATGCACAATCCTGCAACTTGGTCTCAACAATCTGCATTAGCAGCAAAAGGAGATTGGGATACGTTGAAAGAGTTGCAAGATAGATTAGATGGAGGAAGAGAATAATTACTCTTTTTATTGATTAATTAAAAGCCTTGGATTTAAAAATTCAAGGCTTTTATTATTTTCTGGCATATGGTCTTTAATAATTAATGTACCTTTTGCTTTCAACTACTTTGAAAAAGTTTTGTTTAAAACATTATGGCTTTAAAAAAAGAATATTCAATCATTGGGTCAGGCTTTTCTGGATTGGCAGCAGCTGCTGTTTTGGCCAAAAAAGGTGCTTCTGTAAAAGTATTTGAAAAGAACGAACAATTAGGTGGAAGAGCAAGACAATTCGAAGCAAATGGATTCACCTTTGATATGGGACCTAGTTGGTATTGGATGCCCGAAGTGTTTGAAGATTTTTATCAAAAATTTGGACACACAGCTTCAGACTTTTATGATCTCGTTCAATTGAGTCCATCTTACCAAATTATTTATAAAGATTTTGATGCGGTAACCATTCCTTCCGAGATAGGTGATTTATATGAATTATTCGAATCCTATGAAAAAGGTAGTGCAGAAAAATTAAAATATTTTTTAGCTGAGGCTAAATATAAGTATGAGGTTGGAATGAATGAGTTTGTTTGGAAACCTAGTCTTTCAATCAAGGAATTCTTTGATTTTAGAATATTAAAAAGTGGATTGAAATTACAAATGTTTTCATCTGTATCAAAACAGATAAGATCCTTGTTTAGTAACCCCAAGCTTATTCAGCTTTTAGAATTTCCAGTTTTATTTTTAGGCGAAAAGCCTCAAAATACGCCAGCTTTATATTCCCTTATGAATTATGCAGATTTGGTTTTAGGTACTTGGTACCCAATGGGTGGTATGCATAAGATTATTGAAGCTATGACTACTATATGTAAAGAACAAGGTGTAGAATTTTATACAAATACTTCAGTTAAAAAGATTTTATCAGAAAACAACAAGTGTATAGGATTAGAAACAGAAAAGGGAGAAGTTCGGTCGGATTGTGTATTGTCTTCTGCAGATTATCACCATACTGATACACAATTACTAGAAAGTGACAAATCAAACTATTCTGAAAAATATTGGGATAAAAGAAAACTTGCACCTTCTTCTTTGTTGTTTTATGTAGGAGTTGATAAAAAGCTTCCCAATTTGAAACACCATAATCTGTTTTTTATTGAAGATTTTGATAATCATGCGCACCAGATTTATACTGAGCCAGATTGGCCAGACAAACCATTATTTTATGTTTGTTGCCCGTCAAAAACGGATTCGAGTGTAGCACCTGAGGGAAAAGAGAATATGTTTATTTTGGTGCCTATAGCACCGGACTTAAAAGAAGATGAGTCAAAAAAACTTCATTATTATAATGATATTCTTTCTAAGTTAGAAACGTTTTGCGGCACTTCCATAAAAGAACATATTTTATATAAAAAGGAATTTTCCGTAGCGGATTTTAAAAGTGAATACAATGCATTTAAAGGAAATGCTTATGGATTAGCGAATACACTTATGCAAACAGCCTTTTTAAAACCAAGAATTAGAAATAAAAAATTGAATAACTTATTTTACACAGGACAACTAACCGTGCCAGGTCCTGGCGTACCACCATCTATAATTTCCGGTCAAATGGTTGGTGAATATGCGTGGATTAAAATGGGAGAAGAATGAATACATTATACGACAAGGTGAATTTAGAATGCGCTAAGTTGATAACGAAGAGGTATAGTACCTCATTCTCAATGGGGATTCGTGTATTTGAAAAAAAATTTAGAGCACCTATATCGGCGATATATAGTTTTGCAAGATATGCAGATGAAATTGTAGATACTTTTCATAATGCTGATAAGGAGCGCCTATTAACGGAGTTTGAAGAGGAAACATATAAATCAATTGATCAAAAACTTTCTTTAAATCCAGTGCTCCATGCTTTCCAGTTAATTGTAAATAAATATAACATTGATAAAGGATTGATTGAAGCCTTTTTGAAAAGTATGAAAATGGATTTGAATCCAATCGATTATGATTGGGATACATATAAAGAATATATCTACGGGTCGGCAGAAGTCATTGGATTAATGTGTTTAAAAGTTTTTTGTGAAGGAGAAAATGAAAAATACAATCGATTATCAGCAGAAGCCTCTTCATTGGGTTCTGCATTTCAAAAAATTAATTTCTTAAGAGACTTAAAATCAGATTTTTCAGAGCGTGGAAGAGTCTATTTTCCGAATGTAGTTTTTGACTCATTTGGTGAAGAACAAAAGCAAGAAATATTAGAAGATATAGAGTTGGATTTTAAGAATGGATTGTCAGGAATTAAAAAATTACCTCCTGGATGTAAATTTGGAGTGTATTTAGCCTATGTATATTACATAAATCTATTTTCTAAAATAAAAAATGCATCTATTTTAAAGTTGAAAACTCAACGAATACGGGTGCGCAACAGAAGAAAAATTGTTTTGCTTGCTAAATCAGCAATAAAAATGAAATTAAATTTGATTTAATAAGGTTTGGTAAAAATAGTTTGTATATATTTGCATTCCCTTAGAAAATGAGGGGAAAAAGAATCATTGACAAGTTGGGTAAAATACGAAGCACTTAAGAACTATAAGCTTATGAAATAATTATGGTTTCTTTTTAAGTAAAAGAGACCAGGAAAGAACTA
>CALDTZ010000005.1 GCA_937924805.1 uncultured Saprospiraceae bacterium
GGAATGATAGGTGTAAATATTGGTGTTCCCGTACCACGTGAACCATTTTCATTTGGCGGATGGAATGAATCAAAATTTGGTGTAGGTGATATTACTGGAAGAAGCTCTATTGAATTTTGGACACAAAATAAAAAAACAACAACTAAATGGAACCCTGAAGATAAAAGGGATTGGATGAGTTAATAGATCGAACATTATGAGTGCAAATAAAGATATTATCCAAGCAAACAAGGACTATACTTTGTTTAGTTGGTCAAAACAAGGAGGACTAAGTCCCTTAAATATTGAAAAAGCAAAAGGGACTTATTTTTGGGATCGAGAAGGTAAAAAGTATATTGACTTTTCTTCTCAATTAATGAATGTCAATATTGGTCATGGTAATCAACGTATTACGGATGCTGTGACGAAACAAATGAAAGAATTATGTTTTATCTACCCTGGAGCTGCAACAAAGGTAAGGGGCGAATTAGGTAAAAAAATAGCCGAACTAACGCCGGGTAACCTTACCAAAACATTTTTCACACTAGGTGGCGCTGAAGCAATAGAAAATGCAATAAAAATTGCTAGAATCTATACTGGTAGATCAAAAGTCATCTGTCAATATAGAGCATATCATGGAGCAACGTATGGAGCTATTTCTGCGGGAGGAGATCCAAGAAAGCATGCCGTAGATATGCACTCCGCCCCTAATTTTATTCAAGTAGAAAACCCATATTTTTATCGCTGCCCCTGGGGAACACAAAGCACTAAGGATTGTGGTGAAATGGCCTTACGCAACCTTGAAAACATCATAAAATATGAAAACCCTGAAAGTATTGCAGCCATATTAATGGAGGGTGAATCAGGGTCATCTGGGTGCATCAAATATCCAAAAAACTATTGGCAAGGCGTTCGAAAAATAGCGGATAAATATGGGATACTTTTAATCGCTGATGAAGTAATGAGTGGATTTGGAAGAACTGGCAAATGGTTTGGTATTGACCATCATAATGTGACACCTGATATTATGGCCATTGCAAAAGGACTTACCTCAGGCTACCTTCCACTGGGTGGTACCGTCGTGACTGATACAATTGCTAATTTTTTCGAAGAAAAACCTCTAATTATTGGGTTAACCTATTCAGCACATGCTGTTGCTTGTGCTGCAGCATTGGAGAATCTGAATATTATGCAGGATGAAAACATGGTTGAAAACGCAGCAACTATGGGCAAGTATATGAATGAAAAAGTAGCAACGCTTAAAACAAAACATCCTTCCATTGGTGATTGGAGAAATACAGGTTTATTAGGATGTATCGAATTAGTAAAAGATAAACTCACAAAAGAACCTTTAACCCCATGGAATGGTAAACCTCATGAGTCAGAAGCGACCTACAAAATAGCAAAAAAGATACGAGAGCTTGGCATGTTTACCTTCGTAAAATGGAATTTTATTTTTATTGCACCACCGCTAAATGTAACTAAACAAGAAATAGATGAAGGAATTGAAATTCTTTCAGAAGCTATCAAAATAGCAGATGAATATTATACAGGCAAATGAATAAAGAAATAATCAAACTTACGGAAGATCTTTCTGCTTCAAGCTTATACAGTGAAGATTTAGCACCTGTACCTCAAGAAGAGCGTACATGGTCTATGTGGACATTAGCCTCGTTATGGGTCGGTATGGCTGTCTGTATTCCTACCTATTTACTTGCTTCTTACATGATTGGAAGTGGGATGACTTGGATTGAATCTTTAATAATAATTGGACTTGCTAATATTATCATTACGATTCCAATGGTTTTAAATGGACATGCTGGTGTCAAATATGGTATACCTTTTCCTGTCATTGGGAGGGCTTCGTTTGGTACAAAAGGTATACATATTCCATCCATCGTTAGAGCCCTAGTAGCTTGTGGATGGTTCGGAATTCAGACGTGGATCGGTGGACTTGCGTTCTATGCCATTTTTAATGCCATAACAGGAAATATACCTACCGATGATTTATCAATAGGTAAGTTTATTGGTTTTGGAATATTTTGGTTTGTAAATATGTATTTCATTTGGAAAGGAACAGAAAGTATTAAATTCTTAGAGCAATATTCTGCACCGATTTTAATACTTATGGGAATCATTTTAATTGGCTGGGGAGCTAAAAATGGTGGTGGCTTTAAAAATGTATTAGGTCAAAGTCAATATCTTTCTGCGCCGTATGTAAGTAACGATAATGGCACATCTCTGTTGCATATAAATCCTGCATTAGATACCCATGGAAATGCAAAAGCCGATGAATATAAAATCGTAATTGATAGAAAGAAAGGTCAATGGAAAACGTTGAATCAAGCAGTTATACCATTTACTCTGTCAGATGGTAATACTACCATCCAATTAAGAAAAAAGAAAGGTTCAATTCATGTTGAATCAAAAGAAATTCCTATTAATCAATCACCGAAAGAAAAACAAAGTAAACTTTGGAGTTATATACTTTGGCTGACTATTATGGTGGGGTTTTGGGCCACGATGTCGTTAAGTATTGCTGATATTACACGATATGCAGCTACACAAAGTGATCAAGTAAAAGGACAATTTATTGGACTTCCCGGTACGATGATGCTTTATTCTTTCGTCGGAATATTTGTTAGTTGTGCTGCGGTTATCAATTTTGAAGATATTCTTATTGGTAATGATGCTCCTTGGGATCCGGTATCTTTACTATCAAAATTTGACAATCCAATAGTGGTCATAGTATCTCAAATATTTATGATCATAGCTACCCTAAGTACCAATATTG
>CALDTZ010000006.1 GCA_937924805.1 uncultured Saprospiraceae bacterium
CAATACCTTCCGTCTGCTGCAGTAAATCAACTTTTAACAACATTGAACCCTGCAAAAATCAATATAAGAGAAACCTCTTTGGCAATTATGGATAAGCATATGAGGGCCGACGAATCGATCCGATTAAAGTATGCATCAAAATTTGCTAGTATCGCTAATTATTGGAAAAAATGGATCGGCGAAAGCTTAGGTTTAGAAAAAACCAATGCCATAGCTAAGAAGAAAAAATTTGAAGCTAAACTGGTTCAAAAACAAAGAGGAGCAAAACAATTGTTAGATAAATTTGATGCTCTTTATTCTGAATTGGAGCCTTATGCATTAACTCAAGATTATTATAAAGAAATCACGGGTAGAAACGTGGAAGCACTACGTGTAGCGGGATTGGTCAAGCGGTTGATGGATCGATATGAAAATAATGGCCAAGAAGGATACGATGGGTTTAAAGCTAGAATTTTGCCTTTTTTAACGGACCTATATAAAAACTACGAACCTAAGGTTGACAAAGAGGTTTTTGCTGCTTTAATTGATCTTTATAAAAAGAATGTGGACAGTGCTTATATTCCTGATGATTTGATGATGAAAGGGAGTAGACGTCCAGAGTCTGCATTTGGTGCCGGTCTAGCCGAATCTTTTTATGGTACTTCCATCATTACGAAGGGTGATGAAATGATAAAATTACTTTCTGAAGCTTCGCCTGAAGTCCTTAAAAAGACGATGGCGAATGACAATCTTTATAGTTTTGCTAGCAATTGGGCAGATCATCAAAATGAGAATGTTGCTTCGAAATACAATGGTATACAAACACAAATAGATTCGCTTATGCGTCTATACATGAAATCTCAGATGGATGCATTCCCAGATGAGCGAATGTATCCGGATGCAAATAGTACGATGCGAGTTACCTATGGTAAAGTACAGTCTTATGAACCAAGAGATGCTGTTGTCTATGCTCCAGTAAGTTACCTAAATGGTGTCATGGAAAAATACAAACCAGGTGACTATGAATTCGATGTTCATCCCAAATTAATCGAACTCTTTGATGCTCAAGATTACGGTGATTATGCGGATACAAATGGGAAGTTACCTGTTTGTTTTCTCGGATCAAATCATACGACAGGCGGTAATTCTGGATCTCCAGCAATTGATGCGAACGGTAACCTTATCGGCCTTAATTTTGATAGAGTCTGGGAAGGAACAATGAGTGATATCAATTATGATGTTTCTATTTGTAGAAACATTATGGTCGATGCTCGATATATCTTATTTGTTATTGACAAATTTGCAGGTGCATCTCATTTAATTGAAGAGATGTCATTGGTTCATCCTAAAACAGAAAAAACGAAATCAAAAGATGAAAAGCGTCGTACTCCTCGGCAGCGCTCGAGATAAGGGCAATACTTTTACTGTCATTGAATACTTAGCAAAATTCTTAGCATTTGATGTCATTGATTTAAAGAAGAAAAACATTGGTCATTATGATTATGAACATAAGAATCAAGCCGATGATTTTCTTCCGATCATCCGACAAATAACGGACAACTACGATAGAATTATTATTGCTACACCTGTATACTGGTATAGTATGAGTAGTCATATGAAAGTTTTTTTTGACCGAATTACAGATTGCCTAACCATCGAAAAAGAAATGGGTCGAAAACTTCGAGGAAAATCTATGGTTTCTTTGAGTTGTAGCAATGGAGATGATCTACCTTCTTATTTTGAAAATCCATTTCGAGACACGGCAGGCTATCTAGGTATGACATACGAAGGCCACTTTCATACATGGATTGACAACAAACTAGAAGATGAGGTAAAAGAATTATTAAAAATATCGCTTTCTCCCTAGGTTCTTGACTTATTTATTGAATAACCAACTTATTAATCTTTCGTTGTTTTGGTGTTGACAATTCTATAAAGTAGGTGCCACTAGGATAAGAATTCAAATCCATATAAATAATTTGATCCTCAGTACCTGTATGTTCAACGATCTCACCTTGAATCGAAATCAATCTTACTTGAACAGGAGCTGACCATACTGCCGGGATTTTAATGACGAGCCACCCTTCTGTTGGGTTAGGAAACATCAAAAAGTCAATATTTTCCCAACCTTCAAGCGGCAGCTGACCTATCCATTTTGACAAAGAATCAATATACATTTGATCGATTAAGTTTCGACCTATTGGTGGCATTTTATTAGAATTTAAACTAGCATCACGAATCCAAAGTTCTGATTCTTCCGCATTTCCAGGCTCAATTATCAAATGATTATTATCGGATGCTTGACTTTGCGTGGGATAATTAACACTATTTGTCAGTTTTAATGGTAAGCTATATCTTAAATCAAGACTTACTGTAGGCACGCCACCTAGTCGGTGACAAGAAGCACAATTCGCATCCATATAAGATCGAATCCGTTGTTCTAAATCTATACTACCATCTGTCAAAGGATGTGATTTTAAATAAGAACTAGCTGATTTTATAGGTCTATCAAAAATATTTATCCCATTCAAGTAATCAAGCTGATTCATACTAGCTTCCATTTCTGGATAATAGAATGTGCCGTTTAATTGATGACTATTGACGCCAAGTACAAAAGATGCATTTTGATTATGACAGGTTAAACATTGGTCTCGACTTGGGTAATCCCATGTCTGTACCCTATCGAAAACACCGTTTTTGAAAATTTCAATATCTCTTGATGTCCCACCCCCAAGTAATAATGCATCAGTCCCTTCATTATTCCATTTATACGTAAGACCATATCCTTGATTATCTTCTGTGATGATAAAAAATCGAGTTTCCAACTTAGTTGTAGGGCCATTGATATCATTTGTTATTGGCAATTCAAAATGTTTGACAAAAACCGTTCCTTTAGGGAAAGACCATGGTTGTATGTCATCAAAAACAATTTGCTCAACATTAGAATCAAAAATACCATCGTTAGGGACTACAATCCATCTTTTTTTAATGGCTCCATCAGACCAAAGTGGTGCATTAACAGTATAAGGAATCATGCCTTTTGTCGGAATCAATTGCATCATATCATCAAATACACCTAACTCCGAAAGCATCAATGGAGGATCGGCGATTACTACCTTTTGTTTTAATTTTAAAATTCGTCCAGAATGACTAAAATCTTTACCAGAAACGGTAACTAATATTTCACCATCGGATAAGATGTGTACACCCGTTATTCCTGGTGAATCTGGTAATGAGAATGGTAAACCTCCTAAATGAGGGATTAGCGTCTCATAATTGTTGCCTTCATCTAAGGTGCCTGTATTAGGCAAAGCCATAATTCTGTTTTGGACGTAATCGGCAAATAAAAACTTTTCTCTTAAACTTGAAAAGACAAGACCATGATATACGCCTCCGCCGATAATACACGAGCCAATGGACCGATCGTATTCAAAAAATGGCCCCTTTTCAGTACCGATTATAGAGGCCGGGGTAGTAAATACATCAGAGTTAAATGTTCCTTCCATATATGGCCACTGTAAATTATCTCCAATGGAGACTTTATTAATCTCCTCCAATTTATCAGATCCTACATCTGAAATCCAAAGTTGATTCCTTTCTTTGTCGTAATGCGTTGAATATGGACTACGAAGTCCAATAGCCACGAACTCTTCTAAGAGGGTGCTATCCTGACTTTGCCAAGGATTATCATTTGGTATCGAGTATCCTTGAGTGTATGTATTTCCCCAACCTTCTTGGGGGTTTTCAAAATGAATCGGTTGTCTCCGGATTGGGTGAGATTTTTGAAGATTATTATCAATATCTATTCGTATCACACCGCTAAATATTCCTCCTGACAATGTTTGCGTTGATTGTTGTTGATGTTCTTCAGCCCCTTCATCACCAAAGGTTACATATAGAAAACCATCAGGACCAAAAAACATGCCTCCACCATTGTGCCAAGTACTTCGGTCATATTGCTGAATTAAAATTTCCTCAGCCGAAGTGTCAAAACATTGACAATTTTTATCCCATGGAAATTTTGAAAGACGATTAAATCCTAATTCAGACCATTCTGTCGGATTTGGTTTAAATCGATAAAACAGATAAAGATATTGTGGCGTTTGAATATTATCTTCATCAAAATCAGGATGTAAAGCTATACCTGTAACGCCAGCTTCACCTTTTGTAAATGCTCGATCTCGAATATCCAAAACGTTTGTCTTTACACCAGTATTCCTATTAAGTTTCCATAGTTGACCTAATTTGTTTAATACTAATAAATCAGAAGATCCTGGAAATTCAATGATTCGTAGCGGTGAACTAATATCTAAATTTGGCCAAGTATTTTCTAATTCCCATGATCCATCTTCACCGGGTCTTAGTGTTGGAAAGATCCCGTTAAAATACGGGTCTATAGCACCTGCGTTAGGAGGTGGCGCAACGACTAAAGCCGACGTGACAATCGAAAGAAAAATAAATAAAAGAATGATGTATGCCTTGCTAGTCATAATGCCTTAACGAATGGTTAAAGCTAGCAAATTCAGCACTAATAATAGACAACCTTTCTCAGGAATTTGACCCCAACCGTAATTTCAAAAGATACATTACGAATCTCTTTGGCACGAACCGTAACCAATTGGCCAGTATATGGGTGAACAACTTGAAAGTCTTGAAATTGATTGTATTGCGCAGCAAGATCAGGATTAATAGAAAACTCAATAAAAGGTTGAACGAATTCTGACACTTTGTATTCAATTCCTCCTAATAACGAAATACCGTATACAAAGGGTCTTACAAATTCGTCTATTGGATAAAAGGCGGGATTGCTTCTGTTTTGAAACTCAGACAGATTGGTAAAAAGTGTGTATTCTCCTCTTAAACCTATCCCATAATAATAGGTTGGTTTTTTTTCAGTTTTGAATCGCTTTTTTACGCCAACATTAAGCACTAAATTATTGAATTTGTACCCGTCTGTAATTTGATCAAAATTAAGGGTATTTAGATAGGTAATAGAACTTCCTCTAGTATGAAATCCTAACTGACCAAAAAAACTCCCTTTGCCTTCAGTATCTACCGTTTCCATAAAAACATCTCCATGAATAGATAAAAGTGGATTTCTGTTACCTCCACCGGTATCCCATTTTTGTGAAGCTACGGTAAGTCCAGCTTTAGGACCAAAATAAAAACTTTGGCAATCTGTGGTAAAGGATAATAATGTGAAAACTGAAAGAAATAACCATTTATACATAAGCCCTTCTATTTTAGAGACGAATTAAAGGTACATAGACAAGGTTAAAAAACAAATTCGCCTGAGTCAAGTTCTTTTTTAGAGTAAAACTTAGGTGCCTTTCCAAGTCTAAATAGACCCTTTAGCTGGATTTTTTCACCAACATGAGGTTCAGAACCTTCTGGCATTCGGTTCTTCATGTATAAATTTGTCAACTTAACATTATACGTTTTGGCTATGTTTTCCATGGATTCCCCCTTTTTTACATAGTGGTGGGTGCCATGCTTTTGCTTACGTACAGTTGTCGTGGATTTATTCGATTTCTTTGATTCAAGTTGTTTTTTAGAAGAAGAATCCGATTTTGGAGTTCGTACTTTTTTCTTTGTACGAGAAAAAATAGAAGGAGAAGAAACGGGTTTCTCCTCCTTTTCTATTATCATTTCGGTTTCTCTGGAAATTTCTATATCGATTTGATTAGGATCTTCAATGTTGTTGGAAGCTATGGCATTATCGCCACTGTTTCTTTGGTCAAATACATAAAGTTCATACTGCTCTATGATTTGAATTAATTTTTGAGGGTACTTATTGTCCGTTGCATACCCGGATCGTTTAAGACCATATGCCCAAGATTTATAATCACCCTTGGGTAGATCAAATAAAAAACCATAACGATGATCTTTCTTAGGATCTGTTAAGAATTCTGAATGAGCAATAAAAGACTGGTATTCGCTGTCAAATGCTCGAAAGCAGCTTTGAATCTTGTCCCCTTTCTTATTGTAATCATCATCGAATCTATAGTATGTCGGACCATTCCATTTTGAACCACACTTAATTCCAAAGTGATTATTTGCTTTGCTTGCAAGCTCACTCCTTCCCCAGTTCGATTCAAGCATTCCCTGTGCTAATTTTATACTAGCTGGAATATTTGTTCGTTCCATTTCTTGGATAGCAACACTAGCATACGTATCTATATATTTAAATACAAAATCCTTATCCGAATGGGAACTAAATAGGGAAAAAATAAGTATATAAAATATTGATACAATTCGAGTCATACATCTTCTTAACTACACAAACATATTAAATATTTTTATAATATGTAATGATTTGTAAATAAATTTTTAATCTAAAATAAATTATACTAATTAATGGCGAATTTTATGGAATTATTGCAGTCACAATTGACTGACGGAGTGCTTGACATGTTAGGCCAACAAACAGGAGCGGCATCTAAAGAACAAACTAATACAGCTGCAAATGTTGCATTGTCAACACTTATGGGTGCATTAAACAAGAATGCATCAAAGCCACAGGGACTTCAAGGTTTGATGGGTGCTTTGGAAAATGATCATGATGGAGGAATCTTAGATGATATTACATCTTTACTTGGTGGTCAAAAAAACAATAGACAAGCTGATGGAATGGGAATATTGAGCCATTTATTAGGTGGAAGCAATATATTTAATGTGGTAGAGATGATTTCTAAATCAAGTGGATTGAATAGAAATGGGTCTATGAATATGCTTATGAAACTTGCTCCTATGGTTTTAGGTGTATTGGGAAAGCAAAAAAAGCAAACCAATATGAATCAAAACAATTTGTTAGACTTTTTGCAAGGATCTGTACAAACACAGGCTGCTAGACAACCAGCACCGCAAAGTCTTATCACAAAATTACTTGATTCTGATGGTGATGGTAGTGTGATGGATGAGATGGCAACGATGGGTTTTAAAGTCCTAGGTGGATTGTTTAAATAATCAACAATATAGATAAATGAAAAGCCTCAAAGAGTGAATCCTTTGAGGCTTTTTTATTTAAAAAATATATCCAAAATTTAGATCTGGAATAAACGTAATGAAGATGTCTAATGTAAAGCGTTTTTATTTGAAAGCTATTTGATAATGATGATATTAAGCCTCGAACGGAATCTATATTTAATGTGGGTAAATCGATTAATAAAAATTTAAGTTGATTAACATTTAAACTTTATAAATTGACATTAATTTTCAATAACAATGAATGTCTGTGGTTCAAAAAAGTGGTCAGTTACATCAATTTGCAAATGGTATATACCTGCTTTAAGATGGCCGACATTTAGCTGATGAGATGAATTCGAACCTTCCTGTTTTATAACTATTTGTCCTAATAAGTTTGTTACAATCATATAGTAATGTTGAACTTTAAATGGAAGTAAAACATTTAAAATATCTATAGTTGGGTTGGGATATAAAAGAGGTTTGTAATTGTAAACTTCATCAATGGTGGAATAGACTCCAACAATTGTAGAATCACATACTTCCAATTCATTGATTCTGTAATTCGGGAAATTTGGAAGTGAAACACGCCCAGTTTTATAAGGCAATTCTACAGCCTGCTGAACAAACTCACAACCTAGCCCCTTATGGTTAGGATAATTAATTACACCATAGGTCCTGGATTCACTAGATGCTGCTACATATATACGGCAATCTGGTGCTCTTTTTAAAAGATATATATTGGCAAATTGTGGGTTCTGGACACCATTAAAGTCACCAATAAACTCAATTTGATTTTCAACATTTACTTCCTGTAAATCCACCTGAAACAAAGAATCAATGGTGGATACATAAAGAAATCGACCATTGGGTGAAAACTCGATGCTAGAATAAAATGTTGGATTTGCAACATCGATCTTTCTAAAATTAGAAAGCAATCCAGATTCTTTGTCAAAATCAAATAAATTCAATTGATCAAAGCGATTGTAGAATGCATAAATGCTACCATCTGGAGAAAATCTTGAAAGTCCAGAAGCACTTGCATCTTCATGTAAGTCAATGCCTATAGTTTGTGATGAATGATATCGTATACCATCTTGATCAATTTTTAGTTTTACTATTTGAATGGGATTTTCGGTGACTTGCAATACCCACCAAGACTCATCAACAGCTTGAACAGCTGAGAAGTAACCAGAAAGAATATTTGTCCCTGAAATAATGGTATCATTTTTCACCATAACTTCACCCATTCCGTTCTGCTTAGACATTTCGATATAACTATATTGAATCACATCTTTATAAGGTTTAATATCATCATCGACAAAAACAGGTTTGGTTAATAGATAGTACCCATATTCCTCATTTGGATCTGGTATTGCTAAAATATCTTGTAATCCTGGGTATCCGTTTTTGCAATCATCTTCCCAAAAGAATTCAAAGAATTCTCCATCATTTATTCCTTCACCATTCTCCATAATCTCGTGATCTACATTAGCTACAGCACACCCATTAGAATAAAAAAGTAGTTTTCCATCTTTATCACATATAGACACATTATTCATATCAAAAGATAAAGCTGACTGTAAAGGTTCTATACTTAATGCGCCATCATTAAAATCAAGCATAAAGCCTTCGATCCCATTTTCAGCTTGACTATCGCGACCTCCGAACCAGATGTAATCACTTTTGTTTTGACCATAACAATTGGTGAACATGAATAGGTTAAAGAACGATATGATTAAGATTTTTTTATTCAATAAATATTTTTTGATAGTTTGATTCTCCACTTTCATTAATTAAAACTACAATATATAAACCAGGAATTGCTGCACTTAAATTTAATTCAACTTCACTAGATTAGTTTAATACTGAATATTTTAGCCCTATAAATAATCAATTCCAATAGCAAATAAAAAAGCCTCAAAGAGTGAATCCTTTGAGGCTTTTTTATTTAAAATATATATCCAAAATTTAGGTCTGGAATAAACGTAATGCGTAAGTCTAGATCATTTGCATCTAAATCTTGCTCTACTGTTAGTAGCCCTACTGTTTTAATTTCATAAAAGAAATTTTTCAATAATTTTCCTTGAAAACCTAAGGTCATTCCTCCTCCTAATTCGACAGATTTGTTAAAATCAAGTTGCTGACCACTTATATTTGATTCTCGTTCCAGTTTGTAAAATAAAGCCCCTGCAAAGCCAAGGAATACTCCATTCATATTATTAGCAGATTTTCCTTTTGCAATACTTTTTCGCTTTCCAAGTAATACTCTTACCTCTGGAATATAACTAAACCGTATGCTTTCAGAAGACATATAAAAATCAATTAATTCAGCATCAAATTTCGAGTAGGAATAACTAATTTCAAAATCGTGATTTAAGGTAATATTGGGTTTTGCTATTTTATGTTCAAAATCTATATCAAGATTAGAACCCCAATTAATGAAATAAGTAGAGGAGGTAAAATTAAATAGGCTTAACAAATCCATTCGTAGCCAATAATTAATTTCGTCATAACATTTTAAAATATCACATTTTCTATTTTCAAAATTAAATTCATAATCAGGGCTATAAGCAAGACCAAATTTTAAGGTTGGACCAATGATATAAACAGGATTTGGTGCAAAGTCAAAGTCATTACCAATACCTGCATTTATACCCCAGTCGAAGTACCCATATTTAAGTAACCTAGATTGATACCCAACTCTCAAGTACGTAGTTAAAAAATCCTCCAAATTTGAATTTGACAAGCCAAACCCTAGATATAAACCATTTAAGTTAGGATTAGCGTATCCCCCCTTTTTCAAACTAAAAAACATCCTTGGTTCAATCGTAAATTTTAAACTTGGAATTCCATCTGATAATTTGATTGCTTCTGTTTCAACATATAAAGAAAACCGATCTTTTATCTTTTTTTCAAATCCAAATCTAGCAGATAACAACTCGGTATCCAAGATTTCAGAGAAACCTAAATTGGTAACGGTGATTTGAAAATCGACAGGTATTTCATTTCCTAATGCAAATTCATCACTATATTCAATTTGTAATGAATCCTGTAACTGTCCATAAATGCTTGATGTAAATGCCAAGCAAAAAAAACTAAAAATAAGTAGTGATTTTTTCATAGTTAACATTTAAAAGGCAAAGCCGAAGTTAAGTTTTGGTATAAGTCTTCCTTCAATTTCAATGACACTTGTGTTAGGCTTTGCCCAATCGTATTTCCTACCTAAAAAGATATTTGATTTTATTTCTAAATAAAATCGATTCAAAATTTTTAATTGGTAACCAATTCCTGCACCACCACCGGTCAAAGAATAGTTATCGTGTGTATCATTTTGGTAATTAAACGTTGCGCTGTAAATACTCCCTCCTATTAAATCCATAAAAAATCCATTTAGGTTGTTTCCAGATTTTCCTTGCAGTACTCTTTTTCGTTTGTTAATGTAATATCTAAGTTCCAAAAGGTATGAAATTTCGTTATTATCCGAATAAGTACTGTAAAATATAGGGTGGTTTTCGGATTTCAGAAATTGGTAATCCATGGTTAAATCGTGATTTAGAGACCAACCAAATTCACTTAATTTATGCTCATAAGCTATATTGATTCTTGACCTAAAACCTGTTAATTTTTGTGAAATATTAAAGCTTAACAAATCCAATAAATTTACTTTGAACATGGAACGATCGTTTTCATAGCATCGCAAAACACTACATTTAAAATCATCCATTTCAACATTGTACTTCTGAGAATAACCAAAACCAAACTTTACATTTGGAGAGAAACTAATTTCGAAATCAGAAAATTCAGATCGAACATTTATATCATCACTTAAAAAATCTAGGTCAAAACCTAAATCAAAATAACCATAATTCAAAAATCTAGATTGATAACCCAAGCGTAATTTAGGCCCTGATCCAAGCCAAGAATTTAAAGAATATCCCAATCCTATATAAGTACCATTTAGATTAATTCGTTCTTGATCTTTCTTTTCAAAATGTATAAAGCGTCGCATTTGACCTAAAAATTCAAAATAAGATAAAGAGGTTCCAAAACTTGAAAAAGTACTTAATGCTGACTCCAATTTTATTGAATACTTTTTTGCAAATCGTTGTTCAACTCCCAATCGTAAGGACGGAAGAGGAGGCGCATCTTCGCCAAATAAAACCCCTAAATTTGTCGCTGTAAATTGTGTATTCACCTCTATACCACTGCCGATTGCATAGTTGTAATCATACTTCAGGGAGTTTTCTAAATCATCTTTATCAATCGTATCTTGACCATTTATTTTGTGCATAAAGCCAGCCAAAATTATAACGACTAAAAAGAGATTTCCAACTATTGATTTCCTATGTACCATTTAGGTTTTTTTTAAACGTCCTATTTTTGATTTTCGCCTAACTGTAATTCTCCACTTAGATTCTCTGAGTGAACTTTACCATTTATCGATTCAATATATTTCACTTCAGACCCGCTGCCTTTTATATTTATATTGTACAATGATGGATCACCTTCTATTTCGATTTCTCCGTACTTACTTTCTATTTTAAATTCACCTTTGATATTTTTTAATTTAATGGCAGATCTTTTTGCATCAATTTCATAATTGCCTGCACCATTTTCTATATTGATCTCACCTAAAAAATCTTCAATTTGTAACGTACCGGAATGATCTTTTATATTCAAATTTGACAAAGAGCTATTTACTTCGATTTCATTTTCAAAACCATTAACAATCGTTGTACAGAATTTATTTTCGAGAGAGATATTACATGATATTGGAGCATAGATTAGATATTCAACTTTAAGGTTAGATTCTGGTTTCTCTTCTCCACTTTTTAAGGAAACAAAATTTCTTAGATAAACTGTTTTACCAACACGATCTACAACAAATTCATGTTTTTCAATATCTACTTTTGCTTGGTTAAGATCTGGGTTTTTAGCGATAAGCAAAACCGTAAATCTGATTACATTTTCATCCGTTTTTACAAACTCAATCTCCGCTTTTTCACCTGTAATATGGATGGAATAATTGTCTTTGAATTTTATTTCATTCTCAATAGTCTTGGTGACCACTTGTAGTTCTGTCTGTCCCAAAAGACAAAAAGACCCGAATGAAAAAAGACATACTATGATAAATTTTAATTTCATTATTTTTTATTTAGATCATTGCGATCATTTTTCGCATAATCGATGATCTTTGGATTTCTATATCGTTCAATTTGGAAATCAATACTTTATCGTCTTCATATTCAGTAAGAATATATCGAATTTCTGACCTAGCATCATCCAATTCTTTCAGCTCCAATTCTAACAATTTAAACGTTGAAGACTCGCATACATACTTTACTTCTTTACAAAGTTCTTTTATATCAAAATCTTCGTCACTGTCGTTAAATTCAATTTTATTAAATACGATTTCAGTAGTGATGCTAATATTTCTCTGGGATTGCAAGTTCCACTTTATAGCTCCATAAATCCCGCAAAGCAATAGAAAAGATGCCGCTACTAAAAACGATTTAGGGTTGAAGTTTATAATTCTAGGTTTATCTTTTCTTGGTTTATTTTCCAGCGTTTTTTCAATCTGCTGCCATACTTGATCATTGGGTTCAAAAGAAGGAAGTCTTTTGTATTGTTTATCAATACTTAATTGTTGATCAATACCAGACCAAATGTCCGTTTTGGGTTCAAACGAAGACATTTTACCAAATTTTTCTTTTATTGATAAAGATTTATCAATGCTTTGCCACACTTCTTTAGGTGGCGTAAATTGAGGCAATGATGCCCACTTTTTTTGATATTTATTTTCTTTATTCAATGTATTAGTTCCACCTGTTTATTAATGATTCTTTCAATTTCTTTTTAGCTCTACTAAGTTGAGACTTGGATGTACCTTCGGAAATGGATAAAATATTGGCTACCTCTTTATGACTGTATCCTTCGATTTCAATCATCGTAAATACCATTCTGAATCCATTTGGCAATGCTTGAATTGCTTGGTGTAGATAATCTGTATCCATATCCAAAACCCATTCCATGCTTACATTTTCATGGGCTTCTGTCAATTCATCAAAGGATACTCTTTTTTTAATTTTAGCGTAAGCTGTCCGAATACAAATCGTTCTCATCCATCCAGCAAGTGATCCTTTGCCACTGTATGATTCCATAGATCTAAAAATCTTCACAAAACTTTCTTGCAAAACATCATCCGCTTCTTCAAAGTTTCCAACCGTTCGATAGATTACGGTATACAAATGACTTTTGTAATTTTCATACAACATCTTTTGTGAAAGTCGATCATTCACAATACATCCCGAAATTATCTCTTGCTCTGAACTCATTTTATATGCCTTGGTATTCGATTGCACATCTATAAAGTATCCTTAAATTATAAATAGGTTGCATGACTATTTACTTTTTTTTAAAATTTGTGAATAATAATGCAAAATTAAACTTAGATTCATTCTAAATAAATTGATTGGTATTAGCCTTTATTTTTGTTTACGCCCCCCAATTCTTATTTTTATCATTCAACACGACAACTAATTTTTATGCAGTGGATAATAAATTTCTTTTCATCTAGTATTGGTAAAAAGCTAATAATGAGTCTTACTGGGCTATTCTTAGTATCATTTCTAGTAATACATCTCATAGGTAATTTGCAATTGCTTCAATCAGACGGTGAAGCTTTTAACACCTATGCTTACTTCATGACAAGTAATCCACTGATAAAATTTATTTCTTTTGGGTTGTACTTCTTTATTTTACTCCATGCAATTCAAGGCTTGGTTTTACTTTCTAAAAACAGAAGTGCCAAAGGAACTAAATACGCTGTGTCTACCAATAAAAATGCGCAATGGGCATCTAAGAATATGGGTATGTTAGGTATACTTATTCTTTTTTTCTTACTGATACATATGGGTGATTTTTGGTACAAAATGAAATTTACTGATCAGCTATCGTTAATAACCTACGATGGATATGATCATGGTATCAAAGATTTATATACCCAAGTAGAAGCTTCTTTCAAAGAACTTTGGGTCGTAATTGTATACTTAATTGGCTTAATAGCCTTATTTTTTCACTTGGACCATGGGTTTCAATCAGCTTTTCAATCATTGGGTATAAATCATAAAAAATATACGCCTATGATTAAAGGATTAGGTCGATTTCTTGCAATACTATTACCATTAGGATTTGCAATTATTCCCATTTATGTGTACTTCATTAAATAGATATTAATTATGTCAAATATAAAGTTAGACTCAAAAACTCCCAAAGGCGATTTAAAAAATAAGTGGACAGACTATAGAGGTTCCATGAATTTAGTTGCTCCAAATAACAAACGTCGTATTGATGTCATTGTAGTAGGAACTGGGTTAGCTGGTGCATCAGCTGCAGCAACCTTAGGGGAACTGGGATACAATGTAAAAGCATTTACTTTCCATGACAGTCCTCGAAGAGCGCACAGTATTGCTGCACAAGGTGGAATTAATGCTGCAAAAAATTATCAAAATGATGGAGATAGTGCTTACCGATTGTTTTACGATACTATCAAAGGAGGTGATTATAGGTCAAGAGAAGCAAATGTTCATCGATTAGCAGAAGTTAGTACATCTATTATTGATCAGTGTGTCGCTCAAGGAGTGCCTTTCGCCAGAGAATATGGAGGATTATTAGCTAATAGATCATTTGGTGGGGTCCAAGTATCGAGAACGTTTTATGCAAGAGGGCAAACAGGTCAGCAACTATTGATTGGTGCCTATCAAGCGTTATCTAGGCAGATTTCTAAAGGAAAAGTAAAAATGTACAACAGACATGAAATGTTGGACATTGTCAAAATAGATGGAAAAGCAAGAGGAATAATTGCTAGAAATTTATTGACGGGAAAACTAGAAAAACATGCTGCACACTGTGTTGTATTAGCAACTGGTGGGTATGGTAACGTTTTTTATCTTTCTACAAATGCGATGGGTTCAAATGTAAGTGCTGCTTGGCGAAGTGTCCGTAGAGGTGCTTTAATGGCGAATCCATGTTTTACGCAGATACACCCAACATGTATTCCAGTATCAGGAGATTACCAATCGAAACTAACCTTAATGTCAGAGTCATTAAGAAATGACGGACGAGTATGGGTGCCTAATAATATTGAAGATGCGAAAGCGATTCAACAAGGAAAAAAGAAAGGAATTGATATTCCTGAAGATCAAAGAGATTATTACTTAGAGAGAAGATATCCTGCTTTTGGTAACTTAGTTCCAAGAGATGTAGCTTCTAGAGCAGCAAAAGTTGCTTGTGATGAAGGTAAAGGAGTCGCTCCCACTGGACTAGCTGTTTTTCTAGATTTTGCTTCAGCAATCGAACGATACGGAAAAGCAGAAGCATACTCTTCTGGCATAGAAAATCCGACTACACAAAAAATTACGGAACTTGGTCAAAAAGTAGTTGAAAACAAATATGGTAACCTTTTCGAAATGTATGAAAAGATTACGGGAGAAAATCCTTACGAAAACCCTATGAAAATTTATCCAGCCGTTCATTATACAATGGGAGGCTTATGGGTTGATTATAATTTAGAAACAAATATTCCTGGTCTATTTGCTTTAGGTGAAGCAAACTTTTCAGACCACGGAGCCAATAGACTTGGAGCTTCTGCATTAATGCAAGGGTTGGCTGATGGATATTTTGTACTTCCATACACGATTGGGCAATTCTTATCGAACGAAATTCGAACACCTCAGATATCAACGGACGCTCCTGAATTCAATCAAGTAGAGAAAGATGTTGAAGATCGAATCTCTACCTTGATGGGTGTAAAAGGAGGTCAAACAGTAGAAAGTTTCCACCGACGATTAGGGAAAATTATGTGGGAGTATTGTGGTATGAGTCGTAATGCAGAAGGCTTGAAAAAAGGACGTCAATTGATACGTGAATTAAGAGCAGAGTATTATAATGATGTATTTATTCCAGGGGAAGCAAATGAATTTAATCCAGAATTAGAAAAAGCACTTCGAGTAGCTGATTTCTTAGAGTTAGGCGAAAACATGATGGTTGATGCTTTGACAAGAAATGAATCTTGCGGTGGTCACTTTAGAGAAGAATTTAAATCTGCAGAAGGGGAAGCTCAACGTAATGATGCAGATTATACATTTGTCTCAGCATGGGAATGGGACGACAACGAACCTATCCTACATAAAGAAGATTTGACATTTGAAAATGTTGAATTAAAAACTAGAAGTTATAAATAAACCTAAGTTTGTTGCTTGCAACTTAGTTAAAACATAAGATTATGAAGTTGACGTTAAAAGTTTGGAGACAAAAAAATGGAACATCGAGAGGAGAACTCCACTCATACCAAGTCGAAGCCAATGAACATATGTCATTCTTAGAAATGATGGATGTTCTTAATGAGGAGTTGATTTCTAAAAAAGAGGACCCTATCGCATTCGAACATGATTGTAGAGAAGGAATTTGTGGATCCTGTAACATGGTGATTAATGGAAGACCACACGGTCCAAACCAAGGAACAACCACATGTCAACTTCATATGCGGTATTTCAAGGATGGCGATACAATTGTGGTAGAACCTTTTAAAGCAAAAGCGTTTCCAATCATTAAAGATCTAGTTGTTGATAGATCAGGGTTTGATAGAATCATACAATCAGGAGGATATATTTCTGTAAATACAGGAGGTGCTCCAGACGGAAATGCAATTCCAATTGAGCAAGAAATAGCAGCTACTGCCTTTGATGCAGCAGAATGCATTGGTTGTGGAGCATGTGTAGCTGCCTGTCCAAATGGATCTGCTATGTTGTTTACATCAGCCAAAGTATCGCATTTGGGATTATTACCTCAAGGGGAAATTGAACATGAAGCAAGAGTTGAAAGTATGGTCGATCAGATGGATAAAGAAGGATTTGGCGCCTGTTCAAATACAGGAGCTTGTGAAGTTGAGTGTCCTAAAGGAATTTCAATCGAAAACATTGCTAGAATGAATAGAGGATATATAGCCTCCATATTTGGTTCGTCAAAATAAAAAAATAGACATTCAAAAAAGCGCTATTGAATCATTCAATAGCGCTTTTTTTATGCACTTTATATATCCTTTACTAAAAAAAATAGGTTCCCATCTAGCGCTTAACAAAGCGGATACATTTCTTTTTATTTAGTTTAGAATTCTTTACTTCTAAAAAATAGAGCCCACTATTTAAATTTGAAACATCTATATTCTTTATTCCCTCCGCCACTAGCATCGTTTTTCCTTGACCATTATAAATAATGATCGAAGCATCTTTCATATTCTCAACAAATATCGTTAATATATCGTCCACAGGGTTTGGAAATATAAAAACTTCATCTTCCTTTGAGATTACGTTTATAGAACTTATTGCATCACCACAGAGACAATTTTCACTAATTATATCCGGATTATTTCCTTCGATTCCATCATCGCAAAGTGTACCAATTTCATCCGTTCCAGCACAAAAATTAAGATGATTACCTTCCCACGGCATTTTAGGGTTATTTGTACTTTTAAAATCAGATAAATCACACACAAACTCAGGATAACAACCTTCTAAATCGTTGTTATGCACCCATACATTCCATAATGATGTTTGATCTCCATAAGAAGGGATCTGTCCTTTTAAATCATTATTATCAACTTTCAATGATTGTAAATTGGGTAAAAATGTAATATCAGGAAGTGATCCAACCAGTTTATTATAACTAAGCCAAGCAGAAGTTAGAAAAGGAATATTATCAAAGGTCGGAATCGTACCACTCAATTCGTTTAACTGTAAACGAAGAGTCTTTAAATTTGGCATTTGACTGAAGTTCGGGATCGTCCCCGTAAGCGTATTTGCAGACAGGTCTAAAATCTGTAAGTTTGGTAGATTTTCAAAATCAGGAATAGAACCTGTGAATAAGTTTTCTCCTAAAACTAACTCTTCAAGTAGTAAACTATATTCAAAATCAGGCAAAGGACCAGTAAGTTGGTTTTGATCTAAATGAATTTGAATAATTCCAGGAACGTTTTCAAATGAAGGCAATATACCCGTTAATTGATTATCTGAGAGTTCGATTTCGACTAGAAAGGAAGTATCCGAAAAATCAGGAATGGAACCTGTTAATTCATTTTCACCCGCTTTAAAAATTTGCAAATTCGGGCACTTCGAAAAACCTGGGATGACACCTTCCAATTTGTTTACACTTAAATATAGATCTTCAAGTAATGGAGTGTAGCTAAAATCTGGAATAGTACCAGATAGTTCATTATTACTACAAAGCAAGCCTCGTAAATTTGGAAGGTTTGTAAAATCAGGAATAGATCCTGTTAAATAATTATTGTAACAAAGAAGTCTATACAGGTCAATATTCGAAAAATCAGGGATAGGTCCAAAAAGTTGGTTTTGATAACAATAAAGATTTCTCAACTTTGGAATATTTTTAAAGTCGGGAATAGTACCCGTTATATTATTATTACCTAATGAAAGTGTTGTCAGGTTAGGTAAATTTGAAAAATCAGGAATCGCGCCTTCTAAATTGTTTCTTCCTATGAATAACGTTGTTAAGTTTGGCAAATTTGAAAAATCAGGAATCTCGCCTTCCAATTTGTTATTTTCTAAAAGAATTCGTTCAAGATACGGTAGGTTGAAATCAGGAATAATACCTATAATATTTTTATCATTAAAGAGTAATTCTTTAACACACCCCTCGGGTGTTAATTCGATAAAACTCCAAGTGTTCAAGGGTTTTGTCAAATCCCAATTGAGCTCTGATTGTAATCCTCCATTTGTATTATAAAAACTTACCAATGCTAAAGAATCGCTTTCAATATCACATTGAGCGAAATTCATAGATGGTAGCATTAGTACACAAATCAAAGAAAAACAAAGCCTAGCAAACTTTATTTTCTGGTATTCCAACTTAGTAAATGTTATAATTAGTAACACTAATTTACGTTTTTTCTAATTTGCTAGAAAAAATGGTCTGGTTAAAAAGATTCTTGAAATAAAAAAAGTTTGCCAAATGTAAAAAAGAGCAAAAAAAAGAGCTTATCAACGAATTGATAAGCTCTTGTAAATCTATTTTAAAATATCTAATTATAGATCGCTAAATGTTTTTATCAACCATACAACAAAAGCGACACTTCCTAATAGTGACATTAGACTTCCCAGTAACCAAATTAGACCAGATAATGGAATCCCACTAAATGCAAAGATATAGGCAAGAATAAACATTAATACTGCAATCGCCCAAGCCAAAATAGCATACCATAGGTATTTTTGTACTGGATCTTTTAAATCAAATGCGCTTGGTGTTACAGCCGATATTACTTTTGTTTTAAAAGCCTTAACTTTTGCTTTTCGAGCTTCTTTTCGAGCTTGTTTTTTAATTTCCTTAGGGGTCAATGTTGTTATTCCATCACCGCCATTAACCGTAGTTACGGCAAATGCTTGCTGAGAAAAAGAGAACAGCATTGCCACCATTAAAGAAAAAGAGAATACATAAAATTTCATATTGATGTTGTTTTGATTAGTTATGGTGATAAATATAAGAAGAACTACTAAAAAAGTACCTGATTTAATAATATTCTCCTTAAGGCATCAATCTGAGGTAAATTTGTATCTAGTAAACTGTAAATGTTCGCATTGGATCAAAACAAATTAATTATCTTTCAATCATGTTTAGAAATGTTGTAGTTGTCGGATTTGTGTTTTTCGTAAGTATTTCTTCGATTTTTGGTCAATTTGTTTTCGGACCTAAAACGGCACTTACCTTGTCGTTTGCAAAAGCGGAAACCTTATTATTTGACGATCCTTTCGATTATCTATTATATGAAGTATTTTTTATCGATGAAGATGTTTCACCTAGTTTTGGATTGTTTGGAAGATTAATGGATGACAACTTATATCTTCAGACAGAAGTGAATTACTTTACTACTTCTTCAAACTTTAAGTACATTAATTGGGAAGAAAGTACAACACCTCAATTTAATGAAACGAAGACGACGCATTTTTTATCATTGCCCGTAACTGCTGGTATATATATTCAAAATTTCAAATTTGGCGTAGGACCTATCTTTTCTTTTATCTTGTATGAAAATGAGATTTTTAAAGAATTCAAATATTTCAAAGAAAGAAGAAAGTATCTAGAATCTGGTTTTACGTTTAATGCTGGCGTTTCATTTTATAGATTAGATGTAGACTTCAGATATGAATTCCACTTCAATAGAGTCGCAGATTACTTTGTCTTCCAAGAATTTCAATCTGGGTTTGGCCAAAGCCCAGGATATTTAAGTGTAATCCTGGGCTACCAATTTTAATTTATTGCTTTATTATCGTGTATTGATTCAGCTTGTTTTTGTCATTGATCAAAACAACATGATATATACCTGCACTATAATTTCTAAAATCAATCTGCGTATTCATGGATCCTTGATTTAAAGAATATGTGTTTTCAAATATTTTTTGTCCTGCCATATTTACAATAGCAATCTTTGCATTTGTACCAAGCATATTTGCTATATCAATATTAATTTCTTTATCCGTTGGGTTTGGAGATATTAAAATATCTAAACTAAATGCTTCAATTGTCGAAGATGGTTCTACTGAAGCTTGTGCAGTTACTTCACAACCATTTGCATCAACAACCAAGATCGAATAATCACCTGGCAATAATTCAGCAAAAATATTTTCTTCTTGAAAAGTCATTCCATTATCAACACTGTATTGATATGGACCTGTGCCACCAGAAGCTGTAATTTCTATAACATCATCTGTAACTTCGACTACAATTCCTACAGGGTTTATAGGGCCTACAATTTCAATATTTGACAAAGTCAATATTCCAGAAAAAGCATCTTGAATTACAACTTCATATATGCCTGTAGCCAAATTTTCAAACGTAGATGTTGTTCCAAAGTCACCACCATTCAAACTAAACATATAAGGTCCAACTCCACCGATCGGGTCAAGAATGCTGATGTTACCTGTTTCATCATCAAAACATAAAATATCTACAGTTGTATATTCTGCCGTTATAGAAATGCTCACATTCACTTCTTCAGAGATTTGACATCCATTTTGATCCATAACCGTTATTGTGTATGACGACTGATCTATGACTGAAAAAACAGGACTAGATTGGAAATTTACGCCATCAATACTATAGGTCAAATTACCTGTTCCCCCTGAAGCGGATACCGTTATCGTATATTCTTCTACCATCGTTGAAATCGTCAAAATTGGTGGATTCATAATCGGCAATCCCTCTATGGAGTGAATAACACCCCCATTGTCTCTGATATAACCTGTATAATTACCAGGTCCTAAACCATCAAAACTAGGGCTTGATTGAAAGTTGAAACCATCTATGCTATATTCATAAGGACCAAATCCACCACTACCAGAAAATATAAGTATTCCGTCATTATCACCATTACATGTAATGTCTCCGATATCGGCGGCCAAAAACAAATCACTGATTTCTACATTTAATGAAAAGGTTGTTTTACAACCATTTTCATCCATTACAGAAACTGTATAATTTCCATTTGTAATGTTTTCGAACGTGTTATTTGATTGAAAATTCGTACCATCAATGCTATACGTTAACGATCCCGTTCCTCCCATTCCAGTAGCAACAATAGTATATTGGTCTTGAATAGCACTTATATTTAAGGCCACTGGGTTTTGAACGATGATATCATCCACAAGATAAACATCGTCATTATCATCCTTGATATAACCAATATAAATACCTGATCCAATATTATTAAATAGACTAGATGACTGATAGGTTGTGCCATCTAAGCTATATGAATAAGGAGGAATTCCTCCTTGGCCAGAAAGTTCTATTACTCCATTTAAATCTCCTACACAAAGTACATTTGTAATTTCAACATCTCCAGACAACAACTCTATTTGAATGCTAGTCATTTCACTAGTTATACATCCATTTGCATCACGCACAAATACCGTATAATCACCGCTTTCTTGACCTAAGAATGTATTACTTGATTGATAAACATTACCATCTAAGCTATATTCTAAATCACCTGTTCCACCACTTGCATCTGCAATAATATCGTAATTATCCAACGATAACGACAATGTCAACATTGCTGGATTGAAAATGAAGATTGATGGACTCATAGACGTTTGACCATCTCCATCCATTACCGTAACGATGTATTCACCTGCAGATAAACCTTCAAAAATAGGATCATTTTGAAAATCACTCCCGTTAATGCTATAAGTAAAATTGGTTGAACCACTGCCTACTGCTTCAATAATCCCATTTGAATCACCAAAACAATCAAGCTCTTGTGTTACTGAACCTGTAACGGTCAATTGTTCGACTTCAATTTCAATAAAAAATATTTGGTTGCTTGCCCAAGCACCGGTGCTTGTAACTACATCAAACATAAATTGATCTGCAGTCGCAGTCGGATCCAATGAACTATAACCAATACCATTACTATTAATGTTTTCTTGTGTAAACTGATCACCGATAGATAAAACATTTACACCCATTTCTAAATTTCCAAATTGAGGAACAGACATCAATGTATATATGGTCTCAGCAGTATTAGGATCATTCGCATTCAATAATGCTGGTGTTATATTTTTCTTAGTATTAACGGGCAAGTTTAAAACCTCTTTGGTTAATGTAATGTTGTTATCAACCCCATCATTTTTACAAAAATCAATATCCCAATAAAGTAATTCACCACCATCCTCTGCGAAAGCATCTGAAACCGACAGAACCCAATCTCCTTGGCTAAAAAGACCAGCTATATCAGCCAATGGGGATAAAGGTTGAAAGGTTCCTTCAAGGGCATAATCTCCTTCTAAACACATGTTTTCTAGATCCTCTGAAGTCATAAGTGCATCATCACTAAAACTAATCTTTATATTATCACCATCACAACCATATTGACTGGCTGGTACTCCGACTTGGCTCATTAAATCTACAATATCTCCATTCGGATTAGTCAGACTTAGACTTATATCTCCTACCCAAGAATGATCAATTTCTGCAGAGACTTTAATAGATGCAACACCAAACATTTCGTCTTGTGTTATTGTAGATTCGATTGTGCTTGCGACATCTTCAGAAATAAAAACATCTGTATCATTACTTAATAGATCACATGATTCAACACTTGTTTGAAAACTAAATAGATTCGTATTAGCACCTTCTGCACAAGCATTCAACGCTTTAACTCTCCAATAATAAACGGTTCCATTGGTCAATTTATTTGTGAGTGTTATACTATTCGTTTGTACAATATTGTTGACGATGGTTGTACTAAAACTTGGATTTTCTGAAAGCTGGAATATATAACTATTTGCACTTGTTACATTCGTCCATTCAAAGGAAGGAAATAAACTAAGTCCTACACTTTGATTAGCTGGCAACTGTAAATTAGGAAGATCCAGATTAGATGCTGAAATATCAAAAGCTAAATCTAGTTGATATAAGGTTGTCCCACTTTCTGCAAAAACGGTAAATGGATAATTACCAACAGCTAGACCTCCTAGGTTTGATATTGTCAATATAATTGTTCCTGTTTCAGAAATTGAAGTCGGATTAAAACTACCGTTAGCTCCTGCTGGCAATCCTTCAACCATTAAATCTACTTGGTCTGTAAAATTACCAAACGCCTCAAAGTTTAATTCGTATACAACATCTTCACCTTCACAAGAGAATTGATCCTCTTGCGCTGCTAACAATGAAAATGGTGAACTTATCGTAAAGTCTTGATCTGAGATGTCTAAAAATACATTGTCCGAACAGACAACCATCATTCTGCATTCTTCACTATTTACAGATGGAGCATTTACGATAGCTTCACCCGAATTTGGAACATCCGTTGCGACTATTTCTGGATAGGTTCTTCCCCCATCAATAGACATTAGAATATCTACATTGGCACAACTTACAGGTGATTCCGTGGTATTTCCTACTTCCCAAGTGACAGTCATTGACTCATTAATACCAAATTGCTCTCCACCATTTGGATATTGAACCGTAAAAGGACCAAAGTCTTCGTTAAAACGAATCAACACATTTTCTTCTGCGGTACACCCAGAAATCATGTGATTATCTCTAACCGTTACTCTAAAATTCATATCTCTATTGAAAAAGGGTAACACCTCCCAAATAGGCGTTTCCTTTGCTATAATAGCTTCTATATTCGGAAAATATCGAATCGGGCTTAGTACTGGACTATTTGACCGAAAAGCCGGACCTTGTGTATTTGTAGGTGTAGGTGGCATGGTTGCCACTTGAGGATCCATTTGCTCCCAGCAATAAGTCAATACATCTTCACTATCATCATCAGAAGCTGAAGCTTCTAATCTAAAAGCAGTATTTACAGGAACGGTATACATCGTCTTTTCGACAGATACCGTAGGTGGGTTATTCCCAATATCTTCACGTACTGCACAGCTATTTCCTTGACCTTGTGTAATATAATTTGCTACTTCTTGTATACTTATTGCATGAAAATGATCATCACTATTCGACTGGACATTTGGTGAACAAATACCAGCATAACCCATGATCGTTGAAGCACTTCCAGGTTCCATAGCCGTACTACCATTTCTATTACAAGAATTATTTTGAGTATGGTTACCACCAAACTGATGTCCCATTTCATGACATACATAATCAATATAAAAAGGATCGTTTATTGGACTACCCAATCCCGTCACACCATACGCTTTACGATTTCCACATGGCACACCTAATCCAGCGATTCCCCCGCCACCAGTACTATATACATGACCAATATCATAGTTGTTTGATCCAATGACATTATCTACTGTTGCTTGATTTTGACTCAACATAGCTCCACCGTCATTGTTGGTATACGGATCACTATTTGCTGTTAAATAAATCAATTCATCATTATCTGCAATCAATTGCATTGTTATTCCAAAGTCCTTTTCGTAAACACCATTAATTCTAACCATAGAAACAACCATTGCATTAAGTGCATCTGCAACGGTCCCACCGTGAAATTGAGCATATTCCCCTGTACAAGCAAGAGCAAGCCTGTAGGTTCTAAGCATGCAATCACCTGCTTGACTTCTGCTCAATGAAGCCTTGTCTTTTGTATTAACTATTGGTTCACTTGATGTTTCGACACCACAACTAAATGTTTCATTGGGATGTCTAAATGAGGATGTACTTTTTGTGATGTAACTATATTTCCCATTCGGTTTTGGGTCAATGAAAATGGTTTGATTTCCTGATTCATAAATTGATCCATAAAATTGGTCTTTATTTGTCGAAAACCGGATCACTTTTCCAGGTGTTTCCATTGATTGACCAATAAACGTTTGAATAAATGGAAATTTTGCTTCTAAATCTGGATGCATTACAAACGTCCTCTTAATCTTGAAGGTTTCTTGTCGATCTATGTCTGTATAGATATTGGCATTTACCGTATTGCCGATCTCACTATTTAACACATTTAATGTCTTAATAAGCGTTTGGGTATTTATTTGAATCTCAAATGGCTCGAAATTGTTTTGAAAGTCATTCAACTCAGCGCCGCTTCGCTGAGAGACACCTTGCATATTCAGTAAAATCAAGAGAAAACTTGACAACAATAATCTTAAAGACATAATTATGTTTTTGATCTGGAATTAATAGATGTTAAATTTACAGAAACCATCAGCCAATTCATATTTCAATTTCAACTATTTTACATTTTGTCTTTAACAATTAGTTGTCACCTTTTATTCGTTCATATTCCAAATTTAATGTGACGGATCCACACCATTGGTTTAAACAAAAAAAACAAACATTTTTGCTGAAAAACCAGTCAACGATAGATGTCTAACCATAGATTTTGTCTTCTTTTAGTATTTTAATAAAAAAATGTATCTTAGTTTTTAAGAAGCTGAATCATCAATAAAAGGTAATAATTAATGCCTTATTACACTGATCAATTACTCAAATTCCAATTTACTGAAAATGAAAAAATTCATTTTAACAATAAACCTATTGGTATTCATTTCCTTGCTTTCTGCGCAAGAAGAATCAAAATTTAGCTACGATTTTTCAAAAAATGAAATTCAAAAATTAAGCTCCGACCTCAAATCCAATTTATCAACATATTTCTATTTTAACCATACCAATGATTCTTTCGAAAAAAAGAGTGAATGGATAAAGTCTAGTACTTGTCAAATTTCTATAAAAAACGATACAATTTTCGAAATTAATGTTCTTCTGAAAACAACGACCAATTTTGAAATTGACAATCATTCCGTTATTAATTGGCAAAATTCTTACCATTTTTCTTTAGGTAAATACATCTACTATTCTGTAAATATTCCAATCACATATTTTCAAATTTTAACAAATGATCCTAGCGTTCAAAAAATAGAAACGAACAAAAAAATGGTTCGATCGGATACTGAATCAGCTCCACTAATAAATGCTGACAAAGTATGGTTTGGGGATATGAATGGAATGGATGAACTAATCTCAGGCGAAGGAGTATATATTGGTATCATTGAATTGGGAACACTAAGAGCGACTCATGAGGCTTTTCAGAATGGAGATATGTGCCGAATTGAAAAATTGTGGAATTTTGAAGAAAACAATACAGTAAATGATTTTACCGATTGTTCAAGTTATCCGTTTTCAACAGACCCAAATGATTTTACAAATACTGAGCATGCTGCAAATGTTACATCTATTGCAGCTGGTGGCGTTTTTAACAACAACCAAACGGTTAAAGGAATTGCAAACAAATCTGATATTCTATTTGCAAAAATTGAGAATTCCAACGATATTATTAAAGCCATCTCGGCAATGGTTGACCATGTTGATGGAAAACCCCTTGTTATTAATATTAGTTTAAGTTCATTTTTTGGATCTCGCGATGGAAATACTAGCCAAGATTCATTAATAAATGAAATTATCAGCCTCAATGACAACTTAACGGTATGTGCAAGTGTAGCCAACTGTGCTAAAAAATATGACTTTTTAGGAAATCTAAACACTGGTTTTCCTCATATTCAAAAAAAGTTAAACCTTCAATCAAATACTTCTGAAATCATTTTTGAAGTGAAAGCAACAATCGAAAAAACCATTTCGCTGGATTTTTGGTTTGATGGATTAATGACTGTCGAAGTATCTAAAGGGAATGCATCAAGTGGTATTATGAACCCCGGTGATGCCGAAACATTTGAAGCTAAAAAGTTTTGGGGTGTAAAAAAAGATGTCATATCTGTTTATCATGATTCGTCCTTTACAAAAATCACAATACAAAAAGATGGCGGATTTAATCAATTTGCCCATGATGATTATAAAATTACGTACCGGCTATTGGGAAATGAAGAGCAAGACGTAACGATTGACGGGTATCAAAATATTGTAAATACGTTTGGTTCTGGGTTCAAAAATGGAGATTCCTACCAGTCATTCTCTTTCCCAGCAAGTGCTAAAAATGTACTTAGTGTCGCTTCATTTGATAAAACACCAGCTAATACACTTTCAGACTTTAGTAGTTGGGGTCCTTATCGAAATGAAAATTTAGTAAAAGCATCAATTCCAAATATTTCAGCTCCAGGTGGAAATATAATCGGCGCAGGAAATACAAACAATTTTGCTACTGCTACCCAAAGTGGTACAAGTCAAGCTAGTCCACATGTAGCTGGTGCAATAGCTCTTCTTCTTCAAAATTTTCCCTCTATAGATAACCAACAAATGGCTAGTCTTTTATTAAATACCGCAAATTCAACCATTCCAGGTTTTGAAAAAGCAAAATGGGGTAAAGGCAAGTTGGATGTTTTGGCAGCTTATAAATACTTAGTAGGATTTCAAAACGATCTAAATGAAATCGATTCTTCATTTCGACAGACATATACGCAGCATTCCGAAAACAACATAGGTCTACCAATAGGACCTATCCAGGAAAATTTTGATAATTCATCACATAATATTCAATCATTAACGAATGGAGCATTGTTTAAAAACACCTTTTCAGAAAAATGCTTTTGGTTATCTAAATCGATTTGGGAAGAATGGATTTCATTAGGAGGAATTCAATCAGAAGCAGGACTGCCTACATCATCCGTCAATATAATTGATCAAAATATCACTTATGTAAACTTTGAAAATTGCACCATTTTCTTTGACCAGTCTTCACAAGAAACAAGTGTCACCTGTTGTGAAAACCAAGCGGATTTAACCTTTATTCCTAACGCCGCTACATTAACGATTACAGATGATATCCTGGATATGCAAAATGCAATTATTACTAATAATGGATCTTGTGATGCAGGTGCATTTGATGTTTACTTCGTTATTAGTTCAAATACAATTTATGACACCGAAGATGCAGTTTATCATATTGAGTCCCCTTCGAACCTTCAAGTTGGAAGTAATCATTTTATCAATTTTACGAAAAACATTGCTGAGATAACTCAAAACTTACCGAATGGAACATACTACGTTATACTGGTTGTAGATGCATTAAATACGATTGCTGAGTCAAATGAAACAAACAATCAAGGATCTTGGAATTCGCCTACGATTTCAATACAAGAATCTTATATAGATTGCAGTAATGCGGAAGTTATTTATTGCGGAAGTGAAATTAATAGTACAAATGAAGGAGAATTAAATAATGTAACGAACTATAATTGTAGCACATGGAGTGAAACTGGACCAGAAAAAATCTTTAGATATAATCATGAACTAGCAGGTGATATCGATATTTCATTATCCAACATGTCCAATGATTTAGATGTTTTTCTTCTCAATGGGTGTGATGAATATAAATGCTTAGCTGCAGATGATACTGATCTTTTTTATTCAAATGCTCCAGCAGGGATATATTACATAGTCGTAGATGGATACCAAGGAAATATAGGTGATTTTACAATTACGATAGACTGCTCAAGCACATCTACATCAAATCTTATTTTCGATAACCCAAATTCAATAAACGTTCAAGGACAAAATGTTAATGCTACATTAACCATAAAAAACGAAAGTTGCAATGGAGATTCTGGTTCTTCTATCGTAAGATCATTTCTTTCTACGGATTTTAATTATGATGGATCAAATGATGTTACTGTCCAAGATATTGCCATTCCTAGCTTGGGACCAAATGAATCCTATACAACCGAAATTAGTTTCAACAGTCAAAATGAAACGAATGAAGATGGTATCTTTTTTTTAGGTTACCTTATCGATTATTATGATGAAATTGAAGAAACGAATGAAAATGACAACGACTTTATCTGGTTAGGCTCAGATTATCAAATTATCAATCCTTCTGCAAGTCCAAACTTAACGATCTATCAAGGGGATAATAATTCAATTGAAATTATCAATGGAACCATTGTCAATCATTCCATTGATATTATTAATGTAGGAGGTTCTTCTGCATCTTCATTTTCAACTACTTTTTATCTCTCACAAGAGTCCAGTGATTATGATTATGAATTATATAATCATTTTACGGCTTCTCTAAATGCCGGAGGTATAGAAACTATTGAATATTCTGTAGATGCGAATAATTTAAACTTGAACGATGGGATTTATTTTTTAGAATGGAGAATAGATGACAATTCATCTGTTTCTGAATCAAACGAAAGCGATAATAATTGGTATTATTCTGGAGGTACAGACCAAGTCATTATTTCAAATAGTAGTTATTGCAACAGTACCACTATCTTGACTGATAAGGTCGGTGAATTTGATGATGGAAGTGGGTCTTCAAACTATGAAAATGATGCACATTGTCTTTGGTATATCAGTCCAGAAGGCACAAATCAGACCATTACCTTTTATCTGTCAAAAATTAATTTACAAAGTGGAGATAATATTTACGTTTATGATGGACCATCAAAAAACAGCCCAATCCTTGCAACATTCTCAGGGAGCAATTTACCATCCGCTGTAACTTCAAATAATGACCAAATATTAGTCGAATTTTCGAGTTCCAGTAGCTCTGTAGATCAAGGATTTGAAGCTGGGTACTTTGTTAATGATATATCCTATTGTGGGGGTTTTAATGAGCTTGTCGAAGGTTTTGGAGAAATAACAGACGGAAGTGGTTGTGCAGGATATCAACATAGTGCAGATTGTTCTTGGTTAATTAATCCTTCACAAAACAATGCAGTAGTATCGCTATCATTTAATTATTTAGCATTAGAGGAAAATATTGATTTTCTAACTATATATAAAGGTATTGATGAAAATGGCACCTTATTAGGACGCTATTCTGGAAATCAACTTCCGGATGATTTAATGGTAAATGGTCCTGTTTTTATTTCATTTACTTCGAATGCTTATGAAAATGACGAAGGCTTTAGTCTTGTTTATTTAATTGAGGAATTGGCGCCCATCGATATAAGTGGTCAAATAAAAACGACTTCTAACTCACCCATAAACTTTGTACAAGTCCAATGTACAGATCAAGTGGATTATCTAACAAATACGTCAGGTAATTATCTTTTTGAACATTTATCAACCTTTAATAACTTTACCGTTACTCCGACAAAAACAGATGAATGGGCTGATCATTTAGATTTACTTGACTATTGGTTATTATCATCTTATTTAGCTGGTCAATCTTCATTATCGCCTTACCAACTTATAGCTGCAGACATAAATAATTCGAAAGACATAAATCAAAATGATCTTGATTTACTTTTTGATATCATTCAAAAAAAGATTGATAATGTGCCGAATAGTCAACCTTGGCAATTTGTAAAATCAGATTATGAATTTCCAATTCCAACCAATCCTTGGTTCGAAAATTTCCCATCATCAATAACCTATTTTGATGTTGAAACGAATAAAGAAAATCAGGACTTTTATGGGGTAAAAGTCGGAGATTTAGCTGGCGATGCTGAAACAAAACCTTTGAATTCAAAAATAAACAATAGGAGTAAGAACACAATGTTGCTGAATTTAAATTCAACGATTATTGAAAATGAATTAACCCTTGATTTTACAAAAGCAATAAATAAAAACATCGATGCTTTTCAATTAAGTTTAGCATTTAATAATGATCATTTAATCATTAAAAACATTTATTCTGACTTGTATACATTGACTTCATCCATTACAGGAAATACGATAAATATTCTTGCTACAAAAAAGAACAATCTAGAATTATCACCCTATAATTCTGACTTATTTACGCTTTCCTTTGATAACTTGAATAATGAATATAATCCTCAAGATATTGAACTATTACACCAAAATTTAGAACCTACTGCATTAGTAAATAAGAATGAATTTTGGGACCTTACGCTTGCTAAAAATGATCTTATTTATCCTTTTACCATTTTTCAAAATAATCCAAATCCATTTATAGATTACACTAAAATACCATTCGAGTTACCTTCAAATTGTTGGGCTATTATTAGCATTTTTGATTCTAACGGCAAGAAAATCCATACTGTAAAAAATGATTATAAAAAAGGTATGAATGACGTTACATTGAATGGTGACATTTTTACCAAAACAGGCGTTTATAGTGTTCAAATTAAGACTCCATTTGGCCTTAAACAAATAAAAATTATTGCCATTAACTAAAGTGAAATGATCAAACAATACATTACCCATTTTTGTTTATTGATACTATCTACTGTTGTTTATAGCCAAACGCCTTCCTTCTATTTTGAAATAAATGAAGATGAAATGCAGCTTACATTTGATGTGAAAGTAAATCAATTTGAAGATATAGCAGGAATGCAATTTAGTATCCTTTGGGATACAAATGTGCTTTCTTACAATTCTATTGACTACAAACTGTCTCAAATAATTGAAAGCGATTTTAATTTCAGTTTTTTAGAGGATGGGGCTATTACATTGCTTTGGATTGATGAAACGTTTCAAAGCATTTCTCTTCAAGATAGTACAACGCTTTTTTCTCTTCAATTTGGTATGGATTGCCAATCAAAAGAAAACACATCTGCAATTGTTTTTTCGGATGCTCCACTTGAGATTAATATAATTAAACTAGTAGACTTTACACCTCAAGTCATAGAAGCGAATTTCGATTTATACATGTTTAACACAAATGGTTCAATAACATTAAATGCCAACCTTAATCATATAAATTGTGCCGGAGATGACTCAGGTTCTATTATTTTAGACCCTAATGGTAGCGAACCCTTTCTTTATGAATGGTCAAATGGTGCGACTACAAAGGATTTGTATAATCTATATGCTGGAGAATATTATGTAACCGTTATCGATGCCAATAACTGTTCTACTCTTGATTCATTTTATTTAAATGAATCTGAAACTTTAATCGTTGAATGCGACGTAGTGAAACCACTTTGTGGTCAAAACAATGGAGAAATAGCGCTAAGTATCGGAGGAGGTAATCCCCCCTATTACTTTATTTGGAATAATGGTTCAACCGAAAAGGATTTAACAGAATTAAGTGGTGGAACCTATAACGTTACCATATCTGATACTTTCGATTGCCAAATAACTAAAGAAATTCTTTTAGAATCTAGTGAACAAACTTGGTCAATAATTGACGTCTTCAAGCAAGATGTTCGTTGCTTTGGTGATAATAATGGATACATTGATGTTTCTATTTCAAATGCACCCATACTTGATTATGATTGGAATAATGGTCTTACCTCTAAAGATTTATTCAACTTAGGTCCCGGTTTATATCAATGTACTGTTTCGGATTTAAATGGATGTCAAGAAATGATTGGACCTTTCGAAATTTTTGAACCAAACCAAATGGAAATAATTGACATTAGTGTTAGTGATGAATTTCAAAACTTAAGCAACGGTAGTATTATAGTAGACATTATCGGTGGAATTCCACCACTCAATTATAATTGGAGTAATGGGTCATCAACATCAGGAATCAATAATTTAGTAGCAGGAGATTATTTTTGCACCATTACCGATCAAAACAACTGTGAACTCATTACAGGACCATTTACTGTTGGTAATATTTCAAATTCTCAGCATCTAGAAAAAGAGGTTATCGAATGTTTTCCAAATCCCTTTAATGAGCTTATATTTTTGCGATTGGACAATATCGAAAATAAGACCGTTAAGGTTTATTCTCCAATCGGGAATTGTATACTAAATGATTCCATAATTCACCGTTTTGTTTCATTGGATACAAAATCATGGAATCAAGGAATCTATTATTTGTTTATTTATGATGAAAATGTTTTGATTAAAACCTTTTCTATTCATAAGATTTAACGTTCAATTCTTTTTGTATAGCTCTATAAAAAGGATGTAGGCTCATCTCTTTTGTAACACTTATTTCGTTTTTAGCATTCGTATTTCAATGGCTCCATTTGAGCCATCTCGACCATACCTTGTGAAAGATTCACTGGCACGTATTATGCGTATAGATTTAATTTTAGTTACATCCATCATTTGAGCAGCTCTTGGCAAAGAATGACCAATCGGTTGGCCATCCAAAATAAATAATGGGTTTGTTTCTTTTGTTAATGTGCTACTGTAACCACCGATCATAACCGATCCATTTGAATCATTACCCCGAACAGTAACTCCACTTTCTTTTCGTAATTCTCCACTCAATGAATTACTTCTAACCATCTCTTTTTTATCTGTAGTTTGATTTATTTTGCTAGAGCTGCCACAGGAAATAGCACACATAGAAAAAATGACGCAAGTGAATACTATTTTAATTTTCATCCTTTTCAGTTATTTAGCGAAGACAACATTCAATGTAAAGATAAGTCGAACCAGATAAACCTTTTTTAAATTTTAGTTATTCGTAAACTAAAATATAATTTCCAAGCAATGTATGGTTGCGAATGGTATTTTTAGGTTGTAATTTTATCATCCGTAACAAATCAATATGAAGACTAAAGTTGCCATTATTGGATCAGGGAATATTGGAACAGATTTAATGATTAAGATCATTCGACTATCTCCTTCTTTGGAGATGTCTGTGTTTGTAGGTATCGATCCTGCTTCCGATGGATTAGCAAGAGCCAAAAGAATGGGAATCAAAACTTGTCATACTGGAATTGATGGTCTTATCAAAATGGAAGAATGGAAGGATATTAAAATTATTTTTGATGCGACATCTGCCAAAGCACATGTATACAATTGGGGTAAAATCAAAAACTTTAAAGACAAGCGTATGGTAGATCTAACTCCTGCAGCAATTGGTCCATATTTAGTACCTCCTGTAAATTTCCTAGACAATATGGATATACCAAATGTAAATATGGTAACATGTGGTGGTCAAGCTACCATTCCTATTGTTGCCGCAGTAAATCGTGTGACTAAGGTTCATTATGGAGAAATCGTAGCTTCTATAGCCAGTAAATCAGCGGGACCAGGAACGAGAGCAAATATTGACGAATTTACAGAAACAACATCAGAAGCAATTGAAAAAGTAGGCGGTGCAAGCAAAGGAAAAGCGATTATCGTATTAAATCCCGCCGAACCGCCGCTCGTTATGAGAGATACGGTTTTTACACTATCAGCACCGGCAGATCGAGAAGAAATTAAAAAAAGCATTCATGAAATGGTTGTAGAGGTACAAAAATATGTACCTGGCTATCAATTACATCAAGAAGTTCAATTTGATGATATTCCAGAATCTGAAGCTGTATTTATTGAAGGATTAGGCATGAAACATGGGTTAAAAACAACAGTACTCTTAAAAGTAGTTGGTGCTGGACATTATCTGCCTGAATATGCAGGTAATTTAGATATTATGACAAGTGCCGCAAGAGCAACGGCCGAAAGAATGATTGCTAAAAACTCATCAAAATAAGCAATTGTCATTTTTATGTCAATCAATACACGAATGAATACACAAATACTTATTAGAGAAGATAAATAATCGTCCCATATTCCTTAGTCTATGAACCACAATATATACATACAAGATGTAACTCTCAGAGATGGAATGCATGCCATCAGACACCAATATTCTAAAGCAAAAATCAAAGAAATTGCTGTTGCTTTAGACAATGCTGGTGTAGATGCTATAGAAATATCACACGGTGACGGATTAGCCGGTGGAAGTTTTAATTATGGTTTTGGGGCACATACAGATTGGGATTGGTTAGAAGGTATAAAAGAAGTATTAACTCATGCAAAGCTTACTACCTTAATTCTGCCAGGAATAGCAACGATACATGATTTAAAAAGAGCCCATGAATTAGGTGTTGAATCGGTTAGAATAGCGACTCATTGTACGGAAGCTGATATATCCCCACAACACATTGAAGCTGCAAAAAAACTAGGAATGGATGTTGGTGGTTTCCTGATGATGGCACATATGAATGAGCCTACCAAGTTAGCAAAACAAGCCAAAATTATGGAAGATGCTGGTGCGGATTGTGTATATGTTACAGACTCAGCAGGTGCCTTATTAATGGATGATGTTGCCGATCGAATTAAGGCTTTTAAAGACCATTTAAAACCATCAACTGAAATTGGTATCCACTGTCACCATAATCTTTCATTAGGTGTCGCAAATACTGTTGTAGCACTTCAACATGGTGCCAATAGACTCGATGCTTCATTGGCTGGAATGGGTGCTGGAGCTGGTAATGCGCCTTTGGAAGTCCTTATAGCTGTCCTAAATAAAATGGGTGTTAACCACAATTCGGATGTATACAAATTAATGGATGCCGCTGATGATATCATTCGCCCGCTACAAGAGCGTCCTGTAAGAGTAGATCGAGAAACATTATCCCTAGGATATGCTGGTGTATATTCTAGTTTTTTACTCCATTCCGAAAGAGCTGCAAAAAAATATGGCCTTGATACACGAGCGATTTTAGAAGAATTAGGAAAAAGAAATATGGTAGGTGGTCAAGAAGATATGATCGTTGATGTAGCTCTTGACATGCTTTCAAAAAATTCATAATATAGCTTAATATATGAAAAACAGTGTGTTTATTGCAACAAGTCTGGATGGTTTTATTGCCGATATTAATGGAGGAATTGGTTGGCTTGATTCAATTCCAGAAATAAATAAAATTGACACAGGATATACTGCTTTTACAAGCCACATCGATGCCTTAGTAATGGGCAGAAAGACATTTGAAACGGTGCTATCTTTTGGAATAGAATGGCCTTATAAAATGCCGGTTTTTGTTTTGAGTTCAACACTTAAAAAAGTACCTTCTGAATTAAAACAAAAAGTTTTTGTCATAAATGGAAACCTTATTCAAATTTTAGACCAAATACACCAACAAGGATTTCATCAATTATATATTGATGGAGGTACTTTGATTCAAAATTTTATTAGAGAAGATCTTATCGATGAGATTACAATTACCATCATCCCAATCCTACTTGGTGCAGGTATTCCTTTGTTTGGTAGCCATTCAAAATCATTGGCTTTTGAATGTGTAAAAACAACCCTATTTATTGACAAGATTGTTCAAAATAAATTTGTTCGAGTTCGATCGTAAATTGGATTAACCTCTTTTTATCTATTTAAACTAAAGCAAACTTTTTTCTCAAAAAGGATACAATTTGCTTTTAGTCTAATTACTTAAACCAAAAAAACATCTCACTAAGAATAATGAGATGCCTTTAACTATTTGTTGACCTACTAGGACAAGAACTCATGATCCAACTCGATCTAACTCGACCATATTGTCAACAAAATAGGGGTTTTTTAATCACATTCACTTCTTTTAACCTCTACTTAGGTCAAATTATACCATAAATATCGACAACAAAACCGACAACGTGCTATATTTGTAACTTTGTTGTCGATTAATGTTAATATGGCTAGTGTAAGATATAATCTAAGAAAGAACAAGAGTAAAGACCCTCATATCATGTTGGTATATCGCCTAGAAAGTGATACTAAGAAGCTTGTATTTGGTACTGATCTCCATGTACCTGAACAGTATTGGAATCCTAAGAAGATGAGAGTAAAGGAAACAGTTGATTTTATCGAGCATCGAGATTACAATGCAATTTTGGATAGGTGGGAGTCTAGTGTAATGATCGTTCGTAATAGATTTAAGTTAGCAGGTAAAAGACCTACCCTAAATGAGTTTAGGACAGAGGTTAAAAAGGAGTTCTTGGGAGGAACACAGATTTCCACCGCACCAGACATATTTAGTTATTTCGATGAGTTCATTGAGAATAAACGATTAGCCAATCGAAAGTCATCTACAATTATACAGTACAATAACGCTAGGAATCTTTTAAGTGAGTTTGTAACGAAAAAAGAGCATGGTCGAAGGATAGAGTTTAATGACATGACAAAGAACTTCATATTGAGGTTTATAGCCTACTGCGAGGCAGATAAAGACCATGAAGCCAATACCATCAACAAAACCATGAAACGTATAAGGGCTGTAATGAATGAGGCTACTAAACGAGGAATTAATACACTATTGGACTTTAGAGATGAAGATTGTAACCGAGCCTATGTCAAGCAACCTAAAGTTTGCATATTTCAACATGAATTTGACCAAATCATGGCTCTCGATCTTGAACCGTTTGGTAGGTTGGATAAGGTCAGAGACATATTTATAACTGGTTATTATACTGCTCTCAGATACATAGACCTTAAATCACTTTCAGAAAAACATATTACAACGGAGCATGAAAGAGATGTTATCAAAATAAAGGCTGAAAAAACAGAGGGCTTTGTAACTATACCATTAAAACCGATTGTAAAAGAGGTAATGAGTAAGCATGGTGGCAAGTTGCCTATTATCTCCGAACAAAAATTTAGAGACTATATAAAAGAACTTTGTCAAAAAGCAGGTTTAACTACTAAAGTTTCAAGAGTAAAAAAAGGCAATCAGGAAATAACCGAGAAATGGAAATTAATAGGGTCACATACAATGAGAAGAAGTTTTGCAACCAACGCCATTCTAAACGGCATTAACCCTGAATTTGTCAGAAGGATAACTGGACATTCTACTCTAAAGCAACTCTATGAATACGTTTGTATTGATAGTAAAGAGTACCTTGATTTTGCAACAGAAAATGAGTTTTTTAAGTAATGAAGAATTTTACAAAAACATTTGACTGTAGAGAATTTCATTTCGACAGCTCTATAATGTCATATGCAGGTATAATGCATAGGCTTGTCGAGGAATACAGATTAAAGTTTAAAGCCTATTTGTTAGAAAGCAACTCTATTCCACTCGCACTAGAATACATTAAAGACCAAATCAATGCACTTAGGTACAATGCAGGCACAAGAGACTTTGATCGTACCCAATATGCTAATATGGCAAAAGAACTAGGTGTTAACCCTTCCAACTACCTTGAATCCATTATTAATTTGGAGGAAAAAGACACCCCTTTTAGTAGGTTTATCCACTCTATTCATCGAGACAACTATTTAGAAAAATACAATGCTGATATAGTTTATGATTACCTAGACGAAAGCAAGGTATTTACTGGAAAAATCAAGAAAGTAGAAAATCCTGAGCAAATCATTTCTGAGGAATTATTAAATCCTGAGCATCACGAACAAGTCTTTGATTATAGCTTCCCAGAATACATTATTAAAGAATTATTGGATTATGTTCATATTAAGACATATTTATCGGCTTTGGACAAACTAGATAATATAGTTGACAACATCATTCCAAATCCGATTACTAGTCATGTTCCTAATCCTAGCCCTATGTCACAACCACAAAGTTTACAAAAGGATAAAACCCAACTTGAGGGTTATCAACTAGCATTTTTATTATATCTCTATGTCAAACAATTTGGGATTGATAGTTTGAAGAACTCTCAATATGTGTTTGCCTCTTACTTTTTTCAATTGCTATATGGAGATTTAGGTGAACTTTCTAAACAAGTAGCGAATGATCTATCCATGAATGAAAGTGATAAAAAAACACCTTCGCTTTTCTTAAAGAGATTAATAGGAACACACCGCTATCTCCTGAATCAAGTCCATTCCTTAGAAAATGGTATGAGAAAATAAAAGGTCAATCTCTAGATGACATTGTAAATCTTCCTGACAGAAAAAACAAAGAATTAGAAACTAGTTTTGATGCTGTAATTAGATGGTCACAAATAAAAAGACGAGGTGGATGTGCATTCAATTTAGCTAAGTCAGAAAAAAAAGGATGGTCGTTCAAATCTAAAGAATTTAATCAATGTTTATCCAATCTTAAAAAGACCTATCCCAAATTGATGACAGAAAATATCATTAAACAATCTGACTCTTTTAAGGCTGATTGCCTAGGTTTTTACATTTAATTTTCAAGTTTTTCTAAGGTATAAGGTATCACCTCGACATACCTATACCCCAAGTCTACTATTGCAATTATTAACAAATGCGATAGTTGAATTTAGAGGAAAAAATACAATCATTACTCATACCTCTTGTTAAAGAGGAAGTCACCAATCAGTTAGATGGTTTGGTTGATGGGATATTGTCATGTCTCCAACGACCTGAATTTGAATCTTGGGGAAAATACCTCAACTATGACCAAACAGCCAAATACTTAGGCATTGGAAAATCAGGGTTAAAGAAAAGATTAGCTCGATTCGATATTCACCCTTTGATATTCAATGAAAGAGAAAAGGTATTTGACAGGTACGAACTTGATCGATTGAAAGTAAATGAATTATTAGAAAATTATAAGAACAAGATTGAAAACAAGTAACAAAATAATACCCTTTTACACCCTAGAGCTACCTGAATCAGCCAAAGAGGAAATAAGGGAGATATACGGACGTAGGAAGGTGTCCGAGAATATCATCAACATGTACCATGAACATCTAAAATATAGGATGCTCCGAAGTAGAAGTATTTATGACTATGAGGTCATGGGGTCAACATGGTTCTATGAGGAGGTGAAGGATCGTAGTATTAGCCAACCCGATGAATTGGCACGATGGTTGGAGGTCAGAACATTTCGGAATGGAACAGAATTTAAAAAGAAGGAAGCTAAACATTACAGATTTAAACCTGACTTTCTCCGTAAACATGGTCTAGTAATTAAAAAGATATATGTACCATTAAAAGTATGGGATAAGGGGCATTATTCGCCCTCGCCAATCGAAAAAGGAACTAATTACAACATTGATAGAATCGAAATAGACCTAAACCTTTGGTCAATGACCAATACAGATATAGAAAGGGAATTGATGGGGGCTTCCTATGACAGATTTGCAAGAAAAACTAATGTAAAAGGGGATAAGGTAGAATGTTGGCACAAGAGATATGACTTTGAATTGTCGTACCAGTCAAATGACCACGCCCTATACAAGTATTGGGAAACTAAAGTAGGTGCATATCGAAAGTACAATAGTCTCGTGAAGTTTAAATACGGGGATAGACTGGCAGAGATTAACCCTACCAATAACAGACTTGACCATAGACTTTTAGAGTTACCCAAGGAATGTCTCAGATATATTCGGGTGGATGGTGAACCTCTCGTTGAAAACGATCTAAAAAATAGTCAACCATGTCTATTAATGAATGTCCTCTTTGGTAATTTACAAGTACCTTTCAAGGACTACGGTATAATACTGGATCAAGTTAGAAAAGAGTATGACAATTTGGTGGAATTGGTCGGTACTAACCCCAAATTACATGAGTTAATTGAATCTACCTACTCAGGTACATTCTATGAAGTGTTACAGCGACTGAGTAGTGAATCAATGACAAGAGATGAAGCCAAAAAAGCTACAATGTTTGTACTGTTCTCTGAATTTAAACCAAAATGGAATCCATCCGTACAGATGTGGGTAGATAACCACCCCGAATTGTATTGGTTTATTCAGAACTTCAAGAAGGGTTATTTTAAAGCCCATAAGGACAATATATTGAGTCAGAAGGTGTTTAGGGTTAAGAAATCGGATAAATCAGCTTATGAAGCATCTACGAGCTTCCTACCTGTATTGCTGCAAAAGATAGAAGCTATGATTTTCCTAGATCACATACTAATTGATCTATACCACAAGGGAATATTTGCCTTGAGTAAACATGATGCCATCCTATGTAAACGAAGTGATTCGGTCAAGGTAAAAAGGATAATGGAACAACATCTATCAAAATTGCTGGGGGAGAATAGATATACCCTCGATACCACCCAAATATGTACCGAGTGTCACAAGCTTGCAGCTTGATCCCCTCTCAATGAATATTTAGAAATGAGTACTAATACACAGAGCACTTCCACCACTCACCCCTAGAAGGGGATGGTGGGGGCTACGCACAGTCACCGTGTAACTGAATAGGTTCTACTATACAAATCAATTCTATTGATAATACAGTATATAATAATAAAATATATGGGGTATAAAACAGGGTTGTTAAACAGGGTTAGAGAAGGTATATACTCTCCCTACCCTTTATTGTTTTCAATTTTAATAATTTATATATGTAATTACCTGTTATAGTGTGACTTATGAGCTATTTTATTGCTTTATGGAGTGGTAATTGACTACCTCCCTGTAGTCCACATGATTTTATCCAAATACCTGTTATTTCTAATAACCTCAATATTGGGAATTTCCCCTTTAAAGTCCTTTTCGATTTGGTCAATGTGGTTACTAACGGAAGTCAAATAAGAATTGATCTCATTGGTATGGTTAATTCTGAATGAATCTAATTCTTTCCTAAATTCAGAATACTTGTTACCTCTGTTTGACATATGGAGATGCCCGAGACGACTGGCAGCATTTTTCATTTTAAATGTTCAATCATTAAACTCCCCAAAGTGCCAAAGTACCCCAGATGGATCGTGCATAAAAAACTCTCTGCCCCAATCAAACTGCTTTATTTCTGTAAATCGAACATATTTATACTTGCCATCCAAGTCTTTGCCATGTAACTCGTTCCAACATTTATCTAAATCATCTACTTCTAAAAAAACCATAGAATTATTACACCATTTCTTGACGTAATAATCTTGTAGGTAAAACCCTAAATCTTCATTCAATTTGAAAAGTGACATCTTTGGAGAAAGTACAACTTCTTCAAATCCTAGTTCCGTATAAAATGTTCTGGATTCATTATAGTTCTTTGCACCTAAGAATGTTCTAATTGATTTGGCTTTATAATTCATCTAACAACAATTTTGGTTTTGTTGAATAGGAGGACAAGCTACTGAACCAAAACTGCAATAAACACAGCAGTCACCCTTTTTTGGTTTTAGAACTGTCTTACAGCTCTTACACCCGTAGAAGTATTGACAGGCATCTGTAGGCATTGATTCTTCTTGTTTATGTCCACATTCAGGGCATGAAATCGTTGAAAGTAGTTGCACTTGATTTGATTGTATTGAAATATTTCTTTTTTGATAATAGAGATATGCTCCATATAACAAGGAAATTGCAGCTATTGCTATAAAGACTCCGCTGAATTGCTCTAAGTCATTCGCAAATGCCAACATGCTTGTAGCTCCTCCCAACCCAATAATGAGTGCTGGCAACCAACAACAACTTGTAGCAATGATGAATGCAATAATACTTCCTATGATAGACTGTTTGTAGTTCATTTCTTGAATTTTAATTTTAAACCCACCTGCGAACTTTGGTTTTATACGTCTCATATTTCTTTCCAAATTCTCTTAGAAGAAATTCTTCTTCTAACCGTATTTGTGTATTGACACTTACTGTTGAAAGTGCAATTATTAACAATGTAAAAGCATTTGGCAAGACTAAGAACAATCCTACATTCGCAATCATAATGCCTAAGAAAATTGGGTTTCGTGAAATGGCAAAGAAGCCATCCGTAACTAATTCAGTTTTATTTTTTTCATCAATTCCAATTCGCCAAGAATCTTTCATATTAGTTTGGGCTAACCATATAAGGACTAAAGAAAGTATGAGCAATGCCCAACCGAAATAAACTAAAGTCTCATTTTCCAAATACCAAAATGGCAATAGATACTCGTGCCAACTAGGAACAAATGCATGAATTGAAACAATGATAAGTTCTACAATAGAAATGAAGCCAAAGACTTTCCCATTATAACCATGAGCATCATCACCTTTATTAAATGTCAAAGGATTAATATTGGTCTTTTTCCAAAGGAGATAGGATCTCAAAACGAATACTAATAGAAAAAAAATAATAAAGAATACTAATAGTAACATTGTCTTATATTTTAAGTATTCTGATCGCTCCTTGTATCACTAGTACAAAAACAACTGTTCCAATGATTAAGTCAGGTTTATTGGAGTTCATCCAACTCACCAAAAATCCTGCTGTAATTACTCCCAAGTTAATTATCACATCATTTGAAGTGAAAATCATACTCGCTTTCATGTGGGCTTCTTCTTTGCTTTTCGATTTTTGTAGTAGGTACAAACAAATTCCGTTTGCAATAAGTGCGAAAATCGAAACGATTATCATTATAGAGAAGTCTGGTAATTTTTCTACTCCAAAAAATCTTCTCAACACTTCTACAAATCCAATAATCGCAAGCAAGATTTGGAAATATCCAGCGAGTTTGGCAATCTGCTTTTTTCTTATCAAAGTTCTACCAACTGCAAGCAGACTAATTCCATAGACAAAACTGTCAGCTAACATATCCAAACTATCCGCAACTAAGCCCATTGATTTTGAAATTAGTCCAGTTGACATCTCAATTAAGAAAAAAGAGAAGTTTATTCCAAGCACAGTCCACAGGAGCTTTTTTTGATTTGTGTTTTTCTTAAATTCCAATTGGTCTGTCACTTCGGTAGAAATTATTTTTCCTCCCAAATTCAATTCGTTAATAGATTTTTCGATTTGGTCAGTTTGTCCCGTATGAAAAACAATCAGTTTTCGATTAGGAATGTCAAAGTCGAAGTATGCAACTTCTAATAATCCATCCAATTTCATTCGGATAAGGTTTTCTTCCGAAGGACAGTCCATTTTTGCAATATAAAAAATCGTCTTTAGCATCTGTGCTCTAATGTTGATGATTATGTTCTCTGCCGAAAGGTTTTAAATGAACTCCAATGGTAAACACAAACCCATCGGTTGGAGCATAGATTTCTTGAAAAATTGGATTTTGTACCGTGCCTAAAACTTCTGGAGAAAATCTATTTTGTCGTCTATCTGTGAAATTCTCAAAATTGATGTAAGGGCTACCCCAATTAAAATGTTTTTGAATCATCAGCCCCATAGTAATGAAGTCAGAAGTTTCTGTGCCATCAGTTAAAAACTGTGATCCAGTATAATAAGCTTCATAACCAATACGCCATTTATCATTTTCATACATTAATACAGTTCCAGCATTATGTTTTGCTGTGAGTGGTTTTTGTGGACTCCCTGCCAAATATCTCAACCGTGTATCAATGTAGGCATAGTTGATGAACCATCTAAAATCTCTAAAAGAAAACTTTACATTGGTTTCCATTCCGAGACTTTGGACGTTTTCAGGTGCATTTACAAATTGAAATTCACTATTCGGAGCTACCGCTAATAATAGGGCATCGGATATTTGTGTATTGTAAAAAAGTTGATTTATCGAAACAAATAGCTCCTCTGTTATTGGGGTACGATAATTCAAGTCAAGATTTAGCCCAAATGATTTTTCAACATTGATGTTTTCTCGATCAATGGGTAATATATCTTGAAAATTTAGGGTGGCTGCTTCCTCTGTAAATAAGTCAGGAATTTTGTAGCCTAATCCTCCACCTAAACGAGTCGTAAACTTGTCGCTTGCTTTCCAGAGTATTGAAACACGTGGTAAAGGGAATACACCCCAATCTTTGGAATAATCTGTTCTAAAACCAGTTTCCAATATTAATTTACCACTAAAGTCTGTAGTATTGTTTACAAATACCCCAAAGGTGGTTTGACTTATATCTCGTGGACGTTCATCTCTGTTTTCCTTAAAGGAACTGGTATATACATTAAGTCCTAAAATCCAATCTGATTTATCTGAACTTCGAGAGTAGTTAAACTCGCTAAATGAATTTATTTCATCACCGTCAAAAATGTAGTTTGGTAACGATAACTCTCGATTGAAATAAGCAATACTATTTTTAAATTCAATACTTTGATTATTACCAAAGTTGTTTTGATATGCAAGCTGAGTGCTGAGTCTGTTTGAGATATTATTTTCAAAGTATGTATGTTCTGAACTTACTCCCTCATTTATAACATCAATATCACCTCCTTCTCTTTTGTCTGTAGTAGCATTCACGCCAAACCAAAGTGTTGAATTTTCATTTGGATAATAAAATAGTTTTGGGTTTAAAGAAAGTGAAGTTGTTTTTGGAATGTTCGTAAAATTATCATCATCGGGATTATATGGAGAATTGTAATGTGCTGCTCCGTATAAGGTATAGCCAAACTTTTCTTTCCTTGTACTGTAAAAGATATTGCCAGTACTACCACCTGTATGTGTTTGGGCTAGTAGTATATCGAGATCGGGTTCTTCTTTTGGCTGTTTCGATACCATATTGACTAATCCTGCTATGGCTCCACCACCGTATAATGTCGAGGAACTACCTTTGATAATCTCAAACTGTGCCAGATCAAGCGGTGGTATTTGATTTATACTAAGACCTCCTGAAAAACCACCATATAATGGAAATCCATCCTTTAACAGTTGGGTGTATCTTCCGTCTAAGCCTTGAATTCTAATGCTACTGTTTCCACTACTCAAACTTGTCTGTTGTATTTGAATACCTGTACTTTCTCTAAGAACCAAAGAAATATTAGCTGCATTCATTATTGCCTTTTCTTCCAATTCTTCACCGCTAATAAATTCGATACGTGTAGGTATGTTTTTGATAGTTCGAGTACTTCGAGTTGCCTTTACGGTAACTTCTTCCATTACTTCACCTTTTGGCTTTAAGTGAAAATGAAAATCATTTGATGAGATTGAGATTGTTATAACCGTATCAATAGTTTCATAACCTATGTAGGAAAGTACTATTTCGTGTGATCCAATCTTTACCTCTTTAATAAGAATATTTCCATCCACATCCGTAACACTACCTTGATTTGAAGTTTCAATAAATACAGTAGCCCCAATCAATGGTTCGTGGGTCTGTTCATCAACTATAGTTGCTTCAAAATCGACATTTTGTGCATGAACAAATATTGAAGGGATTGCCAATAGGGCAATCAATAAGAATTTTTTCATTTTTTAAAATTGTTAAATCAGATAATAAAATTCAAGTCTATTGACAGACTATCAAATTGGAAAAGATTTAACAAAAGGCAGGTGGATGCCAAGTCCCTTCTATATACTCAAATGAATAATTGAGACTATATGGAAACAAATAAGAAGAACATGCGATAATCAAAGGAGACCAAAAATATTGAGAAGGTGGGATTGTTACAATTGAACCACAACAAGTACACGTACAAAATGGAGTGCAATCATCTGAATGATTAGAGTGTTCGTGAGAATGTCCACTTTCACTAAGTTCCATTTTTTCAGAACCGCATACTTCATTCACAACACCATCTGTGCAAGGCACTAAGGATAATGCTAAAATATACATTGATAATATGAATGAGAAAATCTTCATTACAGATGCAAAGGTAACAATAACCCCATGCAACTTACTTGCAAAGTTTAATGGTTGCATTTCTCACACAAGCCTTTGATGACCATATTGGCTTGTTCCATTTTGAAGTTTTTAGGCAGTTCTATCTGTGGTATGTTTTGGTTTGTTAGGCAAAAAGTGTTATTACATTTATTACAATGAAAATGATAATGCAAATCATTCGTTTCACACTCACAAGATTCAAGGCATAGAGCATATTTCAATTGCTTTGTGCCATCATCTATTGAGTGTACTAGTTTATTCTTTTCAAAGGTTTTAAGTGTACGATATAGTGTTGATTTGTCCGCTAACTCAAAGGCATTTTCAATACTTTGTAGTGATACTGCCTTGTCTTGCTGCATCAAATATTGCAACACAAGTATTCGCATTGAGGTAGGCTTTATTTGCCTTTGTTGTAGTCTATTTTCTAAAACTTCATTCATTACAGAGAAAACAAAGATAGCTTCTTTAAAGGACTGTTTTAAACTTGGTGTACTATATATTCTTTGAAATTATATGACTTTCACCAATTTTGTTTCCTCTCCATCTTCATTGATTAAAATTAGTTCTGTACGTGTAAGGCTTGTGATTTGATAAATTTCCACGCTGCCATCATTCGTATCTGTCAATATGAGTTCATTACAGTTAGCCCCCATTTCATAGTTAAAAACCCATGTATTCAGAGTGCCGTTATTTTCTTTGTCAGCTTGTGTAGAACTGACATACAGCATTAAACCATCCTCACTCGGAATAAACCAGTAGAAGTCTCGATAGCAGTTATTATAGCACTTCCATTTCTTGCCTGAAATACCACAGTGATTTTCATACGATAGTGGTTCATCGGCTATATAATTAGATTGAAGTAAGAATATATCTTGGAAAAATGTATTCTCTACTTCACTATCAAACAAACCTCTGATTGATACAAAGTCTCCTTCATTGTACTTGTTGATAATGGTTAGAATACTATCGGAAGTTGTAGCCTTGTTAAATGTGCATCTTATTGCCGATTCTGCTATATCAGCAGGGCAAAGTATTTCAGTTGGATAAGCACTTAACCACACACGTACTTCATCGTCCTTGTCAGCAATATCGGTAATACTTCCGAAGATGTTTAAGCACTCACCATTGTATTCATCCTCAATAACAACATTAGGCTCTTCATAGAAGGCACATAGATCAGTTACATAGATAGGTTCAAAAGTAGTACAGGTGTCGGGGGTATTTGTAATTCCCTCGCCTTCCATTTCCACATCTGTTGGGTTCATGTCATCATCTCCACCGCAGGAAGCAATGAATAATAAGGAAAGTATGTATAGTATATTTTTCATTCTAAGAATTTGTTTCGTTTGTTAAATGTTGTTTGATATTCCAAGCCCCTACAATTGAGCCTATTATTCCTCCTATGGGAGCTAAACCATAGTATTTTGGCTCTCCGTTGCCACTCATGACAATGTAAATTGTGCCTAGTACAGTTCCACAAATCCAAAGTCCAGCGAGCAGATAGGAAATTTTCAATTTGAATTTTGGAGAAATACTAGTCCCTGAGATTACGAATGCTATAGCAGATAAAAAAGGTGCTATTAGTTGTTCGAGGAATTGCCCCCAACCATTATCGACACCAAATTTCATAACCAAAATCCAATGAAAAGGAAACAGTACCAATGTAGCTGCAAGTATGGCAACAGGAAGGACTCCAAACCACCTTAGTAATTCTTTGAATGTCATAGCCCATATTTTTGATCCTCAAAAGCTTCCCTATCTTCCTTAGAGTATTGAAACGGCATAGCTTCATTGTACGTACCAATATTGGTTAGTATTGATGGATTAATTCCAAACATGTTTAAGATTCCTGCTACTATTGCAGGTAGTGAATTACTTAGAAAGAAGCCAAGTGCAAAAAAGCCAATATACCCAAGTATTGAACTAGGTGTGACAATGGAATATGATGTAAAGAAACCAACACAATACCATAAAAAGGTAATACGTGCCAATGCAGGTTTGATCTTCGGTTTAGATTTACTCATTAGAATCTATTTATGGATAGACTCCGTTCCTAAATCCATTGACCGTAAAAACAAAAAGCGTGGAACGACAAATGCCCACACTCTTGACGGTCACCACAACCGATACAGTAATGTACAGAATGTCGCCCACGCAAAAGGTGGAGCGATCAGACTGCTTTTTACTGTAATTCTTGTATGTGGTGATTTCAAGAGTAAAAACAGATACGCCTATTTCTTACCAGTTGTTTCAAGTCAATTCACTTTAGAAAAGAGCAAGAAACTGTACGCTCATTCTTCAATATATTGAGAATGTGCAGACACAAAGATAGGAATAGACACGGAAAAATGAAGGTTTTTGAGGTCTGTCAAAAAAGCTTTACTAATATATTAAGATAGCTTAAAATGAAATTTGTTGAAATTGTGTTTTCGTAGATGTGGCGTGGATGCCCGAAATAGGGGGTTTTTCAGAATTTCAAAAATTGCTAAAATCGACACATATTATAATAGCTTAAATCCAAATTTTGTGAGATAGCAAATGTGAAGTGTGAACCTCAATTTTGGATATTTCAGAGAATAAGTTTCTACATTCAGGTGATCTATATAAATAATAGCTCTTATCCAAAAAACTGTGCTTTTGCAAACTTGAAGCGATTGCCTCAAATTGATACATTTTGACCAATTCCAAAATACCTTCTCTGATCTATATTTATATAGCTTAAATTAATATCTGCTAGTATGAACCACTTGGCAAATGGAGTGCTTTGTCAAAAATTCTACTATATAACTGGTTCTCCCTAGAGATTTAGGTTATTTATTGTGATCCAGTTGTAAACTCATATCCTCCACCCTCAATTGGTAAAAACTTGAAATACCCTTTAGTGGGAGCATAGATCGAATCGTTCTTTACCACACCTCTCATATCCACTTGTAAATTGTAGATCAGAATTGTATCATCTTCCATTTCAACAGTATAGAATCCTTTAGCAAACCAAATCATTTCTTCCTTTTGTTCTGAGCTTAATTTATTTAAGTATCGGTCATTGATTTTAAAAGAGTGAAAATCAATATCATTCTCTTTATACAGTGAGTATTTTTTGAGGTATAAGTTTTCATCATCTTTTGCCAAACCGAACCAATTCAAACTTGCCGAACCAACTGGCATAGTTAAAAAGTCATTATACTCAATCTGCTGATCTGCTAAATCTTTCTCCAAACGATCATCAATAATGCCCTTAACAGCTAATGTTCCAATTAAGTAACCTGTACTTACAATCATACCTATTGTATTGAACTTTTTCTTTTTGAAAAGAATACTTCCTAATAATCCAAGTAGCAAAGAAATTGTATAAACTGGATCAACCACATTAATACTATCTAGACCAAAACGGCAATCTGAGAATGGTAGAAATAGTTGAGTTCCATATGCCGTAAAAGCGTCAAGAATAATATGTGTAAATAGAGCTAACCAACTGAATAGCCATAGCCGATTGAATGGAATTTTTTTGGTAAAACCTACACGATTTAGTATTGCACTTACTAATATTGACCCTATAATACTGAATACTATCGAATGACTAAACCCTCTATGAATACTAAGCATTTCAAATTTATCATAGAATAAATAGAATACTATATCCAGATCAGGGATAGTAGCCACAGCAGCACCTAGAAGCATACCTTTCCTGCCTATATACCTTCCAAGAGTAGCTTCTCCAATAGCTGCTCCTAGTGCTGCTTGTGTGATACTATCCATTTAATTTCAATTCACTATTTGTAATATCATATACCCACTCATCAAGATCATCAATGCATCCTCAATGATTGTAATGGTACTCATTGGTAGATCAAATACTGCTCCCAAGCAAGCACATTGTATTTTACGTTTATTTAGTACACTTTGAAGTACTCCAATAATAGAAACCGTCATAACTGTAAAAGCTGTAATATTAGTTGTCAGAGGACAACAATTCAACATATAGGCAATACCGAGACCTAATTCTATAAATGCATAAACATAACCCCAGCTACGCCATCTTTTAGCTATTATATCATAACTCATATAGCTATCGGCAAAACCTGATAAGTCAAGTATCTTGAAAAACGAGAAAACCATGAAAAATGCTGACATAAAATGTCGCATCCATTCATTCAAGTCAAATTCCGTACTCGAAAATTGTATTAGTAGGGTAACTAGAAGGATGTAAAAAAATACCAATAAAATTGGTCTGTATGCCCTTAACCATGACTTTGCTTGTTCATTTATCTCACTATGATTTATTGAACTAATGGTGTATTTCGAATCAAGTTGAATCAATGCTTCTTGAAAGTCTCCTATGGGAATATGCTCAGACATTTCAATGGTTGCAGTATCAGTAGCTTTACTTACTTCGACTGAGATTACGTGTGGTAATACTAAAAGTTTTGATTTTACTTTAACGGCACAACTTTCACAAGTCATGCCACCAATTTTATATTCATGTTTCATAATCAATTTTGCAAGTATGTTTTGAGATTTCTACCCTTATAATTTGCGATATAAAGGACGTCATCATTTATCAATATATCTGTTGGCTTCTCTAAACCTTCAGAAATTTCTTGTGCCAGAACGCCTTCCATATCATAAACAAGAACTCTATCATTCTCAAAATCAGTTATGAAAACCTGACTTGATGATACATATATTCCTGTGGCAGCATTCATGTTATCCTTTTCACCTATGGTCATCTTGTGATTCCCTTCAGTATCAAATACCTGTATTCTATTATTATAGGCATCAGCTACATAAATCTTATTGTTCGCTATATGTACATCCGTTGGGTAATAGAACTCTCCGTCTGCTTTGCCTTCTTTCCCAAAGGAAATCCAACCCCGTTCATTACCAAATAATATACGATGATTATAAAAATCCGCTATGGCAAACTGCTCGTTTGCATAATGTATTCCAGCAGGTGCATCAAGAGAATCAGTCAGTGGTAATATTTTCCTTTCCTCACCAGAAAATATCGTAATCTGATCCTTTCCATATTCAGGTACATAAATAGACTTTCCATCAGTTGCAATATGCATGGGTCTTTCAAATCCTTCTTCTGTAAATAGAACCTTTCCTGAATCATCCAGATGAACCAACTGGTTATTATCTCCATCGGCAACCCAAATATGATTATCTATAACTGTTAGTCCTATTGGAGTAGTACTCTCTAAATTTATAGTTTTTTGATAAGTCCATTCTTTAGTTTTGTTTTGACATGATGCCACTAATAAAAAAAGAAATAGTCCTAATAAATATTTATTTAATTCCATTGTTTCGAAGTTTAATAGGAGGGCGAAGAATCACCCTCCTTAATTTTAATTTATTGAACTCTCTCATATTGACAACATCCTGGCAAGTCATTGTAAACGCCATCCTCTGCTTTGGAATATTTGGTGTCGTGTCCAGCTTTAGCAATTGATTCAGAAACCTCACCGATTGAAGTTTGTGAACTATCATATTCCAGTTTAAGCATCTTATTGTCCTTATCCCATTCTGCTTTTACAACTCCTTCAATGCTTTTTGCAGTTTTCTCTATCCGTGCCTTACACATGCCACAATTGCCTGCTACAAATATGTCTTTAGAAACGATTGTTGATTCATCAGTCAATTCAGTAATGTTCTGTTTGCTTTCTTCAATTGTTCCGTCCGCTCTAATGATTTTTGTAGTGACAGCAGTGTACCCTGCTTTATCTACCTGACTTTCTACTTGTTCCAAGGTCATTCCTTTTTCGGAAGGGTAACTAAAATTAAATTGACCCGTTTCCATTTCGATTTTGACATCCTTTATGCCCTTGAACTCTTTAAACTTTTTCTCTAAACCGTAAGCACAAAACGGACATCCAAGTCCATCTACTTGTACTTCTATTTGATCTCGATCAGATTGACCATAAAGGCTATTTGATGAAATCGTAAATGCTAATACTGATATAATTATTATTATTATTAAATTTTTCATTTTTAAATATTTTAATTGATTAAAGAATGTACCTCGTCCCAAAGAATATACTGTATTCTCTTTTGAGATTTTCAGGTAAACTTTGAATAATTGGTACTTGTACTGCTGCCTCGACTGTAAGTCTACCCTTAGCGTATTGAATACCTTGTGCAAACAGCATTAAGAAATCCTCTCTTTCGGTAAACCAACTACTTTGATATTCAAAGAATAGGTTTACTTGATTTACAGGATAGACTGGTTTTTTAAGTGGTAATCCAAATCCTAATTTGTATCTCAACTCATCATTGGAATTATCAGGAACTAAGTTATAACCCAGTTCATTAGATACCCCATACTTGATGGATTCATATCCAGCAACAATTCCTTGATATGATTGATAAGTTCCAGTACTGATACCATCCGCACTCAATTTCTCACCAGTAGGTAATGTTTGCAAGGTTTTTGCAACCACCCTGAAGGTTTTGCCCATTTGATCCTTTCGATAAAATTGGTACTTGCCAAGTATAGCAATATCACCTAATGAATTGTTACTTCCATTCTCACCACTCAAAGAATAATTGACAAATGGTACATGAATCCCAACTAAGGAATTAGAAGTAGGTAAGTAGTGTAACATAACTGGAAGAGATAAAAATTCTCCTTGCTCTGTCTTTCTAAACTCAGACAATGTTTTAATCAACTTTGTCTTACCACCAAGCATTATAGGCTTGTCGGCTGTTATGGGAGGACCTTGTGCAAGTCCTCTATTGGTCAATGTAATAGATAACAAAACACCTATTACGACATATATTATTTTCATTATAAATCATATTCTTAATTAATAAAATAGAACCCTACGTATGAGGGTTAATTCTAAGAACTATGATCTGCTATAAACGGAAAACTTGAAACAAGACGGTTATGTCTTGTTCCAGCGGAGGAGGGTAATAATTAGTGTAATTCTGTAAAGTTCGAGGAGGTAAAACATGACCTAAATAGTTTAACACAAAAGCTTTCACAAACTTAATTTGAACATCTGTTAAACTAAGAGTTGTTACTTCTCCTGAATCAAAATCCAAGTCAAGATCAAAAGATTGATTATTACAACATCCATCATGAGTAACATCCGTACCACATGAGCTGACCGCATTATTGCCATGATGACAATTGCTTAACTCTTGACTAACTTCTGAACATGATTTAGCTTTACCGAAAAGATTTAGTCTTTTGACCTTACCTTGACAAAAATGAATGTCAATAGACATTCCTGAGCTACTGAAAAAAATCAGTAATGCCATTGTGAGACTTATCAATCTATATGTCTTAAACTTCTTCACTTATATTTAAAACGAATTATCTTTTTATTAGTTTTACTTGTTCCCTTAAATTTTCCTTAAAACGGATCAGTATATTCTGGATTATTCAGAAATGTTTGATCGGTAAGTGTTTTTAAGAAATTGACCAAATCTATCTTATCCTGTTCTGTTAAATTCAAACCTCCATTGTCAGCTACTTGAATAAGTGCTGGGTCTAAAGTGCTGGATTGTTTTATATGCAAATCATAATGTTCCACTACTTCTTCCAATCTCTGAAATCTGCCATCATGCATGTAAGGTGGTGTTACTTCAACATTTCGTAAAGAGGGTGTTTTAAACTTAGCCTTGTCAGACAGATTTCCTGTGACTTCTTCTCTGCCTATATCTGCAAAATCAGCATCAATATCTAAACCGTTGTTCATATATTGGTCATTTTCAAAGTTCGCTCCTCCGTGACAATGAGCACAATCTGCACCTGACATATCAGGAAAAAAAGGATTGTATTCAGTCTCGAATAAGAGTCGTCCTCTTTCTTCACTTTCTGACAGCTGAACTTCACCAGCCAAATACTTATCATATTTTGAGTCATAACTCACTATACTCAACATGAATTGCTCCATTGCTAGAGACATTTTCTCCGATGTGATTTCATCCGATCCAAAAGCCCTTGTAAATTGATCTCGATACATTTGAGTATCACTCAATTTGGCAATGACATTTTCTAATGTTTCATTCATTTCTAAAGGATCTTCAATTGGTTTCAAAGATTGATCTCTTAACAAATGTGCTCTACCGTCCCAGAAAAATTCATTGCTGTGCCATGCCATATTAAAAACAGACATAGCTTGCCTTTTGCCTTCCATCATTTCAACACCTAATGAGAATTGCAGGGTATCTGAAAACCCATCCGTTTGATTATGACAACTGGCACAAGATTGAGAATTATCTCTGGATAACATCTTTTCATAAAATAGCATTCGTCCCAATTGTACTCCTTGCTGCGTAAGTGCATTATCGGTAGGTAAATCTGGTTCTGGTAAATTACCATATTCGAGTGTGTATGGTGTATCGTCCAACTCCACAACTGTCATCGGCTCATCTTCACCACAGGACAAAACCAACACAAGTAGTAACGGTATGATATATATTATTTTTTTCATCTTCTTCTTTTAATTTTTAAATAAAGGATTCGTAACAAAAGAGTCATCTGTTAATGAATGTAGAAAAGCTAACAGCTCATCTTTTTCTTTTTCGGTTAAACTCAAAGGCTGAATCAAAGAACTCTTATGTAGATGATTTTTACCACCTGAATTATAGTGTTCTATTACTTCTCCCAATGATTGAATTGAACCATCATGCATATACGGTGCGGTAAGCCGAATATTTCTTAAACTTGGTACTTTGAACCTTGCCAAATCTTCTTCATTTCCCGTGAATCGAAATCTTCCGACATCATCATACTCCTCATAAAGTCCATTGTTTTCAAAAGCATAGTTCGTAAAATTGAAACTTTCGTGACACTGTGAACAATTAGTTTTGTCACTAAAGAATAACTCCATCCCATTAATTTCACTTTGAGTCAAGGCATTCAAATCACCATAGTTTTCGTAGTGATCATACCGACTATATCCACTTATCAAACTCCTCTCAAAACATGCCAATGATCTTGTAATTACAAAGGGATCAGGTTCACGGTCATACGCCTCTATTGACATCTGGATGTAACTAGAATCTGCCTTAAGCCTTTCAGCAAGTAGCACTATATTAAAGTCAAATTCATTATGTTCCTGAATAGGTACTAAGATTTGCATTTCTAATGTCGGAACTCCTCCTTCTCTTGTATAGTACGGATGGTACGCAACGTTAGCCAAGGTAGGAGCATTCCTCGTTCCTATTCTGTCATCCACTCCAAGACTAAATGCAACATTATCGCTAAAAGCTAACTCTGAACTATGGCAAGATGCACAACTTACAGAGCTGTCAATCGACATAATAGGATCATAGAACAATTTCTTGCCTAACTCCCACCTTATTTGTGAAAACTCATTATCCTCTGGAAACTCAATTTCATCAAAACCCTTTGGTACCTCCATGAATTTAGGAGCAAAATGACTTGGCTCTACATCATCCTGAGAACAAGACAATATGATCGAAAATGTCACCAAAAAGTAGAGCCAAATCAGTTTTCTCATTTAACAAAAATCTTCTTTGTTATAATTGTTTGTCCTTCTTTAATCAGATTTACAAAGTACATTCCTGATACTTGATTTGAGAAATCTATAGTTTGTTCATCTAGAACATCATGTTGTATTTGTAATTGTTTTCCATCAATAGAAGTTACGGTCAAGTCATACTCATTTCCAGATTCTTCTAAATCCAGTTTTATAGTAGAAATACTATTTACTACAGGATTTGGAAATATATTAAACTCGCTAACTTCACTAAAATTAATTGTTGAACTTGTTATACTTGCTGGTGAGAATACAAAGTCTCTGAAATTTTCAAGACATTGCTTAGCCTCTAAATTATCTCCATGTACAATTACTCCTGAGTTAACAGAGACGTTTTCCAATGCTCTTGTATAGTCGGCATCAAGGTTGATACTAAGAGCATTGTTATCAGCAGTAGCATCCAATTCAACTTCAGTAGTAAAATAGTTATTATCCCCTAATCCATGTAGTTGAAATAACTGATTTAAGTTAACTCCCCCATGTCCTTCATACGCAATAAACCTATAACCTGCTGTCCAACCCCAATGCATTGAAGGAGACTTTGGAGCTAGGGGGTGTGATCCTTGATAACTTGATGGGTCAAGATGATTGTGATCTGGATCAACTCCAACATGTAATATTATTTTCTCTACAGAAGTAATATTATGCTCTCCCAAATCAACTTCGGTTTTTGTCGATGCATTGGCAAGAATCCATACGTCCTCTATTTGAGTTTCATTTCCTCCATCGTGTATTAATGATATTTCGGAAATGTAGTATTCCAATCTCGTGACCTTAAAGTCATGATCTATATTGTTTTTAGCAGCTTGATTCATCGCAAAATCAGCGTCACCCAATTTGTGATTTATATTTAACGTTACGCTGTTCTGTGCATTAATTTGGAAAGACAATGCACCAAGTACTAGAACAAAAAGTATAATTTTTTTCATTTCAATATTTTTAATGTTTGTAAAAGAAACCAATAGAGTAGGTGCATTGGTGAAACACCAAAAGTCCCTATGAAAACCATAGCGACATTACTAAGTGAATTAGATAGCAAAATCTACCTAATCCAATTAAAATCTATAAAAGGAAGGACTCAAAAAGAACAGGTATGTCTTTTTGTATTAATGGAGGTTTGTAGTGAGCAAAAGGTATCGCATCCTTAATGTCCTCAAAAAGATCATCAAAAGAATAATGCTCAAATGCTACTACAAAAGATAAAGATTCTAAGCTTAAATAATCAAGATTTACAATTTGCTGGTCAAAGTCTGACTCAAAATTTACTGTTTTGTTGTTACAGCAATTGTTGTCGCCTTCTGAACAAGTCATCGACATTTCATCAACTTGCTTTTTATGATGATGACAAGAAGCCATCTTACTTGCCATTTCATGGCAATTCTTAGCCTTACCAAATAAACTGAATGATTTTAACTGTCCTTGACAAAAGTGAAAGTCTATAGTAAATGACATGGACGATACCAATACCATTAGTGCCAAAACAGGGGCAATATACTTCGATATTTTGTTAAAAAGCATCATAAATCACCTGCAAAGGTAGTGAATCTATGGGACAAATAGAAAATTCATTTTAGTTGGGACAACACTATGTTAAAAAAGTTCAAGGCTCTTTTAGATACATTATACAACTCAATAAATAGAAGGGGTACATTAAGGGTATCAAAAACATCCCCCCCTCCCCTACAGCATTGAATTTGTCCTTATGCAAATGTCAACTACGATACCCCCATTGGGCAAACCTATTTTTCAATACCCCCGTACCTTTTCACACTATAGACAACTCCTGAGAATATCCAAGTTGGTTTGAAAAAGAAGCCAAACGGAAATATTAAAAATATTTTAATTGATTAAAATAAAATTAATGAATGGTCGAAGTGATATAAAATTTCTTTATATCAAAAATCACTTAATGAATGGAACTAGTTCCGTGCATGGTTTCTCACCGACAACAAACCAAAGACTTAGAGAAAGTTAGATAACCTATTAAGGAAATTTCGACAACAATATCGGCAACAAACGCTATAAACAAAAAGACAACTCACTGAATATCAATGAATTGTCTTTACCTGTTAGTTGACCTACTAGGACTCGAACCTAGAATATCAGAACCAAAAACTGACGTGTTGCCAATTACACCATAGGTCAAAATCGACCGCAAATTTATAACTTTTTATTATTATTCGCCTAGAAATTTAAATTTTTTGATAAATAGAACTCAAAGAACGATAAAGTTCGTTGTAATCCATCCCATATCCAATCACAAAAGCATCATCAATTTCACAACCAACAAATTCAACATCTAAGTCTACAGTCAATGATTCTGGCTTCAATAAAAAAGTGCATAAAGCTTTTGAAGCTACATTTTCTGTTTCTAATTGTTTCAAAAAATGATCCATCGTCTGCCCTGTATCAATTATATCTTCTAAAATCAAGACATGTTTATTTTCTATATCCTCTGTTAATTGGACGTCATTGCGGATTACATTCGTTGATTTTAAACCTTCATACGATGTGAATTTTACAAAATGAATCCTATGTTCAAAGGTAAGGAGCTTACAAAGATCGGCCCCAAAAACATAACCACCTTTTAAAACAATAACAATATCAACCGTTTTTCCAGCATAAGCTTTATTGATTCGATCGGCTAATTTTTTTAAAATATCTTCTATCGCTGCTTCCGACAGTAGTATTTTAAATTCCATATTTTCAACTCTTATTATATCAGATCCCATATTGGTCAATTAAATAAACTAAACTTGTTATTGATGCCGCACCTAATTGCAGTTCTCTTTTATTTACATTTTCAAATACATCTTCAGAAGTATGATGAAAATCAAAATATCGCTGTGAATCTGGATTAAAACCAATCAAAATACCTTTCTGAGATTTCAATGGATTAATATCAGCACCAGCTCCTCCTTTTTTGAAATACAAATCATACGATTCCAATGGCGAAAATAGTTTTTTCATTTTAGTTAAGTGCTCTATAAATACAGATTCTTCGGCTGTACAACTAAATCCTCGTGGTGTAAACCCTCCTGAATCAGATTCGATCGCAGCCATATGATATTCATTATTGTTATTTGACCATTCTGCATATGACTTTCCTCCAGCCAATCCATTTTCTTCATTCATAAACAAAACACATCGCACCGTTCGTTTTGGATTATAGTTCAACGCCTTCATGGTTTCTATTACTTGCATAGCATGGACACAGCCAGCTCCATCATCATGAGCACCCTCGCCAATATCCCATGAATCTAAATGTCCTCCGACCAATATAATTTCATCAGGAAATTCACTTCCTTTAATTTCACCGATAACGCTATAACTTTTCTTTTTTGGTAAATTTTTGCATTCACTATACATCTCTAAAAAAACCTTATCGCCCTTTTCAATTTCTTTAGCTAACCGATTCGCATCCATTGTGCTTATTGCAATTGCTGGAATTTTATACGTACTATCGTATACAGTAACTCCTGTATGAGGTACAAAGTCAATAGCATTGGTGATACTTCGTACAATTACTCCGATTGCTCCATATTTTGCCGCTCTTGTAGGTCCGTACACGCGTTGGTCTACTGCTTTTCCATATCCATAAAAGGTCCTTGTCTGTGTATCATCAAAAGGTCGGTTAAAAAAAACAATTTTTCCTTCCAAACCTTTTCTTCCCAAAATAGCCAAGGTATCAAGACCCATCACCTCTATCACTTCCGCCTTAATTTCCTTACCTCCTGTAGAAATTGAATTCCCTAAGGAAGCACAATGAAATTCAACAAAAGAGTCGTCTTGCACCATATGTACATACTCTTTTGTCCCTCGGACCCAATGAGGGACTTCACAAGGAAGTTTTAGAACAGAATCCATCCCTAAAGATTCTAGGGTTTCAAAACAAAAATCAACACCTTTTTCTGCACCTGCTGAACCCGACAATCGAGGACCTACCTCTTTACACATTGTATGCAAATAATCATAAATTTTTGAAGAGGTTAATGAATGATCATAAATGCTTTTTATAAATAATGCATCGTCATCATTTTGAGCATTTAGCATGCTAAAACCAAAAAAAATAAATAATAAGCTCCCAAGAATAGTACATCTTCTCATAAAAAAAAATTAAAATCTCAACCAAAAAGGGTAAAAACATGTGGAATTATTGCAATATAATCTAAGTTGAAACATCTTTTTAGAAACTTTGCGCTAATTTATACGTCACAAGGTTATATTATTTAGACCTTTAACGCTGAAAAATAATTAAAATAAAAAAAGGTGATAAACATTTTATTTCCACTTCTTACTCAGGATATACCTAAAACAATGAGTGATGAAGACGTGGTGAAGGAGTATTTGAAGACTCAAAATGTAGCTTATTTTGATGTTTTATATAAGAGGTATTCAGGTAAAATTTTTGGTAAATGTATCTCTCTCTTAAAAGATGAAGAATATGCGGAGGATTCTGTACAAGAGATCTTTATGAAGATTTTGTTGAACTTATCTAAGTTTAGTGGTAAATCTAGGTTTTCAACTTGGATCTATTCTATAACTTATAATTATTGTATTGACAGGATACGAAGAAAAAAGAAAGACCCAAGCATTTTAGTTGAAGATTTAACCAATCATGATAAGGAGACAGATGTAGATGACACCTTTCTTATGGAAATGGAAGTAGGTAGGCTTAAAGTCGTATTGGAAGAAATTCCTGTAAAAGATAAATCAATATTATTGATGAAGTATCAAGATGAAATGTCCATAAAAGAAATTGGATTTACACTTGACAAATCTGAGAGTGCGATTAAAATGAAAATTAAACGTGCAAAACAGAAATTTAAAAATATTTATTACGCTAAATATAAAGAAGCTTAAAGCATAGGAATAATTATGTCTAAGAATAGTTTTAAAGAGTTAGAAAAAGAGCAAGCAGAGCGCTTTCAAATGAATACCAAAAAGGTAAAAGATAGAGTAGATGGGTCTTTTAAAACCATTGGTTTATTTACAAATATTGTAGAACTTTACTTTTCCAGATTGATCGATATATTTTTAAATATGAGTGTCGGAGCATCAAAAATAAATACTGAGTCCGGTATAATTCAAAATGAGGTAGAAGAAGAAGAATAAACATACCATCGTCATCCCAAAGACTGTGTAAATAATCAAAAAATCAAAACAATAACCTAATGATTAAATTCTTACTTGGTGAAATAGCCTTTGCTGATACTTTTAACGAGTTACTTAAAAACTTTTTGGCTGGAGTACCGAATGTAATATCTGCCATTGTTATTCTCATCCTTGGACTACTGATTTCAAAATTTGTAGAAAAATTTCTCAGCAAGTCATTGAAGATAATGGGTGTTGATAAACTCGGAGAGAAACTCAATGAAATTGATATTGTTGATAAGTCAAATATCAAAATTAAAATAAGTACCGTTGTCAGTAAAATCATTTATTACTTTGTTTTATTATTCTTTTTAGTTGTTGCTACATCGGTATTGAATATGGCAGCAGTTTCAGAATTAGTCCTAGGTATTTTTAATTTTATTCCTAAGTTAATTGTTGCATTAATCATTCTAATCTTTGGTTTATTGTTAGCGGATGGTCTTAAATCGGTAATATTAACAGCTTGCAACTCACTAAATATTCCGTCAGGTAAATTAATAGCAAACTTCGTTTTCTATTTTCTTTTTATAAATATCCTTGTAAGTGCGTTAGCTCAAACAGGAATTAATACTGATTTTCTATCGAATAATATTTCGATTCTTATTGGTGGTGTTGTTCTTGCATTTGCGATCGGATATGGCCTTGCTACAAAAAGCACCATGGCGAATTTCCTAGCGTCTTTTTATTCAAAAAACAAATTTGAAATTGGAAATCAAGTAACTTTTGATGGTGTTCGTGGAAAAATTATAGATATAGATAACTCTTCTATCGTGATAGCTACCGAAAGCAGTAAAGTAATTATTCCTTTATCTAAAATGACAGATCAAAAAATTGAAATTCACAATTAAAATTCAAAACATAATGACCCTAAAAGGGTGACTTTTCTTTCAAATCAATGTCAAAAAAGTGTAAAATAACTTATTACTCTTTTTTAACATTAAGGGTCTAAATACCTTAGACAGAAAGAAAAATAATGTTCATTTATTTTTAATACAAATTCTAAACTAAAACTTAAATCTAATTTAGATTATGAAAAAATTATTATTACTAAACTTTTTGTTACTTGCTTTTGTAGGTAGCATTTTCGCTCAAGAAACAGCAACGTTAGAAGAATTGAAAGCAATGAAAGCTGAAAAAGAAGGTGTTGCTAAATCGATTGGTGCTGACATCGATGCATTAAACAAAAGAATACTTGAATTCCCAGGATGGGTTACTGGTGCTGGAATCCTTTTAGGATTAGACTTTGGTGGTCAAGAAAGATGGTACGGTGTTGACAACCCAACGCTTAGCTCTCAAGGTTTTAATGTAGGTCTTACTGCATTTGCCAACTATAACCAAGCTAAATATTACTGGAGAAATGGTCTTTCAGCCAACTACAGAAATACTGCATTAAAGATTGATGGTGTTGATTCTGATCCTTTTTCTTTAGGTTTATGGGACTTAGTATCTTCAGGTGGATACTACTTATACAAAGATAAAATAGCGTTATCTGCAAGAGCAAAATGGTCAACAGTCTTATTTGATTTCACTCCAGGTTCTGTAACAGGATCAGCGGGTGTATCTTACACGCCAATTAAAAATATGGAATTGTGGTTACACCCACTAGGTTACCAATGGAATTACCCAGGTGATACATTCCAATCTTCTCCAGGAGCATCTTTTGGTGGATCTTATACTGGAACATTATTCAAAGGAATCAGCTGGACATCTAACTTAGAAGGGTTTTATGCTTATGGTGACGCAGGTGAAGGAGCTGATCTAGTAGAAGCCAAAGATCTACATAACTGGACTTGGACTAACGGATTCGGAATTGACAATTTATGGAACGGTATTGGTGTAGGTTTAAACATCGGTATTAGACAAAACCGTCAATTAGCAAAATCTGCTGGAGAAACAGACGAAAAAGCAGGTGATTTACAATCATTCTACAACTTAGGGTTTAAATATTCTATCTCTAAATAATAAGATTAATATCTTTTAATAGGCCTGCACCTTAATTGGTGCAGGCTTTTTTTATTTACTTATCTTTGTGATTGATAAATTAAATAGTTTAATCCTTAAATAGAAATAGATTTACTTAAACCAAGAAAAAAAAATGAAAAGATTATTACTTATTAACATGTTGCTAATTGGATTCTTATCGCAAGGGATGAGTCAAGAAATGTCAATCGAGGAGCTGAAAGCTTTAAAGGCTGACAAAATCGCCATGATCAATGGTTTAAAATCAGAAGTAAATGATATCGAAGCAAAAATATTTGAATTCCCAGGATGGAAACTTGGTGGTGTTGGAACCGTTGGTTTTGGAATTAACTCAAACAATAATTGGTATGCATTAAGTACTCCGAATTCTCAATCAACGACCTATGGTGTTGGTTTTAATGGTTACGCAAATCTTGATGAAGAAAAATTTTTCTGGAGAAATTTATTAAACATTTCTGCTGCGAATATTGCTACAGAAATTGATAAAAACAGTTCCGTCGGATCTGTCGTTTCACATTTGTCTGGTATAGATCTATCTTCGTTATTTGGTTACAAATTAAATAAAAATTGGGCTGTATCTGTTGAAGGTAAATGGTTAAGCTCATTACTAAACTATGCTCAAGGTGGATCTCCAAAATATAGCTTAGCGATCAATGATCCCGGACAATTGACAATAAGTGCAGGAATGACTTGGACACCTTTAGACAACTTTGTTGTACTAATTCACCCGTTAGGTTATCAAAAAAATTGGCCAGGGTCTTTATTTTCAAGTCCGGGAGCTAAAATAGGAGCTACTTATGCTGGTCAGATACTTCCTGGTATTTCATGGGCATCAAACTTAAGTGCCTTCTTGCCTTACAGTAGTACTGATAATGTTGAGTTCGAAATTGAAGATATAGCAACTCCGATCTCTGTTGAATATGGGAATATTGGAAATTTCGTAAACTATATTTGGACCAATACTTTTTCTACAAATTTGTGGAAAGGATTAGGATTATCTTTCGAAATTGGATTAAGAGGAGATAAACAAGTATGGGATCTAGGTTCGCTTAAAGCGATGGAAGTACCAACTGCCGCGGGGTTAAAAGCTAACAATCTACAATCATATACAAACTTTGGGATTTCTTATACATTCTAAAAATAAATAAAACAAAAAATGAAAGGAGAGGTCATTACTTTGATTCTCTCCTTTTCTATTTTACCCCACCCGATAAAAGCCTAAAATTGAATCTTTACTAAGTTTAAAATATTTGCTGAAAGGCTAGGTACAATAACTTCATTACTACCAACTTGGATAGATTCGGTAAATTGAAGTCGTAAGTTTTCATACTCTGTATTTAATACAGTTTTACGGTGGCTATTTCCCATTGGGTCAACCAAATATTCACTTACTGTATTGTTTCGTTTGATCTCATCATTAAAAAGCAGTCGCAATCTTGAAGGCGTTTTCATTAAAAAGTACGAAGAATACATAGCATCATCATCTTGAGAAAATTGCTTTTTATTTAACACCTTACTCCACAATTCATTGCCTGTATTATCTAAACCAAAGATCACCATATCCTCATTATAAAAATCAACGTATCCTCTTGAATCCCCGTAATTTCTCGAATCCCTCATGTATGGATTACTCGTTCTTCTAAAATACTCTTTAAACATTTCTCCAATCCAAACAAATCCTCCATCTTCATCAAAAACCACATCCTTAATAAAATAATAATCTAAACTATTAATGGCTCGCTTTGAGTTTCCATACAAGTCATTTATAAAAGATAGAGTAAATGGTTTAAGCGTAAGATTATTTTCATCTTCAATTTTATCAATAGGTATAAGATTAAAGAAGTATCCAAATGAAGCCGATCGATTGGCTTCTGTATACAAACCAATAATCAATACATTTTGGTTCTTCTCATCTATCGTAAGGTGAGTATCCTTACTCAAGTATTTTGTAAATGGTATAATGTTTGGAACGGCGTCACCAATGTTTTCATAAATATGATATAATTCAAATTGGTGGTTTTTCTTGTCATATCTATTGTTTGACCTTTCAAATAGAATAAAAATGTCTTCATTATTTGATATCAAAATATCCTGAAATTGTACACCACTTGCTTCAGATAAGAGATTTACTTTTTCTTGCCATACCATTTCATTTAATTCCAAATTTATCATTATAAAATGAAATTCATTACGCTTTACTTTGTTGAATAACAAGAGACGCTTTTTATCATCTGATACACTATATTTATATCGTTCTGAAATTTCTTTTCTTGAAAAAGTAGCTAATCGGATCGAATCAACTAGATCTCCTGCAGAATCCATCACTCTTTGTCTTATTTCAAAGGAATCTCTTTTGGGAAGACCATATAAAATATTGAAATTTTCTTTTTGAGGAAAAACATGATAAATTCTTTTTTTATCTTTTTCCATATTCAAATCTCTAGCATATTTGAATTTTAAATTCTCATCAAATATTTCAATAGATTTTTTAGAATTTATGTCACGAAATAGAAGGATATGTTCTCCAACTTTACCGAGTAAAACATATTTTAAATCTTCTCTTACATTTATATCTTTTGATATTAATACCTCTTGAGCTCCTAATGACCAGGAAAAAGCAAAAAATAAGACTAAATAAATACGTTTCATACTTAATGAAATTTAATGGCAACCTTAGGATTTAAGACTATATAAATGAAACCGTATTAATCATTACTTTATTCCATCGATATCCCTAAATTTACAATCATTTTAGTGAAATGTAATAATAGATACCATTATGACTAATCAACCGATAATAGAGTGTGTACCAAATTTTAGTGAAGGTAGAAATCTTCAAGTAATTGAAACGATCACAGCCGAAATTTCCAAAATAGACGGCGTTAAATTATTAGATGTAGATCCAGGTAAGGCAACAAATCGGACTGTGGTAACCTTTGTTGGTCACCCAGAAAAAGTAATAATTGCTGCTTTCCAAGCTATTAAAAAAGCAAGTGAAGTTATTGATATGAGTCATCACTCGGGTGAACACCCTAGAATGGGTGCAACGGATGTTTGTCCATTGATACCCATTGCAAATATTTCTATGGAGGAAACGGCAAAATATGCTGAAAAATTAGCTAAAAGAGTCGGTGAAGAATTAAATATCCCCATTTATTTATACGAAGCAGCGGCTAAAACACCTGAAAGACAAAATCTTGCAACAATTAGAGCTGGAGAATATGAAGGATTTGAAAAAAAGATTTTAGATCCAAATTGGAAACCTGATTTTGGACCAGCTACATTTAATGCTCGATCAGGTCAAACAGCAATTGGAGCTAGAGATTTTTTAGTTGCTTATAACGTAAATCTTAATACAACATCAGTACGACGAGCGAATTCGGTAGCATTCGATATAAGAGAAAAAGGGAGGGTTAAACGAAATGGGAATCCAGTGACTGGCGATATTGTGAGAGATTCAAATGGTGATCCAGTTAGAGAGCCAGGAATGTTGAAATCTGTCAAAGCGATCGGATGGTATATTGAGGAATATGGTTTAGCTCAAATATCCATGAATCTTACAAACACAAAAATCACAAACCTCCATGAAGCTTTTGAAGCCTGTCGTACTTCTGCAAACAATCGAGGATTAAGAGTTACTGGATCAGAATTAGTCGGATTAGTACCAAAAAACGTATTGCTCAACGCTGGAAAGTATTTTTTAAAAAAACAAGAAAGATCCCTTGGAATAGCAGAAAGTGAAATAATTAAAATCGCTATCAAATCACTCGGATTGGATGAGCTTGGGGCTTTTGATCCACAAAAAAAAGTGATTGAGTATGTCATGAAAAATGAAGATCAAAAATTGATTGATATGAGTCTTACCGCTTTCGCAAATGAAACGGCTTCAGAAAGTCCTGCTCCTGGAGGAGGAAGTATTGCTGCTTATGTTGGATCATTAGGTGCCTCATTATCCGCAATGGTTGATAATCTTTCTGCGCACAAAAGAGGATGGGACGATCAGTGGGAAACATTTTCTATGCTCGCAGAAAAAGGTCAAACATTTAAAGATTTATTATTGTCAAAAGTAGATGAAGATACTGAAGCATTCAATAAAATAATGGATGCTATTCGGTTACCCAAAAACACTCAAGAAGAAAAAACGGCTCGAAATTTAGCAATGAATAATGCAACAAAAAACGCCATTGAAGTTCCATTGTCTGTTATGCGAATTTGTAACGAAGCTTATGATTTTTCTGAAGAAACGGCGAAAATTGGCAATCCAGCCTCTATTTCTGATGTGGGTGTCGGTGTTGCTTGCTTAGATACAGCCGTATATGGTGCTTACTTGAATGTTCGAATTAATTGCAGTGGGTTTAATGACGAAGCTTTTGTTGTAGCTTCCATGAAAGAAGCTGAACAGTTAAAGAAAACATCAACTAATCGACGTGAAAAAATATTAGGAATTGTAGAGTCCAAATTATAAAACTTACTCGAAACTTGTAAATACATCAACTAAGGTTTTACATTTAACTGCAATAAAAAGTCGCCCTTCTTTGCTTATAAAATCTTCTTCATCTTCAACTAAAGAATCTTCAATATAAGCTAGAAGTTCTTCTTCTTGGGTTTCACTAAACCAGTGATCCATGACTGATTTAAACCCAGTAAGGCTATCCACAATGGTCCAGTTTTCTTCTTCAAGTTCGGCAAATAAATCTCCATCTTCAAGATAGTCAGCAACTGTAACCTCTAGTATAAAACCAATCAAACCCACCAGATAATCAATCTCTTTACCACTTAAAATAAAAGACTCTTCGTTGATGTGTCGAAAAAATGCAGGATACTTTTTAGAGTAAAATTGAATTCTGTCTGCAAGGAAAGAATGGTCTTTTTCGACTTTTAACAATACGTTTTCAATGTGCTTTTCTGTGATCATATTTTTTGTCCATCTTGAATAATAAAATAACCATCTTCTCCTTTCTTTTGATATAAAGGCATTAAAATCCTTCCACTGTAGGGTGCTTTTAGTTTTCCATTTTTATCATCCGCTAAATAATCGCCTTTTTTTATTTTTTGAAAATTAGAATATCCTTTTTTCATGACGAACTGATCACTTTCTTCAATTGCGTGACTGTAAATAAGGTTGTTGACTTTAGGAAGATTCTTTGAAAAAGCAATAAGTAGCTCATCATGTTTATTATGTACATCATTAGATTCAATACTGCCAATGGTCCTCATACAATTTATAATGGCAGCGATAGCTCTATTTACAGACAATGGATCATCGTGTTGACCCGATTCAAAAACAACCGCTGTGGTTTTCACACCAATGTTTTCTTCATTGAAAAAATGTAGACTTGTACCTCCTAATCCACCGATCATCCCGGTTATTACTGGAGCGTGTAACTCCTTTGCAATTTTTAGACTTAAAGCTTCATCAGACGGGATTGTAAAAATACCACCGTCAGAAGAAGTCGTATGCATATCTAACACAATCAAATGTGATGTTTGGGTATCTATTACTTCTTTTTTTATCAGTTCGTAAATTTCTAACATTTCATACTTCTCAGGGATATCCGATACTCCATTTTGACAAAGAGTAATGTTTTCCATCGTCCAACACCGATTTAGATCACGTTCGATAAATCGTTGTTTTTTTTCATAAGCCTTTTTATTACCTAAAATACCTAAAACATTTCCTTTATAATTGAAATGCGCATTTACGTATGGTTCGATGTCTAACAATTTAAAGATAACTTCTGTCGCTTTGACGCCTGCTGGTTCATTGCCATGAACTGCACCTAGGATAACTAGCAAAGGCCCTTTTTCACTCCCTCCATATCTTCCGATGATTCTTTCCATTTCTAATGTGCTCTTTTCCATGCCCAAAGATACTTTGTTGCGAGTGATCTATATGGTTTCCAAGGTTCAGAAATTTCTATCATTTTTTTCTCCAAGATCTTTTTTTCTAAATCTAGTTTAAATATTCCTTTCATTGCAATTTGAACACCCAAATCCTTAACTGGAAAAACATCTTGTCTTTCCAGAAAAAACAAAAGTAACATTTGGACTGTCCATTCTCCTACTCCTTTTATTTTAGTCAGCAATTCTATGATTTCTTCATCAGAAAGATCATCCCAATTCATAATTTCCAAATCATGTTCTTTAAAAAAGTGAGCTATATTCTTCATATATCCTCTTTTTTGTTTCGAAAGTCCACATTCTTGCATTTCTTCTTCGGAGACTTCAATTAATTCATCCACTGAATAAATGTTTCCACCCATTTTTATCAAAAAACGTTTATGAATATTATCAGCAGCAGCCACAGAAATTTGTTGATATACAATAGCTGCAACCAATTCATGAAAAACAGAAACTTGCTTTTCAAACATTGAAATAGAATAATTTTCTATTAAATTTTTAAAAAGTGAAAATTGCTTCAGATGTTGTATTCCCTTACTCAAATGGATGTTTTATGCATAATTACACTTTTTTATCTAAATATTTTTGGTAGGATTGGCATAACATTTGAATATAATATATTCAACAAGAGAATGATATGAAGTGGACACTAGCCCTAGTCGTAGTTCCTCTATTTTTAAGCTTCAATTTTTCAAATGAATTGGATCTAAAAGTAGTAAGCTATATCGATAAATACGGTGAATTAGCCGTAGCTGAAATGTACCGTACCGGTATCCCAGCAAGCATTACCTTAGCTCAAGGAATGCATGAATCATCTTATGGATCAAGTAGATTATCAACAGAAGCCAATAATCATTTTGGCATCAAATGTAAAAGTTACTGGGAAGGACCTACATTTTATCATAAAGATGATGATTATGATACGAAAGGTAGATTATTAGAATCGTGCTTTAGAGCCTACAATGATGATATTGAATCTTATATAGACCATAGTCACTTTCTACAAAATTCATCAAACTATAAAAACCTTTTCGACTTTTCTCATTTGGATTATCTAAGTTGGGCGCACGGATTACAAAAATCTGGGTATGCTACAGATAAACAATATGCGATTAAACTTATCAAGAAAATTGAAGACTTTAAATTGTATGAATTTGATCATAAATCCAATCCAATCAATAAATAGTTAAAATTATAATATGTATAGCTAAAATAATTGCTTTTTAGAAACAAACAATATATATTTGACACTGTCGAAGCGAATTGATAGAAAGTCACAAGACAATAAACCAATCTCTTGAGTGTGGGTAATTGATAGAATCTAAAACCTAACCTACTCTGAGGCTCTCTGTTCTCGCTTCGGTTTTTTCTTCAACGGGTTAGCCCCATTCTTTTCAAAAGCTTTTTTATTTCTAGTTATATCAATGGTTGCGTAAATCGCTTCTCTAAATGATGATATGTCTGCTTCATTTTTTCCAGCAATATCATAGGCCGTTCCATGATCCGGAGATGTTCTAATCACTGGGATCTCAGCTGTATAGTTGACACCTTTACCAAATGATAGTGTTTTAAAAGGTATTAATCCTTGATCATGATACATTGCTAGAATACCATCAAACTTATTATACTGGCCAGAACCAAAAAACCCATCCGCTGGATATGGTCCAAAAACAAGCAATCCAGCTTTCTTGGCCTCTAATATGGCAGGCCTTACAATTGTATCATCCTCCTCACCAATCGTACCTTCATCACCGGCATGAGGGTTTAGTCCCAATACCGCAATCGTTGGTTTTTCAATACCAAAATCTTGAATCAATGATTTTTCAAGAGAATAAATTCTTTTTAAAATCAATTCTTTACTAATTCTACTAGCAACATCTTTGATCGGAACATGGTCTGTTACAAGTGCTACTTTGATATTATCAGAGACCATAAACATCATTGTTTTGTCCTCATTAAAAACATCTGCAAAATACTCAGTATGACCTCGATATTTCCATCCGGCCAGTTTCATGGCGTGTTTATTAATCGGTGCAGTAATGACAGCATCAAGTAAGTTATTATTTACATCTTCCATCATCTTTTCAATACAGGCAATAGCAAATTTCCCAGATTGTTCTGTAGGAGACCCAATCGTAATCTTTACATCTTCATCCATACAATTGACAACATTGACCTTACTCCCACTTGAGTTTTCAGCATTTTTCACACCAATAAATGTAAAATCAGTTTCAACAATATTTTTATAATATGCCATCACTTTAGTTGAACCATAAATGACTGGAATACAATATTTCATAATACTAGGATTTGAAAACGTTCGTATTATTACCTCTGGTCCAATTCCATTTAAGTCTCCTGTAGAAATTCCAATCTTTATCTTTTGCATCTTCGAAACTGATTTTTCGTAAAGATAAGGATTAATAATTCTTAGTCTATTTATATGTACTTTTGAATGTTCAATGGTGTACGCAAAAAAACAATATGGTCAACATTTTCTTACGGATGAATCCGTCTGTGAGCGGATTACCGATGCTGTAAAAATTTTAAAAAATGAAACGCCAAACGTCCTTGAGGTTGGTCCAGGACAAGGTGTACTTACGAAATATTTAATCGATAAAAATCTAAACGTAGTTGAAATCGATCCTCGAATGATTGATATTTTACAAACAAAATTCAATCTAAAAAACAGAGCAATCATTAATCAAGATTTTTTAAAATTAAATCTTAATCCATTATTTGACGGTGCTCCCTTTATACTTATTGGCAATTATCCATATAATATATCATCTCAGATCGTATTCAAAATGATTGATTATAGATCTAGAATTCCTCATATGATAGGTATGTTTCAAAAGGAAGTCGCTTATCGATTTTTAGCCAAAGAAGGTAGTAAAGTATATGGGTCTATCTCTGTACTTTTACAAGCATTTTATGAAGGAGAAATCCTATTTGATATTGGACCAGAAGCATTTAATCCACCTCCTAAAGTCAATTCAGCTGTAATGCAATTACGAAGAAAAGATTTAGTTGAACCAATATGCGAAGATCCTTTATTTAAATCAGTAGTAAAAACTTCATTCGGTCAACGAAGAAAAATGCTTAGAAATACATTAAAACCATTGGTAAAAAATAAAAATCTTCTAACAAAAGATATTTTTATGCAAAGACCTGAACATTTGTCTTTGTCTAGGTTTATAGAATTAACAAAATTAATAAAAGAAGAAAACAATGCTTGAGCAAAAAATAAATGCGGATTTAAAAACAGCAATGAAAGCTAAAGATAAAGTTGCACTAAGAGCGATCAGAGCCATTAAAGCAGCAATCTTATTAACTAAAACAGATGGATCAGGATCCGAATTGGATGCTGAAAGTGAAATAAAGTTGATTCAAAAGTTAGCAAAGCAGAGACAAGACTCCTTGGATATTTACATAAAACAAGATAGAGAGGATCTTGCCCAAATCGAAAAAGAAGAATTAGAAATCCTAAGTCGATATCTACCAAAGCAATTATCTACAGAAGAGCTTCAGCCCATTGTAGCTTCAATTATTGAAAAATCAGGAGCAACATCTATGAAGGATATGGGTAAAGTAATGGGTATGGCATCAAAAGAATTGGCAGGTAAGGCAGATGGTAAATCGATTTCTGCGATGGTGAAAAAATTATTAGCTTAATCCAAAAAAGCTTCAATTATTTCATCTATTTCGTCGTAGTTCTTAAAGCCTACTTTTTCTTCTGCTGCACCATATAATACTATTCCAATAGTTGGTAATGCTTTCGCAAGATCTTTTACAATAGATGGGGATAGTTTCGTATCTAAATAGATTGGAGTTGTTTGTTTATTTAATATATCAGCATTTGATATAGCAAGTTCAACATTGTCTACGATTAAAAGTATTGCATTTGCTTTTATCAATTCAAGCTCTTTCAAAGAAGCTAAATCAAGTTCTACGACACGATTCGTTTCTGATGCCGGCTGGTATTCAGAATCAGTTACTATTTTTATATTTTCTATTTCCACTTCATTCGAATAAACGGAAAACTGAGGACCTTCTACCCACTCCTTAATTGCATTATACGCGATTCTTGAAATAAAATGATCTGAATTTTGACGTATATCAAAACTCATCCAATCAACACCCATTGCCGAAAAATATCGAGCATCCGTTAAATGTTGTATTCCTTTTGCAAAAATTTTTGTTCGCTTCATAATTGAATATAATGTACCTTTCGGATACAAATTTACACTAATTGGAAAAAAATTCATACTTCGAAAAAGTTTATGATCTCACACAAATGATACCAGAAGGTAGAGTAACCACTTATGGAGCCATCGCAGATTTCCTTTCGTTGGGTTCTGCCCGAATGGTTGGTTGGGCATTAAATAAATGTGGAAATACAGATCTTCCGATTCCTGCTCATCGTGTACTTAATAGATTAGGTGAGCTTTCAGGTAGGGCCGCATTTAAGCCTCCTTCAGCGATGCAAACCTTGTTAGAGAAGGAAGGAATCATTGTAGAAAATAATAGGGTAAAACATTTCAAAGATGTATTTTGGCATCCAGAGAACTTATTAAAGGATGCATAAAATTCATTTGATTTCAGGTCCAAGAAATATATCGACTGCAATGATGTATTCATTCGGTAATAGACCGGACTTTTCAATAATAGATGAACCTTTTTATGCTTCATACTTACATAATAATAAGATTGACCATCCCGGTAAAAAAGCGATCCTAACCTCACAAAGTGTAGTAGCAGAAGATGTTATTGAATCACTAAATATTCAAAATACCGCCACGAGTTATTTTTTTATTAAAAACATGGCGCATCATATTCATACCTTAGATTTAAATTTTATTCTTCCTTTCAAAAATATATTTTTAATTCGCGATCCTGCTAGAATCCTTTGGTCTTTCAATAAAGTCATAAAAGAAATTCATTTGGATGATATTGGAATCAAACAAGAATATGATATCTATACTTTTTTAAAAGAACACAACCAAAAAACAGTTATTATTAATTCGGATGAACTACTGATGAATCCTCCTCAATATCTAAAAAGAATTTGTGAAGATTTGTCTATTGATTATGATGAAAGAATGGAAAAGTGGGAAGCTGGCCCAAGGATAGAAGATGGTGTCTGGGCAAATCATTGGTATAAAAATGTGCATAAAAGCACAGGTTTTATCAAACAAAAAAGTGATTTTAAAGGTCTACCTAATCATCTAAAAAAAATATATGAAGAAGCGTTACCGTATTATGAAATACTAAATAAACACACCATTAAACTAAATTGAATGTTACAAAAATTTGACCCTAGAAATGCTGATCTAAAAGTATATGTAAATGGTGAAATCGTCCATAGAGATGAAGCCAAAGTTTCCGTATTCGATAGTGTCGTTCAAGGTGGGGATGCTGTTTGGGAAGGATTGAGATTATACAAACAAGGAATTTTCCTATTTGATAGACATCTATCTAGATTATTTGATTCTGCTCATGCTATGGGCTTTCAAAATGTTCCTAGTAAAGAATATATCATTGATGCTGTAAAACAAACAGTAGAGGCCAATAACATGGTTGACGGAGTCCACATGAGATTAACGCTAACAAGAGGTGAGAAAATTACATCTGGGATGGATCCTAGATTAAATGACAAAGGATTAGGCCTAATTGTCTTAGCAGAATATAAAGCACCGGTATATGACAATTCTAAAGGCATTGATATTATTACCTCTGCAATAAGAAGAAATTCACCTTCTTTTTTGGATTCAAAAATTCATCATACCAATTTAATCAATAATATTTTGGCAAAAATGCAGGCCAATGTGGCAAATGTAGACGCGGCATTAATGTTGGATAATTATGGCTTTCTAGCAGAATTAAATGGAACAAATATCTTTACAGTAAGGGGAAATGAAATTTTTACTCCTTTTGCCGATGCTTGTCTCCATGGCATTACAAGAGGTATGATTCTTCAGCTAGCTAAAGAAAACAATATTGCTATTCGAGAAAAAAACATATCCTTAACCGAACTTTATACTGCAGATCAAGTGTTTACAACAGGAACCATGGGTGAATTAACCCCTGTTTTCGAAGTTGATGGTCGAAAAATTGTGAACAAATCGGGAACAGATGTTTTTGAAAAGATGGGTTCTATCTTTAAAGCATCAATTCCAAATTATTGCATTCCAATCATTTAATAAAATCGTATTTGATAATCAAAAAATAAAATATATGAAAAATTTAATCCTCCTATTTTTATTGACTTCTATGTTTTTTAACACTCAAGCGCAAAGTGTATTGGGAACATGGAAAACCATCAGTGATACTGACAATTTAGAAAAATCACATATAGAGATATATGAAGAAAATGGTAAAGTTTATGGTAAAGTAGTAAAGTTACTAGAAGGTGCGACGATCACCCATTGTGATAATTGTGTTGGAGATCAAAAGGGGGGGCCAATTACAGGCATGGTTATTCTGTATGATATGGAAGACCAAGGAGAATATTATGAAAATGGAGAAATTTTCGACCCATCAAAAGGAAAAGCATACAGTTGTAGTATGAAACTCGAATCTCCAGACAAATTATATGTACGTGGTTACTTAGGATTTTCTTTTCTAGGAAGAACTCAATATTGGTACCGAGTGCAATAAATTTAGCTCATTATTAGTTTAGTAGTTATTATTTAATTCCTAATCTAATTATATGGCGAAAAGCTACACTACTACAACATTAATAAAACTACTTTACAACGAACTTGGAATCTTTAGCAAACTAGAAATAGAAGATGCTATCGAAAATGATACTTCATTAGCTGAAGAATATAATATGCTTAAAGCATCAATATCATCGCTTCCAAAAGTAAAGTTTTTCCCAAAAGTCCAATCTGTAGAAAACATTTTGGTTTTTAGTAGACTAAATTCGATGAATGCAACTTGCTAATTGAATGAATACTAAAATTGGATAAAGTCCCTTTTATACAACTTATAAAAGGGACTTTTTTTTACCCTTTATCAAGTCGAAGTTTAAAACAAATTAAATCAATTTTATTCATTATCAAAATGAAGATAGTTCGTACTCTTTTTATTTGGGTATCAACAGGGTATATAGTACATTTGTTAGTATATAAAAAATAAATATGTCAAATTCGAAAGAGAAAGAAGCTAAATTAAAAGCACTAGGATTAGCGGTAGATAAATTAGAAAAAACCTACGGAAAAGGTACAATCATGAAGCTTGGTGATAAGCAGATTGTAGAAGTTGATACCATATCTACCGGATCTCTCGGGTTGGACATAGCGTTGGGAGTAGGTGGATTACCTAAAGGTAGAGTTGTAGAAATATACGGACCAGAATCTTCTGGTAAAACGACACTAGCGATTCATGCAATTGCCTCATGCCAAAAAGCAGGCGGTATAGCCGCTTTTATTGATGCGGAGCACGCATTCGATAAAAACTATGCTGAAGCACTTGGTGTGGATACAGAAAATTTACTTATCTCGCAACCTGATAACGGAGAACAAGCATTAGAAATCACTGAACATCTTATCCGGTCTGGTGCCATTGATATAATCGTTATTGATTCTGTTGCCGCTTTAGTACCAAGGGCCGAAATAGAAGGTGAAATGGGAGATTCAAAAATGGGTCTTCAAGCAAGGTTAATGTCCCAAGCACTTAGAAAATTAACCTCAACAATAGGAAAGACAAGATGTTGCTGCATTTTCATTAATCAACTAAGAGAAAAGATTGGTGTAATGTTTGGTAACCCAGAAACAACTACTGGTGGTAATGCACTTAAATTTTATGCCTCGATACGATTAGATATAAGAAGATCAGGACCTTCAATCAAGGATAAAGAGGGTAATATGGTTGGTAATCATACAAAGGTGAAAATTGTAAAAAACAAATTAGCACCACCATTTAGGATTGCCATTTTTGACATAATGTTTGGAGAAGGAATTTCCAAAGCTGGAGAAATTGTGGATCTTGGTGTAGAAAATGAATTAATCCAAAAAAGTGGGTCTTGGTATAGTTATAATGAGACTAAAATCGCTCAAGGACGTGATTCGGCTAAACGGTTTTTACTTGACAATCCCGAATTATCAGATGAAATCGAAGCAAAATTAAAAGAAATATACAACCCTAAAGAAGAGCCTGAAGAAGCTAAAACGGCTGATGCCGCTGAAGCATAATATTCTACTCTTTATCGATCCATTCAAAAGAAGATATCATCTTAAAGATATCTTCTTTTACAAAGCTATATACAGGCGCAATTGAATCTGGGTTGACCTTCGCATTGAAATATAAACTTGCCCTTAAAAAATGGCTTGTACTATCCGTCAAAAAGAATTGTAATGGACTAGCTACTGGTCCATCAATTTCAAAAAGTATGCCTTCTACCCCATTTTTATTTTGTATTTTTTGGTCTTCTCGATAGTCTGCTTTCTTATTATGTTCCCCAACCATTCTAAAGGAATCATTAATTAATTTATCAAAATGTGATCTGTTCTTTATTGGAATATAACTGCAATGTAACGTACTATTTAACGTATCAATCGTCAAATCAAACCAACACGGATCTACCGGCTTATCTTCAAAAAAGTATTCATCTTTCACTATTCTAGAATAGGTGGGTTTTTCAAAAGTGAACTGACAATATGTTTCATCGAATGATTTATATTCTTTTTTTGGGTATTCAACTTTTGGATATAAACGTGGTTTCGGGAAAAAGGCTTCGTCTGATTTACATCCTGCGATTAAAAAGAACCCAAAGAGTAATCCAATAAAATACTTCATAGCCATCGTCAAAAATTTTAATTAAAACGGTAAATGTGTTTGTGATGATTCAAAATCTAACAATTTTCTTTTCAATTCTAAGCCTAATGCATATCCCGTTAGTTTTCCATTATTTCCAATAACTCGATGGCAAGGAATAAGGATTGGGATTGGATTTTGACCATTTGCTGAACCTACTGCACGCACTGCTTTTGGATTATCAATACTATTTGCCAAATCTAAATAACTTATCGTCTTTCCAAATGGGATTTCTTTAAGTTTATCCCATACCTTTTTCTGAAAAGGTGTTGAAAGTGGTACTGATAATTGAACTGAAAATTTATTTATTTTACGATCAAAGTAATCTTGTAGTTCTGCAACACATTGTTCCGTATAAATACAAGCTTTATCTTCTACACTTTCATTAACCTTGATATTTGTAATTCCAAATAAGTCAGCATAGACCGTAAAACGACCAAAATAATGAATGTCTATACTTTGAGTGTAAATAGGGTCCAAGGTATATGTTTACAGTACCATTTCTTCAAAAGGAATAACGGTAGTATAGCCTTTAGCCTCAAAATAGGATTTTGTTTCCTTGGCAGATTTTGAAGAGCAAGCAAGCACGAAATCGCCTCCCCAGGCGCCGAGGGACTTAATAGCTCCCCAGTAGTCTGAAAAAAGTTGGTTTTTCACTTTGTCTAATTTGAGTGCTTTGCTTACTATATCTTCGTGCTTTTCTATTAATTTTTCAAATGAAGCTAACGATTTTGTTTCGATAATTTCCTCCGTAATTGTCGTCAATGATTTACAAAATTTAGCTTTTGATTTTACCGTCTTTGTGTAGTGTTTTATACCATCAATGGACGATTGTTTCTTATTTAAATGGACGAAGTATAGATTGTTTCTAAAACTTGGTAAAAATTCAATGGGTTCATACTTAATTGAATCATCAACAACTTGGTACAAAATAGCAGAATCTGCTCCTGCACAAGCTACGTCATAACCTGATCCATTGGATACTTTAAAATGAAGCAATACAGGATGTATATCTGCCCATTCTGCAACTGCATAGGTAAGCGATGAGCTGGAACCCAAGCCCCAATCTCTGCTAAACTCTAAATTCGTTTCAACTTTAAAACCATTCCATTTCGATAAAAACTCTGAATTAAGTCGTACGGCTGATTTAAGAAGTTTAGTAATATATTTACTTAATTCTTCGTCCGTTGTATCTACTGGAGAGAAATCTAAAAGTGAAATTTTTGATTTAAACCAAACCTCACCATTTTCATCTAAACTTTTCCAAACTAGATCAGAACCATTATATTTCTTTACCGTAAGGTGTTGTCCTTTTTTGGTAGGAAGTGATAGAGCGAGTGCTCCATCCAGCACTCCGTACTCTCCTGTTATTAATAACTTTCCGTGCCCGTAGTATTTGCTGATGGTGTTGCCTTTTTGATATATAGAACAAATGTAGTGATTATGGCATTAATTACTAATATGTTATACATATTAATTTTTCTCTTTATCCCTTTCCAACTTTAAATATTGTCTTACACCACTAAATGAGATCGGATGATCTTCAAAAAAAGTCGTTGCGGTACGCTGTTCCTCTTGGGATGCATCCAATTGCTGTAACATATTCTGAAGATGCATTTTCATATGACCTTTTTGAATTCCTGTTGTAATTAAGGACCGCAAAGCTGCAAAGTTTTGAGCTAAACCCGTAGATGCAACAATACTCATTAACTCGGATGCATTCGGGTTTTCAAGCAATTCTAAAGATCGTTTTGCCATTGGATGCGCAGAGGTCAATCCACCAATCGTACCCAAGGCTAGTGGAATTTCCAATTCAAAATAAAATTGCCCATCATCAATCGTACACTTGCTCAGACTTCGATATGTTCCATCTCGTGATGCATAAGTATGGCCACATGCTTCAATTGCTCGAAAATCATTTCCTGTAGCAATAACGACCGCATCTATACCATTAAATATACCTTTGTTATGTGTGGTTGCTCTGTATGGATCATGGACTGCAATATCAACTGCTTGTTTAAATTTCTTCGCAAACACTTGAGGGCTCATTTCATTTGCAAATGTACCTAGTGCTTCGATTGGGCATTCGACCCAAGCTTTTACAACGCAATCCGGTGTATAATTTGATAAAATACTCATGACTACATCTACCTCTTTTTCTTTATCATTAAAGCTTGGTTCAATGTCAAAAAAAGAAGTCAATGATAAAGCAAAACGCTCTAAACAAGAGTTTATAAAATTTGCCCCCATTGAGTCACAAGTCTCAAATGAAGCTTTAAGTTGATAGGTGTTAGGTAAGGCTAATTCAACTAACTCAATATCTATTATACCGCCACCTCTTTTTCGCATATTGACCGTAATATCCTGTGTATCTTCTATCAGTTTTTGCTTTAGTTTGGCAAAAACCTTGGTAAGTTTGGATGCGTTACCTTTCCAAACAAAATGAACTTGACCTAACTTAACCGTATTTTTGATTTTGGTTTTAAAACCACCTTTGTCCATCCAAAATTTCGCAGCTGCAGCCGCCGCAGCAACGACCGATGATTCTTCAATGACCATTGGTACACAATATGTTTTTTGATCAATTACAAAGTTGGGTGCAACCCCAAATGGCATTGGAAAATTGGATATCGTATTTTCACTAAATCCATCTAAGATTTTTTGTTGGTCTTCACTTACATGCCAGTAACTAATCAACTCTCGCATCACAGATTCTGGGTCTTTAAAGAAGTTTTCTACAATCCACTTTATTTTACCTCGCTTTGATAATTTTGAAAATCCTGATATTCTTTTTTTACTCTGATCCATTATTTAATTGCTTTTGGACTAAGTAATGCCTTGGCCATTTTATACCCTTCAATTTGCATTTCAATATACTCAAACAATGCTTCTTCACCTTCTAAAGCAAATCGTAACATAGCAGAGCCTTGGGCATAAATAGAAGAGTGGTTTACATTCTCAGTAAAGTAGAACCCATCTAAAAAATCTTTAATTCCGCCGGAAACAATGATATGTTTACATTGGATATATTCTTTGTTACTTTTAATTATTTCATTACAAAACTGGACCATTTCATTTGGACTATGACCAATATTTGCAACAGATTTAAAAGCTTCCAACTGAGTTTTATTCGCCCTAAGTAATTCTAATTTTGAAAAATTAGTTCCTCCGTGCGCTCCAAACTCTATAGCCTCAATAGGAAGCTTTAAAAGTGTTTCTAAACTTTTAGGACCCATACCTTGACCGACTTCTTTCACGATTATTGGGTACGATACTTTTTCTAGCAAACTTTCAATGGAAACAATAGGGGATTGTTTTATTTTATCACCTTCAGGTTGCATCCATTCTTGTAAAGGATTAATATGTATAATTAAACCATCCGCTTTGAGATCATCAATAAGTTTATCCAACTTTTGTAATGTATTATCAGCAAGCATCGTTTCTAATTGAGCAATTCCTAAATTAGCAAACAACGGCGCTGAAGGCATTAAATGACGAATATCAAATTCATCAAAACGGTCACGATTTGAAAGCAACTGTCGACAAGAACCCAATCCCATCCCTAATCCAAACTTTTCACAAGCTTTCGCTAAGTTTATGTTGATTTTAGCTGCCCGAGCGGTGCCTCCAGTCATACTTGATATCCAAATTGGAAATTTCATCCTCTTACCCGCTATACTTACTGAAAAATCCTCTTTTTCATTTGGGTGACCACTTAACATTGGCTCATAATAAAACCTATTATCCTGTAACGCAGAGCTTACAGCAGACTCAAAGGCTAACTTTATATGATCCTCTTTACGCGAAGATGCCGTAGGGTCGATATTTTTAGAATGACTCATGATTAGTTAACACATTTATTTTTAGATAGTTTACTTATATATTTTTGAAGAAAGTAAACCCATTTTTGATAATCTATGTTTAACAGACACCATCATTACACCCAATCCATATTTTGCACTTCTCCTAAAATTAATGGATGAAGCTTCATCAAAATATTTGGTTGGACATGTTACTTCACCAATATCAAAACCTTTATAAATTATTTGTGATAACATTTGATTATCAAAGACAAAGTCATCCGAGTTTTTATTAAAATTTATAGAATTCAGAACATTTGCGCTAAATGATCGATAACCTGTGTGATATTCAGAGAGTTTATAATTGACCAAAATATTTTGAAATAAGGTCAAGAAACGATTCGCTATAAATTTATACAAAGGCATTCCACCTTTTAACGCTCCTTTACCAAGAATTCTCGATCCCAATACCACTTCATAAAGTCCTTCACCAATAATATTGACCATTGAAGGTATAAGTTTAGGAGTATACTGATAATCTGGATGCAACATTATGATGATATCTCCTTTCAACTCTAATGCTTTATTATACAACGATTTTTGATTGCCTCCGTAGCCTTTGTTTTGACTATGTTTAATAATATGCTTTATTCCTAATCGTGTACCTACCTCTACGGTATCGTCTTTACTAGCATCGTCGCATAAAATAACTTCATCAACAAGAGGAAAAGGAATTTCATTATATGTTTTCTCTAAGGTCAAAGCTGCATTATACGCAGGAAGAACAACAATTACTTTTTTGTCTTTATACATTCGGTTGTTTCATTAAATCAAAATGTTATTACTTAAAATAGAATTATAATAAATGCTAAAACAATTCATTCAGTAATTACCTTTAGATAATTAAAGTGCTAAATTACAATTTATGAAGTATTTGAAATGGATCGGTATAGCTTTAATTCTAGTTACCTTATTATCTGTTGGTTGTTTTAAAATGATGAGCAAGCCATTACCGCCTGTTATTCAAAATGAAAATGCCGATGAATTAGCAACGCTAGTTTTAGATGCATTAAACAAAGAAGCTTGGGATAGCTTAAAATATCTTCAATGGGATTTCATGCTAGGCCATAAATTTAAGTGGGATAAAGCAAATAATATTGCAAATATTAAATGGGGTGATCACGAAGTAATCCTAAATCTAGATAACCAAACTGGCAACGTTTTTTCTAACGGCACTTTAGTTACCGACGAAAAAAAGAAGCAGAAAAAACTACAACAAGCTTGGTCTCATTGGTGTAATGATTCTTTTTGGATGTTTGCACCGTATAAACTTTTCGACCCTGGAGTATCTAGAACAGTCGTTGAACTAGAAGGAAATGTAAGAGGTTTGAGTGTCGCTTATGAATCTGGTGGCGTAACACCCGGAGACCAATATATATGGCATATTGATGAAAATAATATGCCAATAGCTTATCAAATGTATGTTAAAATTCTTCCAGTCAAAGGGATGAAAGTTACCTGGGATGGTTGGATAAATGTTGATGGTGCAAAACTTGCAACGAAGCATGGGAGTTCAATGATGAACTTCGAAATGAAAAATGTAAAAGGTGGTCAGAAACTTGAATCGATCAATGCTTTTGCAAAAACATTTGAATTATGAAAGTAGTTTCTTACAATGTAAATGGAATAAGGGCTGCCATTAAAAAAGGATTAATTGAATGGTTGAAAAAGGAAAATCCTGATGTTTTTTGCATTCAAGAAAGTAAGGCTCAACCAGAGCAAGTAGATATGGAACCATTTACTGCATTGGGGTACCATAATTATTGGCATTCTGCAAAGAAACCAGGATATAGTGGTGTTGTAACCTTTTCCAAAAAAGAACCTACAGAAATTATCGCTGGCATCGGGATGGACAAATATGATTCGGAAGGTCGAGTCCTTTTGACTGAAATCGAAGGTGTTAATATCCTCAATATTTATTTCCCATCTGGATCTTCAGGTGATGAAAGACATGATTTTAAAATGGAATTCCTTGCTGATTTAAGACCATTTGTCAATAAACTAATTAGTCAAAATAAAAAGATAATCGTCGTTGGAGATTACAATATTGTCCGGTTGGATATTGACATTCATAACCCAAAAGGTTCGAAAAAAAGATCTGGATTTAAACCTGAGGAGCGTGCCTGGTTAAACCAATGGTTTAATACCGATTTTATTGATACGTTTAGACATTTTGAACCAGATACAGAACATGTTTATTCTTGGTGGACTTACCGAATGGGAGCAAAAGCTAAAAATAAAGGCTGGAGAATAGACTATATCTCTTGTACAAAAAACATTAAAAAATCATTAGCTTCTTCAAAACACCATACAGATGTTGTTTTTTCAGATCATTGTCCGATAGAAACTGTCTTTAATCTATAGTTGTTTAATTAAAACTAGCAATTCATTAATATTTTTAGTGTTTGCACTCTGTCTTTTTGCTAAATCTCTACATTTGTTAGCTGCAATCAGCGCTTCTTTCTTATTACCAGATTCATATTGAAGCCTTGCCAAGGTAGCTGCATAGATATAATTATTAGGCTTCAAAGAAAATGCTTTATCAGCCCATTTAATTCCATTCTTTAATTTGGGGGTGTTTACATAATTTAAAAGAAAGTATTGCGCGTATAAATGCATGATTTTGGCATCAACAACGGCCAAGCTATTTAAATAATAATCACACTTCTGTTCAAAATCGTCAAAACGTTCTTCTTCAAAATATCTAGGGATTATATATTTATGTGCTTTGATCTCACTCGTATTTTCATCAACAAGACTTAATAAATATGAAGCTTCTTCAAAAGTTGGCCTAGGAAATCCTTGATTCAGTTTTGTGTTAACAAGTATATCTGTCGTTATTAGCACTTGGTTGACACCAATGAGTGCTTCGAAAAGTGATTTATTAGCAACAAAATATTTAAATTCTTTAGAGTCTGTGTCTGATAAAAAGTCAAAAATAAAACGCATATTCTTTTCTGTACCCCAATCCTGTTGAGTTTCAAGGTAGGACCTAGCCACTTCCCAATGACTTCCATCCATTAATTCCATTCTAAAATATGCTTCTTGGAATAATACCTCTGGCGGCATATCATCTTCGCCAGACACATACAATATCTTATCTTTTACTTTCTTAGGTTGACTTTTATCAATGACTTTTAGATCATTGGAGCTTGATATAGATTCTATATTTTTGTTGGATTTTTTGGGTCTAGTCGATGTAGTTTGCCCAATTTGCTCTTGTAAAAATTGAGGTGGCTTATTCATATCCGGAGGCACATTGCTCAATTCATTTGCTTTTCTTACAATCGTTTTTTCTTTTGCTTTATGTGCTAAAGCTAAAAACTCATCCGCATTTAAAACTCGATCTGTTTTTATTTTTACGAACCCTTCTTTATCCATAAACAACATTGTTGGCAGAAAAACAACACCATATTTTGCTTTATAAATACTATTCTTACTTTCATCCATGTTAATTTTTACATTAACAAAGTTTTCATTTAGAAACCTTATAACTCTAGGATCTCTAAATGTCGTTTCTGCCATTCGTTTACATGGGATACACCAAGGTGCAAATGCATCAATAAAAACAGGTTTGTTTTTCTGTTTACCAATAGAAACGGCTGCTTCTATCGACATTCTCCCAAATAAGACTCTTGTTTGGGCTTCTGCTGATTGAAGAACAAAAGTGGATATAAATATTAGGATACATTTTCTTATCATTCTCTACGCTACAAATTACATTCGTGACTCAATCATTTTAGATACTCTTTTTAGTGATGCCGTTTTTTGATCTTTTTTCGTCAAATTCACGATACCCTCTTTTGCTATTTTTAATGCCTCTTCCTTTCTTTGAATTTTCATTAATAACGTTATGTAATGAACATAACTTTCTTCTTTGGGACTATACTTTACTAATTGCTTTGCTAAACTTAAACCAAAATTAATAGCGGGCTCACTATCTGGCATTGATTTAAAAACTTTATCTGAAATTTCTTTAAAAATAATTGGATTATCCTTGCCATACTTTTTAGCGTAAGGTTTTGCATTTTTAATGTAAGCTTCATCATTTTTATACGCTAAATCATAATCCATTTTTGCTGTATATGCAAATGTTTTAGCATCTGGAGATTTCGCTTCTTTCATTTTTGAAATAGCTTCATCTACAAGTGAAGGGTATTCGTATTCAATAGCCTTTTCTATTGTTTTTTGACATGCATTTGCAACCGTGTTGTTATAAGATTCTTCTCCAACAATTTTTATAATTTCAGACCTATCCTTTACTAATGTATCAAACAACTTAGAATCTGCTTCTGTGGTTGCAATGGCAACAATTTTTAATTTCTCCTCACGAGATATTTTATCTTCTTGTTCTTTAAGAAAAAGATTTGCAACCTTCAATGTTGGTTTTCCAGCTTTACTTAATGCTTTCAAATAATTATAAACCAAATCAAAATCTCGATCTCCTGCTTCATACTTAGATTCGTATTTACCTGTATAATCAATCGAAGATAACGCTGATGTTCCCATTTCAATTAAAGCATCACCGCTTCTCCCACCTTTTACTTTTTTGACAACTTTCCCATCCCCATCTAAAAACATCATCGTAGGGTATGCTGACACCGGATATTGTTGACCAAATTCTCTTCCCATTTTTTCTTCCATATCAATCTTTAAATTGATAAAATTTTGATTGAAAAAACGACCTACCTCTTCTTTTGTGAATTCTGTTTTAGCCATTCTTTTGCAAGGTCCACACCATTTAGCATATGCATCAACAAAAATTAATTTTTCTTCGTTTTTAGCAATTTCTAACGCTTCTTTCCAATCTCCTTTATAAAATTCTATACCTTGACTAAATCCAGCAAAATTGAATATAAAAATGATAACTAAAGTTTGTAAAAATTTCATGATGTATCCCTTTTAATAAATTATGATGCTCGTAAGAAATATTGCAGCCGTGAATATGCTTTAATGTGAAGGTTTCTACGCTAAAGAACGCATACAAATTTAGAAAATTATACTTCATTATCATAAATGCATAAAATTATTTTAAATCCTAATTTTGAATTCAGGTTATCTAACTTTGATTACAAATTATAAAGTGTGAGTTTAAGAAATATTTACCTTGAAAATGTAGGTCAAACAAGTGAAATGTCAATGCTTTTAGAAGTGTCGCACGCTAAAGGCGTATACATTTATGATACATCCGGCAAACAATATATGGATCTAAATTCTGGAATTTCAGTAAGTAATTTGGGTCATAGTCATCCTGCTATCATCGAAGCTATTCAAAAACAAAGTGAAGCACACCTGCATACAATGGTGTATGGAGAACATGTTCAATCAAGTCAAGCTTTATTTGCAAAAAATTTATTGAGTAAAATCGATGATCGTTATAATTCGTTGTACTATTTGTTAACAGGAAGTGAGGTAGTTGAGGCAGCAATGAAATTAGCTAAAAAACAAACAAATAGAACTCAAATAATCGCTGCAAAACATGCTTATCATGGCAGTACACAAGGCGCTGAAAGCCTGCGTTCTGATGAATCATACAAACGAGCTTTCTACCCTTTATTGCCGGATATTGATTATATCGTTTTTAATGATCTTGAAAGTTTGCAATTGATTACAGAAAAGACAGCATGTGTCATTATTGAACCTGTCCAAGCTGAGGCTGGAATCATATCCCCTACGCATCATTTTCTCAATGCAGTTCAGAATAAATGCAAAGAAACCGGCACTCTTTTTATTTTAGATGAAATCCAAACAGGTTTTGGTCGAACAGGGTCTTTGTTTGCTTTTCAAAAATTTGGTCTAGCCCCAGATATTATTTGTATCGGAAAAGCTATGGGCGGAGGATTACCTTTAAGTGGGTTGATCTCTTCAAAAGAAATTATGATGTCCCTCGCAAAAAATCCAGCATTAGGCCATATATCTACGTTTGGAGGTCACCCTCTCTCTTGTGCTTCGGCAAATGCAGCCTTGAAGGTCTTAGAAAATGAGAACCTAATCGAAACAGTCGAAAAAAAGGCCTTGCTTTTCGTAAATGAACTTAGCAACCACACTATTATCAAAGAAATTCGGTTTGAAGGTTTGCTTATGGCAGTCGAAGTAACCAAAAGAAAATACCTCAAACATGTAGTTTCAAAAGCAATTGAACTAGGCGTACTTATTGATTTCTTTTTATTTAATAGAAGTAGTTTCAGATTAGCACCTCCATTGATTATTTCAGAAAAAGACATAAAAAAAGCTTCATCGATACTTCGTGAAGCTTTTAATTATGCTGAATCTTTATATTAATCTATATTAATTTTTCCCGTTTTTAATGGGCCTTCATCTTTTACTTTATTTAAACCTTTACTTACAATGTCAATATACTTTTGGTATTGAGAAGCACTTAGAATGCTTTTAATATTACCTTCTGTTTTTGACTTAAGTTTACTCAAAGCTTGAGAAGTTGCTTGTTCGTTTCCTTTATTTGCTTGAAGAATCGTCTTTTTTTCGTTTCCTGAAATTCTTAAAATCGTTTTAAGCTGATTTCCAACATCTTGCGACACACCTAAAGATGAGATCATATTATCCATTTCTAAATCACCATTTTTCTTTCCCAAAACTTTCGTTTCAGAATCGACACGGTCGTTGGTTGGTTCTACATCTTTCATTCCATCACCATCACTTCTAGTTTCCGTATTTGTTGATGGACCATTTGTTTCTATTCTTGATCCTTTATCATTAGCATCTGTTGTAGGCGCTTGTTGTTCTGTTGGAGGTGGAATCGACATGATCAATATTTGTTCAAGGATTGCACAAGAACTTAACATCATTATACTTGTTACCATCAAAAGTCCATATAGCTTATTCATAACCGTAAATTTTAATTTTTTAATGAGTGCTTATTGAAATACAAACAAAGTCATTACTCCAAATAGTTTAAGGAATTGAAATTTTAAGATAAGATTATAATTCTTTTCTTAGTCTTGCTACAGGGATATTTAACTGTTCTCTGTATTTAGCTACTGTTCTCCTTGCAATGTTGTAGCCTTTTTTCAATAACATATTTTTAAGCTTTTCGTCTGAGAATGGTTTCTTTTTATTTTCAGCAACGATGATGTCATTTAATATGTTTTTAACTTCTAAAGTCGATACCAATGTTCCATCTTGGGTTTGTAACGATTCCGAAAAGAAATCTTTTAAACGTTTCGTTCCGAATTCCGTTTGAACAAATTTACTATTCGCAACTCTAGAAATCGTTGATATATCAAGGTTTGTGATTTCTGCTATATCCTTTAGTATCATTGGTCTTAGTTGCTTTTCATCTCCTGATGTAAAATAATCAAACTGGAACTGCATAATAGAATACATAGTATTCGATAAAGTCTCTTGTCTCTGTTTGATTGCATCTATAAACCACTTAGCAGAGTCAATTTTTTGCTTAATAAACATCACTGCTTCTTTCTCTTTTTTAGTCGATTTTCGACGTTCATTTGAGACATTGTATGATTTAAGCATATCAAGATAATTATCATTGATTCTTAAATCAGGTGCATTCTTACTATTGAGTGTCAAATCTAATTCACCATCTCTATTGGTGATTATAAAGTCAGGAACAATGTATTGATTTGTCCGATCGCCTGCTCCAACAAAATTACTAGCTGGTTTTGGATTTAACTTTAATATCTCTGAAATTGCATCTTTTAATTCTGATTCGGAGATAAATAAATGCTTCTGAAGCTTTGTATAGTGTTTTTTTGAAAATTCTTCAAAATGGTATTGAAGAATCTTTATAGCAGTTTCTCTAATATTCTGTTCTTCACTTGTTCCTATCTCCTTTTTACGGATCAATTGAAGCAATAAACATTCTTTCAAATCCCTTGATCCAAGACCAGCAGGTTCAAACAATTGTACTCGCTCTAATACTGTTCTAATTTCTTCAACAGTCACCTCTACATTTTGAGCAAACATTAAATCATCTTGCATTGCTTCTAGTGATCGTCTTAAATAGCCATCACTATCTATACTCCCTATTATTTGTTGGGCTATCGTATGATTCTTTTCAACTTCAAAATGGATCATATCGAGTTGTTTCAACAAGTGATCATTAAAGGACTCTTCAATGGCAATTGGAATTGCTTTGTCCTCATCATCTGCACTGAAGTTGTCACTTTTTACTTTATAACTTATTGGATCGTCTTCAATATATTCTTTCAAATAATCATCCAATTCATAGTTTTCTACTTCTTCCCCGTCAGCAGTTTCATTTTCATCTGCTACATCAAAAACTTCACCAGAGTCATTGCCCTCATCAAGGGCTGGATTCGATTCCAACTCTTCTTTTATTCTTTGATCCAATGTCGCCGTCGGTATTTGCAAAAGTTTCATAAGTTGTATCTGCTGTGGAGACAACTTTTGCAACATCTTTTGGCTCAAACTCTGCTTTATCATAATGCTAATTTACTTATATTACCAAAAATTAACACGTTTGGTTTTTAAATCGAACGTATTAACAATAATTAGTCCAAATATAAACATATTATATATTTATTGAATATAAAAACAATTTATTATCAATAATTAACACTTGATTAAAAAACGACATATGTCTGTTAATGAAAATATATATTCTTTACGTCAAGCTATGAAATCATCAAATATTGATGCTTTTATCGTACCATCTTCTGATCCACATCAAAGTGAATATGCTGCTGATCATTGGAAATCAAGAGAGTGGATATCTGGTTTTACCGGGTCTGCCGGTACCGCTATTGTTACCATGGATCATGCAGCACTATGGACTGATGTTCGATATTTTATTCAAGCAGACACCGAATTAGCAGATTCTGAATTCCAATTACATAAAATAATTCCTTTCGAAGAAACTTATATCGAATGGTTAGCAAATCATCTTAATGAAGGTGCTACTGTAGGTATAGACGGGTATAATTTTTCAATTAAGCAAGCAAATTCAATGCGAAAAATATTGAAAAATAAAAATATACAATTGCATGTATCCATAGATCCCATATCAGAAATATGGAAAAACAGACCATCTCTTCCTTTAGATCTCGCTTTTATCCATGGTGAAGATTTTCAAGGTGAACCAATGGAAAATAGGATAAAAATAATTCAAAAAGATCTGAAAAAAAATCAACATTTGCTTGTAACTGCACTTGATGATATTGCTTGGTTACTCCATCTAAGAGGTAAAGATGTTGATTGTAACCCAGTAGCCATTGCATACGTAATTGTAAGTCAAAATGAAGTGACACTTTATATAAACAAACAAAAACTTGATTCAAAAACGACGACTACCTTTGCACAGAACAATGTTAAGATTAAAGAATACAACTTAATCACCAAAGACCTTCAAAATTTTGCAAAAAATGAGACGATCATTTTAGATGATACGATTTGCAGCGTAGCCTTAGAGGCGCTCATTAATTGTTCAATAAACGTTGAAAAAAGTTTGATAAGAGAACTGAAAGGTGTCAAAAATTCAAAAGAAATTGAACACATCAGAGAGGCTATGATTAAAGATGGTGTAGCCTTGGCCAAAACATTTAAATGGCTGGAAGAAAACGTTTCAAAAACGACCATAACTGAATACGACTTACTTGAGAAACTGATTGAAAATAGATCAAAACAAGCACATTATTTTGGAGAAAGTTTTGGTGCTATTGTAGGCTATAGAGGTAATGGTGCAATTATTCATTATGCTCCTTCGAAAACCAATAGTGCACAAATCAAACCTTCAGGTGTTCTGCTGTGTGATTCTGGAGGTCAATACTTTGACGGGACCACTGACATAACAAGAACTTTTGCAATGGGTGATGATGTTCCAGAAGAAACAAAACTTGCTTATACTTTAGTATTAAAAGGTATGATTGCCTTAGATAGAGCCGTATTTCCTATTGGTACAATTGGGGGCCAACTCGACATTCTTGCCAGAAAACCACTTTGGGAACATGGATTAAACTATGGCCATGGTACAGGTCATGGTGTTGGTTATTTTCTAAATGTTCATGAGCCTCCGCAAGGGTTTGCACCCGGACTTTCATCCTCAAGGTCACTAGCCATTATGAAAGAAGGAATGATTACCTCTAATGAACCTGGACATTACAAGCAAGGTGAGTATGGTATCAGAATCGAAAACTGTGTAGTGACGAAAAAACATAAAAACCCTGGGTATTTATGTCATGAATCATTAACAATGTACCCAATAGATACCCAATTAATACTTATTGACAAATTGGATACTAGCGAAAAAGAATGGATCAACAATTACCATGAAACTTGTTACCAATTAATAACTCCTCGATTAAAAGAAGAAGAGAAAGCATGGTTTAAAACTAAATGTGTAAAAATATAATTTACCCCTTTACACTAAATAATCTTTAATTGTTTTTACATTTTTAACCATTTAACCTTTATTTGCATAATATTTGTAATTAAATATTATCAAAGACTAAACTATTATCAAATCATGAGTGACGGTTCAAATCAAAATTGGGGAAGAAAAGGTTCATGTATTGGGCAATTCTTTATATTCTTAGTCCTTTTTATTTCCTTATTAATTTGGGTTTATACAAAAAACAGAATTGGTCTTAACTAAAGACTAATTGCCGAAATTTCTATAAACTTTTGTAATCTTTCATCAATCTGTGATTGATCCAATGTTTTCAGTTTTGCTATACTGAACTCTTCTACACAAAAGGAAGCCATTGCTGAACCATAAATAACTGCGCGTTTCATATTCTCAAAATTAACGTCATCTTGTTGCGCTAAGTAACCAATAAATCCTCCTGCAAATGTATCTCCTGCACCTGTTGGGTCAAAAACCTCTGCAAGTGGCAATGCCGGAGCAGAAAATATTTTGCCCTCGCCAAAAAGCAAAGCACCATGTTCTCCCTTTTTAATAACAATATACTTAGGTCCTAATTCATGAATTTTGGCTGCAGCCTTAACTAATGAATGTTCACCCGATAATTGTCTTGCTTCTTCATCGTTAATCGTAAGAACATCAACAAGCTTGATTGTTTCCAATAAACTATCCCAAGCAACATCCATCCAGAAATTCATCGTATCCATAACGACTAATTTCGGTTTACCATTCAATTGTGAAATGACTTTCTTTTGAATCTCAGGTGTAAGGTTACCTAACATGATATATTGACTATCCTTAAATGATTCTGGTAATACTGGGTCAAAATCAGCTAGAACATTTAACTCAGTAGCGATTGTATCTCTTGTATTCATATCATCATGGTACTTTCCTTCCCAAAAGAAAGATTTACCACCTTTAACAACCTCAAGACCATCCAATTTAACACCTCTTTCTTTTAATAAGTCCAATTCTGATGTTGGAAAATCTTCACCAACAATTGAAACCAAATTGATATCATTTGTAAAATAAGATGCTGACCAACTAATATAGGTGCATGCACCTCCTACTACCATTTCTGCTCTTCCTCTCGATGTTTCAATCGTATCAAATGCTACTGTACCTACTGTAAGTAAACTCATATTTCCAGCCTTTTAATTATTAAAGTTAAATGTGATGCAAATGTATAAAAAGAAGGGTTAATGTAGGATTTGAATTCGCTTTATTATTTGAATATCATCGATTTCTACCTTAACGAAATAGAGTCCACTAACCATAAAACTGCAATCGAATGAAGAAGAATCATCATCTATAGCTTTGCTCAACACAGCTTTCCCTTGACAATCAAAAACAGTAATACCTTTTATATTACCTTTTATTGATTCAACTTTAAATTGGTTGGAAGCGGGATTTGGGTAAATCTTCACCCTTCTATCATTTAAAATGGTATGAGTCGAAGAAATTTGACTTACTTCAAATTTTCTCACCTCAGAATATGCAGTGCATTGATTTTCATTTGTTGATAAAATCCTATAAAAATAACTACCAGGCAATATTACATCCTCTAATAAGATATAATCTAAGGTTGTAAATTCAATATAATCAATATCGCTAAAGGTAGAATCAGCACTGATTTGCACTTCATACTGTTCATTCATGGCCATCGTTTGCCATTCAAATACGATCAACTCATTTTTGCTGAAAACAACGTTTGGTGATGGCTCATCAAGAATAACTTCTTGGGCTTCTTCGATCGATTCTATCTTAATCTCACGTACCAAGCTTGTAGCATTGTTTGATGCAATGATTTTATAATCCAATACATCACCAACATTACCATTAATATTATTTAATGTAATTCCTATCGTTTGGTCAGCCAAAAGGTTTGAGTGATCAATATCTGCATTTACTAATTGACCATTTTCATCTAAGACACTAATATTTACATTTTGCAGATCAGGTAAAGACAAAAAACACGACATATACAATGCATTTCCCTTACATATTTTATAAAAATCTTGATTGGGAATAAAACTATTGCTGTTAACGGAAACAAAACAAAACTCTAATTCATAGCTATCTAACCATCCACCATCTTGGTTATAAAAATCTTCAATAGCAAGTGACCAAATTCCTTTTGCTTGCATTGATTGAAAAGCGAAAAGTGATTCTTCGGGTTTATAGGTAATCCCGTCATCGGGTGGACAAGAAACAAGGTTTGCTACATTTTCATTAAATCCAAAATTAAAATCATCATCTGAACCACAATTTGTACTCCATAAGGTACTTTCTATATTATTATGTGATAATCGAAATTCCAAATCCCCAATATAACTATGCGTACCTTTTATACTTGGAATTTTTATGCTTTCTATTACTGCATCATGGGGATTATTTATTTCTGCAATCACGACACCACTCGTTTCAGGAATCAATAAAGGTCCTTCATTCCAAAAAAGGGTAGCACAAAATTGAGTTTTAGTCTTGAACATAGATACCGCAGACCAATCACTTTCACCACAATTATTTAGTGCTTTTGTTCTCCAGAAATAGAATTGGCTACCTTGTAATTCAAACGGTTGCTGAACTCCATTTTTCTCTATTTCGAAATCGAAAGCGACTTGATTGAAAAGTGAATCATTTGCGATTTGAACTCGAAAGACTTTATCATCTTCATTCGAAGCAAATTCAAACAATGGAGTTAATGGAATATCAAATTGCTGATTCGAAGGATAAATTAATATTGGGACAGTAGGCGTATTATTTGAAATACTAAAATAGATGTTTCTCCGAGCTATTTCAGTTCCATTTTTCGCTTTAAACCGCAATAAATATTCTCCTGGATTTAAATCTTGTACATTGTTTAATTGTAGATCTATTGTTTCTCCTGGGTCTGCTTTTGTTTTAGATAATACAAAATCGAGGTTATCAATATTTTCTACAGTAATATCAACTTGACCACTAAAAAAAGGAGAAATATTGAGATCAAAGTTCCTAGTATTGTTCTCATCACTACAGATTAATAATTGATTATCATCCATCTCAATAGCATAACCACATGCCATACCTAACCAATCGTTATTTGATTTATTATTTGGATCTAACCAATAGTGCAATGAAGAGTTTATGGAATTATTACCATTCCATGATTTTTTAATCCAACCAAAATCATCATAACTATTATTAGAACATGTAGCTTTCCCTCCAAATAATTGACCAATAATTTGTTGATTTGTATTAAATAGAGCTCCACCTGATGATCCATCTTCAGACGATCCCGCTTCCCAGTTTTCTACTCTAACAAAAGATCCTTCTAATCCATCTCGATGGATAGCAGCGTCATAATCTAAGGTTATTCTTTTTTCTTTAACACCAGGATGGTGAATCATTGCAGATTCTTTAGGTAAGTTTAAATCCAAATCCCACCCAGCAAGATATAATTTATGTGCTGGATTCAATGGATCATCTAATTCCATCAGTGCGAAATCACTCGTCTCACTAGCTGCTCTAAATATAGCACCTGTATTATATTCATTGAGTGAACCATCGCCAGGTTCCCCACTTTCTACACTGTTAGGTAATCGGCAATACGTATTTTGATAATTCCAATAAACCACTACCGTCGGTGCAGTTGCAGGATTTACTTCACAATGTTCCGCTGTCAGAAAAAAGGGTGTACAATCATTTTCTGTATTATTAATTAATGTACCTGAACATGCTAATATTCCATTGAAATGATACGCTCCAACACTCTGAATTACATCCCGATATTTTTCGATGGCTTTGTACCCTTGATTTTCTCCACATCGTGTATCAACATGACAAGATCCCACAGGTGCTCTTTGACCAAACCCAACAAAATCGTGGTTTATTGAATGTAGAATTAAATTCATTTTATCAAACGCCTCTTCTGGCACCTTGACTTCGATAATAACCGTTTCTCCTTTTATAATGGGCGTCCACAATTGGCCATGTGCATCCATATCTTCTTTCGTAAAAGGGCCTTTAATATCTGATTTGTCTGGGTTGTAAAATAAAACACTTCCATTTTCAGGCATTGTAAATGTTGTGAATCCAAAATTGATCGAAAAAGCATCTTTTGAAGTAAATGATTTTGTCCATTCAAGTTTTCCATCTTTAGTACTACTCCAGTTAGCATCATTTTTTATATCCAAATCTAAAATGTGCGCTTGTGCAAATTGATATACATCGACAACAGCTGTACTGTGTTTATCTTGAAGTTTTTGGTTATCTAATCGTGGTAATTGGTGGGAAAAGACACGGTCTTGACTAAATAATGTAGTCACGCATAAATTACATAAAATGACCGAGGCCATTAATAATATGATCCGTACTTGGTTGATTGTTATTGTTTTATCTCTATAAAAATAATATCAATAGGTAAATAGCCTAGCAAAACTTACTTTGTTAAACAAACTTTAGTATTTGTGTAACATACTAAAAGAACGATTCTCAATCACTAAATGTGAATCACAATTAGAATAAATTTTAATTTCCCTATATATTGTAACGAAAGGATCATCTTAAAAGTCACTTATATTAGTCAATTGTTGGATTCAAAAATATATTTTATCGGACAAAAGATTAGATATAATATCTTTAGATTGTTTGCAAAATAAAATCATAGGACTTTGTACGTTTAAGTTTTATATCGTAACATTCATGTTGAAGAATATCTGTATCGTCTTTTTTTTATATCCATTGCTGATCTTTGGACAAGCTCCTGAACCATGTGGACCAGAAGGAGAGATGGAGCCCTTTTGCGATATTGCTTGTATCATATGTGATATTGACGGATTTAATGGTATTAATGATGAAAATGAAGATGGAATCGCTCCTGATGATTTTTGTACTTCTATACAACATAATATACAATGGATTGCTTTTATTGCCGGTAGTGTTGATTTAACCTTAAGGATCGATGTAGGTCAATGTGATAGTCCACTTCCATTTGAAATGGCATTAGAGGTAGCGGTATATGAAGGAATAGATTGTGATAATTTTAGATTGGTAACACCTTGTAATGGGCAAATTAATGAAAATACTTCTTGGACCTTTTCAAATACGGAACCTCTAACGATTGGTCAATATTACTTTTTTGTCATGGACGGAAGTGGTGGCTCGATTTGTGACTATGTTATAAATGTTGTTGAAGGAAGTACAAAGGTGCCAGAGCTAGCACCAACAGCTCCTTTTGAAGTACCTGATCTCATTTGTGCAAACCAGCCTACAACTCTATATTTCGAACCTCAATTGGGTGCTACGATTTATGATTGGACCATTAATGGAGTTATCGCTAGTTTCACAGATTCTTTAGAAATTGATCTATTTACATCTGGACTTTATGACATTTGCATAACAGAAGCCAATGCATGTGATGAAGCACCATCTTATTGCACTAAAATTGAGGTTCTCCCTCAGATTGAAGAAACTAAAGAACTCGTTATTTGTGATGGAATTCCCGTAGAATACCAAGACGTTACTTACAGTAATCCAGGTATTTTTCCCAATTTGCAAGTTCCTGCAATGGAAGGTTGTGATTCTATAATTACCTTAATCATTGAGGAAGGTCAGAGTTACGAGACCGATAATGACTATGATATTTGTGAAGGAGATACGTTGGTCGTCAATGGAGTTGAAATGTTTAAAATTGGTGAATATGAGCAGTTTTTATTTACCGACAAAGGGTGTGATAGCACCATCTTTATTCAGCTAGGATTAATCGTTTGTAATATGCAAGGTGAGGCAAGTGCCATCGATCTATTATGCAATGGAGATGGCAATACCGGCTCTTTTACTTTTCAAATTACAGCTGGAACACCACCCTTTATCTACACTTACGAAAAAGTATTAGATCCATCTATAAATGGTAATGGAAACCTTGCTCAGGATAATATGAATGAAACCGTGAGTGGATTACCTTCTGGCTCTTATTTGATCAGTGTCTTTGATAATTTTGGTAATACTACTATTATAATTGTTGAAATATCAGAACCTCCTGCTTTTCAACAATCTTCTTCTTTTAGCGAGATTAACGGATTTAATGTAAGTTGTTTTGAAGGCGATGATGGTAGCATTTCTGCGAATATCGAAGGAGGAACACCGCCTTACCAATACCAATGGAGTGGTAGTAATTCGACGACAAACGAAGCAAACAATTTAGCGCCTGGCGATCATTTTTTGTCGGTTACAGATGCTAACAATTGTACATATATTGTTTCTTACGAGCTTACTCAGCCTGGAGAAATAATCCCTCAAGTACAGTTTTTTGACCCAAATTGCGATGGAATTGCTACTGGTATTTTACAAATAGGAAATACACTTGGAGGCACCCCATCATTTGACTACAGTCTAAATAACCAACCGTTTAACCAACAAACGACTTATAACAATTTAACAGAAGGTGAGTACGAACTTGTAATCCAAGATGCTAATGGATGTACAGATACTATTTCTCAAACGCTTTATAATGCTGAAATACCGGAAATAACGTTTGTTGAAGATATAACGATAAACCTTGGTGAAAGCATCGTTTTAGACCCCGAAATCAATGCCATTGAGATAGGTACTATTTTATGGATTCCCGCAGATGGGTTGAGTTGTTCGGATTGTCTAAACCCTACCGCTTCACCGATAAACACCACAGTTTACACCTTAATCATTACATCTACCGATGGTTGTTCCAGAGAAAAATCGATCACCATTTTTGTAGAAAAAGATCGAGGCATATTCGCTCCAAATGTGTTTAGTCCTAATGCGGATGGTTTAAACCAATATTTTTTTATTTCAGGAGGATCGCAAATAATGCATATTAAATCCCTTTATATCTATGATCGATGGGGCAGTCTTGTTTTTGAAGGATCATTACTAAATCATAAAATCTCTACTGACGGTTGGGATGGAACTATTGCAGGAAATCCAGCCAATATAGGCGTCTACACGTGGATTGCTGATGTAGCATTTCTAGATGGTGAAACCTTGTTTTTCACTGGGGATGTAACCTTATTGCGATAGGTTATTTCAAGCCTTCAATAATGTCTTTGACCGATGCTCTTTCTGAATAGTCAAGATCAAAATGAACATAGGTGACTTTCATGTTTTCATCAACTACATAGGTCGCGGGTACAGGAAGGTAAGCTTCTTCTTCACCATTTGAATCAGCAATGTCACTAAATAAAAAGGTGCTAATTTTACGTTCATAACGGTCTCTAACTTCAAAAGCTACGTTATAATCATGCATTATTTTACCTCCTACATCTGAAACTACTGGGATCTCCAATCCTGTTTTTTCTATCGTTTTATTAATATACTCTTCCGTCTGAGGAGCTATCGCGATAGCCGACAATCCCTTTTCTTTGAGCATATACAAATCTTCCTGGAAAGCCGCTAAGTGTCTATTACAGATTGGACACCAATGTCCTCGATAAAACACAAGCACTACAGGTTGGACTTTTACGTATTCGGATAATAAAATCTTTTCTTGATTGATGGTCAATTCGAAATCTGGTGCTGTATCATTGATTGCAAGAGGGTATATATTTTCTAGGGATTTCTTTTCGATACCCAACTTTTTATATTTCACTTTTTGAGCTTTCAGATGAGTTATGCATAAAAGAAAAGTGATAAAAAACAGTACTATTGGTTTCATAGACATTCAATTTAAAGGGTTAGTAAGTTAACTCATAGAAAAACAAATTGTTTTATCCCCGGTATAACTCCCAAGATAAGTTGTATTTTTAGTCGTACTACAGACCAAAATCAACCTACGATGAAATCAATATTCCTAGTATTTATTTGTTTACTATATTGTCATTTTAACATTGCTCAACATACGTTTTCGATTGTCGCGGTCGATGCCGAAACAGGAGAAATCGGTAGTGCTGGAGCAACTTGTGGAGACAGCATCATTTGGCCTGGAACTCCAGGTGCATATTTGATTAGTGATATTATACCTGGCGTCGGAGCCATCCATACACAGTCTTATTATCATGTAAATAACCAAAACAATGCGCATGAAAGAATGGAAGCTGGTGATACTCCAAGTGAAATCATTTCTTGGTTGATTCAAAATGATTTTCAAAACAATTCAACTCAACGTCAGTATGGCGTTGTTGATTATAATAATGGAACCCCTAGATCATCTGCGTTTACAGGTGCAAATTGCCTAGATTATAAAAACCACCTATTGGGTTCAAATTATGCTATTCAAGGCAATATTTTACTAGGTGAACAAATCTTAGATTCTATGGAAGTTCGTTTCAATGGTACGAATGGATGCCTCGCCGATAAGTTAATGGCTGCTATGCAAGGTGCCAATGTAATCGGTGCTGATTCTCGGTGTCTAGTCGAAGGGACAAGCTCATTATCTGCCTTTATTCGTGTTGCTAAACCGACAGATGATGAAGATCAATTGTTTCTAGATATAAATGTAGCTGGAACAGATGCGAATGTGGAACCGATCGATGTATTGCAATCCAAATTTGATGTGTGGAAAACGAATATCGATGAATGTATTCCAAGTGCGACTCTAGAAATCAATAAAAAAGTAGACTATGTTATTTACCCCAATCCTATTGATAACGTACTCTTTATTGAATCCACCAATATTCCATTAAAATCTTATATTCTCTATAATTCGGTAGGCCAAATTGTGAAGTCCGAAGTAGTCAATAACAGTTTACTTATTCATGAAGTAACACTAGAAAATCAAGGATCAGGAATCCACTATTTAGTATTACAGTCAACAAATGATACGCTAACCTATAAGAAGGTGGTGGTTAATTAAGAAAAAATAGACCATTACAAAATAGAAATGTAGTCTCTCATTTTTCGTTTGAATATTACAACAAATAACCGTCCGATTCTAAATAAATTCGATTTCAAATGACAAAATTCAGGATAATACTTTTTTGATTTATACAAGATTATTAATCATAGCTCAACCGTTTTCATACTATTTTATGTCTCGGTTTTTTTACTGGCATAGAAAAAAATTATTCGAGACGCAACGAAAAAGGGTTTTGTACCTCTATCTAATATAATAACCATTCACCCATTTAAAATTGAAACATGAAAAAAGGAATTTTGAGATTATCGATAATGATGGTTTTAGCAATTATGTTAGTTGGTTGTGATAAAGAAGATAACGATCCAAATATTGATGATTGTCTTATTACTGATACAATGTTGGTGCTTGAACCAGTATGTTCATTTGATCCTAGGCAGGCGACTACTGTTCAATTTCCTGTAATAGCAAAGTTAGATGGTTTAGTACCAGGTCACGATGAATTTACATTTAGTTGGAGTAAAGATCCCGATTTTAATGGAAGTGCGATTTCTATTAGCTATGAGCAATTGCCATTGGTCTTGATACTTACTGAGATTTCTACAGGATGCGAGGCAGAAGCAACCTTGGGAAGTGATTATTGGGAGTAATCCATTCATACATAAGTGAAGGGTTAATATTTTGAACATGAAAGATCTAACTCCTTAAAAGGTCCTAATAAGAGTACTTTACTAGCAATCGATTTTTTTTGTAAAAATCTTGCATTTCTCCGATTACAAAATCTTGATTCATAGCTTAACATCCCAGCCCAAATCAAGACCGTTTCTCTTTATCATTAAATTTTTAACTGAAGTTATATGCTCCTTCTTGTCTGCATGTTTCATTCTTATCCATAATAATGGATTTGTTGAAGTTTGGAAAGTCTAATAATTAATAACGTATTTCAATCCCAGAAACAACAAAGCCCCAGCTTTCGCTGAGGCTTTTTGCGCCCCCTCAAGGACTCGAACCTTGGACCTACGGATTAACAGTCCGGCGCTCTAACCAGCTGAGCTAAGGGGGCAAATTTATCTTTTTGGCTTTCAAAAGAAATAAACTTTACATCTCCGATATTGAAAGCGAGTGCAAATTTATAATAAGAATCGAAAAGCCCAAAGTTTTTTTTAATTTATATCAGATAAACTTTACATTTTATTTTTTATAATCTATTTTTTTATCTCCCATGATACGACCTAAATATTCATTTACGAATTTGTCTTGAACATCATCCGGAGGTCCACCTTCGTCACTCGTCATAACCAACTTATCTTTTTCCTTATCTATTTTGAACTTAAAAATGAAGTTGTCTGGATTTTGATAATCTTGAAAATCAAAAGGTCCATAACGCATATCGTTAAACTGTGTCTGCCCTGACTCATTTATATTAATATGATAATACCCGTCAGAAAACCACTTCAGGATTCGAGTCACTTCATCCGTTTCGTATCCTGCAAGTAATGCTTCATTCTTGGGTAACCTATGCAAGACCATTTCTTTATCTTGATCCATTAGTGAGTATCTTCCAAACACCAATTCATCTTCTAATTCTGCAACGCAATACCACAGGATATTATTAAATATGGTTGGTGATACAAGCGTCCTTTTGGCTTCAATCTCATTTGCCAATAGGTTTTCAGCAAAAACAGTCTTTACGTTGCTTTGATTAAAAAACGTCATGATCATGTATAGCGAGCTAATAATAATCCCTGCTGTATTAATTTTACTCCGTAATGGGTGTTTCCTATGGTAAAAAGAAGCAATAATCAAACAAATTAAAAAAGGCAATGTATATGCTGGATCTGCAACTGAAATATTATTAAAAGAAACTCTAGTATCACTAAAAGGCGAAAAGAGCTGTGTACCATATACCGTAAAACTATCTAAAATAGGATGGGTAACAATAGACCAAAAAAACAATTTAATCCAATCCTTCATGGTTGCTTCAGGCATCTCAATTTTATTGTCAAAATACCGTCTTTTTATAAACCTAAAAGCCAAACCAGCAATCGTAATAGCAATCAACGGTATTATAAACTTGCCTATTCCTTCATTGGTAACCCCTAAATAAAACAGACCTATTGTAAAGCTTCCAATAAGCAGCGTTCGAGCTACAACAGAAATCCACTTGTGATATGGCGAATCATATATTTTTGAAACGGTATAACCCATAACTAAAGCACCAAGAATAGCAAATAAAAAGGAATGACTAAACCCTCTATGTGCCGCCAATCCTTGCAAGTCAGATAACCATAAATTCGAAATAATATCCAAATCAGGAATAGTACCTGCAATTGCACCCCAGAGCATTGCTCTATTTCCAACTTTTTTACCGAGAACTGCTTCGCCAACAGCAGCGCCCAACACAATCTGTGTAAGGGAATCCATTTTAGTTGTTTAGTATACTCTTTAAAGCAATTGAGGAAGCTTTTTGTTCAGCAGATTTCTTATTATAATCTTCGGCTGTCCCAATTTTTTTTCCGTTTACTTGAACGGCGACCTTAAATCGGTCTCTTTTATCAAATTTATATTTGTCTACTAATACAAATTCAACCGTTTTACCTTCTTTTTGACAAAATTCAAGTAATCTACTTTTGTAGTTATCGTCAAAACTTTCTAATCGCTCCATATTAAGATGTTTCATCAAAATATGTTTGATTACATAGTTTCTTGTTCCAACGTAACCTTTTTCGATATAAATCGCTCCAATTAAAGCCTCAAGAGCATTTCCTTTCATTGAACTTGATAGAATACCTAGAGAATATTCTGATAGAATAACATCAAGGCCCATTTTATCTGCGACTTCATTTAATGTATTTCTTTTTACGATTTTGGACCGCATCTTAGTTAAGAAACCTTCATCTTGTTTTGGATACTTTTTAAATAAATATTCACCGACAATCGTAGAAAGTATGGCGTCACCAAGAAACTCAAGACGCTCATTGTTGTAATTATGTGTTTTTTTACTGTTTGCGTTTAAGGATTTATGTGAAAACGCAGTTTTAAATATGGCAATGTGATCTGGAACAAAACCTAAAACTTGATACAGTTTAGCAGCAAGTTCTTTTTCATTTGAAAAAAAATAGTTGTACGACTTTCGAATTATCCCCACACCTATCCTTTAAATCTTGACAATACCACTGTTGCGTTATGCCCTCCAAAGCCAAAGGTATTGCTCAGTACAACATCTACCTTTCTTTCTTGTGGTTTGTTGAAAGTAAAGTTTAATTTATTATCAATATTGGGGTCGTCTGTAACATGATTAATCGTAGGAGGTATAGCATTGTTTTTAATCGCAAAGATTCCAGCTATCGCTTCAATTGATCCAGCAGCACCTAATAAATGACCAGTCATTGATTTGGTAGAACTAATATTGAGGTCATACGAATGATCTCCAAAAACACCCTTTATGGCTTTTGTTTCTGCTACATCACCTAGAGGTGTAGATGTCCCATGTACATTTACATAATCGACTGCCTCGTTTGTCAATTTAGCATCTTTCAATGCTACTTTCATAACATTTTTAGCCCCTAAACCTTCTGGATGAGGTGCCGTAATGTGGTGCGCATCTGCTGTCATTCCTACCCCTATTAACTCAGCATATATGTGTGCTCCACGCTTTTTTGCATGTTCTAATTCTTCTAAAATTAATGCGCCAGCTCCTTCACCAAGTACAAATCCATCTCGATCTACATCAAATGGTCTTGATGCCGTTTGTGGATCATCATTTCTTTGAGATAATGCTCTCATAGAGGAAAAACCACCAATTCCTGCTTTAGTAACGGCAGCTTCTGAACCACCAGCAATTATAACATCTGCTCTTCCTAATCTAATATTGTCTGCTGCATTAATAATTGAATGAGAAGATGATGCACATGCTGAAACAGTTGCATAATTTACACCTCTAAATCCATATTTGATTGAAATATGTCCAGGAGCTATATCCGTAATAAGTTTAGGGATTAAAAAAGGACTATATCGAGGCGTATTTCCAAACCCTGCTGCTTCTTCAATATCACTTTCTATGGTTTCGAATCCACCAATACCACTACCCCAGATCACTCCGGCTCGATCTAAATCCAACGTGTCAACATTCAGCCCGCTATCTTCCATTGCCTCTGCAGCAACGATTAAAGCATAACTTGAAAATGAGTCAATTCTCCTCGTCACCTTTCTATCAAGGTAGTCTGATACGTTAAAATCCGTCAGCTCACATGCAAATTTAGTTTTGAAATTGGTTGTATCAAATCTTGAAATCGGCACAGCACCTGATTTTCCTGCAAACAATCCTTCCTCATAAGCTTTTGCATTAAGCCCTATGGGTGTTAACGCACCAATACCGGTGATTACAACTCTTTTCATCAAAATGTAATTAAAATGAATTTAATAGTATGCATTTATGCTCTTGCAAATTAAGGATTTTATCACAGTTAGTCAAAGCTCAATAGTTATTGACTAAGAATGTAAAACATTTGCTTCAGGGAGAAAAAAAATGACTCTAAAAAGAGTCATTTTTTATGTTTTTACGAGTTAGCTTGCAAATATTCAATGGCTTGACCCACTGTTGCAATATTCTCTGCTTGATCATCCGGAATTGATACATCAAATTCTTTTTCGAATTCCATGATCAACTCTACAGTGTCAAGAGAGTCTGCTCCAAGATCGTTTGTAAAACTAGCCTCATTTACCACTTCTCCTTCGTCAACTCCTAGTTTTTCTACGATGATTTTTTTTACTCGTTCTGCTATTTCAGACATAATACTTTATTTTAAGGCTGCAAATTAAATGAATAAGATTCTTATTCACAAGGATACATTTGTTTTTTTGGTTCAAAAAACATTTAATTTTTTAAAAAAACATGAATTTTTAGCTTATTTCCGCATTCCAGGTGGTCATTTCTAATATTTAAATTATTGCATTTTAGCTTATCAACTTCAAATAAACAAAGTACCTTAGCTGATTAACAAACTATTTCCTATGCATTCTACACCTAAAATTAGACATCAAAACACTAAAATTGTTGCCACAATCGGACCAGCAAGTTCAAGTGAGGAGAATTTATTTGCATTAATTAAAGCAGGTGCAGATGTTCTGCGATTAAACTTTTCACATGGGGATCATGCTACTCACAAAAGTATTATTGATCGAATTGAGAAAATCAACAAAAAATATAATTTACACATTAGCATTTTAGCAGATCTTCAAGGACCCAAATTAAGAGTTGGAGAAATGAAGGATGGAGGTGTAGAAGTAAAAACTGGAGATATCATCAAGTTCGTTTCTACTCCTTGTTTAGGCACTTCAAAAAAAGCCTATATGAGTTACATCGATTTTGCAAAAGATGTAACCGTAGGGGAAAAAGTTTTATGTGACGATGGTAAACTGGAATTCGTAGTACATGCTTCAAATAAAAAAGATGAAGTTGAATTAAAAGCCGTTTTTGGAGGCGTTTTAAAATCTAATAAAGGAGTAAATCTACCTGATACAACATTATCGTTGCCATCTTTGACTGAAAAAGATCTTAAAGATTTAGCGTTTATTCTTACTCAACCTGTAAATTGGATTGCCTTATCTTTTGTAAGAAGAGCCCAAGATATTGATGAATTAAGAGAGAAAATTTTAGCCGAAAACCACAAGGCAAAAATTATAGCTAAAATCGAAAAACCAGAAGCCATAAAAAACATCCGAGAAATAATTAAAACGACGGATGCCGTTATGGTAGCAAGAGGTGATCTAGGTGTAGAAGTACCATTGGAAAAAGTACCTTCTATGCAAAAAGAAATTATATCAAGGTGTATTCAAAAAGCAAAACCTGTCATTGTTGCAACTCAAATGATGGAAAGTATGATAGAAAATATATCTCCTTCACGTGCCGAAGTAGCCGATGTTGCAAATGCAGTCCTCGATGGAACCGATGCGGTTATGCTAAGTGGTGAAACATCTGTAGGTAATCACCCAGCTAAAGTTGTTGAGTATGTAAGTAAAATCGTTGCTGAAGCAGAAAAACATTATGAACTAACAAATAAAAGACCTAAGCCAAATAAAAAATCAGAAACCTTTTATTCAGATACAATGTGTATCAATGCTGCAAAAATTGCAGAAGACATAAGAGCAAAAGCAATTAGTGGTTTAACCGTCTCTGGATATACTGCCTTTAAAATATCTAGTTATAGACCAAAATCAAGAATCTTTATTTTTTCATCCCAACGACATTTGTTAGCAACCTTGAATTTAGTTTGGGGGGTAAAGACGTATTTTTACGATAAGTTTACAACGACGGATGATACGATCGAAGATGTCGCTTCGATATTAAAAGAACATAATCATTTAAAAGAAGGCGATATTATGGTAAATACAGGATCAATGCCACTCCACAAAAGATTTAGAACGAATATGTTAAAAATCACCATTGTAGAATAATTATCTTTAAATCGTGGTTTCAATAAAAGAGCTAGGAAGAAAACAGAATCAAAAAATAATAATAAAAACGGACTCATTTCTTTGTATCAACATTATTATCATAACGTTTGCTTTCTAAACTAGCCTGATTTGTTTTTTGATCATTGTAATAAGAAAAAAGAAATTTGTGGTGGACGATCAATGAATGGTTCGCTAGTGACTTCTTTATTTTTTATTGGTAATTTTACTTGATGAAGATTTTTTACTCATTAATACTTCTTTTCTCATTTCAATATATAAATGCTCAACCAGGTATTTATTCAGAATCTGATATAAAAACTCAAACAGAGTATATTACCGCAGAATTTTACAAGTATTCTTCTAAACCAAAAGAACAAGAAGAAAAGCTTAAAGGATTGTTGGAGTTAGATAGAACCAATGATGCCACTTATTATCAATTGGCCAGATTTTATTTAGTACAAGAGAATTATCCAGATGCGTTGTCACAAATTAACAAAGCAATAAAACTCTATAAAAACAATAAGTGGTATCACCTTCTGGCAGCAGACATTCAAGAACTAATGTTGGATTATACCGCTGCGAACCAATCTATTGAAAATGCGCTCGAAATTGAGCCCAAAAATACAGCATTGATGTATCGAAAAACCCATAACCTATTTAAAAATGGGAATACAGATGCTGGAATTAATATGATCACAGAGATTGAAAATAAAACTGGAACAACTGAAAAATCGAGCTATCTGAAATTAGATTACTTAAACAACGAAGGTCGTAAAGAAGAAGGTTTGACTGTACTCAAAAATTTAGTTCGTTTGTATCCAGGAAATGTTGATCATATGAACAACTTGGCCCTACAATATGTCGATCTAAATCAAATCGACGAAGGAAAAAAAATGTTTAAAAAAGTATTAGCGATTGATCCTGAAAATGTTCAAGCCAATATCTCTCTTTTAAAAGATGAATCCAACACATCAGAAGAAAGTAAATACTTATTTGCTATCAAACCATTAGTTAGCAACCCAAATATTCCACTAGATCAAAAAATAAAAGAACTGATTCCTTATGTTGAGCAAATACCCTTTGAAAAAGATATTGAGTATGTAGATGCTATACGTGCCTTGAGCGAATCATTAGTTGCCAACTATCCAAATGAAGCGAAAGCACATGCTATTCGAGGAGATATTATGAATTTAACGGGTCAACCTCAAACAGCACTAAAAAGTTATGATCGGACGCTAGAATTAAATGATAATGTTTACTCCGTTTGGGCACAAAAAATGGAAGTTTTATATGCACTTTCTTCTTATAAAGAACTAAAAAAGTTTGCAGAAAAAACCATAGATTTTTATCCCAATAATGCTGAAGGGTACTTTTGGTACAAAATCAGTTCTTATGCTCTAAATGAAATAAATGATGCTACTTCCTTCGATGATATTTATGGTTTTATTGCTAAATCAAATGTAGTCAACAAGTTTAAATTCACACTAACGGAAGCATATGGTTTGTTTGTTTTGAATCAAGCTAATAAAGGTTTAATTAAATTAGAGGCGCTTAAGATTAACATCTTAAAACAAGATGCTTTTGCTCAGGAACTCCTAGGTGATATTTATCATTCATTAGACAAACCAAAAGAAGCATTGAAACATTGGGAACTTTCAAAAGCACTAGGTAATTATTCAGATCGATTACAAGCTAAGTTGAATTAATGCTTATAAATAAAACGAATCTACACTCCCTTTTTCGTAGTCTTACAACCTTAGGGTTAACCTTTTTTATTATTGGAATAACGTTTGGGCAATCCAAAAAAGATCTTGAAATTCAAAGAGAAAAAATTAATCGAGAAATAGAACGAACAACAGCTGTATTAAGTCAAACAAAGAAGGATAAAAAGGCCACAGTTGAAGAATTTATGCTCGTAGAAAAACAAATCAAAGAGCGAGAGACATTATTAAATAATATTCAATCTGGATTGGATGCTATCCAAGAAGATATCTCTATTAACAACTTGGAAAAAGATTCTTTATTTATTGACATTCAGCATATTCAAAAGCAATATAATTCTTTACTACGGAAAAGACATATTCAACATTTACAACAATCAAAATGGCAATATATCCTATCAGCTAATGGCTTTAAAGATGGCATGTTACGAATGCAACAGCAACGTCAACTAGAAAACTATTACTTGGCTAAAAAAAACCAACTCAATAATGCGTACGAAGATTATAACAATACGCTATCTCACCTTGAAAAAGTAGAAATTGAAAGTCAAAAATTAGCCTTAGAAGAGGTTGAAGTTAAATCTTCACTCAATAAACAATTAATAGAAAAACAATCTTTACTTCAAACCTTAGAAAAAAATAGTCAATCCCTTAAAAAAGAACTAATTGAAAAAAATAAATCTAGGGAGCGATTAAACCTAGCTATCGAAAAAGCAATAGAACTCGCTATTCGTAATGCAAAAGATAAACAGAGAAAAGAGAAAAAAGGCACAATATTAAAGACAACAACCAAGGTGACTTCAACATTTTCCATCGCAAAATCAACCTTACATTGGCCTTCTAATAATGGTGTAATCGTTTCTGCGTTTGGCAAACAACCTCACCCTAGTATTAAAGGCCTTTACATTGAAAATAATGGGATAGACATAAAATTATTGAACGATAAGAAAGTGTTATCTGTTTTTAATGGTAAAGTTATTAGTATTCAAACCATTCCAGGTCATAATATCATGATCATGGTTCAACATGGGGAATACTATACTATATATTCCAAATTATCTTCGAATAGTGTAAATATTGGACAAGAAGTGTCACAAGGGGATATCTTAGGAGAAGTTGAAAAAAATGTACTTCATTTCGAAATTTGGAAAGGGAAGCAAAAATTAAATCCAAACTCTTGGTTAAAAAAATAATTGAATGGCGAATGAATGGAACATAGGAGAAAAGGCTAAAAAAGGACTAAGAAAAGAAAAAGAAACAGCTGTCCTTGTTGGATTAGTAACCGGAATAGGTTCTCCTGAACAAACAGAAGAATACCTAGACGAATTGCAGTTTTTGGCCGAAACAGCAGGAGCGGAAACTAAAAAAAGATTTGTACAGAGATTACCTCATCCTGATGTAAGAACATTTGTTGGGAAAGGTAAGTTGGAAGAAATAAAACAATATGTAGAAGACAAAAAAATTGATCTTGTAATTTTCGATGATGACCTTTCAGGTAAGCAAGTACATATTATTGAGGAAGAATTGAAGGTTAAAATTGTAGATCGCTCAAGTCTTATTTTAGATATTTTTGCTGCTAGAGCTCAGACAGCTCAAGCACAAACACAAGTAGAACTCGCACAACTTTTGTATTTGCTCCCTCGATTAAGAGGTCTTTGGGATCACCTCGAGAGACAACGAGGTGGTATTGGAATGAGAGGACCTGGTGAACAAGAAATAGAAACAGATCGTAGGATAGTAAGAGATAAAATTTCTCTACTTAAAAAGAAATTGGAAAAAATAGATAAACAAAATTTTACTCAAAGAAAAAATAGAGGTAATCTCATACGAGTATCTCTTGTCGGTTATACCAATGCAGGAAAATCTACTTTAATGAATCTATTAAGTAAATCAGATGTATTTGCGGAAGATAAATTGTTTGCCACTCTTGATACCACAGTAAGAAAAGTAGTCTTTGAAAGAATGCCGTTTTTACTTTCTGACACGGTAGGTTTTATTCGGAAATTACCCCACCATTTAATTGAAAGTTTTAAATCAACTTTGGATGAAGTTCGAGAAAGTGACATCCTACTTCACATTGTAGATATGGCACATCCATTTTTTGAAGATCATATGAAGACTGTGGAGAAAACACTATTAGAACTTGGCACCTCAGAAAAACCGACGCTGATTGTGTTCAATAAAATAGACAAGTACAGAAAAGATTTTTTTGATGATTTATTAGATGAAGAAAATAAAGCATTAATCCTTCAAGCGCTTGAAGATCGTATGCGAAATGAATATCAAAAAGATACTATTTTTATTGCAGCTAAAACAAAAGAAAACATTGCTCTGCTTCGTGAAAAAATGAAAAACATGATAGAAGCACAATATAATGAGCGATACCCATATCAAACGAAATACTGGTAATCATGGACATTCTCAAAAAATATGCAAAACTTCTTGTGGACTATTGTGTCTCTTTAAAACCAGGAGAAAAGTTGTATATTAAAAGCACAACACTTGCAGAACCTCTGGTAAAAGAAGTGTATAGATATGCACTTTCAAAAGGCGGAATAGTAGAATATGATCTCGACTTTCAAGGAAAAAATAAAATTTTTTATCAAGAAGCAAATAATGCAGCTTTAAATTCGCTACCCACGCTAAATCAAAAGGCTATGGAATCTTTTGACGCCTATATTGTTATTAGAGCTCCTTTTAATTTAATGGAAGACCAGCATTTAGATAAAGAAAAAATAGCTGCAAGACGTAAGGCTATGCAACCCCTAAATACGCTTTATTTTGAACGTACAGCTACCAAAGCACTCAAGCGTTCACTTTGCCAATATCCAACCATAGCTTCAGCACAAATGGCTAGAATGTCACTTGAAGAATATCAAGAATTCGTTTTTAATGCATGCTATCTATATGATGAAAACCCTGCAGAACAATGGAAAAAGGTAGGTAAGCAACAACAGAAGCTTGTAGACTTTCTTAACCCAGTAAATAACATTCGTTATGTAAATAAACATAGCGATATTTCATTTTCGGTTGAAGGTAGAACGTGGATTAATAGTGATGGAAAAACCAATATGCCTTCAGGAGAAGTATTCTCTGCACCTGTCGAAAATAGTGTTAATGGAACGATCTATTTTAACTATCCTTCGGTTTATGCAGGCTATGCTGTCGAAGGAATTGAACTTACCGTAAAAGATGGAAAAGTTATAAAAGGAACTGCCAAAAAAGGGCAAGAGCTTCTCGACAAAATACTTAAAACAGAAGGAGCTAATTATTTTGGAGAAGTCGCAATAGGTACAAATTATCAAATTCAAACACCCACCCAAAATATTTTATTTGATGAGAAAATTGGTGGTACCATTCATATGGCACTAGGTCAATCATATAAACATTGTGGTGGGAAGAATAATTCTGCAATTCATTGGGACATGATTGCAGATATGAAAGATGGCGGAAAAATCTTTGCTGATGAGGTCCTCATTTATAAAGATGGCCACTTTATCATTTAAGAATTAGCTCATTTTTGGCAAAACAACCATAACAAACAAAATAAAGACGATCAAGCTAATCAATGGAATAGCAAATAATTTTATAATAGAAGATCCTGTCTTCTCAATCTTTTCTTCACCAAAAAGAAGCTTAAATAAACTTTGTAAAAGTGTAACCATAAACAAAGTACTTAGAACAAGAAATATGATTGCTACCATCTTTTAATTTTACTTTATAGGCTTGTAAAGATATCTGTATCTTGGTCATCAAATTAGAATACGTAAAACTTTAATCATTGATGTACAATATTTCTTTTAAAAACCTTCGTTTTTTATTATTCGGTATTGTCATTATACTTAGTTCTTTTTCGTCTTTTGGCCAATCCAAATTAGACAATGTCCTTTGGTCATTTACTAAATTTTCATTCAAAATAGATGAAAAATGGAAATCAGATATCACCCCAATATATAGATTCAACGATGATATAAGTCAGTTTCAAAATGCTTCCTTGGATTATTCTATTACTCGAAAAATCACAAAACGTTGGAATGCTTCTGCTTTAGGCCGCACCTGGTTAATTCCAAATCAAAGACCAAGACAGTTTATATGGTTTTATGTAAACTATAACATGCCAGAATTTATTCCTAATCTTAAAATCAGTCATAATATAAAATTCCATGGAGCATTGGATATTAATGATAGAGAAGATCCTGATTTTTTGAGGTATAAAATCACTACGGCCTACCCACTATTCGACAATAGATGGAGACCTTTTGCAGCTATTGAACCCTTTTTTCAATTTAATGAAAACAATATTCAACGTTGGAGATCGGAGTTGGGTGTCAATTATAGTGCAAACAATACGATTAACTTCATAGGTTTTTTGAGGCGTGAAGACTACATTCAAAAAGGAAAAGAAAGGGCATTAAACATTTGGATGGCTGGCATTCAATACAAGTTTTTGAAACCCATCTATTCTAAACAAAAAGAGCCATCTACGCGATGACTCTTTCGTAATTAACGAGTGTTAATAAGGTCCCAAAAATGATTTTTATTTAATTTCAATTGCTGTTTTTTTAAGCACTTCTTCTTTCTTCTTGTGCATCGTCACAACTAGTACTCCATCCTTGTATGCAGCCTTTATTTTTGATCTATCAATATTTTTAGGCAATTTTAAATGGCGTTTTGTTACTTCAAAATCAAACTCCTTTGAAAGAAACTTGATTTCTTCCTCTTTTTCATTTTCTATTGTTTCTACAATAAGCACATTTTCTTCCAATTTCAAATGAATATGATCTTTACTCATTCCTGGAATTGCCAACTCGAATGAAAATGATTTTTCAGATTCTACTAAATTTGTGTCAACATGATTATTACTAAAATCTGACTTAAACAACTGATTAACGCCTTGATCAAATAAGTGATTCATCATTTTATTTATATTTATTTCTCCTTGTAAGTGGTTCATTATTTATTATTTAATGGTGATAGACTTTGGTACAAATGCAGGTTTCTTTGACATTGTTATTGTTAAAATGCCATCAGTCATTTCTGCAGAAACAGTAGAAACATCAATTGCTTTTGATAATTTGAAAGATCGTTTTGCCCCAGAATAGTCAAATTCTTTAAAAGAATATTTTTTGTGATCTTCTTCTGTTCTTGGTGCTACCGATAATTTCAAAATTGTATCATTTATATCCAAAGAAATTTGATCTTTTGTTACACCAGGTAATGCCATACTAAAGGAAAATCCGTTTTCAACTTCTTGAATATTCGTTCGAATACTAGGACTGTTAACATTTTGATTCTTTTCCATATTTTTCATGGCAACAGCTACATCGCCAAGAAAATCATTAAATAAAAAAGAAGCAGAAGATTGGTTTCGGTTAGGATTACACGTGTTGTTTTTTGTTGAATATCTCATTGATTAAAAATTTTTGTGATTAATAATTATACTTAATCATGATCAATTGGTGTACCATTCCGCTTTTAAGACCAAAAAGGCAGCATCTTTATTTAAGGTGCTGCCTTTTTGTCATTAAAATTATTTTAAACTGCCTTTTTGTCTTATATTATTGTTTAATGCATTTATGAACGAACTTTTCGCCATTTTCCAAGGTGAGTACGATAATGTAGGCTCCTGCATTAAGCTTTTGAGTATTTACTTGTACATCATTTATAAATGTTTGTACAACCAAAGATTGTCCTTGTAAATTAAAAAGCTCTAGGACACCTTTACTTTGTCGATCTAACTTTACATTTAAAATTTCACCAAATGGGTTTGGTGAAATAGATAATGATGTTAACCTAATACTTTGATAAGACGTAGGTACGTTTGTTATTAACTCATTTCTTGGGCCTTCTAACATAGATCGCATTAACTGGCTTTGTTCTTTTGTAAACATATTCTGACAATGCTCCATGCTATAATCCATATAGTTTTCTATCATATCTGGCAACATATCATCGACACAACTATCCTTATCGTGCATTTGTTCACAAGTGGGTACAGGTGTTGTCGTCGGTTGGGAGTTTTCTCCAGCTGGAGGTGTGTCGTCTATTCCATCATCCATTGAACAATCTCCATCACCCCAGATGTGTCTTAACCCCAAATAATGTCCTACTTCATGGGTTGCTGTTCTACCTTTATCGTTTATTCCAGCCAATGTACCAGCTTCCGGGTTGTTCGGACCAAAAGCTTGATAATGTATCGTTACTCCGTCTTTTTCAAAATAATCCGGTGGAAAATCTTCTGTGGGCCAATTCGGTGCACCTACAGGTGGATATGCAAAACCTAAAATAAATGGAGCTGACATTCCTCCAATATCAATCGCCATGTTACAAACCCAAATATTTAAATAATTATTTACATCCCAAGGGTCAACCCCACCTGTATCTGACGATTTCGGCGCATCTAAATCAAGTCCTGTACCTAATAGTTCAGTAAGACAAGCAAGTTGCTCGTCAGTAAATTCGCCTGAAGCCAAATCTATACCGCACTCTATTACAGCTTGTAACAACGTCGTAATATCAAAATTTACAAATGATGGTACATCTGTTTGAGTACGTGTAATACCTGAAGTTTCATTTCCTTGAGGGTCGTACTTAGCTAATGCAAATTCAATTTCTGTGTCTCCTGCTATATCTACAAAGAGATCTCTTGTCAAGCTGGCATCTGCATTCGTTCTACGAAAATCTTGATTAAGAACTTCCATTTGATCATTAATCAAATCATCTGAAATATTTTGCTCAGGTGTATTATAGATAACATGAACAACTACTGGAATTGTATATATCTCCCCTCGATTTGCTTCATTAGATTTTGCCCAATCAAATGTTTTTTCAACATAAGATTTATAGTTTGGTATTTTGTCTTCCATTTTTTGCACTTGAATGGAAGATCCACACCGCATAATTTGTGCGATTGATTGATTTATGCTAAAGCAAAAAAAGAATAGTATTATATAGAAGAATTTCATTCTAGTCCTATTTAGTGTTTACTAAAAATAGAGACTTCTTTTGGTATTATAGAGGAATTCAATAAACATTTACCCATTCCTAGGTATTCGAATTTTATAGGTATTATTTTTTACTGTTAACTTAGAATCAATAAGCCAAGGATTATACACTTTTAGCATTCGATAACTAATTCCTTTTTCTTTGGCAAATGTTGCCCAATCTGGTACTGTTTTATCAACCACAACTTCATAGTAATTATTAACCTCCTGGTATGAATCCGCTGGATCCAAATAGTATCCGTAATTCTCAGGCTGTTTTAATATTTCTTTCAGAGCTATTAATCTAAAAACGTACCTCGAAGTCTCTTGATTTAAATTTAGGTTATAATACGACTGCTCTTTTTGTTTTCTCATTTCACTACTAAACTTAGTAGGTCCCACATTATAAGCTGCAGCTGCGTTCGTCCATGAATTAAATCTTTTTTGTAATCTTTTTAAATACTTACAGGCAGCTCTAGTAGATTTTTCTAAATGTAATCTTTCATCTACTTCAGAATTTATTTCCAATCCATACTCTTTTGCTGACAATTTCATAAACTGCCAAAAACCACGTGCTCCTGCTGGGCTTCCAACATTTCTTAAACCACTTTCTGCTACTGCCAAATATTTAAAATCATCGGGAACTCCTTCTTCTCTTAATATTTGTTCTATTATTGGGAAATATTTTGCTGCTAATTTTATGTTCAGTAACGTTGAAGATTGCCAATAAGCATTTACGGATAACTCTCTATCAAGTCGCTCTTTTGTATCTACATTTATAGGTACAATCTCTCCACAAAAATTGGTTTGTTCGCCTTTGTAAGCAGATTTAATAACTTGGGGTAAAATATTTTCAATCTTATTAGCCAATGGACTATCCGAAAATGCACTAAAAACAATAACACCTACAAACAAAGATGCAACACCAAAAAGACCAAAGAATATATTTTTCATAAGTAGCTCAAAAGTATTGATAAAACGACAAGAAACTTCTTTTAATTTTGTTAAAAATCTATGCTTCTTTCTTTTTCTTGTACAATGGTACGGTCGAACAAGGTTCTCCATACATAATTGATTTTGCTACACCCGTTAATTTTTGACAAATATAAGCATAAGCAGATGCCGGAACTTCTTGTTCCGAACAACCTTTTATAACCATCATCTTATCATTAAAAACGTTAACATCCATTTGGTTTACAACTTGCTTGTAATACGTATCTATATAGTTCGATTTTGAACCAATAAATAAATCATGAACTTCTCCAGCTGCATAGGTAGCAATTAAGGCATAAGCCCAAACAGGTATAATAGCATCCGTACTGCAATGTACTATCAATATCTTATTCTTAAACGTAGACCAATCAAGTGCTTTTATAGATTTTCGAAAATCCATTTCCTTTAGCAACAACCCTTTAAACAAAAAAGGGGATATATCTAATTCTACGATTTCTTCTTTAGGGTAAAAATCCTCAAGATTAAACGTGATTAACTTACTTTGCGCTACTTTATTAACTAAAGGTTTACTTAGGCTTTCCATACTTTTCAATTATTGTGAAACTCACGACCGAAGTTTCTACTCTGATTCTTCAATTGGCGCTAACTCTCCAATTTGATTTTCTGCTTGTTCAAATTCTTTAAGCTTCGGTAAATCATTAAGTGTTTTTAACCCAAAATAGTTCATAAACTTTTCAGAGGTTATGTATAATAAAGGTCTCCCAGGACCTTCGCTTCTGCCTTTTATCTCAATCAATTCTTTTTCTAAAAGTTTTTGAATTGAATAATCACTTGCCACCCCTCGGATACTTTCAATTTCTGATTTTATAACTGGTTGCTTATAAGCAACAATAGATAATGTTTCAAGTGCTGATTTACTAAGTTTTCGCTTGTTTTTGAGTTGTAAGTTTTTTCCAACAACATCAATATATGCACCTTTAGTCATAAATTGAAAACCATTATTAATTTCTATTAATCCAAACGAAAAGGATTCATCATTATATTTATCTGTAAGGTTGTCGATCCCTTCCAAGATATGATCTTTTGAGACTTTAGTTTCAAATTTAAGTTCAAGCACCTCTTTTATTTCTTTTACAGAAATAGGTTTGTCCGAAGTAAAGATCAAACTTTCAATATATAAATCTAATTTTTCCAACTCCTTCGTTTTGTTTTCAAAAGTAAATAATTACGAATAAAACGAACTGAAACAACATTATTTATAGTATTTAGGTGTACAAAAATGTACCTTTTTATCAAACGATCGTCTATATATCAATGAATGCTTCTGAAAGAAATAGTTTAAAAATTAAAATTCAAGAACTTATTGATAAGTATATCATTGACATTGAAGCAACAAAAAAGATGACACAACCCGTTGCTCCCGAAAACGCTATCGGGAGAATTAGTAGAATAGATGCCATTAATAATAAAAGTGTAATGGAAGCTTCTCTTAGAAACAAAATTTCTAAGCTAAGTAAACTAAAAATTGCATTAATAAATGTAGAAAAAGAAGCATTTGGTAATTGTTCTAACTGCAAAAAACCTATTCAATCTGGAAGGCTCATGTTTATGCCAGAAAGTACAAAATGTGTCCATTGTGCAGGTTAAATAAAAACAGGGACCAACTATAAGAAGGACCCTGCATAACCCCAAAAAACCAATTGAAAACAATATAAAACTGTTTTCCAATCTTTATTTAGATAAAAATATCATCAATTTAAGACTCAGCTATAGCACAAGTCAACTATTTAGACGCAATAAGTTACTAAAGTCACAACTTTATTCAAAAAAAATAAAAATTCTTATTTGTTTGACAATCAAATAGTTACAATAAATTGCATTTCTAAAATCACTTTTATTTCAAATAATATTTAAATATTTAAGAAAATAAATTGTCTACTTTTGATTTCTAATCAAAAATTATGAAGACAAATTTTCATTGTACAAATTGTCAATACATCTCACCAAAATGGTTAGGAAAATGCCCCTCTTGCGAGGAGTGGAATACACTTCAAGAAGAAATTGTAGAAAAAAAGACAAAACAATCTCAAAAAAAAGAAGTTTGGAGTGATGAAAAAAAAGTCATCAATAAAGCTAAAAAGATAGAGTCTGTTGTTTACCAAAAACTCAATCGAATCGATTGTCAAGATGCAGAACTTAATCGAGTGCTTGGAGGTGGATTAGTAAAAGGCTCACTTGTCCTCATAGGCGGCGAACCTGGCATAGGAAAGTCGACATTATTATTGCAGTTAGCATTAAACTTGCCTAATAAAATCTGTTACATTTCAGGTGAGGAAAGTGAAAGTCAAATAAAAATGCGTGCAGATAGGATTCACCCAGAATCTCAACATTGTTATGTTTTAGCTGAAACCAATTTAAGTAGAATCCTAAAAGAAGTAAATGAAGTCAAACCAGAAATTCTTATTATAGATTCTATACAAACAATTTCCACCCCTTTTCAAGATTCAACGCCAGGAAGTGTCTCTCAAGTAAGAGAATGTACTTCGGAATTACAACGATTTGCCAAAGAAAGAAATATTGTTGTATTTATTATCGGTCATATCACAAAAGAAGGATCCATTGCAGGACCAAAAATTTTAGAACACATTGTAGATGTTGTTTTACAATTCGAAGGAGATAAAAACTACAGTTATCGAATACTTAGATCACTTAAAAACCGGTTTGGTTCAACAGATGAATTAGGGATCTATGAAATGGTTACAAAAGGTTTAAAAGCAATCACAAACCCTTCAGATTTATTGTTAAGTCAAAGTGATGAAAACCTTAGTGGCAGCTCTGTAGCAGCTACGATTAACGGAGCTAGACCGATGCTCGTAGAAACGCAAGCTTTGGTTAGTACTGCTGTTTATGGAAATCCTCAAAGATCATCAACAGGTTTTGATTTAAGAAGAATGAATATGTTGTTGGCTATCCTCGAAAAGCGCGCCAATATGCAATTTGGGCAGCAAGATGTATTTTTAAATATAGCGGGAGGGATCAAAATGGTAGACCCATCAATTGACCTTGCGATCGCAACATCATTAGTAAGCTCTCTGCAGGATATCACCGTGTCTTCAAAATATTGTTTCTCTGCTGAACTTGGTTTAACAGGAGAAATACGTGCTGTTCATAGAATTGATCAACGGATATTAGAAGCTGATAGACTTGGATTTGAAAAAATATTTATTTCGAATTATAATCTAAAAACATTAGACCCATCTAAATACAATATTGAGATGGTTGGGCTTTCAAAAATTGAGGATTTAATTTATCAAGTCTTTACTTAGCTCTTTTCATTTGCTTGGATAAAATTGCACCAATTACAATATTCATCATCACACCCTTTATCGAATTTGTGTTCTTTAATATCTGAATAAGCTTGTTTAAGCTGCTCACTAACCATTTCAATTTCTTCTGGCTTGATAACAAATTTTTGTGTCTTGAAATCATCGTTTTGTTTTTCAATAAAATTCATTTCTCCTGAAATCATTGGTTTATTTGTCTTAACATCTAAATCCAATAACATTTTATAAAAAACCATCTGACGCCAATAATCGCCTCCATGATCACCATCCTTTGGAGGACGAACCTTTGCTGGTTTGTATTTACCTGTTTTATAATCGACCACATGGATATAATCTTTATAAATATCTACCCGATCTAACATCCCAGAAATCGGAATCCCCTTATAGTTTGTCAATCCAATATTGTACTCAAAATTCATCTCAACTGGCAACATCCACGAAGATTTGTACTTTTCATAATAATCCCCTAATGTACTTTTACCAAGCGCCAATCGATCAGCAAATTGCCTTGGTGTAAAGTGAGATTTATACTTTTCTAAACCTTGAAAATATCGATCATGAAGTTTTTCAACGGTAAGAATCTTTTTAGCTTCGCGACAATCTCTTATAAAGAACTCTAAGGCATGGTGCATCGCTGAACCAAAACCCATATTATCATTTCTTGCACCAGGAACTTTGATTATAATATCATAATAAAACCGGATAGGACAAGCTAAATACTTATTTAAGTTTGTAGCATTCATTTTGAAATGAACCAATGATTCTTCGATCAAATTATGATCAAGCCAGTCTTTCTTCGGCAAATTGATCGTTGTCAATCGCTTATTTAAATAATCTACGATTTCTTCATTTGTTATTATACCTTCGCTTTTTTTAATTTCATCTAATGTACAAACCTCCTCAATAAACCTTGAAGGGAGACTTTCTTTACTAGCATCACCATCTTTTCGTTTAGAATAGGACATTATAAGACGCTTTTCAGCACGTGTCATTCCTACATAAAACAAACGTCTTTCATCTTCGATTCCTTCGTCCATCACAGCCATTATATTATCTGGAATTTTATATCCAGAGGATCGAGCTCTTGTCTTTTCCCAATTATCTTCTCGACAACCTATCATCCATACTTGTTCAAATTCTAAACCTTTAGAACCATGAAAAGTCATAAAATTCACTCCGTCAGGAGAATGAATAGAATATGTAAAAGGAATAGCAATATTATTCTCTTGCATTTTCTCAATATCTGAAAGCAAATCTTCTAAAGCCATATTAGGATTCCGTGCAGAGGTATCTTTGATGTAATCAAATAAGGTTTGAATTAATTGAAAAGACCAATATTCATCATTTGCTAAAAGCGAAGATTTTAAAATTCCTGCATCATTAATAATCAATTCAAAAAGACCTTGGATCGTGAATTCTTTATATTGTTGAACCCAATGATTTAACATCCTTTCGAAGCTCTTTAATCCCTCAATATCATCCGGCAAAATTTTCTCAATGATACTTGGTGTTGTAATAATTTCAAACCATGTCTTTTTTTCTTCCTTCGGCAATGATCGTTGATACATAGAAAGTCGATGCATATCTTTCATTGAAATTTCAAATTGAGGCAAATACATCACCTTAAATAGAAGTTCGTCTACTCCCGCAGCACTATTGTAAATCTTATCGATTAAAGTCAATATATCGATAAGGTTTTGCACATATGGCACTTCTAATATATTAACACTTCGTTTTGTGTTAACAGGAATACCTTCTTTGGTTAAAACGTTTATAAGTTCGGAAACCTCTTTATGTTTTCGATAAATAATAGCAAAGTTATTAAGCGGTTTACCTTGGTCTATCCATTTTTTAATTTCTTTAAAAATAGCCGCCTCTTCTTGATGTTTGTTTTGATAAAAATAAATTTCTGGATGAGGTCCTGTCAAATTAGTAGGACTAGAAGCTATTAAGTTTTTACTGAGACCATCAATTTTATTTACTAAACGATCTTCATTCGAGTCAATTAATATTTTAGATGCATCAAGAATTTCTTGAGGAGATCGATAATTATTTTCAAGTACAATAAACGTTGGATTATACTTATCAATGAAGTCATTGATGTTTTTCATACTAGCTCCTTGGAATCTAAAAATAGATTGATCGTCATCTCCAACCACAAATAAGTTTGGTTGTTCCCAATAGCTTGCCAATTGCATTAATAAATGATTTTGAGAACCATTGGTGTCTTGGTATTCGTCTGCTAGAAAATAGTGGTACTGCTCTTGATAGTCACTCAATAATTCAGGGGATTTGTCAAATGCATTTATAACCCATTGAATCATATCCGCATAATCAAATCGCTCTTTGTTTTTCAGAAGTTTTTCGTAGTTATGAAATTCATGGATAGCAGCTTTAAGTTTAGCCATGTTGTTTTTCAACTTATCTACCTCTTTCGGTTTTAAATCTCCTGCCTTAAATTCTTTATATTTCTTTTTATAGCGAAATGTAGGATTGTTTTCTATTTGATCTTGGGTATGCTCCTCTATTTTGGTCAACATCCATTCAGGTTCCCAATCTTCACTTTTCATGTTTTTGAAAAGTTCTTTTAAGTTATTTTGTTCGTAGTATATATTTCCTTTGAATCGTTTAAAAACGTGATCTTCAGGAAACTTATCAATCATTTCTTGAAATACATCTACGGTTTCTAAATCCGATAAAAGTTGGAGACTCCTAAACCCTCCAAAATATTCATTATTTTCTTGAATGACTTTATTACAAAACCCGTGATAAGTAAATATGTGTACATTATACGCTTCTGGACCAATAAACTTCAACAATCTTGTACGCATTGCAACAGCACCAGCTTCTGTATATGTCAGACATAGAATATTGTGGAGCTGTGTATCTGTTTTTTGCAAAATATTACAAATTCTAAGTGCAAGAATCTGCGTTTTGCCAGTACCTGGACCAGCAATAACCATTACTGGATTCTCTATTGTTTCAACTGCCTCAACTTGTGCTTTGTTTAATTCATCATAAGCATCTTGGAAGTTTTTATTTGGATTCATGGTCTATAATTATAGGTGATTTGATTGGTCTTCTAGCGCTTTTATCTTTTCCTCAAGTTTTTCAATAACGTTTATCAATTCTTCTATTTTTTTATTTTCTGAATTTTCATAGCCTTGTAATTCTTTTTCGAGACTTGTAATTCCTAGTTCTCTTTTCAATTCATTCAGGTCGATTTTGCCAATGGTTTGATCATTTTCAATAATAATATTTCCACTATTGAAGATAGGGAGCGATTTTATTTTCAACTTTTTTGAAATGATTACATTGCCATTAGGTTCAAAACTCAATTTTTTCGAATATTGGTTGTCCTTATCTTTTGTTAAAATTTTAAACTCTGTACCCAATGGTTTTGATTTGGAAATTAACTTTACTTCATGGCCATTGTTATCATTTGATGGGTCGCCTATTTGAATCTGTCCAGTTCGCATAATGTTGCTTACATCTAAATCTTGATAGGTACTTCCATTGGTATAAATAGCTGTTTTATCTCCATTATCTATAATGTCTATGATATCCATTTGAGGGTTGTTAATCATCGTAAATCTTGCCTCAGAAGAAATTTCAATAAATTGTTTTGCCGATTGAATATTCTTTTTCTTCCAATCATAAATATTACAATAAATAAAGGCATTGGCCTTACCAAAAATATTTTTTATACCATAAGTGGACTCTTTTTTGGTTTGAAGAATAAGGTCTCTGAAAACGTTTCTAGCTAGATTGTACTCCTTTATATTAGGCATTTTAAAGAACTCAATACCTACTCCATATCCTTCAAAATAAATGTCAATAAATCGATTATTATTAATCCATGATTTTTTGACATTATAACTATTTGTATTATCACCAATTCCTAAAAAAATACCAGTTTCACTTGGTGGCATTTTGATATTCTGAAAACTATTATTTAAAATTGAGGCATTCGTATTTCGAGTCGTTAATTTTATGCCTACACCCGAAATTAGATTACCATTAAAAGGTCCTCTTCGTTTAATATTTATATCATAAAAGTCATTATCTCTTAATCTCCCTTTTGATATTATTGAAATGAAATCCATCTTGGAAATATTGGCTGCAACTTCAGCTTCAATATTTCTAAATTGATTGTCCCGAATCATTCCTTTCTCATTTGAAATAATTTCTATAATACATGTTCTTTTTACATCTGTTTCATACGTTATTTTAATGTTATCAATCTTATTATTTTGAATGACCAAATCTTTATCTTTCTTTGTTTCAAACTTTATAATAGGGCTATTAAAATCGGGTGTTTGAATAGCGATCAATACATTTGAAATGCTAACATTTTTAATGTGATCTGTAGATGCTTCCAATTTGATAACAGGACCGTTTCCTTTTACGCTTATAGTTGTTTGTGATCCAACTCCATGAATGGATTGATTCGTTCGTAATTGAATACCCTTATCTCTGCTAGATAATACATACACGCCATCAAGTAGTTGAACTTTACCCCCACCACTCATTTCGTCTAGAACATTTTTTAATACTGTTCCAAAATTGTTTTCATTTACAAGTACCTGAGCTGTTGTTGCATCATGAATACCTTCAAGTCCTATGATCATCGTTGAAATATTTTGGGCTTGTAATGAAAAAGTCAAATAGAAAAAAATGAAACTACATAATAAAGAACGAAGCATTAATCTCATACCATTTGAATTTTAAAAATAAATATACTAGGATATAGGTACAACAAATAAATGTCAATTGTACTATTCCAAAATTAAAAGATAGAAGTAAAACTTAAATGTTGATTAAGTTAAATACTCGAAGTACAACTACAACTAATACTAAGATTAGAATTCGATAAGCCCATTTATTTGCGTTAGGGTTTTGAGAACCATATTTTGCCGCTAAAAAGCCACCAATTGATTGACTTATTCCAATAAGTAATCCGGCTTTCCAAATGATCATACCTTTGTATTGAAAGAAAATAATTGCAATAAAAGTATAGATCCCAATACTCGCAACTTTAAAAGCATTCGATTCTAATAAATCTGAATCTGAAATACTAAAAATTAAGATCAAAATAAATATCCCAATGCCCATTTGGATAAATCCTCCATAAAGTCCAGCAACAAAAAAAAGTAATAAAATAATCGGTTTAGGTAAATCAACTAAAGCGTCGCTTGAATCAACAAACCTCGATGGTTTGAGTAAAACAATAGGAACAAATATGAGTAATAAATATTTAAATATTTCCCTAAATTGATCCGACGAGACATTCATAAATAAAATCAAACCAACGATTGCACCTATAACAAGGGAAACCATATACATAGAAGTACCTCTCAGATTCAGCTTGTCATTTTTAATAAAGCCATAGGAACTTGACAAATTCATCATCCCTACATTTACTCTATTTGTAGCATTTGCCATTAGTGGGTCTAACCCCATAACTTCAATTAGTAAAGTCAATGTAATGATCGATCCAGATCCTGCAAAAGTGTTTATAACCCCAGCAATAAAACCACCAACTAAAATTAATATATAATCAAATAATTCTAATGACACTGATCCACTTTTAGTTTATGTTTAAATCTTGACATAGTTCAATTAATACGCCACCTGCTGTTTTAGGGTGCACAAAGCATACTAATTTATTATCTGCGCCTTTTTTGGGTATTTCATTCAATATTTTGAAGCCTTCTTTTTTTAACCTATCTATCTCAGCGTAAATGTCTAAAACAGAAAAAGCAATATGATGTATACCTTCACCATATTTTTCAATGTACTTTTCTATTACACCTCCTTTGACCGTGCTTTCTAATAGTTCAATTTTATTTGGACCATTCCTAAAGAAACTTGTATTGACATTTTCTGAAGCCACAAACTCTCGCTTATACGAAGTTGAATTCAAAAGAGCCGAAAATATTTTTTCGCTTTCTTCCAAATTCTTTACTGCAATACCTATATGTTCTATTTTTTGCACCGATTTGGTTTTATATTAATTAAATGTAAAATTAAGTTATTTATAAACTATAATTTCGCTTAGTTCGTAAAATATATATAATGAACAAAAAAGCAATTTGGGCCATCGTCGTTTTAATGAGTACTGCTATGATCGGATTAGCAGCTTTGCAGTTTATTTGGATCAATTGGCAGCTTAAGTTAGGTGAGCAGCAATTTGAAGATAAAGTCTATACTGCTCTTGGTGAAGTGAAGAAAAAACTAGACTATGATGCCGAACAAGATATTCAAGGTGTATTGCGTCATACCAATAAAAAAGGGTTGTTTACCAGTAAAAGCAAAGAGATTGTTTCAAATTTTATGAATAAAAAAGCGAATCGATCCGACGGGACCCTCAAGCTCTACGAATTAAAAAGTATTCCTTACTTACTAGACCCAGAAACAAAATTAGAAGAAATTAATATTGAAAAGTTAGCGGATTATTTAAAAACAGCCTTAGAGTCAAAGGGTGTTAAGCTACCTTTTGATCACGGAGTATACAGCGAAAATTCTAATTCTTTTATTGCAATCAATAAAAATTACGTAGTAGATGTAGAAGGGGATTTTAGTGAGGTTGAAGAAAAAGAGACAAGAGAATTAAAAGATACTAAGTTTTATTTGCCTTTGTTTGATTCCGAATCACAAAGCCCTGGTTCACTAAAAGTCTTTTTTCCTTCGTATAACAATTATTTACTTTCCTCTATTTTAATTCCACTCATTGCTTCTTTATTATTTACTGGATTAATAATATTCTGTTTCATATATGTAGTCTATGTTATTTTCAGACAAAAGAAAGTATCCGAAATGAAAACAGACTTTATTAACAATATGACTCATGAATTCAAAACTCCTATTGCAACAATCTCTTTAGCGTCTGATTCAATAAACAGTCCTAGTATTATTAATAATGAAGAAAAAATAAGGCGGTTTACTGGTATTATAAAGCAAGAAAATACAAGAATGTTAAACCAAGTTGAAAAGGTCCTTCAAATGGCTACCATTGACAAAAAAGACTTTGATCTTAATGTTACAAAAGTAAACTTACATGACATTATAAATCAAGCAATTGAAAATGCAAGTTTGAAAGTTCAAAAAAGAGGTGGTGTTATTGAAAGCAAATTGATTGCTAAAAACGTTATAGTTCTTGGAGATCGAATCCATATATCAAACATTATTCACAATTTATTGGACAATGCTGAAAAATATTCTGCAGAAAATCCAAAAATAATGATCACTACAAAAAATGTTAGAGATGGTGTTGAGGTTAGTATTTCGGACAATGGAATAGGAATGAAAAAAGAAACATTAAAATATATTTTTGACAAATTTTACCGTGTACACACTGGGAATTTACACAATGTTAAAGGCTTTGGATTGGGCTTGAGTTATGTAAAAGCACTGATGGATTCGCACAAAGGAACTATAAATGTTAAAAGCGAGTTAGGAGAGGGAAGTACATTTATATTATTTTTTATGCACGAATGGAGTGACAAATAGTCGATTTTAACATCTTAATAGAAGAGGAACTGAATTTAGTACAATAAAATTTAAAAAATGAGTAATCAAAAGATATTATTAGTTGAGGATGATAGGAACTTTGGTGATGTATTGAAATCATATTTAGAAATGCATGATTATGATATACATTTAGCTGTAGATGGAGAAGAAGGTATTCAAGCATTTAATAAAGATGAATACGACCTTTGTATCTTTGATGTGATGATGCCTAAAAAAGATGGGTTTACATTAGCTAAAGAAGTACGAGAAAAGAATACGGAAGTACCCATTATCTTTTTAACAGCAAAAACGCTTAAAGAAGATATTATTGAAGGGTTCAAAATAGGTGCTGATGACTTTATCACAAAACCATTTAATTCAGAAGAATTGTTGTATCGTGTGCAAGCAATTTTAAAAAGATCTGGATCACAAGCAGATTTAAATGAGGATGTGAAAATATTTGAAATGGGTAATTTTGTTTTTAACTACCCACTTAGACAATTGGTTCACAACAATGATGAAAGCAATATGGAAAAGCTTTCTCCAAAAGAAGCTCACCTACTTAGATTGTTTGCTATCTATAAAAATGATGTTTTACCAAGGTCTATTGCATTGACTAAAATTTGGGGCGAAGACAACTATTTTACGGCAAGAAGTATGGATGTTTTCGTTACAAAACTTAGAAAATATATAAGTAAAGATGAAAATCTTGAAATTGTAAACATTCATGGAAATGGATTCAGATTGATCGATAGATCTACGGTCGCTGAAATGAAATAAAATAGATTTAGAGTATTATATAAAATTTGATTTTATATAATACTCTAACTTATCCTCAATCCTATCTACAGGATTATGAACCTCTCCCTTCCATCCTATTGATTTGGCCGCTTCAATATTCTCAGAAAGATCATCAACAAATAATATTTCCTGAGGATCCACTCCTAAATCATCTGTTACATAGTTATAAATAGAAATATTAGGTTTTCTCATACCTAAATGATGAGAATAATAAACCTTATCAAAATACTCTGAAAAAAGATCTATATCGTGCTCTTTCTTTAAATACTCATTAATATATTTCTCATGAATACTATTAATATTACTCAACAAAGCGAACCTATACTTTAATTTTATTTGCTTTAAAAACTCAAATCTAGAGGGTGGAATTTTCTTCAGTAGCGAATTCCATGCATTTTTCAATGCATTGATATCTGCAGCTTCATTATATTTTTTAAATGAATTTAGAAAGGCCTTTTCATCAATGGATCCTATTTCCAATTGATCCATCATATACTTCAAATCATTCGGTAAGCTATCTTTATCCCAATGCAAACCTAAACATCTCTCAAAGGAAGAAAAACATGTTTGATAATCTAATGGAAGAATAACATTGCCAAAATCAAAAATGATATACGGCTGTTTAGATCTCATTTAAAGTTTGAAAAATTTCAATACTTTACTATTTCCAACAGATACAAAATATAAACCAGATTGCAATCCAGCAACTTCTATATTTGAGTCATACATCCCTTCTAGGACTAATAACCCTGATTGGTTATAAATAGAGTATCTAGCATATTGGTCTTTTAAATTGTCGATTGATATGAAATCTACACTTGGATTAGGATAGACAGAAATATTGTTTTCACTCTTTAAATCAGCATTAGAGGAGTCCGTGGATATTGGCAATACAAACGTTGTTGCAAGTCCACTATCTCCACTTGCGTTGTTATTTCCATTTACAACTGCACTTGATGCATAAAAGGTAATATCTGTAGTAGCATCTGATGGTGCGGACCATGTGAAGTTTAATTTTGTGCCTGCTGCAATTCTGTTTGTATGTTCTACATACATTCGACCGCCTAAATCAATAGAACGTGTCAAATCAGGTAAATCTGCCCAAGTTTCAATTGGGTTGTTATCGCCATCCAAACTTATCATCATAAAACCATAACCGGCAGCGACAGATTGGGTTGCTACAGCTTCGTAGGTTACATTGTAAGTACTTCCAGGAACATATTCCGATACTGTATTACCATCCGCATCTAAAACTTCAATATTTATTTCAGGACTAAAAGTGTTTGTAGCATGACATCCTTGCTGTCCACAAAATTGACCTGTTTCTCCTGGGGCCATCGTCGCACCAACACCTGTTTGGTTTCCTCTTCCCATTCGATTAGACATTAGCATTAAACTCAAAATGACAAACGTAGTTGTATAAAGTATCTTCATTTAATAATTTTTAGTAGTTAGGTTGAATAAAGAAAAGGAAATTTGGTGAATTTGAATTATAAAAAGCTGTATTCTTTCACAAAGCCGACAGTTCCTCGAAAAAAATCTTCTACTTTATCCATTTCTTCGCGCTTTTCAGGTCCAGGATAAATAGGTTCGCTGAAAACAAATTTTTTGTTACCTACATCAAATTTTACTAAAATATAAGGAATGTTTGCTCCTCGTGAAATATGATAGAATCCCGCTTTTAATTTTTTGACTTGCTTTCTAGTTCCTTCAGGTGCAATTGAAATAGATACTTTTTCTCGTCCTTTAAATGCCTCAATTGTTGATTCTATAAAGTTTTTTCCTTTACTACGATCAATAGGTATTCCGCCCAAAGACCGCATTATAATGCCCAAAGGAAAAACAAACAGTGATTTTTTTCCAATAAAACCAACATCAAATTTATATGCACTTCGCAATGATAATCCTAAAAAAAAATCCCTCCAATGCGTATGTGGAACGACTACATACATTTTTTTGGGCAAATCTCTCTGTACATCTCCTTCCAACGTCCAACCTCTCAAACCTAATATCTTCTTTGACAACCAATGAAACATTTTGTACGCTTTACAATTATAAATAATGCAAATCTAATTTTTAAATTCATTTTTCTTTCATTGGTAATTAAACCTTTTACTTAGAAGACCGTCTAACTTATATAAAATCGTACTATTTGATCGATTCAACAATCATTTCATTATTAAAAGACTCGACTACCCAAAATGAAGGTTTTGTTTTGCTTATCAATCAATATAAAGAAAAACTATATTGGCATATCAGACGAATTGTCATTTCACATAATGATGCGGATGATGTAATTCAAAATGTATTTATTAAAGTTTTTAAAAATATCCATTCGTTCAAAGGACAATCAAGTCTTTACACTTGGATTTTTCGCATTGCTACTAATGAATCTTTAAGTTTCATTCGCAAGAAACAAAGACAATCCATGTTTATTGAATATGCTGAATTAGTAGAATCAACATTGTCTTCAGATCCATACTTTAATGGAGATGATGTTCAAAAAATGATTAAAAAAGTGATTGCTAGGTTACCAGAAAAACAAATGTTAGTTTTTAACTTGAGGTATTATGAAGAAATGAAATATGAAGATATATCAACTGTTCTAGGCGGTTCTGTAGGTGGACTTAAAGCATCTTACCATCACGCTTTAAAAAAAGTGAAAAAATATATTAAATCACAGAATATTCAATATGAAGGATAGAATGAAGGATTATGAAGATGGTTTTTCGATACCTGAAAATTATTTCAAGGACTTGGAAATAAGATTAAAATCTACAAAATCATTTCATTTTGAAGGTTTTGAAACTCCAGACCAATATTTTGATAAATTACAAAATAAGCTTTCTAATAAAAACCTATCAAGCCAATCCATTAGATTTAAGTTTTCATCGAAGATAATGGGTATTGCTGCTTCACTATTGTTCCTAGTAGCCGTAAGCTTGCAATTTTTTTCAAATAAGAATGGGGTTGAAGAAGATTTGGAAGTAGTTTACATTGATTATTTTATTGAAAATATAGATCTTATTACAGAAGAAGATATAATAAATATCACCGAAGAAACGATTGATATTGATGACAACATCCTTTACCATTATTTAGAATCAGAATCAGTAATAGCAGATGATTTTTATGACCTTATTTAATAATCTAAAATATAAACACATGAAACATTTAAGCATGTTAACCTTGTTTTTAAGCCTATCATTTTTTCTAAACGCTCAAGATCGAGGAATGAAAAAAATGGAAAAATTAGAGTCGATGAAAATTGCTTTCATTTCCGAGAAGGTAGATTTTACTCCTAAAGAGGCACAACTTTTTTGGCCTATTTATAACAATTATTCAGATGAACTTAAAGCACTAAGAAAAAGCCTAGATATCAACAAAGGACACTCAAAAGATATGACTGACTCTGATGCAAAAAAATTGATTTCTTCTAAAATCGTGATGGAAAAAGAAAAAACTAAGATTTTAGAAAAATTTATTGCCGATCTCGAAGGGGTCATTTCACCTCAAAAAACATTGCGATTATTGCATATTGAACAAGAATTTAAGTCCAAAATGCTAAAAAAAGTACGAGAAAAGATGGAAAATAGAGAACAGCGTAAAAGACCAAATAATTAATACCTAAAATCTATCTCAAAAACATTTGAAATTTGAAATACATTATAAAAACTGAGCGCCTAGGGCTTAGAAATTGGACGAATAAAGATCTATTACCGATGTCCGCATTAAATGCGGATCATCGAGTGATGGAATATTTTCCATCCATACAAAATGCTAGTAAAACATCTCAGTTTATTAAGCGTATGCAAGATCATTTCAATAACCATGGTTATTGTTATTTTGCTGTAGACAAATTAGAGACTCATGAGTTTATTGGATTTATTGGCCTTTGCAATCAAGATTTCGAAAACAACTATACCCCTTTTGTTGATATTGGTTGGCGACTTTCGACTAAACATTGGGGTAATGGATATGCAACTGAGGGTGCCAGAGCTTGTTTACAGTACGCTTGGAATCATACAGATCTAACTGAAATATTTTGTGTGTTTACTAAATCAAACAAACCATCTGAAAATGTAGCAACTAAATTAAATTTTAGTTTGAAAGAAGTGTTTAATCACCCTCTATTAAGCGATTATCCAACACTTCAATCATGTAAATTGCTATCACTCAAAAAGCCTTTAGGTAAAGGCTAATTTTTTATTTTCTTACGGTTACTGAAATGTTTTTAACATTTGGGTTTTCATTTACATTTTCACACTCATTAACTAATTCAAAACTATTTATTTCAATGGTTCTGCCTGAAGGTAAATCTACCGTCTCATATCCAGTATGAAAATCGAAATCTTCTTCTTCGATTTTTAAAGATGCTACAATTTCTCCTTCCCAAACACAAACACAAAAACAACAACAAAACTCATTTCTTAATTCCTCTACGTTAATTTCAAAACCATCAGGAAAACAATACGATTGGTCATCTTCCATATCGAATAGTACACCATATTCAACATCTATACATATTGGTGAGTTGGATGATTTTGTACATGATGCAAAAAACAACATAGCAACTAGGGCCAAACAAAAACTAAATTGATACTTTTTCATAATAATAATTTTTTAGATTCATTAGTAAGACTTACTAATCGTTCAAATTGGTTGGGTTTCAAATGATCAAAACTTAAAACCTCAATTGCTTTATTTAAAAAAAAAATTTAGAAAATGGTAAATTACATTGTATCATTCTAGACCAAATTTACGGACACAGGATAAGTAAATTATAAATTATCGTTTTTACTATTCCTCAAACCGTCACTTTTTTACTTATTTAGCGTCTTAAGATTTTGTAACGCAAATTATATCATGTCAGAATTAAGAGATGTTTTCGAATCGAAAAAAGAAAGAAATGATTTTTGGATTGCAATTATTGTAATTCTATTGTTTTTATTATTTCTATGGAAGTTTTTATTTAATACCAATGAAAAATCTAACCTTATTGAAGATGTATCAGCCGATATTGCGTTAGTTGAACCACTACCAGACTCTGATGGTGATGGTATTTATGATAAAAATGATGCTTGTCCTACCTTAATTGGTGTTGCTTCAAATGATGGTTGTCCTTTAGATTCCGATGGTGATGGTATTTATGATTCTAATGATGGCTGTCCAAATTATAAAGGTTTAGAAGTAAACAATGGTTGCCCTCCTGACTCTGATGGTGATGGTTTGCATAATGAAATTGATAAGTGTCCTAAAGTGGTCGGAGATAAGAAAAATGATGGTTGCCCCTTAGATTCCGATGGTGATGGTATACCAGATGCTATTGATAAATGTCCTGATACACCTGGAATTGCAGAAAACAATGGTTGCCCTAAAGTTAAAATAGAAAAGCAGGATATTACCATTTTAGAAAATGCAATGAAAGCTGTAGAATTTGAAACAGGTAAAGCCTCTTTGAAATCAGCTTCCTATCCTGTATTAAATCAAATTGCTACTGTTTTTAAAAAATATCCCAGATATAAATTATCAATCGAAGGTCATACCGATAATACATCAGATGATTTAAAGAACCTAACTTTGTCTAAAGCAAGAGCAAAAGCTTGTTATGATTATTTGGTGACTAAAGGAGGTATCAAAAAATATAGAATGTCACATACTGGTTACGGAGAAAAAAGGCCTATCGCCGATAATGCTACACCAGAAGGAAGGCAAAAAAATAGAAGAGTAGCCTTTTCATTAAACTATTAAACATCCTTCACAAAACAAAAAAAGCATTAAGAATCTATTGAATCTTAATGCTTTTTTTTTTAAAATTAGGCCGCTTACTCAACTTCCCCATCAACAATAATTCGATTTTCTCTATTGGCTAATTCCCATGTCGTATGGAAAATTAATTTACCAACTTTCGCCATTTTTTTAAAATTAATTTTTTCTACTGTATCTGTAGGTTGATGGTAATCCTTGTGTGTACCATTAAAATAAAAGATTGCAGGAATACCTCTGCTCGCAAAATTATAATGATCAGATCTATAGTAATAACGATTTGAATCATTCTCATCATTATATGTATAATCAAGTGTTAATTTACTATACTTATCATTTGCTTCTTCATTGATTTTATGAAGATCAGAACTCAATCGATCAGATCCGATTACATAGATGTAATCAGGGTTGTCTTTATATTTATTATCGACTCTTCCTACCATATCAACATTGACGTCCACTACGGTTTTTTCAAGGGGAAATATTGGGTTGTTAGCATAATATTCTGAACCTAACAAACCCTTTTCTTCGCCTGTCACCCACATAAATAATATACTTCGTCTGGGACCATTTCCGTTTGCTTTGGCCAGTGAAAAAGATTGGGCTAACTCTAAAAGTGTTGATGTTCCAGAACCATTATCATCCGCTCCATTAAATATTTCATCTCCTTTTTTACCTAGATGATCATAATGGGCAGAAACTACAACTATTTCATCTTTCTTATCCGTTCCTTCAATCAGTCCTAACACATTACGACCATCCAATGTTTTTAAACTTTTATCTAAAATGATTTCCGTTTTAGCTTTTAATGACAAAGCTTTAGACTTACCTTTTTTCTCTATACACTTTCTAATCTTCGAATATTTTTTTGATTTTGAACCAATAATTTCTTTTGCAATATTCGTAGATATATAAATATGGTTCGCCGTTTCAGCGTTTTGATCTGATTTAATTCCTAATTCTACCGTAGCTCCTAATAACTTTCGTCTGTTTTGAAATAGAATTTCTTTTAATTCATCTTCAATAATCAAAACTAATCGAACTCCTTTTTCTTTTGCCAGCTTTAACTTCTTATCCAAGTCAGTATTCCAATCAGTCATTGCAGAAGTCCCAGTAATTCTTGAATTACCTTTTTTGTCTTTAGGTTCTCCCTTGTAAATCATAATCACCTTCCCTCTTACATCTACATCTTTATAATCAGAATATGCAGGTGCATCAATTCCATATCCTAAAAACATAACCTCGTTAACATTAATTTCAGGATCATGACCGTTTTTTGCAGGGAAAGCTAGATAATCCCAAAGATGTTTAAACCTCTTGTCATTGATGTAAATAGACGTGTTTTCCCATTTTGAAAATGAAAAGGCAACAGGCTGAAAATAGCTTTTTTCAAGACCTACTGCTTCACAACCCATGTTTTTAATTTGTTCTGCAATATAGTTTGCAGCAAGGTCATTTCCTTTTTTTCCTGTTTCTCTGCCTTCAAAAGCGTCAGACGCTATGATGCTCAAATGTTCTGTTAAATCTTCTGCCTTGATTTCATTTGCCCATTTAACCTGAGGTATTGATTCGTCAGTAACCATAGGAGAATCCAAATTAGGGCTATTAACAGTGCTAACAAATTGACTGTACATTGGATTAGCAAATAATTGTACAAAGGCAATTACACCTAGAATAATTCGATCTTTTAAATGCATATTTTTTTTACTCTACGGCCATGACGACCTCCTTCAAAATCAGTACTTAGAAAGGTAAACACCATTTCCAAAGCTTGTTTAATATGAACAAATCTAGCTGGAATACAAATAATATTTGCGTCATTATGTTGTCTAATTAAAGAGACAATCTCTTCTTCCCAACAAAGCCCTGCTCTTACGTTTTTATATTTATTTGCTGTTATTGCTACACCATTTCCTGTACCACAAATAAGTATTCCAAAATCAACCTTTCCGCTATCAACTAATTTAGAAACAGGGTGAGCGAAATCTGGGTAATCAACAGAGTTTCCATCTTTTGTTCCACAATCATTCACTTCATTTCCAGATGCCTCGAGCATTTTGATGATCTCTTCTCTATATTTATAGCCTGCATGATCGCAACCAATAGCAATTTTCATAAGATTTAATCTCTTCGTATTTTACTTATATCATATTTACCTACCAAATCTATCATTTCCTTGTTAAATGCAGAATCGTTGGTTTTTTTCGACAATTCTAATATTTCGGATACTGCTCTTATCGCATAAGAAAAATCAGCCCTAAAAGAACTTTCAAAGATTTTCTCATCAATAGACTCAAAAAATGTGATTTGTTGGGCTGTTTCGTTAGCCAGAATTCGTAAATGCTTTTTACCGGCTTCAAAATCTCCAGCATTAATCAATGTTTCAATAAATGGAACTACCGTATTATCATAAGCAAAATTAAAATGTGGGAAAGCTTCAAAGTACTTATTTGCTACATTGGCTGCTTTTTCTCTTTTCCCTTCAATAAACAGTTGCCTTGTTAATCGCATCATTACCAACTTCATAGCTTGTATTTCCGCACCATAACTTCTATCAACATACAATTCTTTCTTATCGAAATTACCCCATCTCCATTTTTCCATCACATTTCGATACATACGATCTGTATCAACCTCTCCAGAGCCGTAAATAGACAAAGACTTATCACTTTTTACCTTTGTAGTAGACAATCTCAAGCCTAAGCCTTCAATATCCATATAATCATTAAGGCCAAGTAATTTTTCATTCTTACATGTAACAGCAAAATAAATAGGTCGATCATAGATATTGGATATGATTACATCCATAACGGCCAATTCATCTTTCGTTAAATAATTTTTCGACTTAGGAAATTTGATATTAATTCGATCAACCATCGTCGTATCCGAAGGAAGTGACAAACCTGATCTTTTCGCCTTTTGAGCATCAATCGGAATGTACAAACTTCTAGTTCTTGATATTGTTTGACCTTTCGTATTATTCTTTTTATTACCTATAAATTTAAACTCTTCAAAAATATTGGTAGGATACAATAAATCATCTCCCTGATCTTTGCTTGGATCATAGAAAAAGATTTGATTCCTTTTATTTCCTCTGTAGGCGTCTTCACTGAGCGTTAATTTCAATGGAGCTGAATCATTAACCTTGCTACGTAATTTGTTGATATACCAATCCACAGCAATTAAACTTAAGTTGACAACCCTTACATCTCGTCGAATATTTTCAACTTCTTGTGCATACCAAAGTGGATAAGTATCATTATCACCATATGTAAATATGATTGCATTTTCCTCAACAGAATTTAAGAAATTACTTGCATAATCTCTAGATCCATAATGATCCTTTCTACTATGGTCATCAAAGTTTTCAAATGCCATAAGAATTGGAGCGATAAGAACCAATGATCCAAGTACAAGGGCAGGTGCAATAGATTTACCATTTAACTTTTCTTTGACCATTTCAAAGATGGCAATGACAGCCATACCAATCCATATCGCAAATGCCATAAAGGAACCGACTAAAACATAATCTCTTTCCCTAGGCTCATTTGGTGGTTGGTTTGAATACAGAATTATACCGATACCCGTCACTAAGAATAATATGAAAATAATACCAAATTCATCTGGTCGCCTTTTCGCCATAAAGAATAGACCAATCAATCCAAATATAAAGGGCAACATATAGTATTTGTTGGTCGCTTGATGTGCTTTCATGGTATCCGTTATTTCATCCATATTGTAAAGCTTAGCTTCATCGATGGCCTTAATACCCGTAATCCAATGGCCACTTGATTTATCCCATGCTTTGTATCCTTGAGAACCATTTTGTCTACCAGAAAAATTCCACATAAAATACCTGAAGTACATCCACCCAATTTGGTAATTTAAGAAATATTGGATATTATACCCAAAGGATGGCTTACCACGCATCTTTTTACCATTAATTGCTTCATACCATTCTCTATGCAATTGAGGTCTTCCTGGGTCCGAATGTCCTACCCTTGGGAATAACATTTTATCTTTTGAAGCAAACTTATACGAAAGTTTTTTGTCAATAATTTCATACCGATCTCCAACTCTACCATAACGCTCTTCTTCAACCAACTCCTTAGGGCTTGCATCAAAATGTGGTCCATATAATAAAGGACGCTCACCATATTGTTCTCTATTTAAATATGGCAGTAACCGCATCGCATCACTTGGAACATTCATATTGATGGGTGTATCAGCATTCGCTCGAATTACTACAATTCCTATGGTAGAAAATGCAACAACGATCATTAATGCACTCATAGTTATGAATTGCAAGAGGTAGTTATTTTTTTGGTTTGAATATTTGAATAAGAAATAAAATAAGCCTCCAAGTACAAGTAGAGTAAGAATTAAACCAGAATGAAATGGCATACCTAAACTGTTAACCATAAATAGTTCAAAGTTTTTCCAAATGGTTGGTATACCAACGATAACTAGTTTTTGGATAAAAACAACAACCGCTGCACCACCTGCCAATCCGCCAATTACTCCTAAAAAGCTTCTTTTTTTATACTTTTTAAAATAAACCATTAATCCTATCGCCGGAAATGTAAGAAGACTCAATAAATGCACTCCTATAGATAGTGCTCCAAAGTAAATACATAAAATCAACCATCGATCAGATTGCTTATTGTCTGGTAAAAAATACCACTTTGTAGCTGCCCAAAAAGTTAATGCCGTAAAAAAAGTTGACATTGCATACACTTCACCTTCTACGGCAGAAAACCAAATCGAACTTGCAAATGCCGTTGATAGTCCAGCGACAATCCCAGCTAGCATAATCGCAATGTTTTGACCCTTTGATGGTTCATCGTTAACTTTCATTATTGACTTACCAAACATCATGGTAATCCTTGCAATAAAAAACGCGGCAAATGCAGTACACATTGAAGACATTAGATTGATCGAAAATGCGATATCTGACGGGTTATTTGATAGTATTTCAGCAAACCAAGTAAACAAACGGCCAATCAATAGATATAAAGGCGCCCCTGGAGGGTGAACTACTTGAAGTTTTAATGCACCCAATATAAACTCTCCACAATCCCACAAACTACCTGTCCTTTCTGCTGAAAAATAATAAACGATAAAAGCGATTGCAAAGACTATCCAACTTGCAATGTTTTTACTTTGACGAAATGAATTCATATTTGATTATTATACTACTTAATGTTTCTAATGAGCCTTGACAAAGGTAAGAAAATAGCCTATTTATAAAATGAGTCTTAGACAAAGGATTTTCTTTATCAGTCTAAAGAGACAATTTGTTATAAAAATGTAGATAATGATCGGAAAAAGGGCATCTTTTTGAAATCATTTTTCCATTCATTAATTTTAATATAGACATCATGTTCAATTCTTGATACATTTATCATTTAATCGAAAAGCTATGCCAACAAAAAAAGTAGAATTCTATAATGACTTGGGTCATAAACTGTCAGGAAAAATAGATTTGCCACTAAAAAAATCACCCTACCCTTTTGCTATTTTCGCACATGTTTTTACCGGAAATAAAAACCTCAAAGGTGCTAGACATATTACTAGAGCTTTAAATCTTGCAGGTATTGCCGTACTAAGGTTTGATTTTACAGGTTTAGGTGAAAGTGAAGGAAACTTTGAAGATTCTAATTTTTCCACCAATGTAAATGATATTCTTGCTGCTTCGGCTTTTTTGTCAGAACATTATACTACTCCGGAGATCATTATAGGTCAATCTCTAGGTGGTGCCGCTTCTATTTTTGCTGCTAAAAAAATGAAAAATGTAAAGGCCGTTGCAACAATTGGGTCTCCTGCAAACCCCGAACATGTAATGCATTTACTTAGCGGATCTTTGAAAGAAATAAATGAAAAAGGTCAATCTGAAGTCCAAATCGATGGCAGAAAATTTATTATAAAAAAACAATTTATAGATGATTTGCATGCTCAAAACATGGACAATGTTTTAGAAAACCTTGACAAAGCGTTACTCGTTTTACATTCTCCTCAAGACTTTATTGTAGAAATAGAAAATGCAGCACACATTTATCAAAAAGCCAAACATCCAAAGAGTTTTGTCACCTTAGATGGTGCTAACCATATGTTGACAAATAAAGATGATGCTTTTTATACTGGACAAGTCATTGCCTCTTGGGCAGAACGATATATTGACATGATGAGTACAAAAAAGCTAACAACAGAAAAGCAGGTGGTCGCTCGACTTGGGGCCGAAGGATATTCAACAGAAGTCTTAGCTGGAAAACACGGTTTTGTTGCCGATGAATCTGAAAATTTAGGCGGCAATGATTTTGGACCTTCACCATATGAATTATTAAATGCAGCGCTAGGTGCTTGTACAGCAATGACATTACAAATGTATGCTAGAAGAAAAAAATGGCCTTTAGAAGAAGTTAATGTCCATTTATCTTTCGGAAGATCATATTTTGATGATTGTACAGGTTGTGAAGATGACTCAAAAAGGTTAGACCATTTTGAAAAAGTAGTAGAGTTAAAGGGTCCACTTTCCCAGGAACAAATTGCAAGGTTATTACAAATAGCAGACCGTTGCCCCGTTCACAAAACATTAGCTTCGGAAACCAGATTTACGACTACATTAAAAACTTAATGTACCAGTCTTGACTTCCAACGATATTTTGGACTTATTAAAGAAACAAGTCCAAAAACAACAATATATATTGAATGAACTATAGATAAAAGATAGACCTTTGATAATGGAATTTTTTCATTAAAAAAAGGCATTAATCTACGTAGGTAGATTACATCAAATATGGCTTTAATCCCGATAAAAACCAGCGAAAAAAAAGGGTTGACAAATACTATTAACAATAAATATAGATTCAAAGACCAAATAAAAATCATTAAACTGTTTAAGTAAATATCAGAATATTTCGCATTTTTTGACGCCCAACGGGTTCGTTGTGAAACTAAGGATTTAAAAGAATTCATAGCATCCGTTTCGACCATTGACGCGTTTTTTAGAATAAATTGTATTTGATTCTTATCATCCTGAGCTAATCGCTGAATTAAAAACATATCATCTCCAGAAGAATAATCATCACCATTTTTTGATGTTCCAAAATTTTGCTTTCTAAAGCTCATATTGGCGCCATTTGCCATGTACCATTTTTGCGACTTAATTCCAGCATTTGTAACTGCCATCATACCCATATTGTCAAGCGATTGAAATTGAGTAAGTAAGGAGTTTTTATGTTTGATTTTTATTGGACCACCTAAAAAAGTATACTTTTTATCACTATGTTTCGAACCATGGTTTGAAAGCCACTCTTTTCCTACCGTTGTATCTCCATCGGTTTGAAGGACAATTTCTCCTTTGCATTTTTCCAAACCAATTTGTATTGCTTTCTTTTTGCTACTATTTTTTGCTAGTGAAATATGATCTTCACAATTGATTAATAGTAGATTCGGACAACCCATATTTAAAACAATAGAACTCGATGTATCTGTAGAAAAATCATTCAATACAATAATTTCATACCTCGATTTAGGGTAGCTATTTTGTAGAATTGAATCTATACACTGCCTAATATTTTTTTCTTCATTCCTTATCGGAATTAAGACAGAAATAAAAGGAGGCTTTTGTTGATTATGAACAACTTCATCTTCAATCCAAAAAGACTGAATATAATTCAACAAAAACCCATAGAAAAGGATAAAAAACGAGGTTATTCCAATCATTTAGTTTTCGAACAAGTCATCATAAGAGTCTTCGGCATTTTGTTTTGGTGCTTCTAGGTCTGGTAACTCTAAAAAATCATCTACCTCTTCCTCAACTTCTTCATATTCTACAAATTCCTCTTCTTTTCTTTTTTGTTTTGTTTTTACTTGTTTTTTAAGCTTATATTGAAGAAATGCTTTGAAAAATAAAAAGGTACCAACAAATGGATATCCAATGACAGAAAGTGCAGAATATATAAAACCACGAGGTGCATCTTTTTTTATCGTTTTTCCTAACCATTTGATATAGTCAAATACGACATGCCTGTTCATGATTAAAGCAATAATAAGAAGGATAGGCCCGATGGTGTATATTATCGATATGATTCCCATTGCTAACTGAAACAAAAGATATAGAATGATTGCAAAAACGGCAATGCCTATAATTCCTGCTAAAGGGTTGGAAGGTCTGTTTTGATTAAAAGCCATAGTCTATTATTTATTAATGCCAATCCAAAAATACATAATAAAGTTTCATGACTTCGATGTCTCCTTGGGTTTTATCGACTAATCTGTACTGGCAAATTGCATTTCGTACAATGCTTGATACTTTCCATTTGGTTTTTTCATGAGCTCATTATGTGATCCAAATTCAACAAGAAGTCCTTTGTCAAGGACCATAATCTTGTCTGCGTGACGAATCGTTGATAATCGATGGGCAATTATTATGGAGGTTCTTTTTTGAATTAATCGTTCAATTGCATATTGAATAATGGATTCCGTTTCAGTGTCGATAGAGCTTGTCGCTTCATCCAAAATTAAAATATCTGGATTGTGGACTAATGCTCTAACAAAAGAAATCAATTGCCTTTGTCCCATAGACAAATTTGCCCCTCTTTCCAACACTTCTTGGTTATAACCATTAGGAAGTACTTCTATAAATTTATGAGCACCGATCATTTTTGATGCTTGTATAATATCTTTGTCTGTAATCGAATTATCAAGCAAACGAATATTATCATAAATCGATCCATTGAAAAGGAAAACATCCTGAAGAACGGTAACAAAATGTTTTCTATATTGATGAAGTTCATAATTGTGAATATCCTCTCCATCGATTGAAATAGAGCCTCCATTAATTTCGTAAAATCGATTTAGAATATTTATAATGGTTGTTTTACCAGAACCTGTACTTCCAACAATAGCCAACGTTTCACCTGGATTCATTTTGAAATCAATGTTTTTCAAAACATATTGATCTTTATTATAGGCAAAACTTACATTACTAAATTCTATTTTTCCCTTCAATTTTTCAACAACGGTTTTTCCTTCGTTCTGAATTTTGGATTCATCATCAAGTATATTGTAAATTCTTTCCCCTGACACCAGTCCCATTTGTAAGGTATTAAACTTATCAGCTAGAAGCCTAATTGGTCTAAACAACATATTTAGATACATAGGAAACGAAATTAGCGCACCAAAAGAGATTGTATTTTCCCAGTACCCAGAAGTTCCCCACCAAACCATTAAAGCGAAAGCCAACGATGAAATTAGCTCAACCACAGGAAAAAAAATAGCATAATATAAAATCGAGTCTAAATTTGCTCTCGTATATTTTTTATTTATAGCTTCAAATTTATCCATCTCTTGTTGCTCTGCATTAAATATTTGAACGATCCTCATACCACTTATTCGCTCTTGCAAAAAAGCATTCATTTCTGCTAATTGAGTCCTAACCTTTTGATAGGAGATTCTTACCTTTTCTTTAAAAACATAGGTAGCTATGATAAGGAATGGAACTGTAACTAAAACAATTACGGTTAAACGCCAACTTGTAAAAAACATCATACCTAATACGGCAAAAATGCTAATTACATCTGCGGCCATCGTGATCATTCCTTGAGTAAAAACATTATTTAAAGTCTCATTATCATTTATGGTTCTTGTCGTAGATTGCCCAATTGGTGTTTTATCAAAATAACTAAGTGGCATACTTGTAATCTTTGAAAACACTCGAACCCTTAAATCTTTAATTACATTTTGTGATAGTAGCGCTGTATTGTATATAAAAAAATAACGCAACACAGCATTCAAAATCACTACACCGACATAAATTAAAGCAATCATTTGTAACCCTGGTATATCTGCTTGGAAGATATAATCATCTACCATCACGGATATTAAATATGGTCTTACAGCAGATATAGGAGCTAATATAATTGCCATTGAAACACAGAAAAAAAACAAAAACTTATAAGGCATCATTTCCGACAATAATCGGAGTAACAGCTTTAGATCAAAGTTTTTATTTTTTTGTTTCATATGAACTTACTAATGTAATACAATAATCAAATGAAGAGGATTGTTTTTAATTTTCTATTTTAAAATCCTATAACCAACCTTCATCTGCAAAACTAGTATATCCAAATTCAGAAATTATAAGATGGTCCATAATTTTCATGTCAAGCATTTTTCCTGCTTCCACTAGTTTTTTAGTAATATTCCGATCTGCTTGGCTTGGTTTTAAATTACCACTAGGATGATTATGACTCAATAAAATAGAAACTGCTTTATTATCAAGTGCATGTTTAAAAATAATTTTTGGATCTACAACTGTTCCCGTTATGCCTCCTTTACTAATTAAAATAACATTATAGAGTCTATTGTTTTGATTCAACAAGGCTATGTAAAACAGTTCCACTGTTTCACTGTCAAAAAGGTGCTTTAATTCGTTGTATGCATCTTGTGAACTACTAATTTGAGGAAATACCGTAGGTAAAGCTTGTTTTTTTCTCCTACCCAGTTCTAAAGCCGCAATTAAAGTAATTGCTTTCGCTGGCCCGATACCTTTAAATTTTTGCAAATCCGCAACAGAAGCTTTGCTCAATAAAAGTAAATCCTGATTAAATGATTTCAATAATCTTTGTGAAAGAGCAACAGCTGATTCTTCATAAGAACCAGATCCAAATAGAATAGCTAGAAGTTCAGATTTACTTAAAGCTTGCCGTCCTTTTTTGAGTAATTTTTCTCTTGGGCGGTCTTCTTCAGCCCAAGACTTAATGGAATGATAAGTCGAGTACATGGTTGTTGTTAATGATTCGACTTAAAAATACTAATAATTTGCCTCAAAAAAGTTTCGATATTCAGCAACACTCTTTTTCTTAATTACTTCTCGATAATTATTTTGAGTAAGTATAAAGTATTCAAAACTTACATTTTTTTGTTTTATATATTCTGCTTTTTTATTAGAAATGCCATCATAGTATGCCATCGCTTTTTCTTCACTATCAAACTTTCGAATTAATATAATTTTTGATTCATTTTCCTCATTAAGAATTATATTACTCATAGAGAGTCTGTCTAGTTTGTTATAAACTTTATGGTAAGCATTAATATCAGATTTTACTTTTCCAATCGCCTTGTCATCAAGTTTATACATTACAATTAATCCGTAATGTAGGTTAGATGAATCTCGCTTAAATGCGTTGCTAACTTCTTCGGCTATGGCTGGATTAAAAGCATCTTCATCCCCTTTTAAAAACCTAAGGATCTCATTAGCTCTTATCTGCTCCTTTGTGTTAGGGTAGTTCTTTACCAAATCTGAAAGCGCAACAATGTAGGCATTTTTGTTTTGAGTTTTTCCTTTGCTCATAGCCGAAATCAAGCTAAATTTAGGAGCTAGCTCTTTATCATCAGGAAATAACTCGTCTACCTTATTTGCTCTTTTTACAACTTGACCGTACTTTCCTTTTTCAAACAAAGCATAGGTTTTATCATAATATTTATCAATGGATTCCTCTGATTCCAATCTTTTTTCAACGTATCCCGGTTCATTTAATATCCTACTATATTCTGAATCTGGATATTTGTCAGCTAATAGTTTTTTATACTTTTTAGCTTTAGCCATTTTACCTAAATCCTTACTAGAAAGATAGAGATAAAACAACAACTGTTCTTCTTCTTTAAAATTGGGATAAGTATTATATAATTCCTCATGAACGACAAGTGCCTTTTCATTGTTCTCAAGTTTTTCTCTGTACAGTTTTCCAAGTTCGAACATAGCTTCCTGAATATTAAGGTTCGCTAAATCTTTTTGAATTTTACTTTGAGGAATACTTCTTAACTCATCCTGAATTTGCTTTTCTGTGATGTCACTTTCGTCAAATGTTTCCGTATCATCTTCTTCAAAGTTGTTTGAAGAAGATGAATTTCTCCAATTATCTTTTAATTCTCGATCACCCCATTTATTCTGAAATTCATTTATACCTCTGTTTAAAGCCACAGGGTTGTATGCAAAAAAGTTACTAATATTTAACCTGTTTCCACCTTTGGTAGATGATACAGAACTTATTCCATTTCCCTTTTCTTTAGGAGATGCATTTTTATTTTTTTCTATTATTCTTTCGATCGCTAATGCCCTTAGTTCTTCTTTGGACATATTCGCCATAACTAATTTTTCTTTTTCGCCATCAATAACCTCTATGTTTTGAGCGATAAGTGTCAGGTTTTCTGATAATTTCTCTGCATTGTTAAATCTTGGATCAGTTTTAGTCATGACCATTGTCGTACTATCATAATAGTACTTAGCTTGAGCATATTTTTCAGCATCATAATACATTTCTGCTAACTTGTAATATGCTTCTATTTTTAGCGGTAAGTTAGAATCGTTATTCTTTATTGATTGTTGAAATGCATATGTAGCTCCATCAAGATCTCCAGTACTTTTTTTAATTTCACCTATCGCATTAAAAATATCTGCGTGATAAAAGTTATATTTTTCTTGCTTGAACATTTTATCAAGCATTTTAATTGATTTTTTTGCCGTCACCGACCCAGTTTCTTGGTTTAATCTAATTTTATTAAGGTCAGCATTGAATGCCATTTCAAAATTAGGATTAAAAGACTTTGCTCTTTCATATTCTGCTAGTGCATTATTTACTTGACTTATTTCTTCAAATACTTGAGCTTTTATATAGGATAACCTTGCTTTCCTTTTTCGTTTTCTTGCAAGATCTATAGCTAATTCTAATTGGGTCAATGCTTCATCATAATTACCTTTCTTAATGTTTAAATCAGCATAAACACTCGCAAGTTCTATTTGATCTTCTTTTGCTAATACATCCGTTTCATCAATTCGTCTCAATATTGCTTCAGCTGCAGAAAATCGTTCTCTTTCTATGTATGTCTTTGATAACCATAGCATTCCCTCATAAAAAGCTGGGCTATGACCTAAAAATCCTTTTTTAAGATCTTCTTTTTCTTTCTTTTCTTTTTCTTCGTTTTCTTCGTTTTCTGATTCTTCTTTTATTTCTTTTTTAACAACCTCAGCATTCTCCGCTTCTTTTTTAAGTTCTTCTGCTTTCGCTGGACCAGGTATTCTCTCCCCTTTCTTTCTCGCTTTTGCACGATCTTTTCTCGCTTTTTCTCTCGCCTTTTTTTCTGCTTTTTTAGCTTTTTCTTTCTCTTTCCTTTCTTTTTCTCGATCTTTCTTTTCGTCTTTTTTTTCTGCCTCTCGCTCCTTCTTTTCTGCTTCTCGGGCTTTCTTTTCTAAATTTCGTTCTTTTTTTCGTTGAGCAGATGTTGATCCTTTACCTGCCTTCTTTTTATATAAGGAACTGTATATATTATCTGCTTCAAATTCTTCTTTAAAAAATTCGAATGTTTCTTCTGCTGATTCAAAGTCTTTCTTCAAATATTGAGCTTTACCCATAAGTACATAACAATCATCAACCCAATAACTAGGACCATGCAAGGAAGATACTCTAGCAACTTTTTCGATTGCTCGATCTAAATCTTTGGCAAAACCTTTAGCATCCCCAATTTTTTGGTAATCATATATCGGCAAAATCTGTGTATAATTATCTTGAGACTCTTCCTCCATAGTAAGTAAGGTAAGCTCTACAATCTCTCTAGCATTAAAATAACCATTATACAGTGCCGTAGTATTATGGTAAAATCGCTTAGAGTTTGATATATCTCCTTTTTTCTTATTACTAACACAAGCTGATAATCCTATGCACAATACTATAATATATACTAACTTTGCTTTCAATTTCGTGTGTTTTAATTTGAGAATGCCTTTTCTAACGTTTTAATAATTCTCAGGAGGCAATAATCTTATTCAATCTTACTGATATTAAACTAATATCAAGCAAAATTATTTTAATTGAACGAATATTCGTAAATGAACGAACACAATGATCATAAAAATACGATTAAAGATAGATTAGATGAAGTCTATCGGGTTAGTATCGTGCACGAAGATAACTTACAAGAAGTTAGAAAATTTAAGTTTTCTTTATTCAAATTGTATTCATTCTTATTATTGACTCTATTTATAGTTTCTGCTATTGTTATTTCAATTATTTTTTTTACTCCAATTAGGACTTTGGTACCTGGATATGCTGATATAAATAACAATGTTGTTTTTATAGAACTAAATAAAACGATTTCTAATTTAGAAACGCAAGTATCAGACCAAAGCACTTACATTGATGGTATATTAAACATGGTTGTTTCTCCTAGTACGGAAGAAAAATTAAACAAATCAAGTTTAGAAGGAAGCAATGAAAATGGATATGTTACATTAGCAATCCTTGATCAAAAATCATTTATTTGTCCTATTAAAGGGGTTATTGAAAAATCATTTAAAGTTCAAGATAAACACTTGGGTGTTGATATTGTCGCTCCAAAAGATTCTGCTATTAAAAGTATACTTGATGGAGTTGTTATTAATTCGGATTGGACACTAGAAACTGGAAATACGCTCAGTATTCAACACAGTGATAACATTATCTCTATATACAAACACAATTCTGTCCTACTCAAAGAAGTCGGCGATCTTGTAACAGCAGGAGAGGCTATTGCAATTATTGGTAATACTGGTGAAATGTCAAGTGGTCCGCATCTTCATTTTGAATTATGGCACAATGGTCGGGCAATTGATCCAGAAGAATACATTCATTTTTAACAATCATTTCTCACCTAAATTATACCACTTTGATTTATTTTATTTTAAAATCCTTGCATATTATAGGTTTTGTAGCTTGGTTTTCTGGGCTTTTTTACCTTGGTAGAATATTGGTTTACCATAGAGAAAGTCAAGATGGAGAAGAAAGCATAAAGTCAATCTTAAATAATCAATACCACTTAATGGAGACAAGAGCGTACTCGATAATTGCTCAACCAGCTATGATTATAACATGGATTTGTGGTGTTTCAATGATTTTTTTAAATGGGTATGATTGGTTTGTAGAAAATTATTGGCTTCACGTCAAAATTGTATTACTTATCTGCTTTACAATCTTTCATCTTCGATTAAAATTTTATATCAAGACATTATTTTCTTCTACATCTAATTTAACATCTTACCATTTTCGATTACTAAATGAAGTGCCTACACTCTTTTTATTTAGTATTGTTTTCTTAGCTGTTTTTAAAAATCTTTTGCATTTTGGTTATGCTTTATTAGGAGTAACATTATTAGGTGTATTTTTGATTGCTGCAACCAAATGGTATAAGTCCATTAGACAAAAAAACAATTTATAATCAACAATTCTAAAATGAAAATTTTAAGGTATTTCCTATATATTATTGCAACTCTTGTTGCTATATATTTAATTCTTTGTCTTGTCGGTCCAAAAGATTTAAATGTTGAAAAGTCGGCAAAAATAGATGCTAGCGAATCTATTTTATTCAATATGGTTAATGATCTTAAAGAATGGGAAGCTTGGTCTCCTTGGATTAATAAAGATACATCAATGAAAGTCACTTTTGGTCAAAAAACAGCTGGCAAAGGTGCTACATATGCTTGGTTAAGTAACGAAATGGGTAATGGAAATCTAGAAATATTAGAGTCCTCAAAAAATAAATCAATAAAAACAAAACTAATTTTTGATGATTTTGGTGATGCCAGTTATGGACATTGGTCTTTTGAAAAGGTAAAAAATTTGACTAAAGTAACTTGGGGTATGGAAGGTGGTGATCTATCTTTTTTGATGCGTGGAATGATGTTGGCTATGAATTTTAAAGGTAAAATGAAATCCGACTTCAAAGAAGGCTTAATGAATATGAAAAATTTGGCTGAGAGTCGGGCTAAAAATACCTATAATGGTTTTAAAATTAACAACATTGAATTTGAGGAAAAACACTTTCTGTCTAGAAGAGCAGTTATTGATGCAAAAAATGTTCAACAGCACTATACTCGAAACTTAGGCGGCCTATATAGTAAAATTCAAGAAAACAAGATTGAACTTGATGGTATGCCTTGTGGTTTGATTTACAATCAATACATGCCAAATGACCAAGTCGATATAGCAGCAGCTATGCCAGTAAAGAAAAAAACCACGTTAGAGGATGCGATTTATGTTAATATTGAAAAACAAAATGCTTATTCTATAGATTATTATGGTCCTTATGAAAATTTAAATACTGCTCATAATGCATTAAATGCATATTTTAGGGATCGAGGTTTGTTTGTTCAAACACCTATGATTGAGCAATATGAAACAGACCCAGGAGAAGAAAAAGATCCTACAAAGTGGCTAACTAAAATTATTTATTACGCTTCAAAATAGTTTACATTCGAATGACAAGGCAAAAGTTAATTTCAAAGCTAAATGCTTGGGGAAAAGATGCCAAACCATTTTTTTTTATTTTTGATTTTGAAGAAAAACATTTAGAAGCTTTTCTTCTTGAAAATGTACCCGATGACATCTATTTCAAAATAGGGAATGTTGAGAAAAATCCAAAAAAACAGACATTTTTCCCCTTAAATTTATCTTTTGAATTAGTCCCCTATTCAAAATTCAAAAATGGGTTCGATGTAATATCAAACGAGATTAAAAAAGGAAACACCTACTTAACGAACCTAACTTACAAGCATGAAATTGAATGTAACTGGGATTTATCTCAAATATATCTTTTTTCGGATGCTGTTGCAAAATTGCTTTATAAGAATAAGTTTGTTGTTTTCTCACCTGAAAAATTTATTGAAATCTCTGAAAACAACATTTATACTTACCCTATGAAAGGGACGATAAATGCCGATATGCCATTGGCTGCTCAGACGCTCTTAAAAGACCTAAAAGAACGAGCAGAGCATGCAACAGTTGTAGATTTATTAAGAAATGACTTGGGCATAATATCTGATCAAGTTGAAGTCGAAAGATATCGATACATAGATCACCTAAACACAAATCATTTCAACCTTTTACAAACAAGTTCTATAATAAAAGGAAAACTGGAATCGTCGTGGCAAAATAGAATAGGCAATTTACTAATGCACCTTTTACCGGCAGGTAGTATAAGTGGGGCACCTAAAAAGAAAACAGTAGAAATTATTAAAAATGCGGAAGATGGGAATCGTGGGCATTACACAGGTGTTTTTGGATATTTTGATGGAGATCATGTATATTCAAATGTTATGATTCGTTATATAGAAAATAATAATGGTCAGTATTTTTTTCGGAGTGGTGGAGGAATCACTTCCTTTAGTGAGCCTCTAAAGGAATATGAGGAGTTAAAACAAAAAATTTATGTCCCGATTCATAGAAAGTATTTGCATTAAAAATGGTGAAATTCAAAACATTCTATACCATCAAAAAAGGATAGATCGCGTGTTAAACGCCTACTTTGGTAATAAATCATCTATAGATCTTTCAGAAAGAGTTAATCATGAAATTTTACCTAAGACAGGTATTTGGAAATGTAGAGTCATTTATTCAAAAAATATAATAAGTCTTGGTATAAGTCGGTACAAAATAAAAAAACCAAAATCCTTAAAAGTTATTCATTGTGACAATATTGATTACACATTTAAATTCGAAAATAGAAACCAGTTAAACGCACTTTTTAAGCAAAAAAAAGAGGCCGATGACATTATCATTGTTAAAAACGGCCGATTAACAGATAGTTACTATTGTAATCTTGCTTTTTTAAAAGATGGTCGTTGGTTTACGCCATCCTCTCCTTTATTAAAAGGAACGATGCGTTCATATCTATTGGCTAACGGCAAAATAATAGAGTATGATATCCTTCTAAAGGATATTAATCAATTTACTGAAATAATGATTTTCAATGCAATGATCCCCTTTAATACGATTGTTTTGCCATTAAATAAAATCTTATTTTAGGGTAATTAAGTTCATTTTTTGTTTTGTATTTTTTATTAAATACTAAAAATTTAATCGTATGAAGTATACATTCATTTTAATGGTTGGTCTATGTTTGATTCATCCTAATTTACTATCGAGTCAACATTCTGAGGTACAGAAAAAAGTAAAAATTATTGAAACAACAGTAGATGAAAATGGTAATGTGTCAGAGATTATTACAGAACTCGAAGGGAAAGACGCAGAAAAATACATCAATAACCAACATACTGAAGAAGATATTTCAATAGAAAAAGAAGTTCAAGTTGAAGTAGAATCCAATAGTAAAAACGAATCAGGATACACCATTAATGTTGATGAAAATGGAAAGAAAAAAAGTATGCATTGGGATGGTACTGGCGAAATGCCTGAAGAAATGAAAAAATATATTGATGAAAATGATATCAACATAAATATAGTTGAAGAAACTAAGAATGAAAAAATTAAAATTAAAATCATTGATAAAGCTGGCGAAGTGAAGGTGATGGAGTGGACCGGTGAAGGCGAAATGCCTGAAGAAATGAAAGAATTTATGATAAAAAATGAAATTCAAGTAGATTCAAAAAGCACCATAAATAATAAAGAAAAAGAAGATAAAAAAATTGAATGGAGAGGTGAGAATAAAACGCATCAAAATCAAACAAACAATGTTGATTCTGATTGGTATACTAAAAATCGTACGTATGGGTATTACAATCCAGACAAAGCTACTTTAGGCGTAAGTGTCGAAGAAAAAAACGGAAAAGTCATAGTCGTCAAGGTTGTAAAAAATTCGCCCGCAGAACGTGCCGGTCTAGCAGCTGGGGATATAATTACAAAAGTTGATAACACTGAAATAGATAATGTTGATCGTTTGGTTTCAAAAATTGGGACTTTTAAACCTGGTGATAAAACCAGGATTTATCTGGATATTAATGGTCAAAAGAAAAAGACAAACGTAACATTTTAAATAGAAAAGGCACACCAAAAAATTAGTGTGCCTTTTTAAATTGGGGTATGCTCCTAGTTTTATTCTAGTGATAATTCGATTTCTATCTCGAACTCATCATAAATGGTATTATCACCTAATTGATCAAAAAAACTGCCTGACCCATATTGAACATTATATTCACTCCTATCAACTGTAATCGCTGCATTGAGAGTCTTTTCTTCAGTCGTAACATTAAACTTAATTGGTTTGGTAATTCCTTTGATTGTTAAATCAGCCACTACCTTATATGAACCAATAACTCCTCTGCTAGAAACTTTTGTAATATCAAGTGTTGCCTTGGGAAATGATTCTACAGCGAAAAAATCTTCAGATTTTAAATGACCTTCCAGTTTTCCCTTGTACTCCCCTTCTAAATCTGTACAAGTAATACTATTCATATTTAAAACAAAGTTACCACCTGTTAATTCTCCACTCTCATTGTAGACTAATTCACCTGATTCAAGATTAATTAATCCCTCATGCGAACCGGTTACTTTATATCCTTTCCATGAAATTGTACTTTCTTTTACTTTTTGACTTGATGGCTCTCCATTGTTCGCAAAAGAAAGGGTTACAGCCACTAATAATAACAATACTGAATTCATTAATTTTTTCATTCTTATCTAATTTTGTTTAAAATTTTATTTAATTGTTTGCACTCTTTTTCTGATAATTTCTCGAGAGGTAACTGAAATAATTCTTTATCTTTTTTAATCTTTTTCATCAACTTCTTTCCTTCTATAGTTAGCGTAATGGAGACTAACCTTGAATCGTTTTCACATCGTTCTTTTTTTAGAATTTTTTTTGATACAAGCCTCGTAACAATCCTTGAGCAATCCGCACTTTTCTCAATTAACCTATCTCTTATATAAGAAGTAGATACAGATTCCTTTGCGCCTTTTATTATCCTTAAGACATTATATTGTTTTTGAGAAATTCCATATGTTTCAAACTTTTGATTCATTAAATCAGAAACATAATTGCATGTATAAATCAAATTAATCAACGCACGTTGGTTTTCAGTTTCAAACGGCTTTTCTTGTTTTATAACCTCTTCAATTGATTTCATCATTCAAATATAATGTTTAAACATCGATGTTGCAACATTGAATTATAATTTAAAAAATATTATTCATTAAAAACCAAATACTCACTTACTCGCAAATATTTTTGATGTAGTAATGTAAATTCAACTTCCCTCATACAAATCAATTCCTTCGCCTTTTTTAAGGCCTTGGTTCCAAGTAAGCTTTTCTTATTCTTTTTATAAACTTTTGATAATAAAAAATAAAGATCAGGAATAGGTTCATAACTTAATCCTTGGTTACAAACATTTATACATGTTAAAGGATCATTTTCTTGGTGACACAAAGCGAGATAATAACAAACCAATGCATTTTGGCTATTATCTAAATATTCTTTTTCTAAATATGATTTAAAATAGGCTTTAGCTTTTTCAACATTATTTAAACCTAAATAACACAATCCTTTCATGATAGCAACATGAGTGTTGTATGGCAGATAGGCTTCAACATCTAATTGTTCGACACTATAAAAGTCCACAAGTGCAGACTCAAAATCTTGTAAGTAATATAATGAATAATAACCTCGTGTTAATTGCCAATGAGTTGCATTCAACTCTACCGCCTTGCTGATATACTTATCCCACTCCAACAAATTGTTAGATTCGAGATAATACAATGCCAATTCTTTATGAGCAATATCATTGGTTGGGTCTAATTTAATTGACTGACGTAATATGTTTCGGTTTTGTTTTGATTCGATTTTAAGCAAATAGCTTTGATTCACTTTTTCATTCGACAAACGTATTCTTTCCTTAGGTGTTAAATACATATAAGGATCAATATAATCGCAACTATTGCAAAAAATCAATCCAATGAACAGAAAAACAAGGACTCGCATTCTGTAAACGTAAGAGCTTATTCGTGTCTTTCTATAAAAAAGGCCTTTGTTAGGATTGCGTTAACTTTCTATGGCTACTTTCAAGTCTTGCCAAAGATCTTCTTTATTTTCAATACCTATACTCAATCTGATTAAAGAATCGCTCATTCCCATCTTTTCTCTATCTTCTTTAGGTATAGCTGCGTGAGTCATTGTTGCCGGATGTCCTATTAGACTTTCAACACCACCTAAGGATTCCGCAAGTGAAAATAAATGAGTATTCTCCATAATTTTTGTTGCGCTCTCTTGCGTGTTTTCTTTTAGGTCAAATGAAATCATAGCTCCAAAATTTTTCATTTGATTTTTTGCAATCTCGTGGCCTTTGTGGCTTGTAAGTCCTGGGTAGTACACCTTATCAATTAAATCAAAATCCAATAACTTATTAGCTATATACTGAGCATTTTCGCATGCTCTATCCATTCGTACATGTAATGTTTTGATCCCCCTAAGAATTAAAAAACAATCTTGAGGACCAGGAATAGCACCAGCAGCGTTTTGAATGAAATATAATTTATCTGCTAACTCTTTATTATTAACAATAACACAACCATGTATTACATCGGAATGTCCACCTAAGTATTTGGTAGCAGAATGTAACACAATATCAGCACCTAGATCTAGCGGGTTTTGTAAATATGGAGAAGCGAAAGTATTGTCAACACAAACGAATGCTCTAGATTTTGTTCTATCAACAATCGCTTTAATATCAATAATATTTAACAATGGATTCGTGGGTGTTTCTAACCAAACTATTTTTGTTTTTGGATTTATTAAAGAAACAATATTATCAGGATCGGTCAAATCCACGAAATGCATTTTTATACCGTACCTTTCATACAACCTTACCATCAATCGGTATGATCCCCCATACAAATCATTTGTAGCAATAATTTCATCTCCAGGCTCAAGAAGTTTTAATATAGCGTCTAAAGCAGCTAATCCGCTTCCAAAACATATTCCATACTTACCATTCTCTAAGGATGCTAAATTCGTCTCTAATACCTTCCTTGTTGGATTTTGTCCCCTAGCATAAGCAAATCCATTATGAACGCCAGGTTTTGATTGTACATACGTTGATGTTTGAAATATAGGTGTCATAATAGCTCCAGTACTTGGATCTGGATTGATACCAGCATGAATAACTTTTGTCTCGAATTTCATTTACAAACTTTGATACAATTAAACAAAAAAAAAGACCGACTACATAGTCGATCTTTCTTTTATTTTGAAGTGTTAACTTCTTATGAGTTACAAGCTTCAGATAAAGCTTTTCCTGCTTTAAACTTAACCATAGTTTTTGCAGGGATTTTGATAGTCGCTCCAGTTGCTGGGTTTCTACCATCTCTTGCTGCTCTTTGTGAAGTTGAAAAAGTTCCAAATCCAATAAATGACGCTTTATCTCCTGACTTTAATGTCGATTCGATCCCACCTAATACTGAATTTACAGCATCAGTTGCTTGTCCTTTAGTTATACCTGCTGCTTCTGCAACTTGAGTAATTAAATCTCCTTTGTTCATTATAAAAATTTTTAGTTGTTTAATTCATAATAATAGGCTCCAAAATTAGCTTTAAGAGCCATATATCCAAAATATAAATATGAAAACTTATAAAATATGTACTTAAATCTATCAATTTGGCTAAAATTCCGTTAAATATCCATGATTTAAAGGCCGTTTATACGATTGATAGACTGGAATCGTTTTACATTTACAAATCTAAATATGAAAAATATGAACATTTTTAAAGGAAAAAACAGTATCCTGCTCATCGGGTTTGTTGCTTTTTTACTCTCTTCAAGTGCTTGTCAAAGAAAAACAGGTTGCGAAAGTGCTGAGAAAATTGAAAAATCAAATTTAGACAGACAAGGTAACTTAACAACTAAACGTGGATCAAGTAATTTGTTCTCAAAAAAGATGAGAAAGAACATGAAAAAAAGAAACTAATTCACTTTTTGAACAACCCATTTTCGACCAAAATCAAGGACGTACAATATTCCCAAAATAGCTGTTCCGGGAAATACAATTAACCACCAGCTATTAAAATTAAGCCTACCTTGTTTTATCATTTGACCCAGTGAATTAATATCCGACGATAAACCAATACCAAGGAATGACAATGTTGCCTCTAATAAGATTATAGAACTTACACTATAAGTAAATGCAATTAGAATTGGCATAAGAATATTAGGTATAATATGTCTTATATAAATTTGATAAAAAGTATGACCAGACAACCTAGCTGATTTTATATAATCTTCGCTCAGAATATCAAACATTTCACTTCTTAATAATCTAGTATAATACGGCCATATTAAAAGTCCTATGATGGTGATTAAAGTCCATTCTCCTTTCGTATTAAAATATCCAACGATCATTAAAATCCAAATAAGAGCCGGTAGTACTCTAAATATTTCCAACACTTTAAGTACCATCGGATCCCAATTAACAATCCAATTATCTAGCTTGTTCTTCCGGTTTTGCCAAAAAAACAACCCAATAAAAAACAATGACAAAACAAAAAAGACAATCACCACATCATATGTTAATTGGAGTAACCAGACAACATAAAAAACGAAAACACTCATTAACAACAATAAACCTATCATTTTTAATAGGTTTATTGGATTTCTATTCATAGACTGTAAACCTATTAAATAGGTCAAAAAACATGCAATCAAGATAGCTAGAAAACTGGCTATACTACTTATTTTTAAAGCCAGTTTAATACCATTTACTACATTTGCAAATACATCTCTACCTAAATAATCAGTACCCATCCAATGTCGGTAATACACACCTTTTACTACTTGTTTTCCAAAAGGACTTCTATTTATATTGGAAAGATCCATGGTTGTATTTGAATAAGGGAAAAAGGGTCCAACTCTCCATTTATATATCTTATCAATATTTTTGTTTGTTGATTCTAACATTGGAATGACAAATCCATGGTCAGTGCCTGCAATCCATGGTTTTTCATTAAAAAAACAACCATCGAAAAAAACAAACATTCCAAAAAATAGAAAAAGACCTATCTTTTTATTCCACTTTATATGCTTTATGATATTTTGAAAATTTATCATTTTGATAAAAGTGTTTTTTTAATTTTTGGGTTGAGCCATACATAAAGTAGATCAGCCAAAAAGAATGACAAAACCGTAATGAAGGAAATTAAAATTGCTAAAGCAAAACAAACATTCCAATCCATAAGAATGATTGACCTAAAAAATAAACGCCCAATTCCAGGTAAATTAAAAATCTCTTCAATCACCACTGTACCCGATAAAACCATAGGAATCATTCCTGTCAATATGGTAACCAATGGTAATAAACTATTCTTAAATAAGTGATTTGAATAGATTTGATTTTTACTTAGTCCTTTGGCAAACATTGCTTGGTAATATGGTTTTTCGCTTTCCTCAAGCATCGAATTTTTTAATTGAGCACTCAAGTAGGCCAAAAAATGGACAATTAAAATAATACCTGGCAAAATCATTAAATGTATATGATCCGTCATGGTTTTCCACAATGTATCTTTCGATATAATAATATCTATCCTAGGAAAGATATTCGTCCATACACCATACTCCTTTGTTGTAAAGAAAACAAGTAACAAACTTGCAAGCAAAAACATTGGAATTATATACAGTACATTTAATATAAAGCTAGATGCCTTTTCAATACTACCTTCTGCATTCAGTGCCTGTAAAAATCCAAAAATGAATCCTAGCAATATTGATAAAAACAATGTAGGTAAAACCAACAAGCAAGTCCAAAAAAAAGCATCCTTAATCTTTTCTACAACCGATAATCCATCAATTCTTGAAATTCCAAAATCACCCCTCATTTTTGATTTAATAAAATGATGATATTGGTTGTCAAACCCATGAATAACTAGTTTGGGACGTGGAAAATTACATTTAGTTAATGATGAAAGCGCTAATTTATATTTATTAAAAGCCTCAATATTCGCCAAATTAACCTTCGTTTTCCTTGACAAGAAAGCTTCTTTTTTAGGAAGTAATTTAGAATCGAAACGCTTCATTTTTTTTGAATCCAATAAAGCTTTATATGTTTCGAGGCATGATGAGATTTCTTCCCAAACATATCCTTTTTTTAATGCAATAACAATTGCGGATCTTAGTTTAGGATCTGGTTCAAAATTTATATTTTTCGGGTAATAATGCGGAATGATAGAGAAATAAAAATTTGGTTTGTCCAAGCCTAATTTTATATAACTTTCGTTATACATTTGATTCGCTTGAACCTCGTTTTCCAAAAAACTTAAGCCTTGAGATTCTAGATATGCATCGACTTCATCATAAGGGCTCGCTTTGATCATAAAGAAAAAGAAAATGCTTATTACAAACAGCATTGGTATAATTCCAGCAAGCCTTTGAGTGAGCAACCTAAGCATTGAAAGTTATCTTTTTCACTACAAAGATATCCAATTTAAGTGAGCGTAATTTAAAAGTCATATCCTAAAGAAAGATGTATTTTCCTTTCTTGTATAATAGATGTTTCAATTCCTCTTGCTATATCTAACCTAACAAAATAACCCAACAAACTAGTCCGAAAACCGTAACCATAACCCATAACTAAAGGATCTCTAAAATACGTTACGTTTAAGACCAATATATCTGGGCCATCTGTGCTTTCTTTTACAATCTTTACTGTATTCAATGGATTGTCTTCTGAGTAAGGTGAAAACCCGTGCCATGCTACACCTGCATCAAAAAATCCAATCACTTGAAAGTTTCGAAAAAAGGCTCTTTTGATATTATCACCAAATAACATTCGAACAATAGGTATTCTATATTCAATATTACCTACTAAAAAGGTTCCACCGTTCCTTATATTGTGCCCAAAACCTCTCAAATTTGGTGCTAGTGCTTTATAAGCGAAAGACTGATTATCTGGTATTGGAATACTATTGTCGAATTCAGGTAATATCCAATTTTCGGTCCCTCCTAAAAAATACAACATCTTTTTAGACCCCATTGATGTCGCTCCGGCTCCTCTAATAGCTAATACACTTTTCTTGAAGATTGGGATATAATGTCTTGCATCGAAACCAAAAATGGAAGTAAATCCAGTTGATAAATCAACATTTATTGGACGTCTTAACTCAAAATTGAATTCATTAATGGCTTCAACATAGAACTTATACCTTGTTCCATTTTTTATATTGATACCAGCGTCAAATGTATTATCATATATGTATTCCGCTTTAAGATTGATTCTTTTTTCATGAAAAAATGGAGATTCATGTTTTGCTAAATCCGTCGAAGAATAAAAGGTTTGATCAAATCGTAAATAGGAACTCAAACGTACACTTCTAAAAATATCAAAAGGATATTTATATTGAACCATTCCAAGGTTTATCCGTTTTTTAATTCGATCAAATGGGTTGTTCAAATCATAGGCATTAGATTCCGTTTTCTTATATAAAACAAATCGTTTATCCCACTTTTTCTTGATGTTGTCAAAGGTTAAGAAATATTCTGAACCATTAAGAGTCGTAGGAAATCTGGCTCCTCCTTCAATGGCGTAATCTTCAAATTTATCTTTAATTTTAGCCTTCACCAGTATACCTACAGGGTCATTGCTTAGTTGGTCGTCCAATGCTGTATATGATTCTAAACCATCAAAAAGGGGCTGATTGTCTAACGTTGTTGAAAAGTCAAAAATGCCAAACTTCAACCTAGCGGCACTCGCTCTAAACGGCTCAAAACGGTGTACCTTTTTAACAATTTCTCCTTTTTCATTTACACTAAATTCACTACCTAAATTTACATTGTTTGCTAAATTTTCAATTGGTTCGATCGTTTCAGGGTCTTCAAACTCAGATTGAAATAACCGTTGTTTTGTTTCTACCTTTTTTTTCTCTTCTTTTTCTTCTGTAATAATAACTGGCTCACTTATTTCCTCAATATTTAGCATAAAACTCCGAGAATAATCAAGATTTCTAACCTTGTTGATATAGATGTATTTTTCGTCTTTATAGGTATAATAATAGTTTGAACCATCATGATTTAACTCCTGTGAAAGAATTAAGTAATCAGGATCACTATTTATATTTGGAGATTCAAAACCAAAGAAAGGCTTGACTTGTCGATATTGAAACTCTTCTTTTGTTTGTAGATAGACTAGCTTATTGTCTGAGGTTAAATGGAGGTTCGATTCATTCGCTTCTGGACTATTGGTCAATCTAGATAAAGTCTTTTCTTCGCCTTTTAAATCCATAAAGAAAATATCAAACTTCTGGATAGGAATTATTGAATCAAGCTTCTCTCTTTTTAAGGTTGTTTCCAATCGATTTGAACGAAATAAAATACCTTCTCTTTCACTATTTTTAATGTAATTCGCATCTAAATCATCCCAAAAATCATTTGTTAATCGAGTAGAATTTCTTGCACTTGGTTTGTATATAAATAAGTCTGAAAATCCATCTACGGATGCTGAAAATAGAAATTGATTTTCATTTATAAAATCCAAACTATAAATTCGTTGAAAACTCTCTGGAATCGATTTCTCTTCAATTTCACCACTAGGCAAGTGTAATCTTCTAAAATAAGGTATATCATCCTTTTCGTAGATAATATAAATTATTTCAGAACCAGGATGCCAAGTTATCAATGGATAGTTTTCGTCTGCAGTTTGGAATGGATTTTTGCAGTCATTTTTAAAAACACACTTAGATTTTCCTGATTTTACATCCTGTATAAATAACTTTTGTTTTCCGTATTCGTTTGTAATGTAAGCAAGACTTTTTTCGTTAGGACTGAGGTCTAATGCAGAAAAACTAATTTCATTTTTCTGTTTTATTTTTACCGCTACCTTACCTTCTGGTTTCGAAATTTCATTATCAAAATCATAAAAGTTGTAGTAAAAATCTGCCCACTCATTCATGATTTCATCATAGGGAACGTAGAGTACAAACGAAAAACTATTTTCTAAGTTTCTATAAATTCGAGTTATGTAGATTATTTGTGAAATTCTAGTTCTACCATATTTCTTTTCCAAAAAATGCCACATTGAATGTCCTGCTAAAGAGGGATAGTCTGCTGCTAGCTTTTCAAAGTTGAAATATTTCTCTTTTAAATTCAACTTATTTCTTAATTCATGATGTATTGTTTCATTCCATGATTCATCAGCAAAACGTTCAATTCCTTTTGTAAACCATGGTGGTAAGTTTAATAAAAGTGCGTTTTGAACTATTTCTTGAATATTACTTCCGTAAATAATCGAGTTAATATAAACTGAAGAAATACCTTGTCTAACTTGACTTCTAAGATTTTGATGATCTCCGTCAAAATAAACAAACATTTTCTTTCCAACTGTTTTGGTTTCTCCTTTAGAATTTTGAAAAATAGCCTCAGTACCAACATTACTTTGTTTGATATCAGACAAATCTGTATAAACTAAGATTTCAATTTTATCATTCATCCTGTGTTCGAGAAGAGTTTGGATTTCGGCATGATCATTCTCAGCTATTTGAATGACAGAGTGTGCTACATTTCTAGATTTACCATACCAGTATACTACAAAGTTTTCTGTTTCATACCTAGACCACTTTGAAAAATCATCGTGATACTGAACTCGGTTTTTACCAAATTCTGTGTCAATTCTTTGGCCAAAAACACATTGGCATATAGCCAATAAAAAAAATATGTAATAATACCTTTTCATCATATTCTAAATACGTATTTCAATATAATGGTTTTCTTTGTGAATTGAATGATTAAACAGATAAGAAAGATATGAATGTAGCGCGATTCACATTTAACGATTTTCAAGAAAACACATATGTATTGTATGACGAATCAAAGTCATGCATTATTGTTGATCCAGGTTGTAATTCTTCATCAGAACAAAAAGTACTGGTCGATTTTATTGAATCAAACAATTTAAAACCTGTTCATTTAGTAAATACTCATTGCCATATTGATCATATTCTTGGCAATGCATTTATTGCCTCGAAATATAAGCTTAAACTTACAAGTCACAAGGGAGAACAAACAGAATTAAGTGCTGGTCCTATGGTTTCTAATATGTATGGCATATCCTATGATCCGTCACCTGATATTGAAATATTTCTCGATGAGGGAGATACTCTTTCCTTTGGAAATATTTCTTTAGATATTTACTTTACTCCAGGCCATAGTTCCTCCAGTATCGTGTTTCATCATAAAGATTCAAAGCAACTTATTGCTGGGGATGTCTTATTTCAAGGGAGTATTGGTCGTACTGATTTACCTGGTGGAAATTTTGAAACACTAATAAATAGTATAAAAAGTAAGTTGTTAGTTTTGGATGATAATACAATCGTCTATCCAGGACATGGTGATAAAACAACAATTGGAGTAGAAAAAAATAGTAATCCTTATCTTTCTAAATGATTTTAAAGCTTATTTTTTTTATTCCTTCTAAATTACGTTCTCTTGAATATTGTTCCATTTCAATTGAGTAATCTCCAATAGACTTAAAATAAATTTGATGCTGAAGAACAACACGTAATTCACATGTTGCTGCATTGCATTTGCCATACCACTTTCCTCTATTATCCGCCAAATTTATAGGCAGTTGTTGTGCTATATGCTTCCCATCCGGAAAAGTTGTTTTAATTTTGAAATACATGTTTTGAAATCCAAAATCTGCACTATGTTCGACATCCAAAATTAAGTCGTATTTTTTCGTAGTATCTGAAATAGAAAACTGACAAGTCTTGATTTCATTATAAGACCAAAATTCATCATTATCTACAAATTCTATTTCATAGAATGTTTTTTCCCCACATGAAGAAAGCATTAATACGATCAAACAAAACATGGATATCAAATACTTCATATTAATTGAAATATTCACGCATTCGTTCGAAAAATCCTTTTTCGTTGTTTCCTGGTGCTGGATTAAAATTATCTGACAACCGAAGTTTTTCCATCATTTCTTCCTCTTCTTTTGTCATACTTTTTGGTGTCCAAATATTGATATTAATCAATTGATCACCATTGCCATACCCTTGTACGGATGGTAAACCTTTTCCTTTTAATCTAAATATTTTTCCAGCGGAAGTACCAGGTGGTACCTTTATTTTAACTTTCCCTCCTAAGGTTGGCACTTCCATTGATGTTCCCAATGCTGCATCTGCAAAATTTAAAAACATATCAAATATCACATTTTGACCATCTCTACTAAAGTGGTCGTGCGATTTCTCTTCGATGTTAATCAATAAGTCTCCTTTGGGACCACCTCTTTTTCCTGCATTCCCTTTACCTCGCATTGAAAGTTGCATACCTTCTTCTACACCAGCCGGTATATCGATTTCAATCGTTTCACTATCGTAGGTTGTACCATCTCCTTTACAGGAATTACAATAAGCGCTAATTTGTTGACCTGAACCTTTACATGTAGGGCAAACAGTCGTTGTTTGCATTTGTCCTAAAAATGTACTTTTTACTTGACGTACATATCCTGAACCACCACATGTACCGCAGCCTGAAACCGATTGAGAATCTTTTGCTCCAGAACCACTGCAAGTATTGCATTCAATTTGCTTTTTTACTTTAATCTTTTTAGTGACTCCTTTTTGTATTTCCTCTAAAGTCAAAGCAACTTTGATCCTAATATTACTCCCTTTTTGACCTCTACGACTTTGAGACCGGCGTCCTCCTCCGCCTCCAAAAAAACTTTCAAAAGGACTGCCTGAATCACCAAAAATATCTCCAAAATTGGCAAAGATATCTTCCATATTCATACTACCACCACCAAAACCGCCGCCACCTTGGTTCATACCTGCATGACCATATCGATCGTATCTAGCTTTTTTATCCGCATCACTCAATATTTCATAAGCTTCAGCTGCTTCTTTAAATTTTTCTTCCGCTTCTTTATTATCAGGATTTCGATCCGGATGGAATTGCATAGCTACTTTACGATACGCTTTTTTAATCGTTTTTTCGTCAGCATTTTTGTCAACACCTAATATTTCATAAAAATCTCTCTTAGCCATGTAATTTATTTGCCGACTACGACTTTCGCGTATCGAATTATTTTGTCATTTAAAATATAACCACGTTCTATTGTATCAACAACTTTTCCTACCATTTCATCCGATGGTGCAGGAATTTCAGTTATTGCACTATGAAGTTCTGCATCAAAATCTTCGCCTGTAGATTCCATAGGTTTTAAACCTAACCCTTGAAGTATTGTATAGATTTTAGTATAAACAATATTTACGCCTTCACTAAAACTTTCTTCATTATCTGGATTCTCTGCACTTTTTTTTGCTCGATCAAAATCGTCAAGAACAGGTAAGATCGAATGCAACGTTTCTTCCGCAGCCGTTTTTCTCAAATCTATTCTTTCTTTGATGTTTCTCTTTTTGAAATTTTCGAATTCAGCAAAAAGTCGGAGATGTTTATCTTTTAACTCTGCATTATTCAACTCCAATTCTTCAACTTTCGCTTCAAGTACTTTTTTTGATACTCTCTTTGCTGGTTTTTTCTTTACTTCTTCTTCAATTTTATCTTCAGCCATTTTTTTCTTTCGTTTAAACAAATTACTAAACGCAAACCCTTTGCCATTCATAAATTTCAGACAATTTGGCACAAAAATATTTTTATTTGTGTCATTTTTTTAATTGTTGGTCCAAATACTGTCTTATTTCGCTCACTTTTTGGTTTACACCAATGATTACGCCTTTCTCATTTATCAAATATTTGGTAGGTATTTCTCTAACTCCATATTGAGTGGCTATAGGTGATTTAAAACGATCTAGCTGTACTATATGATATTTCCAATGTAACGCATCTTTTGCAATGGCTGATTTCCATCTAGCCTCGTTCGTTTCAATAGCTACACTTACAATTTCAAACGAAAGGTCGTTTTCGTATTCTCTGTTGTTGTAATCATTGTATAAACTTACTAACTCAGGGTTTTCCTTCCTACAAGGACCACACCAAGATCCCCAAAAATCAAGTAAAAAAATAGTCCCTCTCAAGTCTTTCGTATTAAAATCAGAACCATCAATGAGTGTAGCATTAAAGTTTTGAACAGATTCTCCATCCGAAAATTTTGGCATTTTATAAAAATAGCATCCAGCCCAACATAAAACAATTAGGACAAAAAGGACATTCGTTATTTTTTTCATTATTTATTCTTTTTGTAATTGGTAGTGATGAAGGTAACATACATAGGGTTATCAATGTTCAAATCATTTAATTTTAAGTGCTATTTGTAAATGATACGATGTACAAGCTCTTTACTTTTTAGTATCAATTTCAATCTATTATAAATAAAGTGTGATTATTTTTTGCTTAATTAATAATTGGAACTAAATTTGCGACGCTTTATAACCGAGGCAGCAATGCCTCAGAAAACCAACTTAAAGCAAAAAAGAGGTGCCTTAGCTCAGTTGGTAGAGCAATGGACTGAAAATCCATGTGTCCCTGGTTCGATTCCTGGAGGCACCACTTTTAATAAATAACTCATTGTTCGTTCGATGGGTTATTTGTTTTTTACCTAAGAATCACTTAATTACTTTTGATTTTTTTGCTCGTTTGGATACACTATATACCATATTTATAGTGTAAAATATCTACACCGCCTATCGTATCAATTTGGATAATATATAGATTGTCATATTCAAAACTTGGAATATCTTGATAAGAATTAGAATTTGATAGTTGATTTAAAAATTCCGGAATAGAGTAAGAATGAGCGATAATAAGCGCATTTCCAATTGGAATATCTTGGGGTAAAAGGTCTAGCAGTGCCTTAGAATCCGTATTACTATATTCATCAATTCCTAGATTTCGAAGTTCTGCTGACGGTAATGCTGTTTCAATGGATCGATTAAAAGGTGTTGAATAAATTTTTTCTAAGGATACTTCTTGTAAAATTACAGCAAGGTTTTCTGCTCTTAATAAACCGAATGCATCTAAGCCTGGATCGTTACCAATGAATTCCTTTTCTGCATGCCTTACCAAAAAAAACGTGTTTTTAATATCATCACCAACATTGTGGATGTAGATTGAATCAATTTCTTCTATTATAATGGGAGGATCAATTCCTACATTCAAATTATCAAAGGCATCGCCTCTTTTATCACAACCAATAAAAGACCAAACACTATAATAAAACAAAATGAAAACGATATATCTCATGAATAAAACATAATAATAAAATAGGGCTTAATCCTAAACCTTTTGATAACTGGAGTTTTGTTAGAATAACATTAATATAATGCTTTTTAATACATTAAATTGTCGCTAGCTTACTTCTCCAATGAAATGTACTTTTTATATAACTATTCACAATAATCAGTCAATAAACAGAACAAAAACAAAAGCTTTACCAGACTTAAAATGAAATACATAACTACAACCAATGCTTTTTGTATTTTGGCTAATCGTAAACGATAATTATTTATGAACATTGAAAATAAAGTACTTTCAAATAAAGCGACACCAAGAGGCAAATTTCCTCACGTAAAAAGAGTCGGTGATTTTATTTATGTGTCAGGTACAAGCAGTCGAAAGCCAGATAATACTTTTGAAGGTGTCGAGGTAGATGAATTTGGGACAACCAACCTTAATATCAAAGCGCAAACAAAAGCAGTGCTTGAAAATATAAATCAGCTACTAAATGCTTTTGATGCTAGTTTAAAGGATGTAGTTGATATCACTTCATTTCTTGTAAATATGAATGATTTTGGAGGGTACAATGCCATATATGGAGAATATTTTGACTTTAATGGCCCGACTAGAACAACCGTTGCTGTTCACCAATTACCACACCCTCATTTATTAATTGAAATCAAAGCAATTGCTTATAAACCTATTTAATATCGGGTTATTAAATGGTCAAATGCTAAATTTCTGTTTGTGTTTTTCTTCTCGACCACACAGTACGAATCCAATTTGGTATAATGATTACACCAATGATCAAATAGGTATAATACGTTATTAATCTCCATATAACCGCTACAATGGTTGCAATACCTTTTGGAATAAAGTCTCCATAAAAACCTCCAAACAACCACTCCGACACTCCTGAAGCACCTGGAGTAGGACTAAATTGAGTTATTGTATGCATCATTTCAGATCTAGAATAAAGTACACTAATATTTAAAAAAGTAGGCTCAACAGCATGAACAATTGCAAGTATAATTAAAGCTATAGCTAGAAATTTAAATATCCACCCAACAAAACTGCTAAACACTATTTTAATATAAAACCAAGAATTCTTTGTTCGCATCTCTAAAGAAGTCGTTTTAAAATCTTTAGCAATATTTTCTAAATTCGGTTTGTATCTTTTCAAAATGGAAATATTTGAAATCCATCTGATAAACTTCGACATAAACTCACTTCTAAGAATACCCAAAACAAAAAAGAACCCATAAAAAAACATAAAGATCCATAATGAAAAAAGGGTCCACTTAAAACCAACCATCATTTCCGTCGAATCCGTCAATGGTCGTATACTTTCATCTCCTAAAAACAAATAAAGAATCGGTATGGAGATTAAAAAAAACAGCGTATCAACAATTACAGTAATGATAACCATAGATACTGCTTTTGCTCCTGATAATTTTTCTTGTGCAAGTAAAAAGATACCAACAGCAGATCCTCCTAAAGACGTTGGTGATACCGCTGATGCAAACTCCCAAATAAAAATAAGCTCAATACTTTTCGACCATTTAAATTTATATCCAGACAATAAACGAAGTCTCCATGCAAATGCTAAATGCCTAAGTACATAAATAAATACTGTTAAACATAATAAGAATAAAGTATAGTTATTCCATTTTATTTTTTGGAATTCATTCAAATCGAATTGCTGGTAGACCAGGTAAAAGACAACACCTAAACCTATTAAAATGGGCAACAAAATACGGTTTGTCTTCAAAGAGCTTAAAGCTTCTTCTGAATCTAGATTTGATATTTTAGTGTGTTTTTCCAAATGTAGGACAAAGTAATGCATTTATAACTTTGAATAATAAATATTGTTTTAAAGTCTTTCTTCATTCGCTCATAAACTTTTTCCTATTTATCTTCGTTACTTTGAAAACCACAATTGAAAATATGGAGTCGATAACTAAAAGCCCAGTAATGTTATATACTGAGCAAACACCTAATCCTGAATCGTTGAAGTATGTAACAAATCGAATGTTATACAAAGGAACGGCAGATTTTAGAACCCCAGATTTAGCTTTAGAATGGTCTCCATTAGCGACAGCATTGTTTGACCTCCCTTATGTTAAGGGCGTTTACATTTGCAACAATTTTGTAACTATTTCTAAAGAACTTAATTATGCTTGGGAAGATATTATGCTTCCATTGAAAGAATTTATAAAAGCATATGTAGAAGATGGGAAAAAAATCCTTAATGATGGTTTTGAAGCAGCGATGGCTGAACTGGAAAAAGAACGAGGTGTTGGCTTGGAATATTCAGAAGATGATGCAGTATTAGTTAAGAAAATTATTGAGTTGATTGACACTTATGTCAAGCCTGCTGTTGAAATGGATGGTGGAAACATTGAATTCAAATCATTTAAAGAAGGCGTTGTTTCAGTCGTTTTGCAAGGATCTTGTAGTGGTTGTCCTTCTTCAACAGTTACGTTAAAGTCTGGAATTGAAGGTATGTTAAAACGTATGGTTCCTCAAGTAACTGAGGTTGTAGCTGAAATGGGATAATATGGACAAAAACTCTTTGCTTTCTATTCTTACCAATGTGGAATTACTTTGCAAAGAGGTAGCTTCATTTATTAGAGCAGAGATCAACAAGGTAACTCCAGATGATATTCAATCAAAAGAAATGAATAGCCTTGTTTCTTATGTTGATCAAGAAGCTGAAAAACAAATCGTACGTGGGTTATCTATGATATTACCTGAAGCTGGATATATCACAGAAGAAGAAACTACAAACGAACTTGATAAAAATTTTACTTGGATTGTAGATCCCTTAGATGGAACATCAAATTTTTTAAATAAGATTCCCCATTTTTCAATTAGTGTTGCATTACTTGAAGGTGAAGAAATCGTGCTTGGCGTTGTGTTTGATATTATGAGAAATGAATCATTTACTGCGGTAAAAAATCATGGTTTTTATATTAATGGTATTCATTCCAAGATTGGTACATCCAAAAACATAAGTGATGCCATTGTAGTCACCGGTTTCCCTTACAACAAACACAAATTATTTCAACCCACATTTGATGTTATGAAATATTTTCTTCAGCATGGAAGAGGATTTAGGCGCTTAGGGTCTGCAGCTTTGGATTTAGCTTACATAGCTGCTGGAAGACTTGATATTTATTATGAAGCAAATATTAATGCGTGGGATGTTGCTGCAGGGATTATTTTAGTTACGGAAGCAGGTGGTGAAGTTTGTGATTTTAACCAAGAACAAAATATGTTAGGAAGAGGTGAAATCATTGCAACCAATAAACATTTAATAAACTCGGTATCATTATTAATAAAAGAAACCTTCCATAAATAATCATCTAGTCGATTATTTATGCTTCCTATTCTATTAAGTTCCTTGTTTAGGGAATATTTTACTTCCTTTATTATATGAATTTGTTGGAAAACATTAAAATTGCTTTTAGATCCATTCGATCCAATTTTTTACGGTCGTTTCTAACCCTTATGATTATTGCTGTTGGCATCACTTGTTTGGTGGGAATCCTTACAGCTATAGATACAATATTGTTTTCTATGAATGATAACTTTAATCGATTGGGAGCAAATTCATTTAATATTAGACCTAGTAACTCAAATGTAAGAGGAAATAGAAGTGGTCGAAATGCTAAAAGAGCACCCAACATTACCTTTGAACAAGCTTTATCGTTTAAGAAAAAATTTATAGATAAAGGAAATAATGTTTCTGTTTATTCTTATTGTACTAGTGAAGCAACAGTCTATTTCGAAAATAAAAAAACAGACCCTAATATTCGGTTTTATGGTGTTGATCAACATTACCTAAAAGTATCTTCTTACGATCTGGAAGCAGGAAGAAATTTTACCGAAAAAGAAATTGAAGTGGGTGCACACTTGGTTATTGTCGGAAGAGAGCTTGTTGACAAATTCTTCTTTAAAGACGCAAAAGCCTCCCTCAACCAACTTATAAAAATTAATGATGCCAGGTATAAAATCATAGGAGTGTTAGCAGATCGTGGTTCATCTATGAATGATTCAGGTAACAAAAGAGTTTTTGTACCATTGCTGAATTCAAAAAAATACTTTGGCTATCCCAATAAGAATTACAGTGTAGTAGGTGGAATAAAAGATGCCACTAGAATGAGTTCTGCCATATCAGATGCGACGGGGATAATGCGTGGCGTTCGAAAACTTAAAGTAACAGAAGAAAATAATTTTACCATAAGTAAAAGTGATGGGATACTAAATCAATTAAAAGAAATGACAACCGAAATTCGTCTTTCATCAATGCTAATTGCATTAATGACACTTTTTGGTGCAGCTATTGGGTTAATGAATATTATGCTTGTCTCTGTGACTGAACGAACTAAAGAAATAGGAATACGAAAAGCACTAGGTGCACCACGACGAAATATCATGTTTCAATTTTTAATCGAAGCCGTAATTGTTTGTTTGTTAGGCGGAATATTAGGAATCATCTTAGGAATATTAATTGGTTTTGGGGTAGCAATTCTTATCGGAGGTAATTTTATTTTACCGATAAACTGGATGGTACTTGGGATTGTCGTCTGTGTAATTGTTGGTGTTTCATCTGGCATCTATCCAGCATTAAAAGCATCAAAACTTGATCCCATTGAGGCGCTTCGATACGAATAAAAAATAGCCTCTAATGCTATTCACACTTAGAGGCTATCATTTACCAATCTTTTATTGACTATATTTTAATCAGTTTTTGTTGTGACAAAACCTGGTTGTCTGAAATAATCTTTAATATATATATGCCACTTTGGAGAATATCATTTGTGTTTATAGACCACTTGTTTAAACCTATTTCGCCTAAAACCGTCATTGTAGTCATTTGCTGACCTGATATGTTCATAATTGACAAGGTAATTTGTCCCTCTGTAAGTAAGGATGTTTCTATTTGAAATCCATCATAAAATGGATTAGGACTTACTTTAGCTTTAAAATCAATATTTGCTTCTCGTCTTAGTATGACATCTTGTTTAGGAGTATGGATAAAAGTTTCTAATTCTCCTTTTAATATAGCTTCAAAATTCATATTTAGCATGGGCTCATTTAGTGAGGTAATATCAATTAAACAAGCTTCTTCAATATTTGACAGTGCGCTTTCACTATTAACAATAACCCATGGATTATAATTTTCAATATCAGCAAACCCTGTAGATATATAATGCACTAATAAATGGTAATCCTCATAATTGATCACTCCGTTTTCATCTATGTCTGCAGCAATCAAAAACCTAGGATCTTGAGTTATAAAGTTACCCGTTAAGTAGTTTGCCAGTTTTTTAGTATCGGTCATACCTATTTTATCAATAGGGAAAATATCTCTTGTTGCTGTCAATCGGTAGGCTGCCGAGTTTTCGAGATTTTCAAACATATAATTACCTGATTCATCCGTCATCACAACATTTTCTTGATAAACAGAGATACTATCTGTTAATTCTAAAACCACATTTTGTGTATCTGTTATGTAAATCAATACCCCACTCATATTATAAAAACTATCGACAACTACCTGCACTGTAGTTGTATCATAATAGGTCGTGTAAGTTGTTTTTGGGGTCATATTTTTAAGGATAACTTCTGCATTTGCAACCGGACTATTATCCATTAAAGCAATATTTCCTGAAATATTATTTGGAGGTGGTGGCTCACAATTTTCAATAAGACCACCATTGTTTTGAATCACTAAATTTACGATGCAATAGTTGAAATTACCATTTGGATCTGTTACATACATTCTTATTTGATTTTCACCAATATCTGCACAAGTAAACACCGCTGATGTACTATCAGTATCTTCAGAAAATGATATCTGTAAAGGTCCATAATTACATGGATGATAACTTCCTTTATCAAAATCATTCGCCCATATTTCAACCATACCACTTTCGTTAATACCATCCATATTTTCATCCATTGGCATTAATGTTGTGATCAATGATTGAAGACAATAAGGTACTGGTGACGAATTATCTTCAACAATAATATCTACATAACAAAACGATTGTGATCCACAACCATATTCAATTTTAAATTGTACTTGTGTTTTCCCAATTGGGTAGGTCCCGCTTGCATTAGATCCTGCATTATCTGCGTACGGGGAGTTGTGCGTTATTACGTAAAATCCACCACAAGCTGACTCATCAGTCATTACACTAGGTATCTCAACAAATTTTGAATGACAATTTTGGCTATAAGCTATTACTTCTTCGATACAATTTGTTGCTGGTTCTTCAGAATTAGAAATTTTTATTGTCTGGGTAAACTGCCATGACCCGTTGCTGCCATATCCTAAATCTGGGTTATATGTACACCAATCTATAATTGTCCATGTTCGGATTAGCTTTTTACAATCTGGACCAAAATGAAACAGCTGGTCACTTGTATTTACACCAATAAGGCTACAAAAGGAATAATTGTACGTTGGTTCACCTGTTTCCTCAGGACTTGTATCAGGATTACACCCTTCTAAAGTAATGTGGCTTTCAGGCCATGTAATATCACTTTCTTGAAATACATCACCTTCTACATAGATATGCTGTGTACAAGTATGTAAATTCCAATTTTCATCTTCCACTGTCCATTTTCGTTTAATGATTCCTACGCCACAGTCATTTAAAAAATAACCTGCAGTCCCAGTTCCAGCATCATGATATCCATCATAATCATGATAGTATGCGTTTCCATAAATTGTTAAATCATCTACAGCTGCATCACACTCGACCCAAACATGTTCTGGACAATAAAGTGTAAATGAATAGACAGGAAAGTTAAAAAATAGTAAGAGTAGTACCCAAATAGCGTTTTTCTTAATTGTAGTTTTCATAATGACCTTTGTTATTAATGTGCAATATAACACATTAAAACAATTAATCATATGTAATTATCTTACAATCAGTGCTTTTGTTATTTAACTACTAGTATTTTAGTAACATATGTATCTGGATCTGAAAAAGTATCCGTTGTTGAACTAAAAACTAGATAAACTCCAGTCGATGCTTTTGTTCCATTATAATCTTTACCATCCCAGATAGCTTGGCCACCTAATGCTGTTGTTTCATGCATTAGGACTCCATTAATGTCGGTAATTTTTACATTTACATCTTCACCTAAACCTTTTATAGCTATAGGGCCATCATATTCAGGTCTTACTGGATTCGGAAAGGCATAAATTTCTCCTACATTATGTGTTCGATTAGCGCCTATTGCTTCAATTCTTAAAGACAACATACCCTTGTCTGTTGCAATAAACATTCTTCCTTTGCTCTCATCATATTCAATATCAATAATACTGTTATCGTATATCGGGCTATTTTCAACTGTATAGTGATAAAGTTGTTTTTCGGAGTCAGGAGACAAAACAAAAACGCCATTCTTTGTTCCTACCCACATTCGATTGGCACCATCAAAAGCCATACATCTAACATCTTCTGTTGCCAATAAAATAGCAGGAATGCCATCTTGTGTAACCCTTCTTCGATTTCCTAGGCATTCATAATCAAAAACATTACTGCCACACTCAAATACCACTGGGCCTAAATTTGTACCTAACCATATATTACCTTCTCTATCAGCCTCAATACAAAAGGATCGATCCCCTTCTATCTCACTATCACTTTTTTTCAAAAATACTTCTTGATCATCCGATGGATCTGCAATATTTTCTCCTTCGTCAAATACATAGACTCCTCCTCCAACACCTTCAACCAATACCCACTTGTATCCATTCCTATCTATAGCAATTTGTGAATGTTTATTCGTTGAATTTGTATTAAAGCTATACCATATACCATCCTTTGTATAAACTGAAAGTGGTTTTCCTGCACCGTGATTACTGACCCAAAGATTTCCTTCATCGTCATATGTTAAACCAGAAATTCGAATTCGTAATTCATCTCCAATAGCTCCTTGCAATGAGCTATTGTTTTCTGTGAAAACCTTTACTTCTCCTGTTTCAAGATTATGCTCTGCAAGTCCACTAAAAAAACTACCAATGACTAGTCTTTCCTCAAATGGGTGGTGCGCAATTCTAAACATATTGATAAGCAAACTGTCACTAAATACTGCATTGTTGTATTGATTGACTTCACTCCAATTTTCTGTATTTAAATCGTAGGTATAATAACCTGTCTCATCATATAAATAAGTGTAATTATCTGAAACACCTCCTGGTGCCACAAATAATTGATCATTCGCGAATTCTAATTCACTAACATCTTGAGAGAATGGCCCTTCAATAAATCGTTTTTCACAAGTAAAATTGGATGTCAAATATCTAAATCCTCTAAACTGATCAACAATCCATAATCGTTGATATTGGTCTTCAAGTGCTCCTAATGAAAAATTAGTGCAATCTTCTGGTATTTTTTGAAGGACTTCGTTCTTTATTAAAACAAGATCAACACTTTCTTCAGATTCAAAAGATCCAAAAAGCAAGGTATCTTTAAAGGAAGATAGAAACCTAATTTCACCAGTATCCAAGGATACTATTTCTTGAAAAATATTGTCCTGTTTTTTAAATATTCTAGTGGCTGTTGCCAAATGTAATTCTTCATTAAATTCGTAAATATCACGCACCTCATAGAGTACTGGAAGATCATTGGATTCATCATATTTTTTCCATATTGCAAAATTTGCAGGATTCATATTTGATGTTAAATCAAAACTATAAAGTCCATCATTTGACCCAGCATAGATGATGTCATTTTGTACAAATACGTGGTTTATTGGTTCTTCAGAAAAAGAAGTAAATCCAAACTTTAAGGTCTCTAAATCGAATTCGACCACACCAAAACTAGCTGCAAAATAAACGTTACTGCCACTTGAGAAAACATCAAATATTTCTCTACTACCTTGAATGTTTGTATTTGTAAAAAGATCAGAAATATAAATTATTTGATCTCCATTGATAATGTCAATTTTTCCATTTTTGTAGGCAAGAATTAGCCACCCTTTTTCTTCATTAAATAGAACTTTGGAAATTTCTACATCACTTAAGCCTTTCGTTTTATCCAGTAACTGATAACTTAAGTCTTCCTTGAATATTTTTACGAGCCCAAATGTAGACGCATAATAAATATAATCCGAAGTTTGAGTAATTGATAATCCTGACTTATTTGGTAAATGCGACTCCCATTCACCGATCTTTAATTTATTTTGAGCATTACCTGATATACTAACCAAAAGGATAAAGGCAATTTGAAAAGCGATTTTCATTGATTCTTTGTTATGGTTTTTATAAAACGTCTTGCTATCTGTTTTATTGAATATTCATGTCTTTATATATCGGATTGTCGTCTAGATATTTATAAACTGTATCTGGCACTAAATACTGAATTGAGTGCCCATTTATTATATTTGATCGAATGAAACTTGCAGAAATTGAAAGAAGAGGAGCTTCCATAATTTCAACATTTGGATGGTCAGCTAAAGGTCCTAAGTCATATGTAGGTCTATTGTAGACATAGATCTGGTATTTTTCCAATAGTACCTCATAGTTTTTCCACTTGTGGAGGCTACCGAGGTTATCACCTCCCATCAAAAGGACAAAGTCTTTATTATCAAATTTTTCTTGAAGATGCGTTAACGTATCTACCGTATAGGATGGTACAGGCAATGAGAATTCAATATCACTTCCTTTAATTTTTAAATTTTCACCAATGGCCAGATTTACCATATGGAGTCTGTTGTAATTATTCGCTAATGTTTTTTTTTGTTTTAATGGATTATGAGGACTAACGATCATCCACACCTCATCTAAATCCGTTTTCTCAACCATATGATTTGCAATAATCATATGACCTACATGCACTGGATTAAAAGATCCAAAAAACAAACCTATTCTTTTAGGTTTCATTAGTGACTCATCATTACTGGCATAACCAACATCAATAAATGTTCATTTTCTTCTTGTTCTGATGGAAGTAAAATTCCAGCACGACTTGGAGTTGACAATTCAAATTTAATTTCATCAGATTGTAACACATTGAGCATTTCAATTAAAAACTTAGCATTGAAACCAATAGTCATTGGTTCTCCTACATAGTTGCATGATAATTGTTCTGTAGCTTCATTAGAAAAATCTAAATCTTGAGCAGAAATGGTAAGACTTCCTTCACTTAAACTAAGGATTACTTGATTCGTTGTTTTGTTAGAATAAATAACAATCCTCTTCAATGAGTTTTTAAAATCATTTCTTCCCAGTGTTAATAAATTAGGGTTTTCTGTAGGGATAACGGCATTATAATCTGGGTATTTAGCATCGATCAGACGAGCAATTATTTGAGTATCTTCTAAATTAAAAAATACATTCTTTGAATTAAATGAAATTTTAACTTCATCATCTGACAATGCATTTTTAACTAAACCTAAAGCCTTTTTAGGGACAATAAAAGATTCGCTGAGATCAACGTTTATTCCTGCAATACTTTGTTTTACCAATTTGTGAGCATCTGTCGCTACAAGAATTAATTTATTATAATCAATCTTCATCAAAACACCGGTCATAGCAAGCCTCAATTCATCTGAGCTTGTCGCAAATGACGTGTTACTGATTGATTGACCTAATACTTTTCCAGAAATAGATATCTCATTTGTTGAACTTGCTTCAGGAAGATCTGGAAAATCATTTGGATCATCACCGCTTAATTTATACTCTCCATAACTTGATGTTAACTTGATACTATAGTTTTCTGGATCTACATTAAACGATACCGGTTGTTCCGGTAAAGCCTTTAGTGTGTCAACTAATATTTTAGCTGGCACCGCTACATTTCCGTTTTCATCAGATATAACATCTATGTGAGTCGTAATTGATGTTTCTAGATTTGTAGAAGAAATGCTTAATACATTATCCTTTATTACAAATAAGAAATCTTCTAGTATTGGCAAAACTGGGTTAGATCCAATAGAACCACTTGCTATCATCAATTTGGAAAGTAAATCGGAAGAGGAAACGTCAAATTTCATTTTGCTTTTTTTTCTCGTACGCTAAAAAATGTTTAGCTATAAATCTTTCTAAAACAACTAAATCAGTGTAAAAATATATTAAATGATATAAATAGAAAATATATTTATTTCTTTGCAATCATTTTTATTCTAAATACATGGTAAACAGAGCTATACCGCCTAAAATATTTACTGATTTCAATCTTACTTTAAATGGCATAGATGACTATTCTATGGACAATGGAGCAAAACTTTTTTGTATTCCTTCTAAAGGTAATGAAATTATAAAATTAGACATCATTTTGCCGTTTGGAAGAATTAACGAAACGATTCCTGCACAATCTAAAACTTACTTCAACAACCTTTTAAGTGGTAGTACTGCATTTAGCTCGAAAGAGTTTCATGAAAAAATGGATTATTATGGTGCCGTTACTAATATTAAAAGTGGTTTAGATAAATCAATTCTTTCAATTCTTAGTTTAAAAAAGTATTTTAACGAAGTGCTTGACGTTTGGCATAAAATGGTCACCACAGCAACGTTTCCTAATGAACAATTAAAACAGAAAAAAGATATTTCTATTCAAAAACTGAATAGACAACTTGCAAAAAACAATGTTATATCTTATCGTGAATTGTCATCTGACATTTTTGGCGAAAACTCACCATATGGCTATAATACTACTCCTGATCATATCCAAATGATTAGAAAAAAAGACATCGAAGATTTTCATGCGATGCATTTTTCTTTTTCGAACGCAACTTTCATTTTAAGTGGCGATGTAAATGAAACAACGATTGCTGTAATAAATAAGGTTTTTGTCAAAAATGACCAAAAAAAAATTGCTGAAACATTGTACAAGCAAATAAACAGCAAACCCAAAAAACAACGAATTAAAGGAATACAAAAAAATCAATCTAGTGTAAGGTTAGGCCGAAGACTATTTCCTAAGTCTCATCCCGATTTTTATGCAATGGAGTTTTTATCCGTTGTTTTAGGTGGTTATTTTGGTTCTAGGTTAGTTTCAAATCTTCGAGAAGATAAAGGTTACTGTTATCATATAGATTCAACCTTAGATACTATGGTTCATGATGGTTGTCTTTATATTTCTGCAGATGTAGGAAACAAATTTGTTACCAATACGATTGATGAAATCCATTTTGAACTTAATCGCTTAAGAAACGAAACGATCCCACATGAAGAATTGGCATTAGTAAAAAACTATTTAAAAGGTCAACTATTGACTTTGATTGATGGTCCATTTGCAAAATCAGGATTAATAAAAAACTATATTTCTTCTAATATTGCATTTACAGATTTCAATTCATTTTCATCATTTATTAGATCTGTTAGTGCAGAATATTTAAAAGAAATCGCAAATAAATATCTAAACCCTTCTGATTTTAATTTGTGTATTGTGGGTCAACTTCATAATGAGGAATAGTTTTTGTACTGTATCTTAAATCAAATTTCAACAATGGCTTTATTCAATTTTTTCAAGCAAGAATTAGCAATAGATTTGGGTACAGCAAATACCCTTATTATCAAAGATGGAAAGGTTGTCGTAGACGAACCATCCATTGTCGCTATAGACCGCAGAACTAATGCTGTTATTGCCGTTGGGCGAGATGCAATGAATATGCATGAAAAAACGCATGAAAACATAAAAACCATTCGTCCGCTTAAAGATGGTGTAATTGCCGATTTTCAAGCTGCAGAGAATTTAATCCAGGGATTAATCAATATGATTGCTGAGAAAAGAAAATTCTTTACTCATTTAAAAATAGTTATTTGTATTCCATCTGGAATTACTGAGGTTGAAAAAAGAGCCGTTTTTGATTCGGCTGACCATGTAGATTCAAAAGAAACTTACTTAATTCATGAGCCAATGGCTGCTGCATTAGGAATTGGATTAGATGTAGAAGCTCCGGAAGGTAATATGATTGTTGATATTGGAGGGGGAACAACTGAAATTGCGGTTATTGCATTGTCGGGTATTGTAACAGATCAGTCTATTCGAATTGCAGGAGATGAATTCACAAATGATATCGTAGATTATTTAAGACGAAAACACAACCTTTTAATCGGAGAAAGAACTGCCGAAAAAATTAAAATTCATGTTGGAGCAGCTATTGAAAATTTAGATAACCCTCCAGATCCTTATCCGGTTAATGGTCGAGATATGTTGACTGGTATACCTAAACAAGTAATTACAAATCACATAGAAATTGCAGAAGCAATAGACAAATCAATAAGTAAAATTGAAGAAGCAGTATTGAAAGCTTTGGAAGATACACCTCCAGAGTTAGCATCTGATATTTATGTACACGGAATTTATCTTACCGGCGGTGGCGCACTTTTAAGAGGTCTTGATGTGAGACTTTCAGAGAAAACTAAATTAAGTGTCCATGTAGCGGAAGATCCACTACGAGCTGTTGTAAGAGGAACTGGCTTAGCTTTAAAAAATTCAGATAAATATTCATTCCTAATTGATCGGCAAAATATATAATTAGTAACATGCTATGCGAAACTTATTACTCTTCCTTGCCAAATATGGACATTTTTTACTTTTCTTGTTTTTTGAGATAATCTGTTTCTTTTTAATTGTCAATTTTAATTCAAGCCAAAAAGACATTTGGAGCCATTCTTTAAGTTTATACACAGGTAACGTTAAAGAGCGAATTTCTAATGCAAATAACTATCTGAAACTTCAAGAAGTTAACGATAGTCTTCATTTAGAAAATAGTGTTTTACTACAGGAGATTATTAATTATAAGGTTTACAACAAAGACAATCAATACCAGAACTTTGAACAAGCAGACAGCCTCCCCTATAGATTAATTCCTTCTAGAATTTGCGATAAAACCTTACATTTAAGAAACAATTATTTCACACTTTGCAAAGGTCAAAATCATGGAATCAAAAAAGGAATGGGTGTGATTTCAAAAAATGGGATCGTAGGAATCATTAAAAGTGTATCGGATAATTATAGTGATGTTATATTAATTTTAAATACTCAAAGTAGAATAAGTGTTTCAATAAAAAATAAAAACTATTTCGGGAATCTGGTTTGGAGGAATAATACCTTTAATAAATTAAACTTGGAAGCCATACCTAAATATGCAGAAATAAGTATTGGAGATACGATCGTTACAAGCGGATACTCTACTTCATTTCCTCCAGATATTCAAGTCGGTAAAATTAGTGCCTTTGAAGCAAGTCCAGGAGGTGGAGACTATATCATAGACGTTGAATTGTTTAATAACATCGAAACCATTAGCCATTCTTTTGTCATCGATCTACAATCTAACCAAGAAATTGATACTTTATATTCAAGTGACATAAAAGATCAACAATTGTGAATATTATACTTCGACATTTCTTAAGGTTATTATTAATTTTTTTATTCCAATTTTTACTATTAAAGCAAATTGATTTAAGCTTTCAAAATTTTAACTATATACATATTCTAGTTTATCCTCTTTTTATACTACTCCTTCCTTTGAACCTTTCAAAGTATTTATATTTGGTGCTTGCTTTTATAGTTGGACTCATTGTAGATATTTTTTATCATTCACCTGGTGTTCACGCCGCTGCTTTGGTATTAATGGCTTTTGTTCAACCAATAATCCTTAAAGTCATTGAACCTAGAGAAGGATATAGCAAAGATTCTTCACCTACTATGCATAAAATGGGTTTAAGTTGGTTGTTTATCTACACTTCCTTATCCTTGTTTATCCATCACTTCGTATACTTTTCAATTGAAGCTTTTTCATTTATATACTTTTTTGAAATAATTCTAAGAACAATATTTAGCTTTATTGTTTCATTAATTGTAATCATGTTGAGTCATTTTATTTTCAGACCAAAAATTTAACGCTTTTTGTTTAAGTCTTTTGAAAAACATACTATACTTCTAACCTTCGTTTTTACTTGTTTTATTGGCTTGATTCTCAAAGCGGCACAATTGCAAATATTTAGTAAAAAATATGCTGCTATTGCTCAGAGAACTACGTTAAACAAACAAACGATTTACCCGTCAAGAGGATTAATCTTTGATAGGAACGAAAAACTACTTGTTTATAATAAACCTGTATATGATTTAAATGTGGTATTTAATCAAGTTTCAACCAAAATGGATACAACTTTGTTTTGTGATCTCCTTGAAATTGAAAAGCCCACTTTTAATCAAAATATCAAAAAAAATTGGAAAAACTCAAGATATAGTAAAGCTACTCCATTCACTTTTTTAAGTAAAATTGAACCTCATATCTTTGCTCGGTTTCAAGAACATTTACATGATTTTCCTGGGTTCACACCAAGTATCCGTAATATTAGATCCTATCCACATTCAAATGCTGCACATTTATTAGGTTACCTTGGAGAAGTAAACAATACAATTCTCAAAGATTCTTCAAATTATACATTAGGTGATTATATTGGCAAATCAGGTGTTGAAAGAACCTATGAAAAAGTCTTACGTGGTAGAAAAGGCCACAAATATATTTTAAAAGACAACTTTGGTCGAGATGTCGCTTCATACGACGAAGGAAACCTTGATGAAAATCCAAAATCTGGATCAGATTTAATTGCTACAATTGACTTAGAATTGCAAGCTTATGGAGAAAAACTAATGCAAAATAAGCGGGGAAGTATTGTAATCTTAGAACCTAAAACAGGTGAAATTTTAAGTATGGTTTCTTCTCCTAACTACGATCCAAATGCACTTAATCTAGGCAGTAACAGAGGTGAAACCTTTAATCAGCTATATAAAGATTCCATAAACAAACCATTTATGGATCGATCATTAAATGCAAAATATCCACCGGGTTCAATCTTTAAGCCCATCCTAGCTTTAATTGCTTTCCAGGAAGGAGTTTCAAAGCCAAATGATTATGTAAAGTGCAATGGCTATTATCAATATAAAACATTCAAGTATAAATGTCACGAACATACTCCTTGCACTAATGTGCAGATTGCTATTCAACATTCTTGTAATTCATATTTCTTTGACATGGTTAGGGATGTAATCGAAGTAAAAGGTTTTGATAAACCGGAAATAGGATTAACTATTTTAGATCGATACTTAAATGAATTTGGATTAGGTAAAAAACTGGGTATAGATAATTTATTAGAACAAAGTGGTTTTGTGCCATCTCCTTCATTTTATAACAAGTTATATAATGATCCGTATTCTAGTTGGAAATCAACATATATTATGTCCATTGGTATTGGTCAAGGAGAATTAGAATTAACAACCGTTCAGATGGCTAATTTAGCCGCTATAATTGCAAATAGAGGGTTTTATTATACGCCACATTTAATTAAAAGATCAAAAAACGCTTTGTTTGATTTATCACAAAAGTTTAAAACTAAAAATACCGTTTCCATTGATGATATTCACTTTTATCCTGTCATTGAAGGAATGAGAAAGACGGTAAAATATGGAACTGGATATAAGGCTCAAATACCAGGAATTGAAGTTTGTGGAAAAACGGGTACCTCACAAAATTCATTCGGAAAAGATCATTCTGTCTTTTTTGCGTTTGCCCCTCTTGATGATCCAAAAATCGCCATTGCCGTTTATGTAGAAAATGCCGGTTTTGGTGGTGATATTGCTGCTCCAATCGCTGGTTTATTAATTGAAAAATATTTAAAAGGAGATGTGAGTCCATTTAAAAAAAACACGGAAGAGCTTATCTTAGCTAAAAATCTGATCGAATAAAATGATAATATCTACCATCGTCGCCGTAAGTAAAAATTACGCTATAGGCAAAGACAACCAAATACCTTGGTACCTGCCAGAAGATTTGAAATACTTTAAAAAGAAGACCCTTAATCATCATATAATAATGGGTCGCAACTCCTATGAATCCATCGGAAGACCCCTTCCTAAAAGAACCAATATAATTGTAACCAGAAATCCTTTTTATATTGTTTCAAATTGCCTTGTTGTTCATACCATTGAAGATGCTTTAGAATTGGCACATAATAATGAAGAGAAGGAAGTTTTCATAATCGGCGGAGGTACTATTTATAATCAAACAAAGCATCTTTGGGATAAGATTTATATCACTGAAGTAGATGTCGAAATTGAAAACGCTGATGTTTTCTTTCCAAGAATAGATGAAACAAAATGGAGTGTATTATCGGAAGATAAAAAAGAGAAAGATGAAAAAAATCCGTTTAATTATACTTTTAAGATTTTAGAAAAAATTTAATTTTTACTTTTTGTAAAAACCCGTGTCTAGAGTTTACATATGATAAAAATTCGACACTTGCGCTTCATTTATCTTTGGATAAAATGTATCGATGAAAGTGCTTCCTTTTTTTATACTTGTAGTAACTATCTTTTTTCAATCATGTGGTTGTGGATCAGATATAAAACTAGGTGATTTAACCTTATCACCCTTTTCAAAAACATTCTTGTCTGATTTTGATGATGTTTCTGAAATTTCGTTTTCAAATGATTCTTTGGAAACAATTACTTTAACAAACAATACAACTTCTTTTAGAAAAACAGAAGTGATCTATATGAGTACTTTATGTGAAGAGGGAATATATGCTCAAAGCGAATATTATGATGCTGAAGTATACAACATTAACTTAATAAACAACCAAGAAAATATTGATTTTTGGTATTCTATTAAATCCTATGTACGCAGAGATGCAAACGGTGTTGATCAAAAATATGATAAGATTTACTTTAATGGTCGGTTGAATGAAGAATCCTACTTTTTTAATGGTGTGATTGATACAAAAGATGCTACTATTTCTTCTGATGAACTTCTTTTTACAAATCAGGAAATCATAACTCTTCAAGGAGAACAATTTGAAAGCATCTTTATATTGACAGATACAAATAATAATCAAGTTTTATATATAAATAAAGACCTCGGTATTGTTGGATTTAAGTCTAGCGGTGGCGATTTGTGGGTTCGAAAGTAAAATCTATAAATGCCTGATTATTATCGTACGCTTAATCATTCAAACAACTTTAAAACCATTAGTACATGAATTCTTTCATTAGAGAATCATTGCTCCATTATGTTTGGCAGTATAAAAAATATGATTTTTTTGAATTAAAGACCTCAAACAATCAAACGATAGAAATTATTAAAGGTGGTATTCACAACTTTGACGCTGGGCCAGATTTTTTACAAGCTACTATTAAGATTGACAATAAAGTCTGGTATGGAAATGTAGAAATGCATACCAAATCTAGTGACTGGTTAAAACACAAACATCAATTAGATCCAAATTACAATTCTGTAATTCTTCACGTGGTTTTTGAAGAAGATGTGCCAATTTTTTATGCCGACAGTAAAGCAATTCCTTGCTTAGTTTTAGGCAAAAGAATCTCTCACTCAACCATCAAAAATTATGTTCAGTTAATGGAAAACAAAATGTGGGTGCCTTGTCAAAATATGTTTTCAAGTATCTCTAATGATTCTATTGAATTTTGGAAATATCGATTAGTTGTGGAGAGAATGGAAGATCGAGTTTTGAAATATAAATCAAAACTTAATTTAAATAATATTGATTGGGACCAAAACTTATATGTTGCCTTCCTTAGTTATTTAAGTGCTAAAGTAAATCGATTGGGTTTCGAAGAGTTAGGCAAAGCTTTACCTTATAAATTATTACAAAAACACAGAAATAACATCTTTCAAATTGAGGCATTATTATTTGGAACAGCTAACGTTTTACCAAAAGAATCTGCAAATGATTATGTTTTTAACCTTAAAAAAGAATACGATTTTTTGTCAAAAAAATATAACATTAAACCCATTTCACCTTTACTTTGGAAGTTTGCTCGACTAAGGCCGCAAAATTTTGTTACTGTTCGATTAGCACAATTTGCCAAATTAATCAATCAAAGAGAAAATCTTTTTTCCCAACTCTTTTATTCATCCTCAATCGTAGAAATTAAAAAACTACTATCCGTTCAAATAAATGAAGGATATTGGTTGTCGCATTTTCATTTTGGAAAAAAGTCAAAAGTAGTTCCTAAATCTATGGGTACTCAATTAGTTGAAAGTCTGGTCATAAATGCAATTGTACCGTTCAGGTTTTTGCATGGCATGTGGCACGATGATGAAGCTGAAAAGGAAAATGCACTATCAATTTTAGATCAATTACCGTCAGAGAAAAACAAAATTATTAAAAATTGGGTTTCATTAGGAATGAAGTGTGATACCGCAATGGATAGTCAAGCCCTCATTGAATTAAAAAGCAACTACTGCGATGTTCAACGATGTTTAGATTGCCAAATTGGTCATGCTATTTTATCCAATGAATAAAACTATTTTTGTAGTCAATGATTGACAATATTATTGCCAAGATTATTTTATTTCCCTTTTCCATACTTTATGGATTTGGGGTGAGTATTAGAAATTTACTCTATGATTTAGGTTTATTAAAGTCAACTTCTTTTAATTTACCCGTTATTAGTGTTGGCAATTTAGCAATTGGTGGTTCTGGTAAAACCCCTCATATAGAATATCTATTGGTCTTATTAAAAGATCACATTAATATGGCTGTTCTTAGTAGGGGTTATAAAAGAAAAACCAAAGGTTTTCGATTTGTTACAATGAATGATACCGCCAATACTGTTGGCGATGAGCCTCTCCAATTTAGATACAAATTCCGAGATGTTGTAATTAGCGTTTCTGAATCTCGAATGACTGGTGTACCAAATATTTTAAAAAAATATCCTCAAGTTCAAGCCGTTTTGCTTGATGATGCGTTCCAACATAGAGCTGTTGTACCTGGTCTAAATGTTTTATTAACTTCTTTTGAAAAAGTTTATACTCAAGATTTATTATTACCTGCAGGAAGATTAAGAGAATATCCGAGTTCCGCTGAAAGGGCTAATATTATAATAGTTACTAAATGTCCACCCAAACTTTCCGAACAAGAAAAACAACAATTTGAAAAAAAGATTAACCCTCTTGAGGGACAAAAACTATTTTTTAGTTATTACAAATATTATGACCCTTATTATTTATATGATATAAACCGTAAAATCTCACTTAATCAAGACCAAAAAGTAATATTGCTTGCTGCCATAGCAAACACAAATTATTTGGAACAATATTTAGAACTAGAATGTAATCTGACCCAAACACTTAAGTTTGAAGATCATCATTATTTTAATGAAAGAGATATTTTAACGTTAACACATGTCATTGATTCAATCGAAGATCCAAACACAATCATAATTACGACAGAAAAAGATGCTACGAGGCTTGATTTATTTCGTACCGTTTTACTAGAAAAAAAGATTCCCATTTATGTTTTACCTATTAGTGTAGCCTTTCACTTTGACGAAAAAACAATCTTTGATGCCTCTGTTAGAGACTTTTTAATGAACTTTAAAGTCTAAATTAATTATGAGACTTTTAATTTTTTGGGTATTCTTCTTGTTTATAATTTCAACTGTAAATAGTCAATCGACTTACTATCCTAGAAAACATCAAGTAGTACGATGGCTAGATCGTTCTCAAATTAAAAACCCTAATTCTTCGAATATTCATTTAGCTTTTCAAAAGATTCGTAAATCATCTGTTGCGTTTTTTATCGATAGCGTTGGTAATTACAATAACAAAAGTATTTTTCAAAAAGAGTTTCTTACGAATGATAATCCTTTTTACTTTGACCCTGAAATAAGCAAAAATAGCAGACCAAATATTCCCCTCATCCAATACTTTTATCAAAACCCTTCTAGTTTTCTATACTTAGATAAGCCAAGTTTTAAGGTTAAAGCAAACCCAATTATAGATTTTAATGCGGGAAAAGAAACAGCTAATAATTTACCCGTATTTCAAAACACGCGAGGTTTTGAAGTAGAAATTTTGGTCGATAATAAGATTTACTTTTACTCAAGTTTATTTGAAAATCAACGACGGTTCTTTTCTCACATTGATAAAGAAATAAGAAGAAATGAAACAATTCCTGGTCAAGGATTTTATAAAAAATATAAAAGTAGTTTATCAAATGAAATATCTGGATTTGATTATTTAAATGCTGTTGCATATTTCGGCCTTCCTATTTCAAAAAATATTCATTTGGAGTTAGGGCATGGAAACCAATTTATTGGTCACGGTTATCACTCATTACTGTTAAACGATTATAGTCACAATTACTTTTATCTAACATTAAATACAAATATTTGGAAGTTTCATTACCAAAATATTTTTGCAGAGTTGGCATCCATTAGTTCAAAGTATAATGTAGGATCTCTCCAAATTCCTAAAAAATATATGGCTGCTCACTATTTAAGTTATAAACCAACAAAAAATATTGAAGTCGGTTTTTTTGAAACTGTTGTTTTTTCTAGAGAAGATCACTTCGAATTTCAATATCTAAATCCTATAATTCTATATAGAACCGTTGAACAGTTTTTAGATAGCCCAGATAATGTACTCATTGGTTTGAATGCTAGATGGGATTTATTTAAGTCAATCTCTTTATATAGCCAATGCATAATCGATGAATTTAAGATTAAAGAAATTACATCTAACGATCAATGGTGGGGAAATAAATATGGCTTTCAAGCAGGGTTACAATATATTGATGTAGCAAAAATAGATCAATTAGATCTTAGAGTAGAATACAATATGGTAAGACCTTATACGTATAGCCATTTCATTCCATTGGAAGAGTTTCAAGAAATAACAACCTCAAACTATACGCACCATGGTCAAACATTAGCTCATCCATTAGGTGCTAATTTTCAAGAGCTCCTTTTTCAATTGAAATACCAATTTACTTCAAAACTATATGGCGAATTATTATACTCTAATGCCATTCGTGGCGTAAATACGAATACCGTTAATTTTGGTTCAAATCCTTTGTCTAATAACACTACACGTCCTTCTGATTATGGAATATCATTTTTACAAGGCAATAAAGAAAATGTTCATCATATTAATGTCGATTTACATTATCAAATCTTTCACAATGCCTTTATTGATTTCCAATATGTTTATCATACGATAAAAAGTGATACTAAAGATCTAAAAACTAACTATTTTGGCGGAGGTATACGTTTAAATATTTCAAAACATCATGTAGATTATTGAGTTCAAATGTAAAATATGAAAGAAGACGTAAATTATGATGAAGTAAGTTTAAAAGAGATTATTCTTAAAATAAAAGAATACCTATTCGCTATTTGGAATGCAAAGCTCTTATTATCCTTATTTGCTTTGTTTTTCGCTGCTATCTTTATTCTTAAAAACGTAACAACAAAACCTACTTTTCCTGCTAGCTTGTCATTTATGATTAATGATGAGGAGCAATCCTCGTCCATAGGTGTTGGAAGTATTTTGGGTCAATTTGGTTTAGGTTCAGGTGGTTCAGAATACAATTTAGACAAAGTGTTGGAGTTATCTAAATCAAGAAAAATAACTCAAAATGCACTTTTTAACAATGTTATAATTCTCGACAAAAAAACATATTTAGCAAATCATTTAATTGAGTATTTTGAATCTAAAAATGAATGGGGAAACCGTAAATGGCATAAAGCGCTTCTGGGTCCAACTGATGTTCTTCCTCTAAAAGGGTTTAGGTTTTCAAATGACAGTATTTCAAATTTTACAACTCTTGAAAATAAAGCGCTTAAATCGCTTCACCAAAAAATTATAGGGAACAAAGCGGTTGGAGTTGAAGGAATCTTAGAAACAGAGTATTCAGAAACGAGTGGAATAATGTATATGACAACTAGAGCTGAAAATCCAGAATTATCTATTCATGTAACCAAAGAACTTTTTTCTGAATTAAGTGAATATTATGTAGAGAAAACCATTGAAAAACAAAATCACACTTTCAAGATTTTAAAAGAAAAAACAGATAGTATTTCTGGGACTCTCGCTAGTACCCAATACCAACTCGCCAGTTTTAAAGATGCACATCAAAGTATTTTTTCTAAAAAGGACAACTTAAAAGAACAAAAACTAATGATGGAAATACAAAAGTTATCTGTCATGTATGGTGAAGCAGAAAAAAACCTTCAAATAGCCGATCTATCATTAAAAAATAAAACACCGTATATACAAGTGATCGATGATCCTTTGCTTCCTATCCCACCTAATAAACAAAGTATAATCCTTGATTTGATAAAGGGACTTATGCTTGGTGGTTTTCTTGGATTTATATACATCATTGGTCGAAAAATTATAAAGGATGCGTTAACACAAGCATAACCAACAAATAATGAGTACTTTTGTTACTCAATTATGCTTGAAACACTCATTTCTTCAAAAACTAGAATAAAATTACTATTGAAGTTTTTCCTCAATAGTAAAACAACATCTTACCTCAGAGGATTGGAATCTGAATTTGGAGAATCATCAAATGCTATTAGGATAGAGCTGAATCGTCTAGAAAAAGCCGGAATGCTAATTTCTCATTTAAAAGGCAATAAAAAAATATTTGGCGCCAATACCGAACACCCACTATTCAATGAGGTACACAACATATTATTAAAATATTTGGGATTTGACAAAATCATCGAAAACGTTTTAAATAGGATGGGTGAATTAGATAAGGCTTTTGTGGTTGGTGATTTCGCTAAGGGTAAGAATAGTCAAATAATAGATTTAGTTTTTATTGGAAACATTAACAAACCATACCTAATACAATTGATAGAGAAGGTTGAAAAACTCATCGAACGAAAAATAAGATATGTTGCTTATTCAACAATAGAAAAACAAACATTGAATATTCAAGATGTACATCCAGATGCTTTATTATTATGGGAGAAGTAACGAATTATTTTATACATAAAACGGCTCTTGTTGACCAAGGAGCAATCATTGGTGAGAACACCAAAATTTGGCATTTTTGCCATATAATGTCTGGCGCAAAAATTGGGCGTGACTGTTCTTTGGGTCAAAATGTTTTTGTAGCCAACAAAGTAGAATTAGGAGATAATGTGAAAGTTCAAAATAATGTCTCCGTTTATGAAGGCGTTTTTGTTGAAGATGATGTTTTTTTAGGTCCTAGTATGGTCTTTACAAATGTTCACAACCCAAGAAGTCATGTGTCAAGAAAAACAGAATATAAAAAAACTGTAGTAAAAAAAGGAGCCACAATTGGAGCTAATGCAACCATTGTTTGCGGAAATAAAATAGGTTCTTATGCTTTTGTTGGAGCAGGTGCTGTTGTGACCAAAGATGTACCCGATTTTGCTCTAATAGTTGGGAATCCAGCAAAACAAATTGGTTGGATGAGTGCCTATGGTGAGCGTCTTTCATTCGAAAAAAACATCGCAATTTGCCAACATACAAATGATCAATATATTTTAGAAAACAATCGCTGTATTCAAAAAAATGAAAAACAAACTTAACGTAGCAATAATCGGATTAGGGCATATTGGTAAAAAACATATTCAAGCCATACAAACACTTGATCATATTACACTAGTCGCTACTATTGACCCAAATATTGAACAAACGGATCTTAACGTTCCTCATTTTGGGAACATGGTTTCCTTTCAAGAATCCAACCTATCTGTCGATTTAATATCAGTATGTACTCCAAATGGAATGCATGCCAAACATACAATAGAGGCGCTTAATCTAAAGTATCATGTCGTTTGTGAAAAGCCAATGACACTATCTAAAAAAAGCGCCGAACAATTGCTAAATGCTTCATTGCACAATGGCAAACATGTTTTTTGTGTTATGCAAAATAGATATGCTCCTCTGAGTCAATGGATGCATGATTTAGTATCAAGTAATCTACTTGGAGAAATATATCAAGTAAATGTAACTTGCTTTTGGAATAGAGATGAACGCTATTACACAAAAGGACATTGGAGAGGATCTAAAGAAATGGATGGAGGAACCTTATTTACACAGTTTGCCCATTATATTGATACTTTATATTGGCTTCTTGGAGATTTAAATATCAGATCTGCTTCTTTTAATAATTTTAATCATCAAGGACTCATTGAGTTTGAAGATACAGGAAGCTTTCATTTCGAATTTGGCAACAGAGGATCAGGGCTATTTCAATATTCAACTTCTTGTTGGGATAAAAATTTTGAAAGTACAATGAGTATTATCGCCGAAAACGGAACGTTAAAAGTAGGCGGTCAATACATGAATGAGGTTCAATTTTGTCATATAAAAGATTACACATTGCCTTCGTTTCCAACTTCTGATAATATTCAAAATCTAGGAAATATTTATAAGAATGCTCATAAAGTGATCTTTAGTCAAGACAAAATGATGACGAATGCTTTAGATGGTTTAAAAGTCGTGGAGATAATCGAAAATATTTACTCGTTTAGAAATCATGATTAAAACAAAAGAAAAACGATGGTATGCTGTTTATACAAAGTATAAAAGCGAAAAACTTGTAGCAGAACATCTTCAAGCAAAGAATATAGAAGCGTTTACTCCTTTGTTGAAAAAAGTAAAACGCTATCAAAAGAAAACAAAAACACATTTCTACCCACTTATCAACAACTATACTTTCGTCAAAATAAATGAAAAGGAAAGAAAAAAAGTGTTAGAAACAAAAAACGTTTTAGGTTTTTTAAAAATTGGGAGTGATCTACCCCATATTCCTAAGGAAGAAATAAACACCTTAAAACGAGTGGTTGGAGAAAATCTAGAAATAGACCTATTCAACTCGCCAGATAAAATTGGAGAAGAAGTTGAAATTATCCAGGGAGCATTGACTGGTATGAAAGGTCAATTGGTTTCTGTTTTTAATAAATCAGAATTTATCATTCAATTGAAGCAATTAGGGGTTCATCTTAAAATAGGTGTTCATCCAAGATATTTAAGAAAAACGCTTTCAATCGAATGACAATAAGCCTTAATAATTAATTGGAAAAGGCGCATTTTTTTGCGACCCTTATTGGGCGGAGCCTATGTTTTAAGTAAATAACAAGCCCATTAAATTGCCATTAGTGAAATAAAATTTAATTTTGCACCAAATTATGGAAAACAATATACATCCCATCTTTGATCGTCTGTTACAAAGGAGTGATAAGGAGAAATTCTTAAATCAAAAATCATTTGTAATCTGGATGACAGGTTTGTCTGGATCAGGTAAAAGTACGATTGCTCAAGCTTTGGAAAACAAACTTTTTTCCCAAGGAATATTTACACAAGTACTTGATGGAGATAATACTCGAACAGGTATTTGTAACAATTTAGGTTTTACACTTGAAGATCGTGCAGAAAATATTAGAAGAATAGCTGAAGTTTCGAGACTTTTTAAAGATTCTGGTGTCTTATGTATTAATAGCTTTGTAAGTCCAACAGTTGATATTCGAAAATCTGCGAAAGAAATTATTGGAAAAGATGACTTTTTAGAAATTTATATCAATGCGCCGATTGAACTTTGTGAAGCTAGAGATGTAAAGGGACTCTATAAAAAAGCTAGAGCAGGTGAAATAAAGGGCTTTACAGGGATAGATTCCCCTTTTGAAGCACCTAAAGATCCTTTTTTAGAAATACATACAGGCGAATTGTCGATTGAAGAGGCTGTTGAAAAAATATATAAAAACATAATACCCTTAATCGGGCTAAAATAAAATTATGAATTACCACATTAATCATCTTCAGGAATTGGAGTCTGAATCCATCTTTATACTTAGAGAGGTTGCTTCAAAGTTTGAAAATCCTGTTCTCATGTTTTCAGGAGGAAAAGATTCAATTTTAATGGTTCATTTAGCGTATAAAGCCTTTTATCCAGCTAAAGTACCTTTTACACTTCTTCATATTGATACTGGGCATAACTTCGAAGAGACGTTAAAGTTTCGTGATGAACTCGTAAAGAAAACCGGTGCAAAACTAATCGTTGGATCCGTTCAAGATGCGATTGATTCAGGGATGGTAACTGAAGAAAAAGGGTTTAGTGCTAGTAGAAATGGATTGCAAACGGCAGTACTTTTAGACGAATTAGAAAAAGGAAAATTCGATGCTGCATTAGGTGGTGCTCGAAGAGATGAAGAAAAAGCTAGAGCAAAAGAACGTTTCTTTTCACATAGAGATGATTTTGGACAATGGGATCCAAAAAATCAAAGACCTGAACTTTGGAATTTGTTTAATGCAAAACACAATCTAGGTGAACACTTTAGAGTCTTTCCAATAAGTAACTGGACAGAACTAGATGTTTGGCAATACCTAGCAATGGAAAAGGTCGAGCTTCCTTCATTATATTATGCACATGAAAGACTGGTTATAGAAAGAGATGGTGTCCTTTTGGCTGATTCTGAATATATCCCTAAAAAGGAAGGAGAAAAAGCATTTAAAGAAATGGTGCGATGTCGTACTATAGGAGATGTTACTTGTACTGGAGTTTGGCGTTCTGATGCCAAAACAACCGAAGATATTATCGAAGAGATTGCTACCACGAGAATGACTGAAAGAGGTGGGAGAACCGATGATAAACGTAGTGAAACAAGTATGGAAGACCGAAAGAAAAAAGGATATTTTTAGCATTAGACAGCATAGCTGTACAAAATAAATATTATGGCAGATTACAAATCAAGCGAATTATTAAGGTTTACAACGGCAGGAAGTGTTGATGATGGAAAATCCACTTTGATTGGTCGTTTACTTTATGATAGTAAATCAATATACCAAGATCAATACGATACAATAAAAGCAACCTCTGAAAGAAGAGGAGAAGAAACGGTAAACCTTGCCTTACTTACAGATGGACTTAAGTCTGAAAGAGAACAAGGAATTACCATAGATGTAGCGTACAGATATTTCTCTACTCCAAAAAGAAAATTTATTATTGCCGATACTCCAGGCCATATTCAATATACACGTAATATGGTTACTGGTGCTTCTACAGCAAATGTCGCTTTAGTGTTAGTAGATGCAAGAAATGGAGTTGTAGAACAAACAAAAAGGCATGCGATTATAGCTTCTTTACTTCAAATTCCCCATTTAGTTGTTTGTATTAATAAAATGGATTTAGTTGATTATAAAGAAGAAGCATATGACAAAATTCAAAGAGATTTTGAACAGTTTGCAGCTAAATTAGATGTAAAGGATGTTCACTTTATCCCTATCTCTGCACTCGAAGGTGATAACGTTGTAAACAGGTCAACTAAAATGCCTTGGTTCGAAGGACAAACATTAATGTATTATCTCGAAAATGTACATATCGCAAGTGATCATAATTATATTGACGTAAGATTCCCTGTTCAGTATGTTATTCGTCCTTACAGTGATGAATTCCATGACTATAGAGGCTACGCAGGGAGAGTTGCTGGTGGTATAATTAAAGTTGGCGATGAGGTGACACTATTACCTTCTGGATTTAGTTCTAAAATTGCAAACATAGTAGGAGCCGGTGGTGATCAAAAAGAAGCATTTCCTCCACAATCCGTTACCATACTTTTAGAAAATGATTTCGACTTAAGTAGAGGAGATATGATTGTAAGAAAAAACAATCAGCCTGAGGTTACTCAAGATGTTGATATTATGCTTTGTTGGTTTGATTCGAATAAACCACTTAAAGAAAAAGGAAAATATACCTTGCTACATACTACACAAGAAGTAAGATGTGTTATTCAAAAAATTCGCTACAAGCTTGATATTAATACGCTGCATAGAGATGAAGAAGATTCTGTTATTGGTATGAATGATATTGGACGTATTCAAATCAGAACGACAAAGCCATTATTTGCAGATGCTTACAGAAAAAATCGTATTACAGGAAGTGTTATCCTTGTTGACGAAGGGACCAACAATACGATTGCAGCTGGTATGATCGTATAACTACTAAAACATCGTTTTAAACCATTATTATTTCTTCTTTTCTAAGTAAGAAAAACAGTCTTATACTTATAAGGTTGTTAGGTGTAGGACTATCTATGATGATTACTTTGATCATCACTAGGGTTTATGGGGCCGATGCTTTTGGCAACTATGCATTGTTTATCGTAGCAATTCAATTTTCTGCGATGATTGCTACTTTTGGTTTAGATCAATATTTATTAAGAGATATATCCAAAGCTTTCAAATTAGGTAATGAAAACGAAATAGGAGATAAATCTAGTTTCTCGTTTCTATTTTCAACATACCTTGCAATAATAACATTGAGCCTTTTCTATGTTGTTAACCAATACGTTGCTTTAATAACTGATTTTTCATTTGCTATCCTTTTAATTGGTGGAATATCACTTGTCTGGATGAGACTTGGAGGTGAGCTTATTAGAGCTTTCGAAAAACCATTTACGTATTCAATTTTAAGTTATATAGCCGTTCATCTATTTTTAGGTCTCTTTATATTATTAAATCAATTGAATATCATAGGTCGTGATATCGTTGAATATTATGCATATTCTGTTGCTATTGTTGCCATTTTTATATTCTTTTTCCATATCAAACATGTATGGAAAAACAAAATTACGTTTCAAATCAATCAATTTGAATGGCTCCAAAAGGCATTTCCATTTTTTTTAGTTTCGTCGATTTCTTTTGTAAATGAATGGGTTGATAAGGTTTGTTTAAAATTATTTACTACATCTTATGAAGTTGGTCTTTACACCGTTGATTATCGATTGGCACAACTTGTTGCTTTTCCTTTAATGGCACTAAATATTATGCTCGCTCCTGCAGTTGCTAATCAACTAAAAAATAAAATTTCAATGCAAAACCTTATTTCTAATACAACTAAAAAAAGCGTTGTATGGGGTTTTTCAATATTAATTATCTTGGTATTCTTTGGCGAGTTTTTATTAGCTCTTTTTGGTCAAGAATTTGTTTCTAGTTATCCAATCATGATTATTTTATGTGTTGCTCAAATCATTAACGTAATCATTGGACCTATTGGCGTGATCATGAAAATGACAAACGGAGAAAAAGCACTTCAACATATACTAATTATTTCTACCATTCTAAATATCATTTTAAACTGTTTATTGATTCCAGAATACGAAACATTCGGTGCAGCAACCAGTACACTTATAAGTATCGCTGTAACCAATTTATTGGGTGCCATTTGGATAAAAAAACAGTTAAATGTTCAGTCTTGGTTAAAAATATAATTTCATTTTAAACTCCTTTGAGCCTTAAAACAAAAGCACTTAGTGGCGTAAAATGGCAAATAGCAGCCATTGCAATTCAAGCGATCATTAGTTTGATCACCATAGCAATCTATGGGAGGCTTATCAGTTACGATGCTTTTGGGCAATTTGCCATTTTAAATGTTTTTATGTTGTTCGTCGTTTCGCTCACAGAATTTGGTTTTGGTGCCTCCTTGATTCAGCTCGAACAGTATAAAAAAGAACATCTTTCATTTGCATTTTACGCAAGCATCCTTCTCGGCGTTCTAACTTTTTTAGTCATGTATTTTAGCGCACCATGGATCGCTCAATATTATGAAAACAAAGTACCTCAATTTGCAATACAAATTGTTGCTATTAACTTAATTATAAAAAGCCTAGGTGTTGTTTCTAATGCTTTATTAATAAGAGAATTTAAATTCAAACAGTTATTTATTTCGATATTAATTGGGAATTTGGTGGGAGGAGCTTTTCTGGGTGTTTTTCTAGCTTATAAAGGCTATGAATTGTGGGCACTTGTATTGTCTCTTTTATTTATAAACTTAATAATCGTTCTGATTAATTTTTATTTTACTCGACATAGCATTAAGTTATCTTTCAATACAGAAAGCTCTAAAGAAATTCTATCCTATGGAAGTGGTTTAACAGGTTTTAGGCTGATAGGTCAACTTGGAAACACCGTTGATAAATTAATTTTAGGCAAATATCTTCCCATGAACATTGTTGGGTTTTATGATCGTGCATTTTACTTATCCAACTTGCCAAAAGTTTATGTAGCAAAATCGATAGATGGCGTACTTTTTTCAAGCCTTTCGAGACTTCAGAATAGTACTCCAAAATTTGCCTCTGTTTACTTAAATACCTTGTCCATTATTAGCGTTATAATGTTGGTTTTTTCGATAAACCTTTTCTTTTTCTCAGAGGAAATAATTACCCTGTTTATAGGTGAGAAATGGCGATCCGCAGCACCTATCGTTCGAATATTTAGCTTTTATGCGTTCATTATATTATTCATACGATTCTCAGATACCGTCATTCGGGCTAAGAATCGATTCTTAGGCGGTACGTTAATAAAAATCATTTTTACAATCATTAAAATCGGTGTAATCTTATATTTCATAAATGATACACTGATCACAATTGCCTCTGGAGCAGTTTTATCTTATTTTATTCATGCAATTCTCATCATTGGTTTCGCCTTACATATTGCCAACATACCAATGAAACAATTCTTAAAAGCGATGTATCCAATGACAAAATTAGGCGTTTTACTCTTGATTAAAACCTTGATTATTATTAATATAAACTTAGGACTAAATTCATATTTCTTATTTTTCGTTTCGCTTTTCCTTGATGTTGTAATAACCGTTGGCTCATTATTATTAATTCCAAAAATGTACGGACTTGAGGTTGTGGAATTGTTTCTATCTATCATTGAATCACAAACAAACACAAGGGAAACCTTTATCTCATCTTTAATAAAAATGATAAGACTCAGGCTTTGAATTATATTTTCTTACTTTATATGCCAAGGTCTGGATCAACAATGCTTGCATCAGAAATCGCAAAAAACACACAAGACATACTTTGTCTTCCTGAATTAAAAATGGTGGAAATCCTTCAATTATTGGGATCATCCTATTTATATAAGGCCAATTCAAAACAAATTCTTGCTCATCTCAAAACGGATCCTCGCTGGAAAAACATCTACATCGAAGACAACGATTTTATTGAAAAGGTAAACGTAGTGGAAGAAAAAACAGTGAAAAGTATTACCGATGCCGTAGTTCACTTAATTATGTCAAAAAACAAAATTACTAGTTCTTTTTGCTTAATCAAAAATGGTACAAGTCTATGGAATGCAACTGATTTGATTTCACATTTCCCCAATGCACAATTTTTACATATTTATAGAGACCCTAGAGGTGTTATCTCTTCTATGAAATTAGCACGCTCGGCATTTGTAAAAAATCAACCTTTTACTCGTAAAACCACATACCAACTTTCCCTTCTTTACAACCGTTACAGGGAAAACGTACGGTTAATAAATACCAATGTTTATTCTATTAATTATAAAGAACTCATCCTCAATCATTCAACATGTTTAGATAATCTTTTTAGTCATTATCAATTGAATAAAAAGAAGGCAGAACCTATTTTTTCGATTAGTAAAAAAGAAAAAACATTACACAAAAACATAGGTCTTTCGCCTAACATAAAAAGTATTGATCGTTGGAAAACGAACCTAATAAAGGAAGATATTGCGTTAATTGAGCATCTTTGCTCTCTCTATCTTATTGATCCAAAACTATATGAAAACATTCCTCTTTCATTTTATATAAAAAAACAAAAATGGACTGCTAAAAAAAATACAGTCCTTCGTTATAGTCATGCATTATGGTTTTATTTACGTCCAAATAACTGGAAAAAAGCAATTTTAAGGATTAAGTATTTACTACACTTTGGGAAGTAAGACCTACATAATAATTATTGGTGCCAATCGATCAGGAAGTACTTCATTGTATCACTACTTAGGAGAACATCCAGAAATTGCAAAATCCAAAATTAAAATGGTCGGGTACTTTTTAGATCCAAAATATTCAAAAGGTAATATCCCTGTAGCTAATTATTTTAAAGAAGAAAATGATCAATCCATTTATTCTAAACAATTTGAAGCTTCATCGTCTTCATATTTTCTGGAAGCCACGCCCGATTATTTATACTCAGAAGGAACAATAGAAAAGATCGTTGCTTTTAAGAAAAAGTTCAACATAAAAATTAAACTTATTTGTCTCATTAGAAATCCAGTAGATAGGTATGTTTCATTATACAAAAACATTATAAAACTCAATTTGCTACCCCAAAAAACAACTTTTGAATCTACCTATAATCAACAAGAAGCATCCTACAAGGCTCCGTTATGGAAGAGTATCAAAATGATGGGTTTTTATAGTAATTTCTTAAAAGAGTACTCAAAATCATTTACTAAAAACGAGCTAAAAGTCGTTTCGTTTGACCGTTTATCGAAAGAACCACGAATTTTATTGAATGAGTTAGTTTCTTGGGTTGGACTTTCTGAAGGTCATATGCAAAAGTCCTCTTTTGATATTTTTAATAAATCAATAAACAAAAGGCCAACACAAACACAAAATTATTATACAAAAGTCCGAAAAGTAGTTTTATCGTTGATTATTAAAAACCCCATTTTAATTACCCTTTTAAAACCAATTGGACGTTTACTTTCATCTATATTGTTCAATAGAAAAACAAAAAAAGAAGACATTGTTGTTGATCAAAAAACGTTAGATTTATTGTCTAAAGATTATAAAGATGAAGCTAAAAAGTTACAAACTTTGTTTCCAGAATTAAAGCTTGATTGGTCATGAAATTTGCAAAATCAGCCAAAGACATATTAAAATATAGGCATCATCGAAAGTGGGTTCGCTTTGCTAGAAATAGAGCTTTAGATGTATTAGGAATGCTTCAAAAGCTAGATTCATCACCACGTCTATTATTTTTATCTTTTCACTTTTTGTTTGAAAATGAAAAAGATAATTTTAGACAAATCCTTGAAACATTGCTTTCTCAATTCACGATCGTTTCTTATAGTCAGGCAGTAGAGTTATGGAAAAGTAAAGAAATTGATAAACCCTATCTATGTTTTTCATGTGATGATGGATTTGATAATTATTTTGATGCCGCAACGATTATGAGGGAATACGAAATCAGTGGTTGTGTCTTTGTATGTCCTAGTATGGTCGGAATGACAGATAAATCAAAAATCACTTTATTCAATAAGGAGCGACTTAAGGGTCCACCTATTGGTTTTATGGATTGGGACCAGTTGAAACAATTGAAGTCTATGGGACATGAAATTGGAAACCATACGTTTGATCATTTAAATCTTGGTGAACTTTCCGTTGACCAAATTCAAAATCAAATTGGCAAAGCCCATGAGTCTCTTATTCAAAATTTAGGGCATGTGAATCACTTTGCTTGGCCGTATGGTAAGCCTGCTACAATTCAAAAAGAAGCTATAGATTTTGCTTATTCATTGGGATACAAATCTGTAGCGAGTACGGTAAGGGGTGCTTATTATAAGGAAGTTGAAGAGAATTTGCCTTACATCAAAAGGCATAATTTTGAACCGTTTTGGCCTATGAATCATATAAACTATTTTTTAAATAGTCCTAGGTATCAATGAAGTTAAGTATCCCTAGATATAAAATATTAACCTTCTTTTTTCTAGTTGCCTTAGTATCTAGTTCAAGATTTTGGGAGTTTGGTTCGTCGGACTCTCACGAAGTTAAAACATTACCAATTATTGTTTTTGTCGTTAGAATATTTCCATTACTAATCATGCTTTTTTTCTTGTTTTTTGATGACCTTTTAAATCAACTAAAAGGGATTTTAAGTTTAACCAAAGCACTATTTGCTGCTTTAAGTATTCATCTTTTAGTTTCTTTTTATTCTTCAATTACTGTTTATGGTGAGATATATTCCGCGTGGAAAACTACCGAAATATTAATAATAACCTATTTAGGAGCCTGTATGCTTAGTGCTATTAGTAACCATTCGTTAGATATAAAACAACAGTATATTTTAAGGAAGTTTTTTAATGTAGTATTAGGTATCCTAATCAGCATTATTCTATCGAGTATTTTGTTTTATGATATAGCATTTAGGTTTTCGGGAGTCCAAATGGAGGCTATATTCCCTCCAATGAATTCAAATTCTTTAGGGTCTTTTGCTCTCACTTGTTTGTTGTTTTATTATTTCGTTCCCTATAAAAATAGTAACCTGAAGTGGTTTGCTATCTTGACTAGTTTTAGCTTCTTGATATTATCTGTCTCTCGAACATCTTACATTGCATTAATTGCAATCATTATTCTTTTTGTTTTTAGAGCTATTGCCAAATTAATCGTTTTGAAAAGAGTCCATGCTCGACGATTTTTTAGCTTTTCTGCAATACTTCTTTTTGTTTCATTTTTTATGATTACCAACTTTACCAAGGTTGTAGAAAATGTAACAAAAGGTCAGTCAACAGAACAGTTATCTGAACTTTCTCATCGGGTTTTTACTTGGCAAGCGGCTACGTTGTCTATCAAACAAAAACCCTATTTTGGTTATGGTCTTGTTGCAGAAACAAGAAAATTGGTAGAAAAGTATCCATTTCTAGTTACATACAAGCAAGACAGTATTGGGAATGCTCATAGCAGTATTTTTGAATCTTTACTAGCTTCTGGATTTTTGGGTGCTGGTTTTTATTTATTAATGCTATTCTATATGTCTATTCGATCCGGTTGGTATATTATCTTTTCATTTAAAAACCCAGCTAACAATGCAATACAAATATTTGCTAGTTGTTTTATGATCGGAACTTTTTTTCGACTTATAACCGGTTCAGCATTAACCATGTTATCCTTTGACTTTATTACCATGGTTCTTTTATATAGTATTAAAGCTTTTCCTTGGCAAAAAAAGTAAATAAGCATTGATAAAAACAGTAATAAAGCAGGCTAAAAAGCTAAAATTCGTTAAATGGATACGGATTAATTTTCCAACATTGTTTTTATATTTAGTTATAAAACCACTAAATATTTTTCGCTTTACGCAAGAAAAAAATCTTTTAAAGGGTAAATTAAAACCTAAAAATTCACATCCAAGTATATTACTTTTTACAACCCATAAATGTGCTTCCACACTTACTAATAAACTATTAGGTCAACTATGTGAATCATCTCTTTATACACAAATAGATCTTGAAGCCTATTACGCCTTAACGGAAAAAGATATTCTTAAAGTAAAAAAAGATCAATCTACTCTTAATAAAATAGATAAACCTGTGGGTTTTCTCTTTGCCCCATTGCGATACTTTCTTCCATTTCCACAGATAGAGAACTATAAAATAGTACTTGTCTTACGAGACCCAAGGGATGTGCTTACATCCTACTATTATTCTAAACTTTATAGTCACTACGTTATTAATAAACAATTTAAAAAAGAGCGGGCTTATTATAAAAACCACTCAATAGATCAATTTGTCCTTGAAATGGCTTCTGATATTAAATCTAGATATGAGAATTATATAAACCATATTTTACCATTAAAAAATGTGATCAATCTTCCATATGAGTTATTGGTAACCGATTTTCCTGTTTGGATTAAAAAATTGAATCATTTTTTATCGTTAAATGAAAACCAAGACGTTATAAAATCAATCATTGATAACACTCATTTTGTAAAAAAAGAAGAGAATCAAAACGAGCAAATTAGAAATATAACCCCTGGAGATTACAAAAACAAACTAGCACCAGAAACCATTTTAGCTTTAAATAAAACACTTAAAAAGGTACTAGTAGAATTAAACTATGCCATTGATTAAAATTTTGAATATTACGGAGGAAGCGAGAGGAGGAGGCCCTTTAAACATCATAATGACCGTTGCCAAAAAACTCAATTCTGAAACATTTAAAACGCTTGTTTTATTTCCTAAAAATGAGTCTAGTGATTTTGAATCAAAACTTATTCAAAATAATGTACAACATTCAAAAATTAGACTTCATCGATTAACAAAAGATCCTTGGCATTTAGTAAAGTATAGCCTTTATTTTATAATTGAAGTTTTAAGAATAAAGCGTTTTATAAAGACGGAGGAGATTGACTTAGTCCATATTAATAATGCATATCAAATTAAAGGGGTTATCGCCGCAAAAATGGCAAGGGTGCCAATGGTTTGGCACTTACATGACACAAAATCTCCGGCATTAGTTGAAGTATTATTTCGTTGGTTAGCACCTTTCGCTGATGGCTTTATTTATGCTTCTAATAGGACCAAAATGTATTATGAAAACATCTATCCTGATCTAAGAAAAAAGGAAAACACTACGATACAATCATCCATTGATACAAGTGTTTTCTACCCAAATTCATCTTCTGTACTTTCAGAATATTCTGGTAAAAAGATTATTTCTGTAGGATATTTGAATGAAAATAAAGGGTTTCATCACCTGATTCATGCATTATCAAAAATTAAAGAAGAGTATAAAGATCCAGTACATTTATTTATTGTAGGTCCTGCCTTTAAAAACCAACAAGCATATCTTGAAGTATTGAAAAATAAAACGAAAGAATTAAATCTTTCGAATGTGCATTTCTTAGGCATGAGAAAAGATATTTCGAATTTACTAAATGCCGCTGATATTTATGTATGTGCCTCTGATTTTGAGGCTAGCCCAATTTCAGTTTGGGAGGCTGTTGCATGCGGGTTACCTATAATTTCCACAGATGTTGGTGATGTTAAACACTTACTTCAACCCTTAAATTTAGCTTCAATCATTGATGGAGAAAAAACGAACGCTATGGCAAAGCTTCTAATTTCTGCCTTAAAACGAGAGAATATGCATCATGAATTTACTGCAGCAAAAACTCTTTGTGATACCATTTTTAATGAAGAAAAGAATGTAGAAGCATTTGAAGAAATCTATAAAAAAGTAGTTAATAAATCAAGTGTTAATATATAAAAATAAATAATATATATCTTTGTGCTTAATACGTATAAAAAAGAATACATGAAAAAAGCATTGGTTTGTGGAGCAGGCGGATTCATTGGTGGTCATTTAGTCAATCGATTAAAATCTGAAGGTTATTGGGTCAGGGGTGTAGATTTAAAAGAGCATGAATTTGGACATAATAGTTCAGACGAATTCCATATTGGAGATTTGAGGGATCCGATCATTGCAAAAAAAATGGTAGACGGAATGGATGAGGTCTACCAATTAGCCGCAGATATGGGTGGTGCTGGATACATCTTTACGGGAGACAACGATGCACATGTAATGCATAATTCTGCCTTATGCAATCTCAATGTATTAGATGCAAGTTTGCACGCCGGCGTAAAAAAGATCTTTTACTCTTCTTCAGCTTGTATGTATCCTGAGTATAATCAAATGGATCCAGATAATCCTAAATGTGCCGAAGATTCGGCCTATCCTGCTATGCCTGACAGTGAATATGGCTGGGAAAAGCTATTCTCTGAGCGTCTATATCTAACTTATAATAGAAATCATGGTATTGATGTTAGAGTCGCTAGATTTCATAATATTTTTGGTCCCCAAGGTACATGGCAAGGTGGAAGAGAAAAAGCTCCAGCTGCTATTTGTAGAAAAGTAAGTGAAACTCCAGAAGGAGGATCAATTGATGTTTGGGGAGATGGATTACAAACTCGTTCTTTTTTATATATCGATGAATGTGTTGATGGTGTTCGAAAACTTATGGAATCTGAATTTAAAGGTCCAGTAAATATCGGATCAGAAGAGATGATATCAATTAATGATTTTGCCAAAATGATTATTAATGTTTCTGGTAAAAATATTTCCATTAATAATATTCCTGGACCTGAAGGGGTAAGAGGGAGAAACTCAGATAATACGTTGATTGAACAAAAACTTAAATGGAAACCTTCAAAACCTTTGAGAGAAGGAATTGAAAAAACATTTCAATGGATTGAAGAACAAAGAAAAATGGCAAAATAAATAATGGCTAAGACCAAAATACTTGGAATTTGTCAACATTTCTACCCCGAAATGGTTTCTACCGGTCTACATATGACTGAGCTCTTTTCGGGTTTAGCCGCTTACGATGAAAACATTTGTAATATTTTTTGTGCCTACCCTATTAAGAAAGAATACAAAGCACTAAAACCACCAAGCAAAGAGGTCTATAAAAATATTTCAATCCATAGAACCAAAAACATTGGTGTAGAACATAAATCTATTTTTCAACGGATGGTTTATAACGTGCTTTTTGTCATAAAAGCATTATGGTTTACGATCAAAAATAAAAATCAATTTGATAAAATATTATTAACAACGGACCCACCTTTTATTGGCGTTATTCCATTGATAATAAAAAAACTCTTCGCTAAACCTTATGCTTTAATCATCTATGATGTATACCCTGATATTGCTATAAAATTAGGCGTATTATCCGAAAAATCTATTATTTCAAAATTTTGGACTTGGCTAAATAAAAAGGTATATCTAAATGCTGATACGCTAATTGTTATCGGAGAAGATATGAGGCATATCATCTTGAAAAAACTGCCTTCAATTGATCCATCGAAGATTACACTTATTCACAATTGGTCCGATAGTCGGCAGATCAAACCCGTAGCTAAAGAAGAAAATATATTTATAAAAGAAAACAACTTAGAAGGCAAGCAAATATTACTTTACTCTGGTAATATGGGTCGGACCCACAATATTGAGTCCATTTTACAAGCTTCTATAGAAATCGAAAAAACACATCCAAACGTATTATTTCTATTTATAGGTGGTGGTATTAAGAGAGCGAAAGTTAAATCACATATTTCTAACCTCGTTTCTTCTAATGTAAAACTACTTCCCTTTCAACCTTATGAAATACTATCTCATGTATTATCCTCTGCTGCATTTTCATGGGTTTGTTTAGATCAGGAGTTTACAGGAATGTCTGTACCGAGTAAATCATATGGCATTATGGCATCAGGAACACCTATATTAGGTCTTCTGAGTGAGGAATCCGAAATCAGTCAAGCAATTAAAAAACATGATTGTGGTAAAGTTTGGAATAGCAAATCAAAACATTCATTAGTTGAAACGATTATTATGATGCTTCAGGATGAAAAACAACTCGATCTATATAGTAAAAACGCGGAAATTGCTTTTTTAGCTAATTATGATTTATGTATTTCTGTGGAAAAGTATAATACCTTAATGCAACATATTTAATTTGGTTAGGACAAATATTAGATGGCCCGATTTTTATATAATAGGAACCTCCAGAGGAGGGACAACGACGCTATACTCCTTACTTAAAAGTCATGCAAATATTTTTTTACCAAAAGAAAAAGAACTAAGGTATTTTGACAAGACATATCACACAACCATCGCGCATAAAAAAGAAGAAGAATATCTTTCTCATTTCAAAGAAGCAAAGAATAATCAATTAATAGGAGAAGCAAGTCCGAATTACTTATATGAGGCCGGCGTAGATAGTAAAATTAGAAAAAAGCAAAAAAAAGCAAAATTCATTATATCCTTAAGAGATCCAATAGAACGCCTTATTTCTCACATCTTAATGGTTAATCGAAACCATGGAAATTCTTCAATGATTGATGAAGATGTAAAATTAATCTTGTCTGATAAAAACCATCCATTTTTAAAAGAAGGTTTGTACTTTGATAATATTCAACGATTTATAAAAACCTTTGGAAAAGAAAATATCCACATCATCATCTTTGAAGAATGGATTCCTAATTCATTCATTGCCATGAATGAATTAGTCCAGTTTTTAAAGCTTGACATTCCTTTTAAAGAATTAAACTATAAAAACGATAATGGATATATGGATCATAGAAGTGATCTTTCAAAATCTATTATCACCCATTCAAGGGTCCGATCGATTGGGAAAAAAATCTTTTCGTCAGAGCAACGATTGAAAATAAAAAAGTGGTTTTTAAAAAAAGGAGACAAACCTATTCTTTCCGAAGAATTACAGGAATCTCTTGTTCTTTTTTACAAAAATGATGTCGATAAAATTGAATCCTATTTAAATAAAAAACTTCCTTGGAAAAACTTTAAATCATGAAAAAAGAAAATACATATATAGCAATCATGGCCGGTGGTGTTGGGTCAAGATTCTGGCCTTATTCTAGGGAAGATAGACCTAAGCAGTTTTTGGATATTTTAAATATTGGTAAATCATTGATAAGGTTAACTTTTGAACGATTCCTTGATATTGTAGATGCAGATCATATTTGTGTCTTGACCAACGAAAAATATCGTGGTCTCGTAAAAGAGCACCTCCCCGAAATCTCGGATGAAAACATTATATGTGAACCATCAAGAAATAATACTGCACCTTGTATTGCTTACACCGCACTAAAGTTAAATCAACTGAATCCTGAATCGACAATGGTTGTTGCCTCATCAGATCATGTCATTTTGAAAGAAATGTTGTTTTTAAATAAGATAAAATCTGCTATTGATTTTGCTGAAGCAAATAGTGCACTTGTAACGTTAGGTATCGAACCAACAAGACCTGATACTGGTTATGGATATATAAATCGAACAAAAGATGATCTAGGTGATGGCGTTTATAAAGTCGTTAACTTCACTGAAAAACCAGATCTTGAAACGGCAAAATCTTTCATTTCCGAAGGAACTTACGTTTGGAATGCAGGCATATTTGTTTGGAAGACGAAAGATATTATTGAAGCCTTCAAACAGCATTGTCCTCAAGTTGTAGAAACACTATCTACCGATCTTTCAAAATATAACACAAGTGAAGAGGGTGCATATATTCGTGAGTATTACCCAAAAACGGAGTCTATTTCAATCGATTATGCCATCATGGAAAGATCAAAGAACGTTTATACCATTCCAGCAGATATTGCATGGTCTGACTTAGGAACTTGGGGATCCTTGCATGACCATCTTGATAAAGATCAAAATAAAAACGTCATTTCTACTGAACAACATTTACTTGAAGGAGTTACAAACAGTCTAATTAAAGTTCCCAAAGGAAAATTAGTCGTTGCTAAAGGTCTTGAGGATTATTTTATAATTGATGATGGAAATGTATTATTGATTTATCCAAAATCCGAAGAGCAGGAAATCAAAGCTGTTAGAAAAAATATTCAAGACGAAAAATACTTATAATCACACCTGCTAAAAAACATATAGCCTTAGTCGCCAATACAAGTTGGAATATCTACAATTTTCGAAAAAACGTTATTGATGTTTTACTTGAAAATGGATATATCGTTTCCGTAGTTGCACCTCGGGATGAATTTACCGATGATTTACTTGAAAGCACTAAGGTTAACTTTATTCCATTGTTAGCTTTGGATAGAGATAGTACAGGCTTAAGTTCTAATTTTGGCCTTTATCGAGAGTTTGAAACAATATACTCCGAACTACAACCAGATTTGATTTTACACTATACTAGTAAACCTATCATTTTTGGAGGAAGGGCAGCAAACAAGCTAAATATACCATCGATAGCGATTGTTACTGGCTTAGGATATGCATTTATAAATAAAGGTTGGATACATAAAATAACAAAATATTTATACCGTAAATCAGCTGGCTACCATGAACGATTTCTCTTTGAAAATGAAGATGATTTAGCCCTTTTCAATAATGGGATTATAAAACCACACCAAGGTCGGTCAATCAAAGGTTGTGGTGTTGATGAAAAGCATTTCTTTCCTCAAAAAAATGAATCACAAAAGAATGCAACGACTTTCACTTTTATTGGTCGTTTATTACTTGACAAAGGAATTATAGAATTTATTGATGCTGCCAAATATTATAAACCTAATCACAAAATTCAGTTTAAAGTCATCGGTCAACTTGATGATCAAAACCCTTCAAAGATATCCAGTCATCATCTTCAATCATGGATCGACAAAGAATACATTAGCTATGTTTCCTTCAAAAAAGATATTAGGAAGGAAATCGCTGTTTCTGATTGTGTCGTATTGCCATCCTACCGAGAAGGCCTTCCCAGAACAATCTTAGAGGCAATGTCCATGGAAAAGCCGATAATTGTGAGTGATACACCAGGGTGTAGAGAAACGATTCACAATGAAGAAAACGGCTTTCTTGTTGAAGTAAAAGATAGTAACAGCTTGATTGATGCAATTAGTCGTTTTATGCAGTTAAGCGACATAGAGAGGCTAGAAATGGGTCAAAAAGGTCGACAACTTGTCCTTAAACATTTTACTTCCAAAAAAATTGCCGATCAAATTTTCGAAGAAATCCAATCTATTGTTTTTCGTTAAATGAAAAAAGCAGTTCTACTTATTCATTATTACTATCCGCCGATCAAATCAATAGCTGTTGTTAGGAACCTCGAATTATCAAAACAATGGGCCAATTGGGCGGATAAGATTGCACTAATAACCACATCCAATAGGAATATTATGGACATGGAGGATGTAGCGATTCCTTCTACTATTGAAATAAAAATTGCAAACACTTCAGACTATAGAACCCGAACATTAAAATATAATAAAGAAAAAAATCATTTCTCTGAAGAAAAAAAAGGCAGCTTATTTGGAAAAACGATTGTTAAATCGCTCAATTCATTTCCGATCAATTTAATCGTCGGCGAAGGAGGTCGTCAATATATTCAACAAGCAATCAAAATAGGGTCCCTATTCTTAAAAGAAAACCCTAAAGCCATCATTTACAGTTCTTTTCGACCATTTTCAGATCATTATATTGCCTCCCAGTTAAAAAAAGATTTTCCTAATGCAACATGGATTGCAGACTTCAGGGACCTGCATTTAGACCCGATCTACGGCCACTATTATTTTAAAAAATATCAACAAAAAGAAGCTATAAAAATCATGAAACATGCCGATGTAATTACGACGGTATCAAATGGTTTAGCAAAGCACTTAAAATACTTGACGAATAATATTCATGTACTTAGAAACGGGGTCAATATTCGAAAACCAATACTAAAAAAAGAAGAATTTACCATTAGTTATACTGGGTCATTATTTGGCGATGAAAGAGACCCAAAACCTTTATTGAAATCGATTCAATATCTCCTTGAATCAGATAGTCTGGACCCACAAAAAATAAACCTAATTTATGCTGGTAAAGATGGATCTTTGTTTTCTTCTTATGTGAAAGAATTTGGCTTAGAAAATATTTTTATTGATAGAGGTCTAATTTCGCGGGAAGAAGCTTTAGAACTTCAACAATCTTCCCATTTAAACTTACTACTTTCAGCTTCAACACCGGAATATACCGGCATCATGACAGGTAAACTCTACGAATACATTGGTAGTTTATCTAAAATCATCCTTATCATAAAGGGATCTAAAGATGAAGAATTTGAAAATCTATTCGAAACGTTTTCTCTTGGGTATATCCAATACACAAAAAATAAAAACATTACTATTTTATCTCAGTTTCTAGTTAATGAATACAATCATTGGTACGAAACAAAGGAAAGCAAGTATCTTGATGAAGCAATTATCAAATCTGCATTTGATTGGACAAGTATTTTTAAAAAATTAATACAACGTATTGAAGCTTAAAGTGCTACATATCATTGGGAATAGGCCCCATTTTATTAAACTCACTCCTGTTTATAGAGCCTTTAAAGAACAGTTTGTAGAGCAAGTGGTTTTACATACAGGACAACACTATGATGCTACCTTGACAGATGTTTTTATTCGTCAATTTGACTTACCTACTCCAGACCATTTACTTCAAATCAGTAATCTTTCACATGCCGGTTTTATGGGTAAAACGATTACTGCTATCGATGATATTTTATTGCTCGAAAAACCATCACTTGTTGTTGTTTATGGAGATACTAATTCTACGGCTGCTGGAGCCATTGCTGCAGCAAAAAGAAATATTACATTAGCTCATGTTGAAGCTGGACTGAGGGAGTTTGACAAATCAATTCCAGAAGAAATAAATAAACTTCTTACAGATAGTGTTAGTGATTTGCTATTTGCTCCAACAAAAACTGGTTTTGACCATCTCGCATCTATTGGAAGAAGGAACGACAGTTATTTGGTCGGTGATGTAGGTTTAGATCTCATTTATCAAAGTCAAGATAAAATTGAGGAAAACATGGTTATTATCGAAGCACTGGGCCTCAAAAGAAAAGAATATATCTTCATGACATGTCATAGGGCGGCAAATACGGACGATAAAAACAATTTGGAAAACATTCTTAGAGCTATTGCCCAAATAGAAAATACAATCCTATTTCCAATCCACCCTAGAACAAAAAAATATATCGAAAAATACAATTTGAATCATTACTTACGTGACCATATAATGATCATAGAACCCATCGGGTTTTTTGAAACTCAATGCCTTCTTAAACATGCTAAATACTGCATAACTGATTCAGGAGGAATAATAAAAGAAGCCTATTTTCATAAAACACCTTCCATTATAATAGACAAACAAACAGAGTGGGTGGAAATTGTGGAAGATGGTTGGACTCAAATATCGGGACCAAATGAAAAAAAAATAGTTTCTATTGCTGATTCAATAAAAGAACCCAAAACGCATACTATGCATTTAGGTGATGGGACAGCAGCAAAAAAAATTGTCAGTATTTGTATCAACAAAATGATGGAACGATGAATTTCATAAATAAAAACATCCTTATCCTCGCTCCTCATACGGATGATGGAGAGCTAGGTTGTGGAGGAAGTATAGCTAAAATGCTCGAAGAAAAAGCCAATGTATATTATGCTGCATTTTCGACTGCAGATCAATCAGTCCCAGCACATTTTCCTTCGAATCAACTTGAAACAGAAGTTAAAAAGGCAACACAAGCCTTAGGTATCCACCCAAATAATCTGTTTGTATATAAATATGAAGTACGAAAACTAAATTATGTTCGACAAGAAATTTTAGAGAACTTAATACAGTTGCGCAATGAAATAAAACCCGACATAGTCTTTATGCCTTCTTCGAAAGATATTCATCAAGATCATTCAACCGTTACAAATGAAGGTATTAGGGCTTTTAAATTTTCAACGTTATTAGGGTATGAACTAATATGGAACAACTTAAGTTTCGATACTGATTGTTTTATTAAATTGAGGCAAAGGCATATTGAAAAGAAAGTGGAAGCATTGCAACAGTACAAAACCCAAGAAGGAAAAAACTATATGGATCCAGACTTTATTCATTCTTTAGCGAAAGTAAGGGGCACGCAAATTGGAACTAATTTCGCGGAAACATTTGAAGTAATCCGGTGGATAATATAAACTCTATAGCGATTCATCAACCTAACTACTTTCCATGGGTAGGTTACTTTATAAAAGCTCATCTTTCACACTCATTCGTTTTTCATGAAGACGTCGATCTAAATATGCGTAGCTATACACGAAGATGCTCCATTAGAAAAACGACAGCCACTGGCCTTGATTCTCAATTTCTAAGTATCCCAATATCTTCCAAAACTCCGATAAAAATCAAGGATTGTGTTGTGAATAACGAAATTCCTTGGAGGATTAATCATATAAATATTATTAAAAAAGAGTATCAAAAAAGCCCTTATTATAACTCTTTAATGCCCGTTATTGAACAAATGATTACCCAAACTACATCATCGAAAAATCTGGCTTCAATTAATATTTCTATTCTAACTACCCTATTTAAATTACTTTCTATAAATCCAATATTCCTTACATCATCCTCGCTAAATCTGACTAAAAAAGGTCATTATTTAAATCTAGCCATTTTGGAATCCTTAAAGGCAAATAAATATTATTCAGGAATTGGATCAAAGGTTTACCAAAAAGAGGAGGATTTTTTAAAACGTGGCATTGCTTTGGAGTATGTTTTTAGCTATGATTATCTTAATAAAAATCCTTATTCAACTCCACAAATTAAAGGTCTTTCAATTATCGATGCATTATTCTATTTAGGGGTAAGCGGAACAAAATCTTTAATTCTTAATTTTTCTAAATAAGGATTGCTGGTTTTTTCAATAAAACACCCAATTGCTGGCATATTTTGAACTGGTTCCACTCTTCCCTCAAGGATTCCTTCTAATACCTTTTCTAATTCAAAAGAAGTAACGACCCGTCTTCTATCTCCCACCTTCACATAACTATTATCAATTCTTCCTTTATATATTACTTCATCTTTTTTTCTATTATAAACAACCACTTCGGGTGTTATTTCAACACCAAACTTTAGCATTAAATGTTGGTTTCTATCAGGTACTAATTTGAAAGGTATTTGGTGTTTCTTTTGAAATAGAATACGTTCATTTTTTTTAGAATATGCATTTGGAAATACACCTACAAACCTGAACTTTTCCCCATTGTATTTGTCGAAAATATTTTTTAGTGTAGGCGTGTAATATTGGCATATTTTACAAGATTCGTGCATAAAAATATAAACTTCATACATCGAGTGTTGACTTTGTAAATTCTTAGGTAGAAAACTAAAAACAAAAAAAATAAGCATATACGTTAATCTTCCCATACTCCTATTTTCAAACATTAACTTTTAGATCATTAAACCCTTTAAATGAAGTTAACTTCTCTAGGTGAATCATTTGCCCATTATGTAATTTTCTATATGCTATACTAGAAAAAAGCTCGTACTTTAAACCATACAACAATTGGTTTTTATATCTGTATTGGTGCATGTTTTTAAATAATGATTGAATCAATGCCTTGGATGAAATACTGAATTTTAATCCCATTTGTTCTGCTTCCACGGTGGCAATTATAACGAATATAAACCCATTTAAAACATATGAACTTGGGCTCGATGGGTATTCTTCAATCCAAGGGTCTCCATTTTGAGTTTCTATTTTCAATGATTTATTATTAAAACAAAATTCTAACGAAGACTTTGCAATATTCAAATATTTTGAATCCTTCGTTATATTATAGGCTCTTAGATAACAACTGCAAGCCATTGCTTGGCAAATTCCAGAAAACCAACCCTCTTCTAAACCATACTTTGGGTAAGGAAATCGATATGGATAAACAATTCCATCATCCGTATTCTCTCCTAAATTATTGGCCAGTTCAATCATCTCAAAAAAAGTATGTTTATCCTCATTATTCTTTTTACGAGACCATCGATTATATAAATACAAAGCATAATTAAAAGGTGCCAACGGACTCTTAATTGACGGATTATTATGAAATTTTTCTACATCTATCTTTTTATCTTTTAATGATCCTTCATAAAGAAATGTATGAAAAAGATCTACTTCATTTTTGACTATTGGTTGGTATTTGAATCCTTGTAAAACGGTAAGATGGGATTGCTTCAAAGACTCTTTTTCAACAAGTCTACGATTGCTTGTTTTTTTGGCTTTATAGCTTACTTTTAATACCCTTCTATAACATGCGTCTATATAATGTTTGATATTAATCATCTTCATACTTTTTTGTTTTATAAAGCACAAAAATTACTAAATACGAAAATACGAGAGCTTCCAAAACAAACTTTAATTTAAACCACTGTTCAATGTTGTAATCTGTGTAAAGTAGATAAACTAATAAAGAAAGTATTATGATATGAAAAGGAAAATCAACTTTAAAATACCACGCTTGGTTTTTTAAGATTACGGGTAAAACTCTATATAAACTAATAAAGAAAAATGGGATCATCCAAAAACTATAATTTTTAATAAAATCAATAACAAAAACCCAACTAGCATTTAGAAAATAGGGTAGAATAATCGGTGCAAAAAAGTAAACTAGCCCGATAAAAACCAAGAAAACAGGAACTATTTTTTTAATTAACAAAATACTCGTCTCCGTTAAAACACCTTTGTTGTTTTGATAAAGATCACTCCCTTTCTTAAGCAATATTTCACTAATTGGTGCTCCGAAAATAACAGCAGGTAATTTAAATAATCGATCAATCACTGTATAAAAAGCTAAATATTGAGGACCAGCAAAAAACTGTATACTTTGAACGGTAATGTTTTCATAAAGGGACAGACTGACACTTGTAGGCAAACTAAATAAACATAAATCTTTATTGGATTTCAATGATTGCTGTACTAAGCTCAATGAAGCAAAGTTTATTTTATTTGCGCCAAGTTTAAGCCATTGAAAAGTAGCTTGCCCAAAAAAGGAAAGAACAAAAGCTAGTATGATACCATTTGTCGAAAATTGTGTAAAAAGGATTAAAAATATCAAATAGGATACCGCTCGAATCACTCGAGAACTAGAAAGTGATCCAAATTTTTCGGTCTTCTGAAGATTTGCTGTGAAAATTTGTAAACTCCCATTAATCATAAACAAAAAGAGAAATAGAAATAATAACTCGAAATAGACTTTTGAATCAATAATAAACAATTGCCATCCAAATCCGGTAAATATGGATATAAACAATAACATCATCAAACCTATTATTGAAATCAATAATATGCTAAAAGAACTCGAAGTCCACTCTTGTTGTTCATTTTTATTTTCTGCTCGAACAATGGCTATAGGTAACTTTAGCGTACTGAAAAGACCAAACAAAAAAGATAAACTTGCAAAAAGGGTGTATGTCGCAATCGAAGCCTTACTGTAGTAAGTTACCATAACAAATAATGAAACCATATTTGTAACCAATACAATTACATTTCCTATACTTAACTGGATAAAGTACTTAATGATCGTTTCCCTAAAATCCATAAATTAAAGATAGTGCATTACGAAAGTATATTAATCCACTGTTGTTTATTTCTTTCCTCCGAAAGGATCGTATCTATTTGAATCTGATTGTTTATTTTTTCCTCTTTAGATAGTGGTATATCTAGGCGGTTCAAATGCTGTATATTATCCAAACTAAAAACGATCAAATTCCAAGATTTAAATAGTCTGTACAATGGGTTCTTTTCGAATAAAAACACTTTACGGCCGTGATATAATAAAGGCATAATCGTTCCCCGTCCTTGTTGTCTCAAGTGCGGAAAAATAACCGTTTCAACTTTTTCCAATCTCTTATAGAAAGCTTCATGGCTTAAGAATTCATGAAGTATTTGTGATTCTGAAAAAATGCTTTCTATGTTCATTTTTAATTTTTCTGTATACTTGTTTTTAACACCACTCAATGGTACGATGACTTTTCGGGTTGTGTTTTTTATTTTCTCAATTCCATCAAAATGATTATTGGCTGGATCATCCGAATTTCCGATTAAAATAAAGTCTCCTGATATCCCTTTTAATCTTTCTTTTATGTGATTTGAATGAAAAAAATTATCTAAGTCTTTCAATACGGCTTTCGTCGAAATATGCTTTTTTATTTCTTCAAAGTCCGTTTTATTTGCAGCAATAAAGTCTAAATCATGAATAGCCTTATACAACATTCTCTTTGAGAAAAAGTCTCTTATAGCATTCGTTTTTATATAAGGTTTCGATCGTTCGGAATAGTACTTTGTTCGTACCGTTGGCAAAAAATAATAATCTGCTCCCCAAACAATCCAAGTCTGTTTCTTTATTGATAACCCCTTTATTAGTAATAAAGCATGAAATGAAAGATAATGATAAAACACATCGCATATTTCCGACTGTCTGAGCACTTTTTTCGCTTGAAAAAATGAATATTTACGACATGTCGAATCTTTAAAAATTTCTATTGCAAAAAACGAATGTATTACTACAACACAGTAGGGCTTTCCTTCCAAAGATTGTAGCAATTGCCTCAACCTTTGAGTATACCAAGGAGAATGAAGTATTATATGTACGTTCAATTTTTCTAAATATCAATAAAGATACTATCTCAATATCACCAATTTACCAAAACCATTTTTAAAATAATCTTCCGTTTGTTGAATATAGTAATCATTAAACGGGTCAGAACTTGGAGCTAAAAATAATTTATAGATGTAAACTCCATTTGCTAATTCTGAACCAAATTCATCCTTTCCATCCCATTTGTACGATGATCTGTTAACACCTGCATGAAGAGGACCGTATTCTGATTGAGTTATCTCTTTGACTACTTTGCCAGATAGTGTCATTATTCTTATTACAAAATCATCTGGAATATCTTTTCCTGTTAGAGTAAAAATAAACTGAGTGCTTGTTGAAAATGGGTTTGGATAATTTAACACATCTGAAATTGAATTTTCTTCAACAACTTCGAACTCTACTTGATAAGCGTGGTCACCGGAAAAGTTTCCAGACTTATCTTTCGCTTGAACGATTAATGAATAAATACCTGCGCTTAAACTCGGACTATATTCGAGTCTCGCCTCATTATCACCACCTTGTTGGGCAGGAAAAAATTCTACAATTGGGGCGTTAATATCTACGTTTTCAGTTGTTCCATCAGGAAAAAGTAAGGTTAACTCAAAGTCTTCCTTATCGTTTAATAACTCGAATGGATTATCATCTTTTAGATGTACACTAATTAATGGTGTTGGAGAAACAATATCTCGATTCATAATTCTAATCCCATCAAACTTAACGTTTAGCAATGGATTTAAATCATCTTCTCGAACCAAGAAATTTTTAAAGCCTAAATTATTAAAGAGGTATTGCTCAATTTGATCCATTGCGGGATTCACTTCGACTCTTAATTCATAAACACCCCTTTTCAAATCGCCAGTAGACCTAGAATAATCAAGGGTTAAATGATCATTTGCCAAAAGTGGTGGATATTTTTTTAGCTCTGTTATGGCATTATTTTGATTATCTACAATAGTATACATCACAAGTAAACTATCCATACTTTGATTTGTAATATTATCAACTTGAATATTTAGTTTGAAATCTCTTCCTCTAAATAGGGTATCCGATTCGAATGAAAAATTGACATTCGGGTTTAATACAGATTCTGGAACTTCTTTATAATAAACTCTCCAAAAATCAATATGAGCTGAAGTGAAACTTGATGCGTCGGATGAATTAAAAACTAATTGAAGATATGGGTATACATTTCCATCAATACTTGATAAATCATAAAGATCTATTGTTTCATTCAAGACTAATGTATCTTTTTGCCCATCCTCTTTTATTCCTACAATGTTATAAGAATATATATCATCTACATTATTTTCATTCACAATATTCCACTCAAAAGTTGACCATTTCTGCGCAGGGCCTATTACCGTACTATAAACATTTCCTGAAGAATGTAAGCCTTCAGCATGAATCAAAACACTAAAATCTTCTTCCACATTTGCTGCTTTGTATTCTGAAGCAACTGTAGGGTCATCTCCTTTAATATAGGCAAATACATAAGGAACGGGACCATTTTCTAATGATCTTATTTGAGTTGCTCCTTCTTGCTCAAAAACGTCAAATAAACTAATTTGATCGTCGTCCCATTTTTCAGGTTGATAACTATGCTCATCACTTTGAATAGTCATCAAAATAACTAAATGGCCATCAGGAACTACATTTTGCACAAAATCAGTTACTTCTGCTCTGTTTATTTCGTTAAACGTACCGAAGGCAAACATCTCTCTTTCGTATGAATAGTTACCAGGCTCAGTACCATAAGAACCACCAATTGCATTTTTCCATGGTTCCGTAGATTCTTTATCTGCTACTATTACATAAACTCCTGCATTTATATCTACGCCATTTCCGTTAGGTTTATCGTCATTTGCACCTTTAAATTGGTTGTTGAAAAAATATTGAGGCTTACTTTCGGCACTTAGTCTTAATCTGTTCTCAACCCTATATTCACCTATTGCAGTACCTAGTTCTAAAACTCTTTTTTGAGAATCAATCTTCATTTTATTAAAATCATCTCTTAGCCATTGATATAAATGACTTTGATTCCAGCCGTTCGATTCGTTTGGCAAATAAATAAAAGAACTATAACTCCATATTTCACTTGATTCTTCGCTATCTACATTTCTAATTCGCCAAAAATACTCTTGGCCATCTACGTAATTAAATGATGGTTTCCATTCGATCATTCCACCTAATGATTTAGTATCGATTGAAACTTTCAAAGGACTATCAAACAATTGAGTCGTATCCAATTCCATGATGTAGGTATACTCTTCTAGAAATGCATTATTTGCTGATGCTAAAAAGCGTATCTCATTTTCTGTAACGATCGAAAATTCTTTAGGATAAATCGGTTGAGCATTCGTATCAAAAACAAAGAAACAGTATCCTTCAACATTATTTGCTACTGAAAGTCGATTATTAAGTTCTGCTTCAGGTGCAGGGTATTCATCAACTATATTATTATAATCTAAGACAATGTCAATAACATTTTTACCTAAACCTTTTAATCCTTTGTTTTCAACTTTTTTACGGATCGTTTTTCTGTTTTCTGGTCCTATCGTCGCTCCAATGATTGTATCTATTTGATTACCATAACTATGAATAACCTGGTAAAACAGCGGTTCTTCAACTCCTTTTCCTAAGTTGACAATGTCAAATGCAATATCAAATGAATCCAATGTCGAATTAACTACAGTAGGTTCTGTCCTTACGGTAGCATAATCTACAATATAGTCTGGACCTTCGTAGGCTGGCAATTTCATTGCTGGATCTGCATGCAACGTAATCTGCTCTAAAAATGAACGTACATAGAGATTGTTTGCTGTCGTTTCATTTTCAACTAAAAATGTTTTAATCATTTCACCAATAGAGCCTCCATAAAAATCACCTCCGGCAAATTCGTATAATGTCCGACCAAAATAATCTTGGTTTGCAATATTCGCTACTCCACTGGCAGCGAGAAAACCGAGTGATCCACGATTTTGAGCCAATACAAATTTTTCAGATATTCCTGTCGATGTGGTATGGATATTACCTGCGTTACACCCTAATGAAATCATAAGTGGGTATTTCCCAAAATTATCATACTTTTCAGGATCCTCGATACTAAAATCAAATGTTCCTACTGCTGAGTGTCCAAAGAAATTTATAATGGAAGTCCCTTCGTTTATCTTATCAATAATTTGTTGTGAAACCGTAGTTTGAATTGAACTCGATGATGTCTTTCTAAATGAAGTAACTTTGGCCCCGTAGTAATTGTTTTCAAGTACATTTCGCATTACTTCTAGACCTGAAAATATTTGATCTTGTTCTCCTTGCGTACTTCCTCCACTTAAGTGAATAACATTCTTTCTCCATTGCAACCCTTCAATATTTTGAGGTAACACCTCATAATTTTCATGCTCCTTAATTTTATTTAAATAGGCTTCTATATCCTTAGCGTCTCTTACCGCTAACCTTCCTGTTGGAAATACTGGGTAATCGTGGTTCAATTTTCCTAACAACAAATTGTCTGCTCCTGGTATTCCAAAGACAGGAACGTGTGAGATAACTTCACTTTGATCAAGTCTTAAGTAGTTGTATTCTATACCTTTTCCGATAATGAATATATAGTTGATTTGTGGCCATTCTCCCTTAATATAATTACTAAAATTCTTGATTGCTTGACAATGACCTTCTATTCCATATGAAAACTGATCATAAAGACTTTCAACTTCAACAACTCTTACTTTATGCCCACCACCTTGGTCAGAACTTCGATAAGATGAATAAGCCGCTATTTGATTGGGTCCTGTTGCATTTGAGTTTAACTCTTTACTCGTCAAAATTATATAATCAGGTGCTCCAACAAATTCATTTTCAATTTCAATTGTTACAAGTGAATTTGGTGTCTTTGCTGTTTCATAAATATAATGACTACTTGGTTTATTCGATGCTGGTATTAAAAACCGGGTTGTATTATTAGAATAATCCACGACCATTCTCCGATTATTATTTACATCATATAAAAATACATTAGCGTTACTTTGAAAATCGTCTACTTCAAAATAAAGATCTGAACCAGATGCTGGAAAATCAAATTGGAATTCATTCGTGTTATTAGCTTTAAATAATCTTGGATAAAACAGAGAGGCGTACCCAATACTGTTCCTATCAATAGAACTCGCTGTGCTTTCTACTTTGAGTTTTGTGGACGAACTTAGCTCATTTACATTTAGAGGAATCGTAAACTCTTCAACATTAAAATTTGAGGTTTGATCAGAAACTTTAAAATCATTGTTTACAAATAATTCTGTGTTATGAGCTCCATTATTCCTACCCACTCTACACACAATATATGGGCTATCTCCTTGATTGTAAATATTCGTAGGACTAAAATTGGCAACATTTGTTGCTTGCATTTTTGTACCAAAACCTTCAGAAGCATAATAGTGTGAATAACGTACATTTTCTGTAAAGGCTGGGCTATTATGAAAATCGGAGAATATAATTTTTTCTTCTTCAAGATAATGAGAAACGGGACTTGGTAGATTACCTCCTATATTATTGGTAACGGTTGTTATCCTTTTATTGTTGTCACTTTCATCTTCCCAAGTTAGGTAATAAGTACTATTATCTGTATAGTTGCTAAATAATGGGTTTAATTGTTCTGATTGCCAGTTATCAAATAACTGCTTATCAAGTTCACCGTCATTTCTTTTTCCAAAAAATTCAATAAAATCATTGTCAGAAAGGTTGCCAACTGCAGAAACATAGATAGGAATCTCTTCCCCAAAATGGATCAACATTAGCTCTCTCCCTTTGATGCTATTAATTGGGAAGCCAGCGTTTGCCATTTCTACTTTCGAAATTCTATAAATCCCATCCTCACTAACCAATATTTTTAAGTATTTTTTATCATACTTAATCCATTCATTACCAAATAAGCTAGAACCGTTTATGTTCATTTGACAAAAACCGCTTATTGAGCTAAAAAGAATAACCAACGAAAACAGAATCTTATGCATATTAAAATATTAATCTTTAAAAATACAAATTATAATTATTTATAATGCGTATTTTGTTAGTTTATAGCAATTTCACTACAAAAAACGAATGTTTTTCATCCGTATTATACTTTATAGTAAAAAAGTATTTTCTTTAAAGTCGGTTTTAGGTTGGAATTCATTTGACGCAAACGCCTACATTATCTATATATATATGACAGTTTTATTAGCCATTACCACCATCCTCAATATGTCGTATTGGCTACTTTTTTTGACTATTATCATCGTTACCAAAAAAAAACCAAAATCAGATAAACTCTTCCCAGTGTCTATACTTGTTTGTTTTAAAAATGAAGAAGAAAATATTTCAAAATTAATACCTTCCTTAGCTTCTCAATGTGGAAACCCTCCCATTGTATTTATGGATGATTTTTCCACTGATAAAACGTATACTCTACTTCAAAAAGCGGCTCAATCGAACCAAAATATAAAACTATATAAATGCAACATAGACTCAAAAGGCAAAAAAGCGGCAATTCTTGAAGGATTCGAAAAAACGACAACAAGTTTAGTCATAAATACAGATGCAGATTGTGAACCTGTTTCTTCTTTTTGGGTCGAATCTATGTCAAAATTTAGCGAAGGAGAAAATGTTGTTCTAGGTTATGCTCCGTATTTTAAGGGAGCTGGACTACTAAACGCTTGGATTCGTTTTGAAACCTTTTTAATCGCTTTACAATATTTTTCATTTGCTAAATTTGGTTTTGGCTTCATGGGAGTCGGACGAAATACACTCATTCCATTACATTTAGTAAAAAACATAAATCTCAATGATTTACAACCAGATATTGCTTCAGGTGATGATGATTTTATATTTCAAAAAATATCAACCAGATCAAATACAAAAATAAATTTGGATCCTGATAGCTTTGTTTATTCTAAAGCTAAAGATACATGGGGAGCATATTTACAACAAAAAAACAGACATATCTCTGCAGCACCTTATTATTCTTTTGTGAAGGCTTGGATGCTTCATTTATTTAATCTTTCTCAATTTTTATTTTTCTCATTTTGTATCCTAGCTCTATTTTTTATGAACCCGATGATACTTCTAAATATCTTAATTGCAAGATGGTTGTTTTTATATTTTGTTACGTATTATTCAGCAAAAAAATTAGCGATTCAAGATCTTTGGAAATGGATACCTGTATTTGATGTAATGCTTTACTTTTTTTATTTCATCTTTGCAATTCAATATACCTTTTCTAAAAATCAAGATTTTGAAACAACTCGATAAAATATTCTATCATTTTCCCAAATTAACAGAAGTACAAAGAGAACAACTTGTGAAAATGTGGGATGTATACCAACATTGGAATGC
>CALDTZ010000007.1 GCA_937924805.1 uncultured Saprospiraceae bacterium
AGATTCAAGACAATAAGGATGTTTGTCTAGATGTTGAAGAAGCAGCTCAAATTCAAGGTAAAGTATATAGCGAAGATTATATTGGCTTAGAAAACTTTGAAGTAGAATTACATGAGCAACAAGATGCGTCTATGCAGTTAGATTATACAGATGTTGAAGGTGATTATGAATTTAGTTCGGTTGATTTTTATGATTCTTATTTAGTAGATCCTGAAAATGATAGACATCCATTAAATGGTGTTTCTACGCTTGATATCGTAATGATCCAGCAACATATCTTAGGAATCAAAGATTTGGATTCTCCATACAAAATTATTGCAGCAGATGCGAACAGTTCAAACTCTGTATCAGCGCAGGATATTACAGAAATCAGAAGGTTGATTTTAGGTGTAAATACAGAATTTACACATAAAGATTCTTGGGTATTTGTTAATGCAAACCATACATTTATTGACCCTACTACGCCATGGAATTATACAGATGTGTATGACATCCAGAGTATGTATGTTAATATTACAAATGCAGAATTTATTGCTGTAAAAACAGGTGATGTTAACCAATCGGTAATGGAAGAGTTGAATGGTCTTGAAATTGAAAATAGATCAGCAGAGAAGGTAATGTTACAAGTAGAAGATCAAGCATTTAATGCTGGTGACATGGTTGACGTTGACTTTGCTATCAATTCTGATATTAATATGGTTGGAATGCAATATACATTCAACTTTGATGCAGATATGTTTGAATTTGTAGCTGCAAAAAAAGGTATGTTAGCAATTCAAGATTATAATTTAGGTTTAGTGAATGTTGGCGATGGTCAAATTACCGTGAGTGTAGATCAAGCACAAGGTGCTAAATTGGTTGAAGGAAATATCGTTTATAGCTTTACTTTGAAAGCATTGAAGGATGGTGTTTTAAATGGTAATTTGGATATTACATCTGATATTACTAAAACAGAAATCTACAATTCTAACAATGAAGTTATGGAGTTAGGACTTGAGATTAGAAATGAACTACAACAAGTTTCAGGTGAATTTACGTTATACCAAAATGAACCGAATCCATTTGCAGATATAACTTTAATCCCTTTCTACAATCCAAGTGATCGAGCAGTAAGCTTAACCATCTTTGATGCAGCGGGAAGAACTTTATATCAAGTAGCAGATAACTTTAGTAAAGGTTTTAAATACTTTGAAGTGAATGCGAATGAATTAGATAAAAATGGTGTTTTGTTTTATAGAGTTGAAGCAAATGGCTTTACAGCTATGAAAAAAATGGTCATCTTAAAATAGTGTAACCTTAATACGGTTAAAAAAGAAAAGAGGCTATCTCCATTGAGGTAGTCTCTTTTTTATTTTATGAATGTTCTTTATTAAATGATCCATCAACACGAAGCATAAAAGGGTATCAAAATATTAATAAATGTTAATTTTCGCTTATTCCAAGATGGACGATGTATTTTTGTTACATAATTATTAAATATGAGAATCCTTACCCTTTCATTATTCAGTTTAGTTTTGTTATTTGGTTCATGTAAATGGAAAACTACGAAACAAGCACTCAAGCACGGTGAAGAACTAAAAGCATCGATAGAATCGTTTGAGAAGAATCGTGTGAAACTTTCAGATAAATTAGTAGAAAGTCTTGAAGATGCAGCCGTTGCTCTTAAAGAAGAAGACCCAAACCTACCAAAAGTTAGTAAAGACTTTGAAAAAGAATGGACATCCATTCAGAATAGATATAAAAAACTTAAAAAGAATTTTAGCGAAGTTGGAGAAAATTCGAACAACTATTTTGGTCAGCTCGATGAATTATCGAATAACATTACAAAAGAATCTTTGAAGCAAGAAGAATTGGCTAAAAATAGAGCATTAAAGGTTACGTGGGATACCAATTATAAAGAAGCAGAAAAGAGTATTAATCGGGTAACGGAAGTGTTGGAAGCAGGTAATGATTTTCACATGGTTCTCGTAGCCAGCAGTATTCGTCAGAAACTGGAACAAAATGTAGGAGAGTTAGCCATTATTTCACAACAAGCGAAAGCATTGTTGAACGATTTGCAAGCCTTTACACAAGCTGGTCGTGATTTAGTTGAAGGTTAATGGAAATTGCATTAATATCAGATACACACAGTGATCATTTAGAAGAAGATGTAATTCACCATCTCAAAGATTGTGATGAAGTATGGCACGCAGGTGATTTAGGTACCTTGCCGATACTCGAGTATTGCGAACAGAATTATACTTTTCGTTCAGTATATGGTAACATTGATGGTAGAAAAATCCGTCGAATAGCTCCATTAGATAACGTCTTCGAAGTAGAAGGAGTCAAAGTATACATTACTCATATTGGTGGGTATCCAGGAAGATATACCAAACGAGTTAGGGAAAAAATTGTAGGAATTAATCCAGATTTATATATCTGTGGTCATTCCCACATATGTAAAGTGATGCGTGACAAGAAACTTAATCTAATCCATATGAATCCTGGAGCTTGTGGGCACGTTGGTTTTCATACGATGCGAACAATGCTCAAATTTTCAATAAACAATGGTAAAATCGATAATCTTAGAGTTGTCGAATTGGGTCTTCGTGGGATTAAAGTCAAACCCAATGGAGAAATAAGCCAATTCTAGCACTCGTTGTCTCCGCTTTGTTGAAAAAAACAGCTTGGGGGGAAAAGGCATTCACTTTTATTTACTTCCATCTAGTATCCATTAAAATGGATCGGAAAACGCCGGATTAGTAATAAATTCTTCATCTGTAAAGGTTTGTAAAAAATGAACGATATCAGTAATTTCCTGATCGGTTAATCCAATGCCATCTTCGAGCTCATTTTCTACCGTAGTACTTGATTTTACTTCTGTTGCGTAATGCTGAATAACTTCGGCAAGGGTTTCGATCCTACCATCGTGCATATATGGAGCTGTAACAGCGATATTTCTTAAACTTGGCACTTTAAATTTTGCTCGATCTGAAGTAAGACCAGTTATATGCTCACGACCGAAATCTGTCATTTGATCATCTTCATCTAATCCATTATTGATAAAACGATGTTCTGTATCGTCTAAATTAAATCGTTTATGGCAATTGTCACAAGCACTTTCTAAATACAATCTTTGCCCATCAATTTCTGATTCGGTGAGCGTAATTTCTCCTCGTTTGAATTGATCATACCTAGAATTATTCGAGACCATTGAAGTTAAGAATTGTTCAAAAGCTAACCCCATTTTTTCTTCCGTTATTTCATCACTTCCAAATGCTAATGAAAATTGATCTTGATAAATTGGTTCATTTGCTAATTTAGCAATCACATTTTCTAATGTTTCATCCATTTCTTTTTCGTCTTGGATAGGTAAGAGGGATAAATGACGGAGGGTAGGCGATCGACCATCCCAAAAGAGTCCATTTTCATTGTATGCTAGATTAAATAAAGCCATCGCCTGACGATTTCCAGTAAGGCTATCCACACCAAATGATACGATGTTGGGATCCGAGAATGCGTTTTCTTGTAAATGACAAGAGGCGCACGATATAGTATTCGTTCTTGATAGTTTTTTTTCATAAAACAACATTCGTCCGAGTTGTTTTCCCTCTTCTGTAAGTGGATTATCATCACGAACAGGTAATGGTGGAAATTCCATGTCTAATGGACTCAATGAATCGACAAGGCTTTCTGGAATGCATGATGAAAACGCTAATAGCATAAAAAGGTAAACGATTGATTTTTTCATGATCTATGGTTTAGGTGCTTATTTATACTCAAAGAGTTACCAATTTTAGAATTGGTTGCTTTGCCTTTTAAAAAAAAAGTATGGTTTTGTTTTTTTGAAGAGGTAAGGGATGATGAATGGATTGATTTTAATAAGAGGAAGACCAACCCTAATCTTTTCTTGAGTACATCCTATTTTGATGCACCTTCGTATAAAATAATAAAAATGAAACTAAACCTAGATATTATTTTAATATGGCTTTAGCATATTTTTCCCAACTTAAGTTAGGTTTGAATTTAACGATGTTTTCAGCAGATATCGGCTCATCTATTATACGAATCATAGTTGATGCCATAGAGTCAATATCTTCAGATTTAGCCATATAGCCATTTTCTCCATCTTTAATCGTTTCTGGAAAATGTCCAACATCTGTCGTTATTACCGGAAGCTCAAAGTTATAACTCAATGATTCAATCCCTGAGGGCGTTGCATAATCATAAAAAAGCACAACGGCATTCGACGCTTGAAAATACTTATGAACATCTTCATTAGGGACATACGAACTGAAAACAGCTGTTTTGTCTTGAAGGTCATATTTTTCAATTAATGCCAATGGATCATAGCCTTGTTCGTCATCCTTTTTACCAACAATAAGTTTTTTTACAATTCCAAAAGTGAATTTTTTCAATTTTGTAATAATACTTTTATTATCTAAGGTATTCCAAAACAATTCACCACAAATCATGAAACTTACATCGTCTCGCTGATCAGCTACTTTTTTAAAAGCTTCGATTGCATGGTGTAATCCTTTATATTTTCGAATAAAACCAAAAAAGAGTAGAACATGTTTTTTTAATTGATGCTTTTCCTTGAAAGCCTTAATATCAAAAGAAGGATCCGCTTTATATAGATCATAAATCGGGTGAAACAATTTAATGACAGGAATAGTCTCATGGTTGCTTAAATCCCGAGTACCATCATAGCTTAGCTCAAACTTTTTATTTGGATAGAGTTCTTTTAATTCTTCGAAGGTTTTTAAAGCATGAACGATATAGCTATCGGCTAATTTTAATCCCATTTTAGTGAGATTGGTATCAAGACTACTTTTTTCTTTTTGAGTAACAAAATGTAAGTCAATAATGATCTCTGCTTTCGTTCGTTTTTTTAAAGCACGAATGATTCGATTAATAGGAGGTCCTTGAATAGCTAATGACCATTGTAAAACAACAATATCTGGTTCGTAACTAGCGATTAACTTTGCTGTTTTAGTATAACTAAAAGGGTTGTTGTAATTAGTAATATAATCACACGAAATATCAGTATCATCCAGTAAGCCTGTTTTACTAACAATATCTTTATAACTTCTTGGAATTATGCTAGGGTATTGGTGTAACCATGATACGATATGGACTTTCGTATTTTCGACTTTCGTTAAAGCTTTCGCTAATGAAGTATTGTAATTGGACATTCCTCCTTTGAAGGCTGGTCCAGTACCAAAGCAAACAACTGTTTTTTGTTTAGACATGTTGCCCCTCTTTTTTTGCAACTGCATCATAGACTCTCCTCAGTCCTTCTTCAATCGAAATTTTTGGTTTCCAACCTAGTCTTTCTTCCACATAGTCCATATTGCAATATCTTGAATGTACACCTACTGGCTTGTCTAGCAAACATTTGATCTCTGGGCTATATCCTGCAAATCCAGTAAATATCTCAATAACTTGCCTGAAATTAGTTAAGACACCCATACCAATATTTATCGCTGTACCATCGTTAATTTTATCAAGAGCAACCAAAGTACAATCAATGACATCATCGATATGAACAAAGTCTCTTCCTTGATATCCGGTACCCCAAACTTCAAATGGGTTTTCTTTAAAAACAGCTCTTTTTGCAATAGCAGGAATCGGATAAGTATAATTTTGATCTTCTCCATATCCTGAAAAAGGTCGTATACAAGCGATATGTAAACCGTAGTTTTCAGCAGCAATTTTGGCTAAAAATTCTCCGGTTAATTTTGTCCAACCATAGGTCATATCCGGCTGTCCCATATTCGCAAAATTAATATCCGTTTCTCTTAGTTGGATCGCTCCTGCTTCTGTCTGTTTACTGATAGGGTAGGCTGCACTGGAACTCGGATACAATATTCGTTTCGGTTTAGCACGAGTACACCAATAAAAGAATTCTGCATCAATCGACAAATCAAGTGCTACTTTCATTGGATCTCCATCGATCATTGCACGTCCACCAACAATAGCTGCAAAATGGAATACATCCGCAAATTCAACAATATCCAACCCAAATTCAGTATTAAACCATTCAGGATCTTTGATTAAATGACGTATGATATCAATGAAATCACTTTCAATATAAACCAATCTTTCATCTTCACCATAAATTTTTAACCCCTTGATTTCCCTGTTGAGAGGATGTTCTAACCACGTTTCTGGAGCGGTACCGACAGACAGATTATCAATAAATACAATTCTATCTGATGTAGAGTTATATAGTTTTCGAACCATATTTTTTCCTACAAAGCCACAGCCTCCTGAAATAAGATGATTTTTCATATATGATTTTTATTTATATCTAAGTTCGCTCAAAATTACCTTTTAACTGCCAAAAGAAAGTAAAATTTGGTATTGATTTTTAAGATTAGTCATTTTTACAGCCAAAGATTATTTAATGAGTCGAATATTTTTTTAATGAAAAATGGTAAATTATTTTTAATGATAGGAATATATGCAGTCAAAACTTTAGCTTCGTAGTAATTTGAAAGAAATTATGAAAGATATAAATAACATTAAAGGATATATTTTTGACTTGGATGGCGTCATTGTCGATACAGCAAAACATCATAGAAATGCATGGAGTCAAATTGCAAGTACTTTTGATGTAGAAATTACCGATGAAGTCAATGAAAAATTAAAAGGGGTTGGAAGAGAAGAGTCTTTGAATGTGATACTTAGATTAGCTAAAGTAGATCTAAAAGAGGATAAAAAGAATCGCTTATTGAGCCAAAAAAATGATATTTACCAAAAATTAGTTGCAAACCTAAATGCAACAGATATATTGCCAGATATACTCGATTTTGTTCGTGAAGCAAAGCAGGATGAAATGAAAATTGCGTTAGGTTCTGCCAGTAAGAATGCAGTGCTAATCCTTGAGAAATTAGGTATGGTATCACTCTTTGATGTAATTATTGATGGAAGATATCCAAAAAAATCAAAGCCTAATCCTGAAGTATTCTTAATGGGAGCTGACCGGCTGAAGATTGATCCATCTCAACTTGTCGTGTTTGAAGATGCAAAAAGTGGAGTTGAAGCTGCGAATGCCGGAGGATTCATTTCAGTGGGCATTGGCGAATATGAATATTTGAATGCCGCAGATGTTGTCGTACCAGATTTCAAAAAACTAACACAGAAAAAGTTAGTAGACTTACTTAAGAAATAAGAGATACCATCAATAAAACATTATTTAGTTAGCACTTATTCATTTTGATACAAATCCATCAATACTTTTTCTGGAGTATACGGTGCATCGAATCGAAGTTTTGAATCAGGGTTAAATGCAAGAATTGCGTTTTGGATTGCAAAATATGCTCCAATACCGTACATTAATGGTGGTTCTCCTACGGCTTTAGATCTACGAATAGCCAATGGATGTCCATCCGTGCCTAAGGCTTTGATGTCAATAACTTTGGGCACAGAATAGATGTCTGGAATCTTATAAGTGGACAATGCATTGGATAACAATCGACCTTTTTCATTGTATAAAAGTTCCTCCATTGTCATCCAGCCAATTCCCTGAACAAGTCCTCCCTCAATTTGACCATAATCAATAGCAGTATTCATCGATTTCCCAAAATCATGCACTAAATGCACCGAATCGAAATCATAAATCCCTCTTAAGCAATCAACGGTTACTGTTGTAATAGAGTTGCCGTATACATGGTAAGCAAACGGGTGCCCTTTTTCTTTTGATTTGTCAAAATGAATGATAGGAGTTGCATAGTGGCCATTTTCAGTAAGACATACACGGGCGAGATTTGCCTTTGTGATTAATGATTTCCAACTTAAAGTGGTGGCTTTTCCATCTACATAAACTAGATTGTTTTTTATGCTTAATGCGGTAGAACTTGATTGGAGTTCGTCGGCCGCAACCTCAAATATCCGGTCCTTAAGTGCCCTACAAGCAATCTCCAATGCTTTTCCATTTAAATCGGCAGTAGCACTCGCTGCAGATGGAGAGGTATTAGCTACTCTCGTCGTATTGGTCGTCTCAATTTTTATTTTTGAAGGATCAATACCGAATTCACTCATCGCTATCTGGATCATTTTGGTATTAAGTCCTTGTCCCATTTCGACACCACCAGTGCTGATACCAACACTCCCGTCTAAATAAATATGAACTAAAGCTCTCGCATGGTTCATAGGAGTATTGGTAAAAGATATACCAAAGCAGATAGGCATGATTCCAATACCTTTTTTATATCGACTATTTTCTTTGTTAAACGTGGCTACGTTTTCTTCTAATTGTTCAATATCAAATTTCGATAAACATGTATCCCATGCATTCGTGGCTTCACCACGATCGATGATTTGACCATATGGAAATGAATCGCCGTTTTTGAGAAGGTTTGCTTTTTGAATTTTTCTAGCTTTGATACCTAACGCTTTGGCTGCCTGGCGAATCGCGGACTCAATGACAAACATTCCTTGGGGACCTCCAAATCCTCGGAAAGCTGTATTTGGGGGTAAATTCGTTTTACACGAATAAGCCGTAACCTCCACATCTGGAATAAAATAGGTATTGGTCGCGTGAAACAAGGTTCGCTCCATGACAGCGGGCGACAAATCGGCTGAAGCACCAGCATTTTGATGAAAAGTAGCTTGATAGGCTTTGATTTTTAAATCAGCGTCTAATCCAATTTTAAAATCAGAACTATAGGGGTGTCTTTTTCCAGTCATTCGCATATCATCCATTCGATGCAATGCATATTTGATTGGACATTTTAAAATATAAGATGCCAAGGCTGTAATTACCGCCCAAGGGGTCGCCTGATCTTCTTTTCCGCCAAAACCACCACCTAACCTAGTTACATCTACTTCCACTTTATGCATAGCGATCCCTAGAACGTTGGCAATGGTTTTTTGCACAGCTGTTGGACCTTGAGTGGATGAGGATATACGAATACTCCCATTTTCAGTAGGATAGGCATAAGCTCCTTGAGTTTCAATGTATAAATGTTCTTGCCCATTGGAATCTACTTGCCCTTCATAGATATAAGTACAGGCTTCAAAAGCTTTTTCAACATTACCTAGTTTAAAAGTTCGTGGTGGAAAAATTAAAGAATCTTGCCGTCTAGCTTCTCTCGGATCTACGATAACGGGTAATTCAGTATATTTTAATTTGATTGCTTTTTTTGCCTTTCGGCAAACATATTCGGTTTCAGCAATGATAATCGCAATAGGCATTCCCCAAAAGTGAATTTCATGTTCAGCCAATAATGGCTCATCGGGAAATATACCTCCAATCTCATTTTCGCCTGGAATATCTTTATACGTTAAAATCGCTTTTACACCATCCATTGCTAAAGCTTCGGTGTAATCTACTGAATCGATATGAGCGTGAGCTACAGGAGCGTCATAAGTCAAAGCATGGAATGTACCCGAACGCAGAGGGATATCATCTAAATAGATCGATTCACCTCTAACATGATGGATGGAATCTACATTTATCATAAGATCGATTCAATTTTAAAGGTGGATGGAAATAGTTCTACAAAGTGAGCATAAAACAATTGCCTGAGCAAAAGTCGCTTATATGATTCAGTCCCTCGAGCATCGCTGATCGGTGATACTTCGGATTGCATAATAGGAAACGACTCTTTAATGGACTGCTCATTGAGTGGTTTACCCGTCAAATATTCACACGTTTTTGTAAGATAGGTAGGGATCGGTCCTACACCTCCCGCAGAAATATGAATTTGTTGAATGACTTCATCGATTACTTTTATTTTTATACCGCTATTAACAGTTGCTATATCAAGATATCGCCGCTTGCTCACTTTTTCAAAATTAAAATAAGTATGTTGATCAGGAATCGGGAATTGTAAACCGACAACGTATTCATCTGGACGTTTAGCTAATGTTTTATACCCTTTGTAAAGGTCTTTTAATTTTAATGTTTGACTTGTGCCTATTTTATCATTGAGCGTAATTTCGGTATCTAATGCAATAAAAAAGGCTGTTAAATCTCCAATGGGAGAGGCATTGATAAGATTTCCAGCTACTGTCGCAATATTTCGGATAGGTGTCGATGAAACCAATTTTAGGTGATCCCAGAGACGAGGAAAATAAGGCTTTAATATGGGGGAGTTTAACAGTTCGGTGGTATTTGTTGCTGCACCTATCAAGATGTATCCGTTTCTTTCTTGAATACCTTGTAAATGAGATTTGTCAGCAAAAAGATGAATGTCGGATTCATAAACAGCGTCATGTTTTTGTACCAATAAATCGGTGCCTCCACCAACAACCAAACCATCTGCATGTTTGGTGATCGGCTCTATCCCAGAAATTTGTTGTGCTATTTCCTTGAAATAAGCAGGTACAAAACCATTTTTTACACACCAATCGACAGAATGTATTGGATCTTTATTTTTTAATTTTTCGTACACAATGGCGGCTGCTCGCTCTATTGATTTATATCCTGTACAGCGACATATATTTCCATCAATAGCACTAATAACTTTATCATACGTGGTTTCTTGACTGCTTAAGCATTCACCAGCAAAAGAAACGATAAATCCTACAGTACAAAACCCGCATTGCTGTCCTGATTCATCAACCATTGCTTGTTGAAATGGACTTAATTCTTCCATATTTAAGCCTTCAATCGTCACGATATGCTTGCCATGTGCATTTCCAAGTGGGGTAATGCATGATGTCAATGTTTTATAAACCATTTTACCATGACGAAGGTCACCCATCAACAAGGTACAAGCGCCACAATCTCCTTCTCTGCAGCCTATTTTGGTTCCAACCAAATGTTTTTTATACCGAACAAAATCAAGTAGGGTGGATCCTGCTGGTTCATTTGTTTTAATAAGTTGTTGGTTTAGAATAAATTGAATCATAGACTAATATTCAATTTTATCTTGACTATCACCCCAGGTTTTAAAAGCAATTAAAGCCTCACTTCGCATCATTTGTTTGGTAAATAATTTTCGTTTTTCAATAGGTAATGCAATTTCCTCATAAATAAACTGATCGTCAAACTCAATTGCTGCTGCATCTTCTTTAGAATTGGCATAATATATTTTATCGGGTCTAGCCCAATAAATAGCGCCGAGACACATGGGGCAAGGTTCACAACTTGTATATAATTCACAGCCATCTAACTGAAAAGATTCCAATATTTTGCAAGCATTTCGAATGGCTACCACTTCTGCATGTGCCGTAGGATCATTCGATGAAGTTACTTGGTTTACACCGCGAGCAATGATTTTTCCATCTTTGACAATGACAGCACCAAAGGGTCCTCCATTTCCAGAAACCACATTTTCTAAGGAAAGATCAATGGCTTCCTGCATAAATTCTTTCATTTCTTTATTCTCCATTTTTCATCATTTTCTGACAAGTAAAAGTAATAATAATTTATACCCTATTTTTTGATTCAATAATTTGTGCTGCAATGCTTATCGCAATCTCGTAAGGTGTTTTACTATGAATTTTAAGTCCGATTGGGGTATGAAGGTGATCTAATTTTTCTTTAGGAATCCCTTCTTTCAATAATTCCAATAGTAAGGTTTCCATTTTTCGTTTACTACCTAAAACCCCAAAATAAGCATATGAGTGATTAATTAATTGCTTAATAACAATTTTATCTGATCGGTAACCAAAAGACATCAAGGCAATAAAATCGGCTTTGTTTGTTTTTACATTTTCTCCAATTTTATTGTAATCAACAATATATTTTTCATTATAAAATGCATTCGTTTCCATTGTATTTAGATTTGGTCTATCATCTATTAAGATGATATAGAAACCTAAAAGATTCATTATCTGAGATAAGGCTAAACCAATATGACCACCACCTATAATATAGATATTCGGTTTTGAATCTAAGGGTTCAGTCACCAGCCATTGATTAAGATTAGAATTTATGGAGTGGTTGGATGTTTTACCTTTCTTTGTTTCAAATGTAATACCTAAATGAGTAAATATTAGATGTGTTGTTTCAGTATTAAATGGCTCAAATGTAGCAGCATCAATATAATAAAAGGCCACAATTTGTTCTCCAGAACATATCATGCCCGATCGATCTTTTACCTCATTGGTTCGATGAATTTGTTTTTTGCAAAATGGAATAAATGGCCCTTTTTCTAATAATGACTTTGCAAGTTCCACTAATTTATGCTCCATGAATCCACCACCAATAGAACCTATCATTGTCCCTTGTTGGTCGATAGCCATGGTAAAACCACGTCTACCAGGGCTACTACCATTACTTTCTAGGACATACATTAATGCAAATTTTTGTCCTTGTTTTACCTTTTTATTTATTGTATTCCAAACGTTCACTTTTGATATTGTGTTTAGTATCGTTATTTTTACCTCCCGGATATAACTTATGGAAGGAAAACACAATTTACTTATTTACATTATTATAGGCTTATTTATTGCCTTAAATCCATCCTTTGGTCAAGTAGATTCTTCAATTATTTCGAATACTACAGATTCATTATTGATTGATTCTTCCCTTATTTCTTCGGACTCATTGGGAAACATTTCTGAAGCACATTCCATGTTTGTGGTAGAAGAAGGCCCTAGTTTTTATGAAAAACTTACGAACGATAAAGGACTACCCGTAACTACAATCATACTTTTAATCATTGCTTTTGTCTATATGGCATTTAAAAGTCTTGCACTTGGAATGCAAAAACTGATCGATGATGAAGGATCATTGAGTAAAGGAGAGTTATACGATATAAAAGAAAATAAATCGTCTTATGCTGCGACGAGCAATACCGCAAAACTGCTCATTCCAGTTGTGGCTTTATTGTATCTTCTCTATATAGCTGTTGCCGGTACCTATATGCAAGGTTATGTGACAGAGTGGCTAAATTTATTAGTTCGTTGGGCACATGTAGTCGCAGGTATAATGTGGATCGGTGCTTCCTTTTATTTTGTTTTTTTAGAGAATAATTTGAATAGAACAAAGAATATTCGAGAGGAATTAGCGGGAAATCTGTGGGCTGTTCATGGGGGTGGTTTCTATTTTTTGGAAAAATACAAAGTAGCCCCAAAAGTTATTCCGAAGGACTTACATTGGTTTAAATATGAAGCATACTTTACTTTTTTAACAGGTTTTGCTTTGTTAATCGTAGTTTATTATCTCGATGCCAATGCTTTTCTTATTGATAAATCGATTGCAGATATATCTATTGCTTTAGGGATAACCATCGGTGTTTGCTCGATTGCGGTTGGTTGGATTGTCTATGATCTTATGTGTAAATCTCGTCTTGTCGAGAAACCGTTACTTTTTGCTTTGATTGGTTTTCTTCTCCTTACGGGAATGGCTTATTTTTTAACAGAGGTTTTTAATCCTAGAGCTGCATTTATTCATATAGGAGCAATCATTGGAGCCATAATGGTTGGCAATGTATATTTCAATATCATTCCTGCACAAAAACAGATGGTAAAATCAGCGATTATTGGGGAACCTCTTGATGCATCGCTTGGAAAAGTAGCTGGTCAACGATCATATCATAATAATTACTTCACTTTACCTGTCATTTTTATCATGATAAGTAATCACTTTCCAAGTACCTTTGGACATGAGTGGAACTGGCTAGTCTTGGCTGTAATTTCTTTGAGTAGTGCAGGAATTAAGCATTATTGGAATTTACTTGATAAAGGAAATGCTCAACCACGAATACTAATTCTTTCTTTAGTCGGACTTTTTGGTTTGGCATTTGTAATTTCGCCTGCTTTCGAAGCGAAAATGGACCTTGCAGTCCCTGTTTCATTTGATGAAGTAAATGAAATCATGCAAACCAGATGTGTCCAGTGCCATTCTGCAAACCCTACAGACGATGTATGGAAAGTAGCACCAAACGGAGTTATGTATGATACCCCACAGCAAATCCAAGCCATGAGCGGGAAAATAATGACTCGAGCTGTGCGATCAAAAAATATGCCTCAAGGTAATAAAACCAATATGACGGACGAAGAACGAAAAGTACTGAAAAGATGGATTTTACAAGGTTCAAAGATCGATCAATAAAGCATGGCAAAGTTTGGACTATACAGTACTCGTGTTTTAATTGATTCTACTTTTGTAGAAGCAACGGTTATAATTGAGGATAATAAAATAATAAATATCCATTCTGGCTTCGTAGAATCAGAGAATGTAGATATTACGAATTATGGAGACTATGTCATTATGCCGGGGTTGATTGATAGTCATGTTCATATCAATGAACCTGGTAGGACGGATTGGGAAGGTTTTGATACGGCTACTCGAGCAGCGGCAGCCGGAGGGATAACAACATTAGTAGACATGCCACTCAATTCTTCACCTGTTACAACGAATGCAAATCACTTTAGAACAAAGATTAAAGCGGCACAGAAAAACGTTCATGTAAATTGTGGATTTTGGGGTGGACTTATTCCTACGAGTCATTCAGATCTGCAAGACTTATTGGATGAAGGAGTATTAGGAGTCAAAGTGTTTTTAACACATTCAGGAATTGATGATTTTCCAAATGTTTCTTTTGATGATTTGGAAAAAGCGGCACCTATTCTCAAACAAATGGATTGTGTCTTACTCGCACATTGCGAATTGGATAGTGCTCATCAAGATCAATATTTGCTTGATGAAAACCCAACAAGCTATCAAGCATATTTAAAGTCAAGACCAAGAAAATGGGAAAATGATGCAATCAAAGCAATGATTGCCTTTTGTAAATCACATAAAATAAAGACGCATATCGTTCATCTTTCTTCAAGCGATGCAATAGCAATGTTGCAAGAAGCAAAAAAGGAAGAACTTCCAATTACGATCGAAACTTGTCCTCATTATTTATATTTCAATAGTGAAACGATAAAAGACGAAGACACTTCATCTAAGTGTGCTCCACCGATACGCGAAACTGCAAATAATCAAAAACTTTGGAGTGCGATGACGACAGATTTAATTGATTTTGTCGTGACAGATCATTCACCAGCGCCCCCTTTTTTAAAGGAAATAGAATCAGGAAATTTTAAAAAGGCTTGGGGAGGTATTGCGAGTCTGCAACTGAGCTTGGCAATTATGACAAGATTAGCGTACGATAACCAGTATCCATTGCCCTTAATGATAGAAAAGATGAGTATGCATGTGGCTAAGTTTTTGCAACTAGATCATCGAAAAGGTTCAATCGCAAAAGGGTATGATGCTGATCTTGTTATCTATAATCCAGATGAATCATTTAAAGTGAAAAAAGAAGCCATATTGCACAAACATAAAATCACCCCATACGTAGAAAAACAGTTGAATGGTAGGGTGGTAAAAACCTTTGTAAATGGAACCTTGGTTTATGATAATGGAAATTTTATTCATTTAAACCAAGGAGAATTAATACTTAAAAATAAAAATTAGATGGATAAGGTACCTGCATTTACTTCTTTCATAAATTTAGCTGCTGAAAAATTAGGTGGTAAAACACTGGAGTGTACGGATGATTTTTTTGCTCCAATGGAAAATCTATTAAAGCCAGGAAGAGGTATTTTTATTATTGATAAATATACAGAGTTTGGCAAGTGGATGGATGGATGGGAATCAAGAAGAAAACGAATAGAAGGTCATGATTGGTGTATTATTGAACTAGGGGCAAAAGGAGTTATCAAAGGGATTGATGTAGATACAAATCATTTTTTAGGAAATCATCCACCACATTGTTCGATTGAAGCGTGCAATAGCAAAGATTTTAGTACCACCGAAGCGGTTTGGACCGAGATTTTACCCAAATCACCGTTAAATCCGGGAAGTCAACATTTCTTTGAAATCATAAATGATAAAACATGGTCTCACATTAAGCTTCACATTTATCCAGATGGAGGAGTTGCTCGCTTAAAAGTATACGGCGAAGTCAAAAAAGATTGGGATATGGTAACAGAAGACGAAATCATAGATTTGGCTGCAGCCTCGAATGGCGGAAAATCGATTGCTTGCAATGATATGTTTTTCAGTCATATGGATAATTTGATTATGCCCGGCAAAGGCGTAAATATGGGTGATGGATGGGAAACAAAACGGAATCGTACACCTAATAATGTAGATTGGGTGATCGTACGATTAGGACACAAAGGTATAATTAACACGATTAACGTTGATACCCACCATTTTAAGGGGAATTTTCCAGATACATGTATGATTGAAGCTTGTATTAGTGATGATGCTTCCATTGCATCTGCCGAATGGCATCCACTTGTTGAAAGGTCAAAGCTTAAAGCTCACAGCGAACATAATTTCAAAGTAGATAATGATCAACCTGTAACCCACGTACGTTTAAATATTTATCCAGATGGCGGTATTAGTAGAATGCGAGTGATCGGAACAAAATCAATGTGAATGACAATAGAAATGTTAAATGAGTTGGAAGACGAAGAGCTATATGAAACATTTGAAAAGTGTTGTGGTGCTTCTAATTGGATTATAGGAATGATGAATGCACGGCCTATATCTTCAATAACGCAGCTACAAAATAAAGCGGATGAGATTTGGTCTCAAATGAATATAACAGATGGGTATGAAGCGTTTACCCATCACCCAAAGATTGGAGATAAGAAAAATTTGGAAGAAAAATTTGCATCAACAAAAGATTGGGCAGGAAATGAGCAGAGTGGTGTGGATGATGCAAAGAAGGATGTGTTAAGCGATTTGGCTACAGCCAATGAAAAGTATTTCAAAAAGTATGGCTACATTTTTATCGTATGTGCCACTGGGAAATCAGCAAAAGAGATGTTGGATATCATTCACCAAAGGATGAATAATAATCCAGACGATGAAATAAAAATCGCAATGGGCGAACAACATAAAATCACTAAACTACGGTTAGAAAAATTACTATCATGAGTCAAATTACCACCCATGTATTAGATACATCCAAAGGAATACCCGCAGCTGGAATCCGAATATCTCTACAACAACCCGCTGATAATGAAAACAAATGGGAAACGATAAGTAGCGGTATTACGAATGATGATGGACGGATTCCTGATTTTTTACCTAAAAACCGAATCGTAGAACCTGGCATGTATCGAATGCTTTTCGAAACAAATGATTATTTTGAAAATCAAGGAGTAGTAGGATTTTATCCTTTTGTACCCGTTGTATTTGTTATTCATGATACAGAACATTACCATGTACCATTACTGCTAAACCCATTTGGGTATTCAACATATAGAGGATCATAATTTTAAACGAATAAATAATACTATGGCAACATTTTCCATACCTACGAAGGAAAAAGAAAATATATTAAACGAGTTAGGAACGGCAAACAAAGCTTTTCAGCTTTTGTATCCAGGCGACAAACCCGATAGACAACCGGTGCACACGGTATATGGAGGTGCGGATTTGTTTAAATCCAATTCTGCAGAAAAAATGGGTAGAGTGGCACTCACCACATTATTAAATAATGCACCAGATTTTGTCAGTTTTGCTAAGGCTATTGGAATCAAAGGCTTTCGGAAAATGCCCGTAGAGTATAATGATATTCAAGATCTTGTAGAAAAGATGGATGACTTTACTCCTGAAGAGCGTAAAGAGCATAAATATTGGTTGCCCTATACAGTCTACCATAAAGTCATTAAAAAGCTAGAGACGGAAGCAATCGAAGATTTTAGAATTGATTTTGAGGATGGATTTGGGAATAGGAGTTGGGAAGAAGAAGATGCTATAGCAGTGCAAGCTGCGACAGAATGCGCCAAAGGAATGAAGAAGAAATCTTTACCTCCATTTATTGGGATACGAATCAAACCTTTTACAGAAGATTTGAAAGAACGGGGAACAAGAACCTTGGATATTTTTCTAACCACCTTGTCGTCTTTAACAAAAGGAAAATTACCTTCTAATTTTGTGGTTATGTTGCCAAAGGTTTCAATTCCAGAACAAGTTTCTGCCTTAGTAAAATTATTTGAAGTGATTGAAGCAAATACGGAGATCCCTTCGGGAACGTTAAAAATGGAAATGATGGTTGAAACGACACAATCCATCGTAAATATTGACGGCAAAAATCCTTTAAGACAATTTGTTGATGCTAGTAAAGGACGTATGATTGCAACGGCATTTGGTACATATGACTATACAGCCTCTTGTAATATTACAGCAAAATATCAAGATATGGGGCACGATGTATGTGATTTTGCCCACCATTTTATGAAAGTTGCACTAGGATCTACTGGAGTGTGGTTATCAGATGGGGCAACGAATATAATGCCCATAGGACCGCATCGAGGAGAATCACTTAGTATAGAACAAGAGGAAGAAAACAAAAAAGTAGTTCGTCGTAGTTGGAAGAAAGCCTATGAACATACTCGTCACTCACTTTATAAAGGAATGTATCAAGGATGGGATTTACACCCTGCTCAATTTCCAATGAGATATGCCGCGGTTTATGCTTTCTTTTTAGAAAGTTATGATGAAGCAGCGAAACGATTGAAAGCATTCGTCGATAAAGCGGCACGAGCAACTTTGACCGATGATGTATTTGATGACGCGGCGACAGGCCAAGGCTTATTAAACTACTTCTTAAGAGCATTAAATTGTGGAGCAATATCTGTAGATGATGCACTAGCTACTGGATTGACAATTGAAGAAATACATTCTAGGTCATTTTTAAAAATACTTGAAGGGCGAAGAAAGAAAGCCTAAAACATAAAACATTGTTTATGGAATTGCTAGGTAATATTATTGATTTGCACCAACGTACTATTTATGGTGGTAAAGTGTCGATAAAAGATGGAATCATTGTCAATATTGAGAAGGTGAATGAGACGTTCGATCATTACATTTTACCTGGTTTTATTGATGCACATATTCATATTGAAAGTTCAATGGTAGTGCCTTATGAATTCGCTAAAATTGCTTTAGCACATGGAACTGTTGGCACAATTTCAGATCCTCATGAGATCGCAAATGTATTGGGTGTTGAGGGAGTCCACTATATGATTGACAATGCAAAAAATGCGAAATTGAAATTCCATTTTGGTGCGCCATCATGCGTGCCAGCAACGAGTTTTGAAACAGCTGGTGCGACTATAGATGCAAAAGATATTGAGAAGTTGATGGGTTTAGATGATATATATTATCTATCAGAGATGATGAATTACCCTGGTGTCCTCTTTAAGGATGAAGAGGTTATGAAAAAAATTGCTATTGCAAAAGCAGCAGGAAAACCAATCGATGGTCACGCTCCAGGCTTAAAAGGTGAACAAGCAAAGAACTATATAGATGCTGGAATTTCAACTGACCACGAATGCTTTACGATTGAAGAAGCTCTTGATAAATTGTCTTTTGGAATGAAAATCTTGATTAGAGAGGGTAGTGCTGCTAAAAATTACGATGCATTGCATCCATTAATTAAATCACATCCATCAAAACTTATGTTTTGTAGTGATGATAAACATCCAGATAACTTACTTGAAGGACATATTAATGAATTGGTAGTACGCTCGATAGCTCTTGGATATGACTTGTTTGATGTCCTGAATATGGCTTGCATCCACCCGGTAAAGCATTATAAAATGGATGTCGGAATGCTCAGAGTGGGAGACAAAGCAGATGCCATTATTGTTGATTCAATCGACGAGTTTAAGGTCTTATCAACGTATATAAATGGAGAACTTGTAGCAGAAAATGGCAAAACTTTTCTAGCCGATAAAATACATGATTGTCCTAATAACTTTAATATTGATAAAGTCAAAGCCAGTCGTTTTCATTATGAAAGCAACAATCGATCAATTGCTGTTATCAATGCGATCGATGGAGAATTAATTACAGAGAAATCCATCGAACAATTACCACTCATAAACGGCTTGTTATTGGCAGATGAAACTCAAGATATATTAAAAATTAGTGTTGTAAATAGATATAAAAAGGCACCGATTGCTACTGGTTTTATAAAGAATATGGGCATCCGAAATGGAGCTTTTGCCTCGACGGTAGCTCATGATTCCCATAATATAGTTGTAGTTGGTACGACCGACGAATTTATGGCTAAAGCCGTAAATGCTTTGGTCACGAATAAAGGCGGTTTGTCAGCTATTCATGGAGATGAAGAGAAGGTTATAGGACTACCTATTGCTGGATTAATGAGTGATCAGCCTTGTCAGACCATTGGACAAGAGTATGCATCGATTGATCGCTTTGTCAAGCAAATGGGATCAATGTTGACCGCTCCTTTTATGACCTTATCCTTCATGGCATTATTGGTTATTCCCAAAATTAAAATGAGTGATAAAGGCCTTTTTGATGCAGAAAAATTTGAATTTATTTAATTTATTTTTGGGTAAAGATTATGTTTCCAATACCTTTTTAAGCATTTTATGAAAATGATGAACACCCGTCTCTCGTGAAGCTGAAAATCGACCATCCGAGTAAAACCTGGATTTGAGTCCTTGCTGGACTTTTTCCACAACCCATTCATCTTCTTGTTGTGTTTTTTCGCCAATTTCATCTCCTCGCATACGATCCCAGATCGCTCGATCTTTTATGAAATAAAGAAATTCTACTTTTGTAAAATCCATAGCATACGGTTTTACAATATTCAGTTGCATACCCCATGGATATACATTAATCATGAAATTGGGGTACACCCAATAATAATAGGCTGTAATTCTTTTTCCGTAATCAATATGGTTTTCAGGAAAATCGAATATTTCTCCACCTGATTTATTTGCATACCCAATCTGAAGAACCAATTGGTCATCTAGTATGGTGTCATAATCTCCATAGTCTAACATTCCATTTAAAGTAGGGTGAACGAACGGAATATGGAATCCTTCCAAATAGTTATCTATGTACAGTGCCCAATGTGCTTTTACATTATATGTTTTACTATATTCTGGAGCAAATTCAAACGTTTCGATATTTAAAAAACCTAAACGTTGATCAAGAGATGCTTTAATTTTTTCAAAATCGGCATTTGTATTTAGATTTGTAAATAGAAAAGTCGACCATGATGCAATAGGAAGTTTATGCAGATGATCACAAGGTCTTGGAAAGTTTTCAACCTCTTTGAATTCAGGCATAAATTCAAAGGTCCCTTCTAAATCAAATCGCCTTCCATGGTAGCTACAAATTAATTTGCTTTCTTTTCCTGGATGATGCGCCAATTGAAATCCACGATGCGTACAAACATTGGAAAGGCATCTTATTTCCTCTCCATCTTTAATTAAAACAAGTGGTTCATCTATGCAGTTGGCAAGCAAAGTAAAGGGGAAAACATTGACTGCAATATTAAAAATGTCTGCTTCATTACCAATGTATTGCCAACTGCTTGCAAATACCTTTTCTTTCAATTCTGTCCACAAATGAGGATCGAAATAAAAGGAAGCAGGTAATGTTGAAGCGAATTTGATATCCTTGGTAACCTTGTCCATATTTACTTCTTTCATGTTAGTTTACCTTTTACTCTTAATACTTCAAACGTATAAAATTTAAAGGGAATAATTATCCAATAACTAAAATATTAAAATAATACGTTCGTATTTATTTACCTCCAATCAGCAATTTTCCTTCCTAAGATTTCATCTGCAATCGTATCATAATCATCATAAGTCTTAGTTTTAGAAAGCTTTTTTAGCATTTTCTTATGATCAGGAAATAAAATGGAAAAGTATTCCCAGTAACTCAACATTTTCATGATGACATGTTTTTCACCACTGAGTTTTTCATGAAAGGCCTCAAACAATTCATCATGAAATCTAGCAAACGAATCCAATTTATAATCAGGTAACGCTTGACTTCGTTCTTTAATCATTGTTGGTAAGAATGGATTTGCAATCAGACCACGCCCTAGCATCCAGTGATTGATAGTAGGAAATCGATCTTCTAGCTCCTCAAAAAACGATAATGACGTTATATCCCCATTGTAATACAGCGTATGATCTGTATTTTTTGTAACCCTTTCAAATGCATTTAAGTCGACACCACCATTGTACAATTGTTTGCCTATTCTGGCATGGATCGCAATATTTTTTAGCGGATATTTCTCGAGAATAGGCAAGGTAGCCAATATTTCATCCGGAGTTTCAAACCCTAATCTCATTTTCATCGAAACCGTAATATCAGTTTCATTATGTACTTGCTGAAGGATGTCATCAATTTTTGTTGGTTGACAAATTAAGCCAGAGCCTAAGCCTCGATTGGTAACCATTGGATAGGGGCATCCTAAATTCCAATTTAACTCCCTATAACCTAGTGATTGGACAAAGTTGGTCACGAAGATGAATTCTTCGGCACTATTCGTCATAATTTGCGGAATGATGTGGGTATGTTTATTATTTTTTGGTTGAATATCCTTGTCGAAAGACGGTTTTATAATGAGGCGTCCGTTGAGACGAATATACGGAGCGTAATACGTATCGATACCCCCAAAATTGGTTTCATGTGCATTTCTAAACCTAAAATCGGTAAATCCTTGCAACGGAGAGGAAAGTAGGATTGGAGCCATAAATTAAAGGTACAAATTGATTTGTGGTTGATAGCTGGACAGTTCAATTATTCAACGCAGTACCAATTAAAATTTTCATTCGAATAGCAATGGGCAGGCATCAGTTATTGAGGAACTAGAGCTTTAGATTTATTACTTCAATAAATAGTTTTATGACTTCTTTTTTACAAGCACTTGATAATCTTTAAGCAATGGACTCATTTAATTCTGAAAGCCTTAAACAATCTTTTCTTTTCCTAGAATAATCTGCTGATTTTCATCTTTCTTTAGTGATGAAAATTGAGAAGTAGTCATACAAATGTTCGTTGTAATTATTCTCGTCTGCTATTGCAAAGACTTTCAACATTCATTAAACCTCGACAAAGTGAGAAAGCCAAGTAAAAAAGCAAATAAAATTTAACGGCATACGTGAATTCTAAATAAAAATAGCCAATTTCGAAACTTGATGGAAAAGTCGAAACCATATTGCTTGATGCCATGGGTCCATATGCATGTTTCTAACAAAGGAACCGTAAAGGCTTGTTGTGTCGCTAATATCCCATTTGGTAATGTCAACGAGCAATCAATGATTGAGATTTGGGAAGGACCAGCTATAAATAAAATTAGAGCGAAGTTTGCAAATGGGCAAATGGACAAACGGTGTGGATATTGTCAAAAATTGGAAGCGACAGGAGCAAAAAGCATTCGCCAAGAGACTTTTGAAAAATTTCCTAATTTCAAAATTGAAGAAAAACGAGCGCTTCCCATTTATTTTGATATTCGATTTTCGAATGTATGTAATTTTCGCTGCAGAACGTGTTGGCATGGAGCAAGTTCAAAGTGGTTTGGAGATGCACAAAAGTTAGGAACGAATATCGGAACGAAAGCGATATTAACAAATATTGATGATGTTCATCAATTTATTGAGACCTGGGGTGGTGCCTTGAAAGGTGCAGAAGAGATTTATTTTGCTGGCGGAGAGCCCTTGGTTACCGAAGAGCATTATATTCTTCTTTCATGGCTGATTGACGAAAAAATAAACCCAAAACTTAGATATAATACCAATTTTTCTAAACTCTCATTTAAAGATTATGATGTGTTGGACCTTTGGAATCATTTTACGAGCGTTGAAATATTGGCGAGTATTGATGGCGAAGGCGCATTAGGAGAATACATACGAAAGGAAATGAATTGGCATAAAATTATCGAAAATCGAAAAATCCTGCATTCATTTGATCATATCGATTTCAAGATTTCACCAACCGTTTCCGTCTTTAATGTTGCTCATCTACCTACACTGTATAAAACCTGTATAAGTCAAGGTTTAATCGATCAGAATGGAATTTATATAAATATTTTGGAGCGGCCAAATCACTATAATATTCAAATTCTTGACCCCCAAAAAAAGGCTTCAATTATAAAGATTTATCATGAATTTTTTAGTGATCTACCGAACAACGAAGAAAGTCGACGAGTGATCGAATCCTTTAATGAAATATTGTCTTATATGAATGATAAATCAGATCAATCACTTATGCATTCCAGAGAAAAACATTGGAACACTTTTTTAAGTGAAACGGAAAAACTTGATACACTCAGGATGGAGGACCTATCGAGTTTTGACTTGTTTTTATGAATTGTTGCTATTCGTTAAATGTTGATTAAATATTAATTATTTTAGGTAAGAAAAAGATAGGAAGGTTTTTATTGAAAGCCATGTACTATGTTTTAATGCAACGGAAAAAAGGTTTTATGTACAATACATTGAAAGTAAAAAATTGGAGTAAAAATCAAAATTTAGTTTTAATGGGATACCCGAATAAATTGATGGTCGTTTTATTTTCATTGATATGTTTCAATGGGGTTGGTCAAAGTGTGACTTGGGTTGAGGATATTGCTCCTATCATTTATGACAACTGTTCATCTTGTCATCATGAAGGTGCAATTGCTCCGTTCCATTTGATGTCTTACCAAGATGTGGTTACCTACTCAAGCTTAATTAGTCACGCTGTTTCAGAACGAAGTATGCCACCATGGCCAGCAGATCCGGCGTATATGCATTTTGTAGATGAAGCGTATTTGGAACAAGAGGAAATTGATTTATTATTAGAATGGATAGATCAGTCTCATGTTTTTGGTGATCCATCTATGGAACCAGAAGCGCCTATTTTTCATCCTTCGGGATCATTATTAAATTCAATTGATTTTTCATTAAATATAGATCCATATACGCTTCAATCAAATACGGATGAAATACGTTGGTTTGCCTTCGAAAATACCAATAGTGAATCAATTTATATTAAAGGAATTGAAGTTATTCCTGGATTAGATAATGTCGTTCATCATGCTGATGTATTCATTGATAATACAGGGCAGAGTGTAGCCTATGATATAAGTGATCCTGCATCTGGGTTTAATTCAACGACTGGACAGCCTGTAAATACCTATTATGTAAATGCATGGCAACCAGGCGCTAATATTATTAGATATCCGGAAGATTGGGTTTTTGTCATACCTCCGGGTTCTGATTTTGTAATAGAAATTCATTACGGTCCAGGAGGACAAGGTCAGATTGATTCTACCTTCATGAATTTTGAACTTGCCGAACCTTCCAATAATATCAGACCTTTAAGAGCAAGTTGGATGATGGATCATAGTCCAAACCACTTAATTGACGGGCCGCTCATTATTGAGGCAAATGAACTAGATACGTTTCATCAAATAACACAACCAATATCTCAAGATCTTTCTCTATTGGCGATTTGTCCTCATATGCACTATTTGGGGAAATCATATCGGGTTTGGTATGAAACTGCTCAAGGAGACTCTATTCCCTTAATTGATATACCTCGATGGGATTTTCATTGGCAAAAATACTATGCATTTCAAAAAATAATCAAATTACCGGCAGGATCAATCCTAAAAAGTGAAAGTGTCTATGATAATACGATTGAAAATCACGATAATCCTAATAATCCTCCAATAACGGTATCGTTGGGTTCACAGACATCAGATGAGATGCTCCTGTGTTATTTCATCTTTGCAGATTACCAAGAAGGTGATGAAGAGATTATTATGGACGAAACATTGATTTCAAAGGTTGAAAATCAAAAAGATAAGAGTTTAGATTTTCTTTTATTTCCGAACCCCGTTCTTGATGAACTCATTTGTTCGGTACCGAAATCTATAGATATTAAAAAGGTGAAATTCAGTATTTATAATCAAATCGGTCAAAAAGTAAAGGAAAATAGATCAAACCAAAAAGGGCATATGGTGACCTTTAATCTTGATCAATTCAAATCAGGTATTTATTTTTTAAAGTGGGAATTAGGGAATCAGAGTGACCTAATTCAATTTATTAAACATTAAATAAGCGCACGTCGACCCAACTATTTTGTTTCTAAATGGCGTCTTTTAAAAGAAGGGTTCTATTCGTTTGATCGGGGCCAATTTTAAAATTTTAATGGAAGTTAAATTATGAGAAAAATCACCTATTTATTTATGGCTTTATTGTTTGCTTCGTGTGGGAAAGTAAACCAAGTTGAAGCGTTGATGTTTGGAACGTTTTATAGTGAATGTTTTGGTGAAAATTGTATTGAGATATTTAAGTTGCAAGATGGAAAATTATACGAGGATACCAATGATGAATATCCTTCAATCGAAGGAAATCAATATGATTGGGTAGAGTTGTCAAGTGACAAATACATCCTAGCGGAAGATTTAAAGGCCGCTTTTCCAGCTGATCTGAAAGATGAATCTGAGATAATTATTGGAATGCCGGATGCTGGAGATTGGGGTGGTGTTTTTGTTGGATTGCTAGACGGTACCGATCCTGAATTCTGGATTATTGATAATATGAAAGATAATATTCCATTGTATTTGTATGACTTTATTGTCAATATACAAAATACGGTTACTGAAATTCAATAAAGCAGGAAAACTATTGAGAGGTAAGGGCTTTGTCTAAATCAGATTTTATATCATCCTCATGCTCTATTCCGACGGATAATCGAATCAATCCATCTGTAATTCCAAATTGAATTCGTAAGGCTCGATCAATATGAAGATGAGACATTGAAGCAGGATGCAAGACTAGTGTATCTGTATTTCCTAAAGTTGGTGCAAGGGAGCACAAACGTAATTCGTTCATAAATTTTTTCCCAGCTTCAAATCCACCTTTAACTTCAAAACTAAGCATTCCACCAAAAGAAGCCATTTGTTTTTTTGCTATTTCGTGATTTGCGTGTGAAGGTAAGCCTGGGTAGTTTACAAAATCAACATTAGGGTGGTTTTCCAAAAAAGTAGCAACAGAAAGGGCATTACTTGAATGTTTCTCCATTCGCAAGGCTAATGTTTTAAGTCCATTATTAAGATTCCATGCCTCAAATGGGCTTGCGGTAGGTCCGATTAGTTTATAGTGTGCCCATAGATTGTCATAATGCTTTCTATTAGCTAAGATAGCGCCACCCAGTCCATTACCATGTCCATTCAAATATTTTGTCGTACTGTGTAAGACAAAATCAACACCATAAGAAAAAGGACGCTGTAACATTGGAGTTGCAAAGGTATTATCTGCGACTGTTAAAACGTTGTGAGATTTAGCAAAAGCAACTATTTTTTCGATGTCAATACAAGCTAGAGTAGGGTTTGCCGGGGTTTCAAAATAGATGAGTTTTATTTCTGGATTTGCTTTCATTAGTTGAGCCAAATGACTTTCATCATTAAGATCACTAAATAGGGTAGTAACGCCAAATTGACTGAATACCTTTTTTAATAATTCGGTTGTTCCTCCATAAATATTACCATGGGTTAATACTTTGTCGCCAGCTTTAAGTTGGCTTGCAAGCAAACAATGAATCGCAGACATTCCACTATTTGCCAAAAGGCAAAAAACATCCATATCCGTACCAAAGGATTCTAATTGCGCAATTTTTAAAGCAACGGTATCCAATGTTGGGTTTGCAAATCTAGAATAGAGATGACCTTCTTCTGGTTTAGAAAATACGTCTATTCCTTCCTCTATATTTTCAAAACTAAATGAGGATGTCGCATAGATTGGCAAAATATGAGGTCTAGTTGTTCGAATTTCCTTGTTTTCTTGTACAGCTAGGGTTTCCAGTCGCTTTTTATTCATTCTATTCTTATTTTCGAATTGTAATATTATTAAATGTGGTGCAGAAATTAAATTTTATTTTGACTAATCACCGATAATAGATTAAAATGAAATCAAATTCTTTAAAGTTTATAATAATAGTATTGATACTACAATTAAGTATCAAAGATCAAGCGATAGCTCAATCTGGGCAAAACGATACAATCGTTGCTGATGAGGTGATTTATAATTTCCTTGATATTTCATTTGATTTTAATTATCCTCAAGGATTTTTTAAAGAAAATACATAACCCTTTGCTCCTGGTGTTTCAATCGCGATATCTAGACAACTTAAGGTTAATTCCCCCTTTACTTTTGGTTTGATGTTTAGTTATATAGATTTGGAAGATCTTACAGGGGATTATATAGATACGAATGGAGGATTTGATTTGGAAGTTGATCAACATGCCTACACGAATATCTATGATTTGAATGCGAGAATGAAATATTATACGCCTATTGCTTTTTGGCGATTTGAAAATTATGTCATTGGAGCCTTAGGGTATCGAGCTATTGTAGCTTCATATTCTGACTCTTATACTACGGATACAGAATACACAGATGTTGAAATTGAAAAATGGAGCTCCTCAATGACGTATTTAATTGGAACAGGATTCGTTTTTCATTTGAAAAATAAAACATTTTTACATTTTGAGGGGAGCATGAAAAACGGGGGTATCTCCCGTTATTTATCGATTGAAGATTTAGGGAATGAACTACCAAAAGATAATTTTAAAATTAAATCCTCTCAATCTGATATCTTTGCTCTTTCATTAGGTCTTAGCTTTGTATTCTAAGCATAGATAAAAGAAAACTATAGATATGGCAGAGGTTGATTTTTCAAACGATGATTATGAGTTAACAACATTACGTGTTGATCCAGGACAATCTTCATTACGTATTGATAAGTATGTGTTAGATAAACTCGAAAAAGTAACTCGAAGTAAGATACAGAAAGGGATCAAAGAGAAGAGAATACTTGTCAATAACTTACCTGTAAAAGCAAACTATTTGGTTCGCCCGAATGATGAAATTCAACTTTATGTTCCTAGAAATATAAACGGTGCGGAACACATTTTAGCAGAAGATATACCATTGGATATCCGCTATGAAGATGAGGATGTTATGATTGTGTTTAAACCACCAGGAATGGTTGTCCATCCTGGTATCTCTAATAGTTCAGGTACTCTTGTAAATGCGTTAGCATATTATTTTAAGTCAAAACAGTTACCAATAAAGGAGGGTAATCTACCTGATCGACCAGGTTTGGTCCATCGAATTGATAAAGATACTTCAGGTTTGTTAGTTATTGCAAAGAATACAGAGGCGATGACGCATTTGAGCAAGCAGTTTTATGATCACACGATCGTCCGACAATATGAAGCAATCGTCTGGGGGGGACCGAAGGAAGAAAAAGGCACCATCAATGAGCATATTGGGAGGAGTCTAAATAATAGAACGGTTTTTAAGGTTTATGAAGATGGAGAATTAGGCAAACATGCGATTACGCACTATGAAGTGTTAGAAGATTTATATTATGTGAGTCGCATTCGTTGTGTGCTAGAAACAGGTCGAACGCATCAGATTAGAGTTCATATGAAATATTTGGGTCACCCAATATTTAGTGATGCCAAGTATGGTGGAGATAAAATTGTAAAAGGAACCGTTTTTAATAAGTACAAGCAATTTGTATTTAATTGTTTTAAACTGTGTACACGTCAAGCCTTACATGCGAGGAAAATAGGATTTATACATCCAAGAACGGAAGAATACATGGAATTTGAAGCAGATCTTCCTGAAGATATGGCGCAGGCTTTAGAAAAATGGAGAAGTTATGTAACCATTAAAGAAGAAGTGATCAATAACGCAAAAGACGATGATGTTGAATCTACAGAGGAGGATTAGCGCTTTAGTTCATCTTGGTAACAAGATTGATATTGATGCAGACGACTGGAAAGCTGTAATGCTCAAATCAAAAGCTGAAAATCAATGGTTTACCATCGATAATCAACGGTTGATGATTGAATCAATACAAAAATGTTATTTGAGTGAGTCAGAGCTAAAAAGATATGTTGATGTTTATACGATGGGTAAACAGAGATTGACCATTGGATTGATATTGGCGGGAAATATTCCTATGGTCGGTTTTCATGATATCCTCAGTACTTTTTTGTCAGGCCACAATGCTATGATTAAAACATCGGATAAGGACCGTTATTTAATTCCTTTTTTAATTCAAAAACTAATAGCATTAGAACCTGAAACCGCTACCTACTTTACTTTTGTTGATAAATTGGAAAACTTTGATGCAATTATAGCTACGGGGTCAAATAATACTGCTCGGCATTTTGAGTCTTATTTCAAAAAATATCCTAAATTAATTAGAAAAAATAGGACGGCTGTAGCTGTTTTGACGGGTAAAGAAAGTGAAGAGGAAATGGTTCAATTAGGACATGATATCTTTTCCTATTTTGGTTTAGGATGCAGAAATGTATCTAAAATATACTGTCTAGGTACTTTTGATAAAAATCGGTTTTATAAACATATTGAGGGTTTCAAGCCTTTGATAAATCATAATAAGTATAAAAATAATTATGATTACAATTATGCTATTTACTTATTGAATAAAATTGAATTCTTTACGGATAATGTATTGATTGCAAAACCGGATAGTAGTATTCATTCACGTATTGCTTCTATTCATTATGAGGAAATGGAATCTATCGAAGAGATACAACAATCGATTGAAAAAGTAGCGGATGAAATTCAAACAGTTGTGTCTTTAAAGCCATTATTTGATAGGCATAGTCGTTTTGGTATGGCACAAAAGCCTTCGATAGATACCTTTGCAGATGGAGTAGATACGATGAAATTTTTAACGGGACTTGGATGAAGAAACAAGAAGTAGCAAATGATATTGCACGAATTTTAGAAGAAACATATCCAGAAGTACCTATACCTCTAGATCATACGGATTCATACACATTGTTGGTTGCCGTTTTGCTTTCTGCCCAATGTACCGATAAAAGGGTCAATCAAATCACCCCGGCTTTATTTGCAATGGCAGATAATCCCTATGATATGGTAACGCATGATGTTGATGAAATCAGAGAAATTATAAAACCTTGTGGTTTATCACCAAGAAAATCTAAAGCAATCCATCAATTATCACAAATTCTTATTGATAAGCATAATGGGGAGGTTCCTGCAAGTTTCGAGTCATTAGAGTTATTGCCAGGTGTTGGTCATAAAACGGCTTCTGTTGTGATGGCTCAAGCTTTTGGTGTTCCAGCATTTCCTGTGGATACACATATTCATAGATTAGCCTATCGCTGGAAATTAAGTACGGGAAAAAATGTTGATAAAACAGAGAAAGATCTAAAGCGATTGTTTCCAAAAGAAATTTGGAATAAACTTCATTTACAATTTATTTTTTTTGGAAGAGCGTATTGTCCTGCTCGTGGTCACAACCCATTTACTTGTCCTATTTGTTCTAAATATGGTCGAGCCGAATTATTTAAATAGAAATCTAAAACGTTTTAAAAAGGATAGTTTACTGCAAGGTTGATTGTTCCTATTCCTTGTTTTTGAGCTCCATTTTTAGCGCGTAAAGGGTTAACCCAATGCGATCCTAGCTCTTCATATGGAAGTCTTAGCTTATACCCAAAATCAATACGAATATTAAAGTATGTAAAATCAAGTCTAATACCATATCCGGTACCTAATGCGATCTGATCGATAAATGCTGAGCTAAACTGACTACCTAATCGTTCTGCATCAAACCTACGTGTCCATACATTACCACCATCTAAAAATAAAGCCCCTTCGAAAATCCAAAATAGATCGAATCTGTATTCTAGATTTGCTTCAAATTTTATATCTCCTGTTTGATAGAATAGGATATTAGTGGCTATATCTTTAAATCCTCCAGGACCTAATTCTCTCGGTTGCCATGCACGAATACCATTTGGGCCACCATTGAAAAATTGCCGAATGAATGGAACGGCTGAGTCATTAAAATATTCAAAGGCATAACCCAGATTGATACGAAAAGCCATTGAATTCCTTGGATCGAATTCTTTATAAATTCGCTGATCAATTTCAAATTTCATAAAATTGGCAAAATCGATATCATCACTCACCCTCCATGCCTTTGAATTGCCAGAAATACCATTATATATCGAATTCGCTGCCCATACTTCTAGTCCAGAAAACTCTGCCCTTACGATACTTAACCAAGACCAACCGGATCTTGATTTTTTGCTACTATAAAAGTGAGAAAACTCTTGAAACGCTAATCCTGAGAATAGATTATTTTGAAAAGAATTTTTTAATAGAGGAATAGTATCTAATACTTCTTGGAAAGCAGGTTCATGATTGTATAATAGTAGATTTAATCCCGTTTGTTGAAAGACAATACGTTTATTCCTATTTGGGTTGTATGTAAAGCCATAAGAGGCATTAAATGAGCTTATTTGGTATCGATCAAAAACATTTTGATACGTATAACCTAATAAATATTGTGTATTCGTATTTTCTTTAATATTTTGATAGTCATCATCTGAAATCAGATTGAAACGATTCAAATTTTTAAACGTGCCATACAGATCATTCATTTTGGGAATTTGAATTCCGTTTTGAATATTGTAAGAAATTGAATTGATCAGATTGTCTGGTCCCGTTGGATTTGCTAAGTTAAATTCTACGGAGGTTTCTGCAGAAAGACTATACGTGATTCCCCCATTAAATATATTTTTGTTTTCAACACTACCTCCGACACTTAGACCAAATAACCTTCTACCAACGGTATTGACTGTTGAGTAAAATACATCTCCGTTTAAGTCTGCAGACCATAAATATTGGGCAGGTGTTAGGTATATATTGTAATGGATAACACCAGGATTTTCATCATCAAGGATTGGGTCTATCTTAACAAAGCGATATATCTCTAATTCTGATAATTTTCTTAGTGTTTTATAATACTTGTCTCTATTGTAAAATTCACCTGAAGCGAAAAATATTTTATTGTCAATCGTACTGGGCTTAACCAAATGATTGATACGCTCGGTCCAATAGGTATTATTATGAAATGTTGTACTCGTATAGCTACTATCGGAAAGCGTTTGACTATAGTCAGTGTAGATGTTTATATCGCCAATAGAATACCGTTGATGAGGTTTATCAGAATTTTGGTTTTTAATTTCTATAAATATTTCAATCTGGTTATCATAGATTGTACTATCGCCTTTGATTTCGATATGATTGTTACTAAAATTTGCGTAACCATCATTTTGTAATTGATTAATAATTCGTTGCTTTTCTAAATCAAAGGTCAGTGCATCAATCGGGATGTTAGGTTTGATTAGGGAAGCGTCTTTTGTATCGATGAGTTTTTGAATAATTTCAAAATCTTTACCTATGAATACACTTGATCGGACATATGAACGATTATCTAGTTGTACGGTGTATTGTATGGTTCTCGTTTTTTTACGTTTAATAAACCATAAGTACCGTTTGTAATCTATGTCGTAGGTAACTTCAGCTTGGTAAAACCCTTTTTTGTTTATAAGGTATTTTTCGATGTTTTTTGCAGTACTTGATGTTACAATGGAATCAAAAATTGCTGGTTTTTCAGCGATCCCTTTGAGGATGTAACGTTGTAAGGCATTCAGTTTTTCTTTTTTAGAATATCTCATATAATACCCTTCTCTCGAAGTGCCCAGCCAGTTAGTATTGGGTTTTTGGTTATATAAATCTTCTAGTTCTGCTTCCAGATTTGATTTGTTGAAATCATATTTTTCTGCAATAATTTCCATCGAGTTCTCTTTCAATAGGGATTGTCCTTCTTCTAAGTGTCTTGTTGTGGAACAAGACATACATATAGAACCTATCAAAATATAAAGTAACCAAGTCACTTTGATAGTACTATTATTCGTGCGATATGTTATATTCGAATTTATGTTGAGTAATAATTTAAAGAAATATATAAAAAGTCTTCATCAATCAAAGTACAGACAAAAGTATAACAAATTCTTAGCTGAAGGCACGAAATTAGTTTTGGAAATTCTTAAGGATCCAAATGCTAAAATCGAAATGATCATTTGTACTCAGGATTGGGATCATAATCATCTTAATAAAGAGGATTCATTCACTATAGAAATTGCGGATGAGAAAGATTTAAGATCATTGTCATTATTTAAAAACGGTGGTGATGTGATTTGCATTGTTGAACAAAGAGATATTTCTGTGTTTGATACATTGATTAAAAATGAGTGGGCTGTTTTTCTTGATGATGTTCAAGATCCCGGAAATGTAGGAACAATACTTAGAACGTGTGATTGGTTTGGTATCAATACGGTTATTTGTTCTAATCAAACAGCACATCCTTACAATCCAAAAGTGGTTCAATCAAGTATGGGTGCGATCCTTCGTCTTGCGATCCATAGAGCGGATTTTAAAGACTTCCAAGCATCCATTATTGATATGCCTAAATATGCTGCTGTGATAAATGGTAATAATATCTTTACTTTAGAAAAACCGAAACCGGGTCTTATTATCATCGGCAATGAGAGCAAAGGCATTCATCAATATATTATTGATCAGAGCTCATACAAAGTAACGATACCTAAAAAAGGACAAACAGAGTCTTTAAATGCCGCTATCGCAGCAAGCATTATCATTAGTCATTTTTGTAATTAAAATTAAAGTGCTTTTTTAATTTCTTCTTCTAAGTTGTATCTAGGGTTTAATGCAGCAATATTTCCATCACGACCGACAAGAAAGGTTGTAGGAATACTTGAGACACCATAAGCTTTTGAACCTTCAGATTCCCATTTTTTCAAATCACTAACATGCGTATTCCAAGTTAATTGATCTTTTTTTATGGCAGCTTCCCATCGTTGCTTTGAAGAAGCCATTTTTTTATCAATATTCTCTTGACTACCTAACCTTGATTTTGTTCGTGTATCTAGTCCATCTAAGGAAACACTAAAAACGGTAAATCCTTGATCTTTGTATTTTTCGTATGTTTCAACAACATGAGGATTTGCTTTTCTGCATGGTCCACACCAACTAGCCCAAAAATCTAACAAAACGACTTTCCCTTTTTGGTCCGACAATTTTTGAATTTTACCATCTAATCCAGGCAACGCGATTTCAGGTGCTGGATCACCGACATTTACAGCATATTTTTTATTTGTAGCGGTTTTTGATTTTGCTTCAAGTGAAGCAATCTGCTTACCATATTCAGTCGTAATATCAGCATCCGGCATTTCTGCTAATAAACGTTCTTGTACTTTTTTGTGTACAGGCAATGCATTAGGCTGAAATGTATATAGTTTTGATGCAAGGGCTGCAGCTAAAGGCGCAGTAGGGCTTTCATCGACTAATTTTTGTGCTTTTGCATTATCTAGTTGACGTTTCAATAATTTTGAAACAGCATCTTGATAATACGAAGATCCAGCGGATCCTGTGAGGGTATATTCCATGTTTTGGATCGTATTCAAATCCCCAGTAATATTAATACTTGCATCTTCTTTTGCTAACACGAGATCTACCGACTTACTTCCTAGTCTAAGTCTGTATTGTCCTTCAGGGATTGCTTCCTCCGTTGTGATTTTGAAATCTCCTGACGCATCAGCTGTTGCTTGTGCAACTCTTTCAAATGAATTTGAAAAAGTCATTTTGTCTAAGTAGACATTCAAGTTTGAAGCATTTGCTATTTCTCCTGAAATAGTCAGCCCGTTTGAATTTGTATTACACTGAATTAAGAATAAACTTAAAAAAGCAAAAAGTGTTAAAGAGAAAAAATATTTCATAATTCGATTTATCTAGTTATTAAGTATACTTGGCAATTGATTTTTAAAGATATTAATAAAATCATTGATATCTGAATATTGGTCTTCATCTACTTGGATCGAACCATCTGTTACCTTACCAATTATAGCAGTGGTAACATTATGTTTTTCACAAATAGTATTAATTTTCGAAACTTGGTCTTCCGAACAACTGATTACAATCCTGCTTTGTGACTCACCAAATAGAAAGGCGTCTTTTCGGATGCTTGGGTCGGTTGTTAGTTCAAAGCCTAATCGGTTGACCATCGATGATTCTATCAAATTCATAAACAAACCACCATCACTAATATCATGTGCACTTTGTACTGTTTTAGCATAAATACAATCTAATATTGCATTTTGTAAATGCTGTTCATCTTGCAAGTTAAATGATGGAACGGGTGATTCGGTTACCTCATGAATAAAACGTAAATATTCACTTTGGTTGATTTCATTCTGAGTAACACCGAGTTGGATAATAACATCACCAGGTTTTTTAAATCCTAAACCTGTCTGATTATCTAAATCTTCTAGGAGGCCGATCATTCCAATTGTTGGAGTAGGGTATACTGGTATTACGGTATCGTTTATTTGAGTTTGATTATAAAACGAAACATTCCCACCTGTAACAGGTGTATCAAAAGCCTTACAAGCTTCGCCCATTCCTTTAATTACATTTACAAACTGCCAATATACTTCTGGGTTGTATGGATTTCCAAAGTTTAAACAATTGGTAACAGCTAATGGTTTTCCTCCCGTACACGCAATATTTCTTGCTGCTTCGGAAACGGCAATCATAGCGCCAATATATGGGTCTGCATATACAAATGAAGAATTGCAATCAACGGCAGCAACAATTGCTTTTTCTGTACCTTTTATCCTTATGGAATGTCCATCCGAAGGCATATTGCTATGCATACTGTTTGTACGAACCATCGAATCATACTGTTCGCTTATCCAAGCTTTAGAGGCTAAGTTATTCGAAGTCATCAGTTTTTTAGCTGTTGCTAAATAATCCGTTGGTTCCGCAATTTGGGTCATATCAAAAGCATTTAATTTTTTGTAGTATGCTGCTTCTTTATATTCTCTGTCATAGACAGGAGCTCCTCCTCCAAGTACTAATTCATTGGACGGTACATCCACCACCGTTTCTCCACGAAAAGTCATGACAAGTCGTTTCGTATCTGTTACTTCGCCAATAATTTCACATTCCAGATCCCATTTGTCAAATACCGCTTCTAGAGCGGCCTCTTTTCCTTTGTGGCAGACAATCAGCATTCGTTCTTGACTTTCAGACAAGAGTATTTCAAAAGGCTCCATATCAGCTTGTCTAGTTGGTACTTTGTCAAGATTGATATTCATTCCAGTTCCTGATTTAGCGCTCATTTCAGAACTCGAGCAGCAAATACCAGCTGCACCCATATCTTGCATGCCTACAATTGCACCAGTTTGTATTGCTTCTAAGCTAGCTTCAAGTAGCAATTTCTCTTGAAATGGATCACCTACTTGAACAGCCGGTAAATCATCTGCAGAATCTTCCGTTAAATCTGCGGAAGCAAAAGTAGCACCGTGGATACCATCTTTACCTGTTGCTGATCCAACAATGTATACTGGATTACCAACTCCATCTGCGGTAGCTGACACTGTTTCACCAACTTTTACAGTACCAATTGACATGGCGTTCACTAAAATATTTTGATTGTAACAATTGTTAAAGTAGGTTTCACCTCCAATGGTAGGTACACCCAGACAATTTCCATAATCTCCAATTCCTTTTACGACTCCTTTCACTAAATGTTGCGTATGAGGTCTTGCAAGATCACCAAAACGCAACGAATTTAAAGCAGCAATGGGACGAGCCCCCATTGTGAAAATATCTCTATGTATCCCTCCTACACCCGTTGCAGCCCCTTGATAAGGTTCAATTGCTGAGGGATGATTATGAGATTCAATTTTGAAAGCACAAGCCAAACCCTGTCCAATATCAACTAAGCCAGCGTTTTCTTCGCCAGCTTCCACAAGAAGGTTGCTACCTGATCTCGGCAATGTTTTTAAATATTTAATTGAATTTTTGTACGAACAATGTTCAGACCACATAACTGAAAAAACACTCAATTCAGTAAAATTAGGTGTTCGTCCTAATATGGTGACAATGGATTTAAATTCGTCTTCTGTAAGGCCTAATTTTTTGGCTATGACGACATCCGTTTCTTTGTTGGAGACTAAATCTTTCATGAGGTTTTTATTGGCTTATATTATCAATCACAAAGATATGTTTTTGGATGTTAATGATCTACACCTGAAAAATTATTTAATTAAAAAATTTAATAAAAAGAAAAGAACTAAGTAAATCCAGAGGATATCTAAAAAATGCCAATAAATAGTAAGAATTCTAAGTCTTCTTTCTTTTGTGTCGTCCGAAAAATAAACAAGAACACTCACAGGCTCACGCATTTTCGTTATCGCTGTATATAGAAATAAACCCAAAAAAGGGATCCCGCCAACTAAGTGAAGTAGGTGAATAAAACTAATCACATACATATAGGCAGCCATATTACTGTAAGTAAGTGTTATACCACTTGCCATCAATTGTTTCCAAGCCAATAGTTGCAAGCCTAAAAATAGAATAGAAAATAGCAACGTTAATACAAGTGCTCCTTTATAGTTTTTCGTTTGATCAGACAAATAATATGATTTTGCTTTCATTAAAGTAAATGAAGAAGCAATTAAGATTAAAGTGTTGAAATAAAATAAGGGAGGTAAATCTAAAGGCGGCAAATTAGCTTGAATCCGATTATACATAAATGCGGCAGAAAATCCTAGAAACAGACTAGACATACTACCCAATAACAAATAAATGACCAAGATCTGCGGATGTATTAAATAGGGCTTGTTTGTCTCCATAAAAAAGGAACAGAAGAAATAGCAATTTGTTTACATGTTAAAATAGTTAGAAGTCTTTTTTAGGGAAAAGGGGTCTAACTATTATTTAATGAACGACCAATTGAAAAACAGATGATTGTTGATCCGATGTTATATTAATTAAATAAATGCCGGGGTCAAATGAATTTGTGTCAATTTTGAATTGTTGATCACCACTCATCATTTGCTGATTTGTAACTGGAAGTACGAGTTGTCCCATTCCATTAAACACATCTATTTTTAGCGGTTGAGGGTATAATAAATTAATCTTTATTTCAGTAAAATCCATTGCAGGGTTTGGAGCCATATTTATCGAATGAATAGGTAGAATTTCGGCTATCGATGATGATGTAATTAATGCATATTCGGGCAGGATAACATCATCAATCCAAACGGCATCAGATCCAGCGGAAATGATATCATCTTTATCATAAATCCAAGAAAGAGTATGTTGTCCAATTTCAATTGGGAAACTAACTTTTTTCCAATTTGCAGCACCTGACCACTCGTTCTGTTTGATTCCATCTACATAGAATTGTAAAAAATCCCAATCAGCTTCACAATCTAATCGAATAGCAAACTCTATCATACCATCTTTTAGAATGTCTAAGTTCATTTCTAAGGTGGTCTCTTCTTTATCGTTAATATCTCCGGATTGGAAACAATAGCCACCATTAAATGGATTGGTGTCAGTTTGAAACCATGGAGCAATCGTATCATTTGTCCATAAGTTTGAATTTATAGCCTCATTTTCAAAATTTTCAATTAGAAGATTCGCACGTAAAAGTTCAGTTTTACTAGCTGAATATAAGCCACCATTTAGCATATATTGTAATTCGAATTTTGTGTCATTTGGAATATCTTGACTAATGTCTATTGTGTATTTAGTTAATACGATCGCCTGGGATTGATCTAAAAGCGAAATATGCTCAATGTCATCACTAATCGTAATATTTGGATGGGTACACATTAATTGACCAGTGAGCGATGTTTGAGATGAACCACCTGAATTGAAATTTTCAATGTATACTTCAATGGATTCTCCGGCATCAATAAGTCCATTGCCGTTTCCAGTGATCGCATCATTAACTTCGAATGCGCCAATATTTAGGGTAGGGCTATACATTTTTAGGTTAAGAAAACCATTCCATATATTTGTATCTGATGTAATTTCTACATTGAATTTTACTAAGTGACCATTGGGAATAAACTCCTTAACTTCAAATTCATAGGCTCCCAATTGCAAAGATTCCTGGTTTACTGCTATATCACCCCATGCTTGGACATCTTTTGTAATCGTAATATTGGGATCATCTGTTGTGATGATTGCCGTAACATTTGGAGCCATTTCTAACCCTACATTTGTAAAGTTTATATCTAGTTTTATGTTTTCATTAAAGTCAACTTGTCCATTTTGATTTCCATTACCATCATCGATTGAATAGTCATTCAAAAGAACATATGGACCGGATGCTGGAATAACATCGATTGGCCCTTGATAAGGGATGGTGTTAAGCGCTGTTCCAGTTACGATAAGTTCTTCTGGATATAACAAGCCATTACCTTGAATTTCAATGGTTGTCTGACCATTGTCAATATAACCTGTTCCTATATTTTCACCTCTGTAAAATAAGCTAATAAGTGCGTTTTCAGTGTTTGAGAATATCTGAATAGATGGTGTTCCTATGAAAACGGAAGAGGCATGAGATACAATCAATTGACTTGGCATTGCGGTACGTAAAGTAACAGAAGGATCTCCAAAAATATTCCAAGTATCCATCATTTCTTCTCCTGCTCCGCCATATTGATCGATCATTGAAGAGCCACCGTGTACAGCAATAGACCCTAGAGAGTGATTTATACTATGTGCTCCAGATCTTGTAATTAATTTATTCATTTCGTCTTGACCTTCCATTGGAGGAGACCAACTTTGAAGTACACTCGAAAAGCATCCGCCAATTCCCCCTGCAGGTCGTCCGGTTAACTCATCCATTCCTTTCAGCCAGTATTCACCAAAACAGTCACCATTGCCACTTGATTCATCAAAATCTCCAACACAGCATGCCACCGCTATACAAAATGGATAGGCTCCTTCATTGGTTAAGTCCGAAAGTATTGCATTGGTCATATTACCTGTTACAAGAATTCCATGATCTCCATGACCAACGTAATTATATAGAGATGCACCTTGTGATTCGAGTACATCTACAATCGATTGTGCAGACGGATGTCCATTTTTATCAATGGTCTTTTGATTATTGGGTGTCGGAGATATTGCTGATTGATTTCCTCCATAAAATTCGTAAACATCATTGTACGTGAAGTTAATTAGATCAGATTTTATATTATTCATATGCTCAAAATCATATTCACCATCATCTCCTGGTCCTTCATCAGATCCTACTCCTATAGCCGTAGAAAACCAATCTTCCCCAGTTGTGAATGGATTTTGTTCGTATTCTAATGTTTTAGACACTACATTTTTTAATTCATCTTCGTTATGAATTAGGAATCTTCCGACAAACAATTCAGGGTAATGATCATCGCCACTGATATATCCATAACAATGATCACAATATCCATCCCCACCGCCATTACTTACAAGACGAGAGGTGACCTGTGTTTCGTCACCTACTAATAAAACATAAGAAATGGAGTTTTCAACGAATCGGTCATTAATTACTTGTTGAATCGTATTCACATCATTGCCGATATCTTCCGTATTTAATACCTCGATAGAAATTCCTTTTTGATTTTTCCAAGTTATAAAATCAGCTAAAGGTTCGTTGTATTTTTCATTTGTAATGATTAACATACTTCCTGACTCTTCTATATATTCATATCGTGAAGGATTGGAGTTGAAGTTGATAAAACGCTCTTGATATAAATGATGAAAAGAAGGAAGAATTCCACTCGAATTTTTTCTATAATCCACCTGATCAATATCAATCGCTACTTTTTGAATTTCGATTATTATTTCAGAATAAACCCTCAGCGTTTTTGTACTTGGATTATATTGAAATGGGGAAACCGAAAATGCTTGTCCTTTGTAATCTCTAAAGATGTAAGGATCCTTCATGTGAATCAAAGATGCTGGGTAAAAATCCTCTTGTTGATATGTATTTTGATCAAACGCATAATCAATATTTATTGGATTTATATTTCGATAGAGATTTCCTTTTGATGGAGCAATAGGAGTTTCATCTAGATCTTCAAATACGGAAGAAATTACTTTTGCTTTACCTATTCTATGCTCATCAATCACAATAGAACGAATGACTAAAGGTAGATCTGGGTGTCCTTTAATCAAAGCTTCCGTTCCATCTTTGATGATCGGAAGGTACATTAACCCGTCTTTCGTTGCTACTGGTTTTAGTTTGTAATTGTTAAGTTTGATTTTACATTGAATTGAAGTTTCATTTTCAGCGATAACTTCCACCTGATAATCAGGATTACTGGCACTTAATTGACAAATACAAACAAAGAGAGAAAAGATAGAAAGTAGGAATTTCATATTTATCGTTTTACAATGAATTTTGTAGAATGGGTTGTGGTGGGATGGTTTGTTTTGAGAATGTAAAGTCCTTCATTTAAATTAGAGATATCGATCGCCGTATTTTTCGTTTCAAACAATAGATGGCCGGTAATAGCATAAATTTGAAAGTATGTACCTAATTCTATTTCTGTGTTTATGTGTAATATGTCTCTTGCAGGGTTCGGAAATATTTTTGGTTGCGATGATGGAAACCTCGGAGCAATATGACTTATTAATATTGGATTGAATGTAAAGGTGAGGATTTCAAAATCACTAGGTGTATCGGATTCAAAGATTCGCATTTTCATCGTAGCACTTTTAGCACTGCCATGAGGATGAACGGTCCATTTAATAAAAGCTCTTTCATCATTTGAAATTGGTATAAAAGCATTGCTATTTGGAAAAGAATCGTAACAAATACCATTGTCACAGAGGACGACTTCCCATTCTTCAGGAACGTCGTATTCTACAATTCGCCAAGATAGTGCTAACTCACTATTTGTTTCATTTATAATATTAACCTGATGAACAGTAAAATTTGCAGTATCAACATTCATTTCATATTCGCTACTTGGCGAAAAGGTAAAGATTTGTGCGAATGTGAAAGTTGGAACAAGAAAGACAAAAAGAAGGATTGGATAGACGTATAAATTCTTCATAGGACTTGTTTCGCTACAAATTACAAAAATCGAGATCGACAAAATGTCTTGAAAAATATAAATTTCATTTTTTTATAAATGAACCTATTTGATAAAAATGTATTTTAATAGTATGGAATACACTTCTATTTTACAACGAGATATTACACCTTTTAAACAATTAGCAATCTTTTTGTTTTTCATGGTTATAGTCGAAATGATTTTTGCCTTCCCCTACAGGAATAATTTAACCGAACCTTCGCTTTTTGCTTGGGAAGTATCTTTTACTGTATTATTGTTGTTTGCAGTGTCTAACAGTATACTTAGTTTGGCATCTAAAGATCACAATCGTTACTGGCTTACAAGTTTAATTTCTTATGTTGTATTGGCTTTTTTTGGAGGCTTGTTAGCTGACTTTATCTCAGGTGTAAGTATGGATGAAGCAGGCCATTTTAGATGGTTATATTTGGTGTTTACCTTTGGCTATTTAGTTTTATTAACAATCGTTAGTTCTATGCGTAAAATCATTGAAATTGCGCAAAGGCAAGACGACAGACTTCGTGGAGAGTCATAATTATTGAATTATTATTTTTTGTGTGATAGCCTCATTTATTCTCAATAAATACATACCAGGTTTAACATTAGAAACATCCATTTGAGTTTGTTTATTCGTTTTTGTACAAACAAGATTCCCAGCTAGATCTACTAACCTTGCTGAGCATTTTTTTGAAAAATGTATGAAATCATGCGTTGGGTTTGGGTAGGCAATAGTAAAAGCATGGTCAATTTCTGTCGTAGAGCTTATCGTTGAATATTGAATATCATCTACGCAAAAGTAAGTGGGAGTATTAATTCCAAAAGCGCCTATGTCTGACGAGTGAACAGTAAAGATCAAAGATTCCTGATCACCTAATGAACTTAGATCTAAATAAGTCCATTCATTAATAATATAATCCATGTTGTTATCCTCAAAACGATAATCTGCTAAGTAAAATAATATACTATCTGTTGAAAGTTGACCATCTTTAAATCCTTTGATTGAAATAGAATAATAATCTGGATCATTGCCGCTTTCACCACCGAATTTTTTAGAAAAGCTGTCACCATTCAAGATACTCAAAGCAGCATATGTTGAATTATTAATGTACATGCCATCAAATCGATATATTTCATTTTGATTTGAAAAATGTATACTTGTTTGGGGTGCAGCATAGGCAAGGCCATACGTTGTTGAATTTTCATTACCTGAACCTGAAATAACACTATATTGATTTCCAAAACCAGGTGTTGAAGTATCGGTATAACTAGAAATGGCCCAATCACTCCATGAGTCCCACATAGGATCATAATTATTAGGTAATTCAATGTCTTCTATTGAAAAAACGCCGTCTGAGGGGTTATTTATAAATTGGTCTTCAGATAAATTAAAACTTTCAAAATCAATCGTTATTTGACCTTGAATTGAGATTGTTAAAAATATTCCAAACAAACAAATAAGGAGTGATTTCATAAGATTAAAAGTTAAGTTCTATTCTAAATTTATAATGCCGACCGATCATTGGTCGCCTTTCAATTAATTGATACTGCTCATTAAAAAGATTATTTACCTCTAGCAATATGCGGGCAAATGTAGTATTATATTTTATTGTTTTTGAAACATTTATATCAAATAGTTTATAACTGTCTAATTTGCCAATTGGGCCTTGTGTTTGACTCTGGTAGGTGTAAAATATTTCGGTCGCCCACGTCTGCCAGCCTTGATAGGATAGTTGAGATGTTAATTTGTGAACAGGAATATACCAAAGTTGATCACCAGCTGACAAGGAAGGATTATCTAAATCTATTTGAATCTTGGAATGACTAAGATTATAACCACCGTTTAGTAATAATATGTGATTATTCAGAGAAAGTAATTTGGATTGAAGGTTAGCATTTATGCCGAAAGATTTAACTTCTTCGACGTTTGATGGAAAAAAAAATGTTTCATTTAAAGGTCTATACCATAAGATCCAATCGTATGTATAGCGATAAAATAATTGAGATTTCAAAGACCAATATTTGAATATTTTTAAAACGGTTAATTGATTATTAAAACTTTTTTCTGGTAATAGGTTAATATTTCCACCAGGTCTCCAATATAGTTCATTAAGTGAAGGAATACGATGCCTTACATTGGTATTAAAGGTAATGTTTAGGGTTGGCTGAAGTGCTTGGTTGATCGTTATAAATCCATTGAAAGGGTTTTTTGAAGAACTTGAAAATATTTTTGAAATTCCACCAGAAAGTGTTGTTTTATGATAGATGAATTTATCTTGAAGTTGCCAAATGAGTTGGTGCTGTTCCTTACGATTACCTTCGTAATAGCGAATGGTCCCTATATTATTTTGAACTTCAATGGTTGAATTCAATGTGTGGTTCTGTAATGGTATAGTAGTGTTAAGAGATGTAAATATTTTTGAGAATTGAGAATAACTATAATCTTGATTCAAAGAATCTTTGTAAAAAATATTTTCATTCGAAAGGGAATGATTTAGTTTTATTGTCACTGGGGTAGAAGTGTATTTATATTGTATTCCACCTCTATTTATGCCGTCTGTTTGACTTTCTTTACTCAGGTTTTGTACCGTAGTAGGTGGTAAATTTCGTTCATACCGTTGTTTCCAATAATGAAGTTTAATTTGATGTTTTCCATTTTGATACATCACATTCCATAAACCTGCTCCATTTTTTGATTCTCCATGAGCGAGTCGTCTTTCTTGATTATTTGCAGGAGTTGTATATGGATAATTGTTTTTGGCACTTTCATAATGACCTCTAAAGCTTACTTGGAAATGACCTTTTTTGTAATTTAATTGAATACTTGACTGATAGAAATTATAGCTTCCTATTGAACCATGGATGTTACCGGTAAATCCAGACCTATTTACTGGTTTTGTCTTTGCACTGATTGCACCAGTAAGATTTTGAAGGATAAATTGATCATTGGATGTGGATGATACATCTAATTCGTCTAGAAAAACATGAGGTATTAAGCTGAGGTCAACTTGTCCAATCATAGGGTTTGAAAGCGGAATTCCGTTCCAATAAAAATCCATATGACTAGACCCACCACCTAAAATCGATGCCGAAATAGAGGAATTAGCGCCTCTGCTTCTTAAATGTAAGGTAGATATTTGTCTTAAGACATCAGGTAGATGGCTTCTTGATATACTCGACCTTCGTACAGAGTCTACGATTTCTATTTGGACAATAGAATCGATAACTTGATGTTGGCAGTAGCAACACAAGCTAAACAGAAAACACATCGAAAAAAGAAAAAATTTCACCTCAGATAAATATGGGCAAAGGTAAAATTTAATTCATAGAATGAATGTCCTTTTCTATACTGCAAATAATTTTGGAACGAATTCTTTACGATAATTCATTCGTACAGCTAAATCATCAATGGCGTGAATACGTTCAAGAGAATAGGAAAAATCTTCGTCTTCAATAAAGCTTAAAATCAAATGTGCTTTACGATACTCTTTGATTGCTTGGTGATCCTGTTTCTCATTATCAAAAATAACACCTGCATCTTTGTATAGCATTGCTACAGCATACAAAATAGAATAGTTTAGTTTTTTGAATGGTAAAAGAAATTCCAGACTTTCATCTTTAAGATCATTCGGTCTGAAGTTTACGAGTTTTTGGATATTTATATTAATATCTCTTATTTCTTTTTGAAAGCCTGTTGGAGTAAATCCTAACGCCTCTGAAACGGATTGGGTAAAGCTAATAGCTCTAGTAATTAACAGGTTGTACATGTTAAAGTGTTTTTAGGTATATGAACAAAAGGAATGATAAATGTAGGGGTATTTGCACCTATAGGCAATGCTCTGTGGTTCGAAATAGGGGTTTGCACTCGTATGGTGTTTTGCCCATATATTTATACATCTAGGTTACAATCGTGTACACATTTAGATAAAGGATATGTACATAAACTTTAACATTTTATTAGAATAATTCGAATTGCTACTCGAAAAGATGGGTTGGATTTTGTGAAATTGAAGAACTGATCGAAGCTGAATAGAATAAAAAAAGCGTGCTCATTTGTTGGAATGAGCACGCTTTAAATAAGCATTAAATTTCAAATAACTAAATTATTGTTCTCGATATTAACAATAACGAAAAAAAATAATTCATATTGTGATCAATAAAATTTTATTTACCTAATAATTCTTCGACTAGCGCATCGGCCTTATATACATACTTTAATGCAGCATAAATACCTCCTGCGTGCACGGTAACACATCGATTATATTCTTCATCAAATATGAAATTTCCAGGAAGAGATTCTATGTTTCCATCAAATATAAGCCCTACAGCTTCTTTGTTTTGATTAATCATTGCACTACCACTATTTCCACCGATAATATCGTTGGTTGTAACAAAGTTTAGTGGAGATTTTAAAAGATCCATACTTGGATCTGCCCATTTTTCAGGCAAAGACCAAGGGAATACTTGACCATGAGAATAGTGTCGATCATACATGCCAAAGTAGGTGGTCATATAAGGAGCATCTGTACCATTATACTCATAGCCTTTAACGACTCCATCACTAATTCTAAGTGTAAAGGTTGCATCAGGGGGTAAATCCGTACCATATACATTAAATGCTTGATTTGCAATTTTACCTTCGAGTGCTTTTCGTGTAGAAGCACCTACTTGAAATTTTTGTTTTGCATTTTCATATCGATCGCCTACAATTCTTGAAGCTCTCATTAGAGCATCATCCGAATTGGTAAACTTTTTTCCTTTACTTAGGCATTTATCTAATTTGGAACTATTAAACAAATCAGATTCATATAATTCATTGAGAAAAGCATCATCAGATTTGCCGTCTAGTAATTTAGTAAGCGTATTGTCACTTTCGTGAATGTCAGCTCTAATTTCACCTAATAACATTTTAAATAAATCATTCTCACTTTTTTTGTCATATCCAGAGATCAACCCTTTGATTTCTTCTTTTGCAGTTGTTATTTCTTCGTCGGTTGGAGCACCTTCTAAGAGGCTCATATAATTGTATGTACTATGCATCAAATTTAGCATTCTACCTCGGTACCTGCTTGGTCCTAGATGGGTTGAAGCCCATGCATGCGGCTCTAATTTGCCATAGCTATCTTCTAATTGCTCCCAATAATCTAATTCATTTGATTGACTTCGAATATGTGATTCCATAGATTTCTTACGTCCCATTAACTTTGGATTATGCAAGCCACCAATGATTCCATTGTATGCTTTGATCGAGTTAGAAAAATTATTGATATTACCCATTAATTCTTGTGCTTCACGAACTTTTGATGCATCTTTTAAAAGTACATCATACTGAGTTTGCATTCGATCTCTTCGGTTTGTCAAGAATCTTAGTAATTGCTTATATCTGTAGTCTCGATCATATTCTAATTGAGCAACGGTTCTGTATCTTTCTGTTCTAGCTGGGTTTCCTACAACAAAGACAGGTGTTCCTTCTTTGATACCATCGATATTAAATTTGAAATAATGTGCGCTTGTATTTAGAGGTTTCCCATCTTCATCATAAGCCCTCCAAAAGGTACAATCCAAATTATATCTAGGGTAAGTGAAATTGTCAGGATCTCCTCCGTAAAAACCTAAATCGTTTTCAGGAATAAGAACAAGTCTAATATCACTGTATTTTTTGAAGCCATAAATTGAATATTTACCTCCTGAATAAAAAGTAACCCCTTGAACTCTTAAATTCTCCCAGCCAGGCATTGCAGCATATTTTGCTTCTAATTCTTTAAGTCCTTCCGCTCTTGCTGCACTCGAAGCCGCTTCGTTTTTTGTTTCCATACTATAGGCCATTACTTCTTCGGTCACATCCACAAATTGAATAAGCTGCTCTACAAATAAGCCTTCAACCTTTCGTTCTTCGGCTTTCGTAGGCGCATAAAAACCATTATTGTCAAAGTTCTCATTTCCTTGCTGTGCTTTAATTGATTCATCCCTTGAGCAATGATGATTGGTCATTATTAGTCCATCTGGTGACACAAACGAAGCCGAACACCATGAAGCAAACTTAAGTGCTGACAACCGTACATCTTCAAACCATTGTTCATCTGCTTTGAATCCATATTCTTCTTCAAACCAATCGGTTGGAGCATGTTCAAATGTCCACATTTTTCCTAAGTCAAAAGGGCTATGTTCTTCTTTGTCATTTTGTGAAAAACAAATAAAAGTCATAGCTATAAACAAGCTAGTAAATAAGGTCTTCTTCATAATATCTTTTTAGGTTTTATGTATTAGTATAGTTAGTTATTTAATTTTTCGTCAATTTCTTCAGTTAAATTAGAAAGAGATGTTTCTAATGTTAGTTGTTTATTTTCAATCCAATGGATGGTCTTTTTTTCTTCATTTAGCAACATATCAAAATCATGAAAGTTTTGATCTATTTTGAATTTTATTGCTTTGGTATAATCTTCAAGTTTGTCTGAGACTTCTTCGCTAATTTGTTGGCGACCTTTATCTACTTCATTTTTAAATTCTTGAAGTATTTTTCTTTTTTTTGCACCTACCGTTATCCCCGCGAACACAAGACCTACTGCAGTCATAATACCACCGGTGATATCTAGTAAAGCGGTATTTGTTACTGCTGCTAAAATAATCCCTACGATTGCGACACCACCACCTTTGGCCATATTGGGTAAGATTTTATCACCATCAGACTGCATTTCATCAACGTAGAAGTTTTCAGAATTTTCCATGAATGTGGTAAATGTTTTTTGTAGATCCCGCAAAATATTTGCTCTACGTTCTGCGATATTCGCAAAGATTTCATGGTTATCTTTTAGTACGGTTTCACTTGTTTTTATTTTGGCATCAACAAGTTTTGCCATATCCTGAATATCTTCAGCGATATCAATCACTCCAGCTTGAAGTTTGTTTTTTAGCTCAATCTGAAGTTCGGAATCCATATCTTTAAAAATGCCATCCAACCATACTTTGACATTTTGTTTATTCCCAAAAAGGGATTGAAAAGATCTCTTGATCATTGTAGTGAAAGAAAACCCTTTGACTAATTCATTGTAATATTTATTTGTGATTTTGTCATATTTGGCAATTAAGTTCTCTACCAAAATGACAATATGATTTTTCGTTTTATCTTCTTGACTTGATAACAAATCTTGAATCTCTGTCCTAAATCTTTTGTCAATTTCAAATTGCCTTTTTCGATCAACTAATCCAAGCTTTATTCGTTCATTAATAGTGGCTCCAGTTTTTATATTACTTTGAAGTTTTAAAAATGGAGCCTTACCGCCCGTTATATGTTTATTTATATAATTATGGATTTTGATAAATCCACTTTCTTCTTTTTGACCATTTAATTCTTGTTTTGCCGAGACATCAAAAATTGGGGATTTTTGGATTCCTTTTTTTTCAGCATAATCCGCTACACCATTTATATTTGCAACCAGATCATCTGGCTCCATTAGATCTTTTTGTTGTAAGACGAATATTATTTTTTTTCTCCATTCGTCATTTATAAAATCAAAAAATTTCCAAGCGGACTCTCGGTACGGATTTTTAGCTTCAAATACAAAAATTATTAAGTCAGAAAGAGGAATAAATTCTTCTGTTATTTCTTGGTGGTAATCGATAATCGTATTTGTACCTGGTGTATCGACAATCGCAATTTCTTTTAAGATATCAACAGGAAAAGACAACCTTTTTAAGTGTGGACCTAACGTTTCTTCTTTTTCAATTTCACCATATACAATTTGTTGGATAGTATCCGTCATTGGACTTGGTGCAACCTTGCATATTTCTTTTTCTGCCCCTAATAGTGCATTTATGAAACTACTTTTTCCAGCCTTAACTTCACCGACGATGACGAACATAAAAGGATCGTGAATACGATGGATGATATCCTCAACGTTTTTCTGTAACTCAGAATGACCAATTCGCTGTGTGATCGCAGTTAGGTTTTCTAAGGCTTGTACAACTTTGTTTTTTAATACTGAAGAAAGATCTGTTTGTATCATTTGTCGTTTGAATTTGTAGAAGTTAGAATCTACTTAATTAACCCATTTTTTTGTAAAAACATTCGCAATTCTGGCCCAAGATTAAAAATCAAGTCCAAAATACTAAGATTGTGTTGGAAATTAAACTTGTATTCAAATACTTGATGATATTGATGACGAATTGAGTAGGTGTTAAGAAAATCATACGAAGTTAAGCTTATAAAATCTGTATGTTTTTTTCGGGCAATGGGTATTGGTTGCTGGTCTAAAAATCGAAAGATAACCCACTGGGTAATCGCATTATTTAGTTCAGTTAAATACTTTTTCTTTTCATAAAGAGTTTCAATTTCTTGAATGTAATATTCATAATAAGGAGCACTATTATAAGCTGTTTTTATGGTTTTTAAGTGATTACTTTTCCATGGGTCTGATTGATAGATTGTCACATCTTGAATGGACGTTTGGTTGTTTTTTCCTTTTGATAATGGTACGGATAATGACATAACTCCATTTGGTGATAATATTTTACACCGGTTTCTGCACGATTTTTTTTGATAATTTTCATCAACTAAAATTTGACAATTATAAAAGTATATGAAACTATAATAATAGATATTACCCCAATAAGCAGTCGGAAGAAAAAATGAATTTGAACCAGATTTAATCAATGTCTTCAATTTAAAGTATTGTAAATTTACAACATGCAACGAATTGATCGATATCTTTTGAAAAGAGCTTTATATCCTAAGCTTTTAAATTCAAATCCTGCCGGCTTTATTGACTACATAATGGTTATTCCTTGTTTTAATGAAGATTATAAAACCTTGGAACCCGTATTAGAAAGTATTGAGGCTGCTGCAAATGCATATGGCAGTCCCATTGAATTGCTATTAGTCTTCAATCATTATAAAGATGTTAGTAAAGATGTAATAAAGGTTAATGAAAATACACAGTCTAAGGTGAGGCTCAGAAATAAGCATGATTTCGTACATATTAAAATTCTGGACATTGCTTTTCCATCCTTTAAATTGGGTGGTGTAGGGTACGCTCGGAAAGTTGGGATGGATGAAGCGCTGAGACGATTTAATTATTTGAAAAAACCGGATGGGGTTATCTTATGCATGGATGCTGATACATTGATTAGCGAGCATTATTTTATTTCAATTGCACCATTTGTAAAGTCAGAAAAGTGGGCTTGTTCTTTTCATTTTGAACACCCCGTACAAAAAGAAAGTATCATTAAGTATGAACTGCATTTACGATATTTTATAAATATGCAAAGGTTATTTCGATTGCCCTATGCTTTTCAAACGGTTGGTAGCGCAATGGGAGTAAAAGCATTAGCTTATGCGCTTGAAGGTGGAATGAATAAACGGCAAGCTGGTGAAGATTTTTACTTTTTGCAAAAATTTATTTCGAAAGGAAGAATATATGAAATTATGGATGCGAGGGTTATCCCATCTGATCGTGTATCCGACCGAGTCCCATTTGGTACAGGCAAAGCGGTAGGTGAGATAGAAGCTAAACCCGAAGATTATGGTAGTTATCATCCGACTTCCTTTGAAGCACTGTCAATCATTCCATTATTGCTTCAACAAGTCTATGAAAAACAAAATTGGAAAGAACAGAATTTGAATCCATTTGTTGAATTTCTTGTTGCCGAAAATGCAGATGAAATTTTTAATAAACTTAGATCACAGTCAAGAGATAAATTAGATTTTACAACTAAGTTTTTTTCTTGGTTTAATGCTTTCAAACTTTTTAAATACTTACACTTCACGCGCGATATTCACTATCCAAATATTGTAATGGAGGAGTGCTGTAAATACTTGTTCAACAAAATAGGATTGGATTACTCCGATAATTTGAAAGACAATTTATGCGTTTTACGCGAGTACGACAAAAAGATGAATTACGGTGACAATTTTAATCAAGAATTAATGTAAAGCAGCTCTAATTTCTAAGCTAGCAAGGACTTCAGCTTCTCTTTCAATCCACCATGCTAAACGATCATAAACGACATCTTTGGCAAAGTAGGTAAGTGCCATTTTAACGAAAACATGGCCGTGCTTAGCTTCAGATACCCAGAGCATTTTGTAAAATTTTTGTAATTCTTCCTGCTCCAATGCTTCAGCAATTAATTTAAAACGCTCTGCGCCTCTTGTTTCTACCACAGAAGCAATCAGTAATCGATCCATAAAACGTTCATCTCGTCCAGAATGGCATAACTTGATAAGTGCTTTAACGTATGGATCTTCGCCCATTGATCGGGGCATTGGTATGTTTCGTTTCCGCATTAAGTCATGAACCATTTTAAAATGCTCTAATTCCTCAATTCCAGTATCAATTAATTCAGGTAATATTTCTTTACGATCAGGATATTTGGCTACAAAACTCATCGCCATGGCCGAAGCTTTACGTTCACAATCTGCATGATCTTGTAAAAAAGCATCAAAATCTGCTAAAACAGCCTCTAGCCATTCTGGTTTACTGGCTACAATAATATCAAGGTTCAGTTTCATAGTACTATATTAAAATTGACTTATTTCTGTATATACTCGTGCAGTCGGAAGACCCATAATGTTTGTATAAGTTCCTATTATTTTGGTGACTTTATTTAATCCGATCCAATCTTGGATTCCATAACTGCCGGCTTTATGTAAAGGTTTAAAATT
>CALDTZ010000008.1 GCA_937924805.1 uncultured Saprospiraceae bacterium
TGCTTCATAAGCTTCGATTGTTTTTTCAGTCTCGCGAAGCATTCGAGTTGCAATTTCATCGTTTTTCCAAGTTTCTTTTTCCGTGTTTGTAAATACTTTACATCCGTTTTTATTGTTTATGTGGATAACTATAACGCTCGTGTAAATAATATAACCTTTAGATTTGTAAACTTGTGAATCACAACCTATGAATACATCGGATTCTGGAGATACTTCACTTAAGTATGATATTATTTCAGCTCTTTTATCATTCGGTATCATGTTAAAACTTCTTATTTTTGTTGATATTTAATTTATTATATGTTATTATTTCACCAAATGCAATACTTAAGAGGAAATAAAATGAAATTTAATAAAGGATCAAATCAAAACGATCTCAAATATCCAATCACCAGTGAACAAATCGAAAACATGGAAGAATGTAATATTATTTCTGTTCGTGTTGGATTACACCATAATGTAACAATGCCCGCTGCTCTTTGTAATTCAGATGCGATTAAAGAATCGCTTAAGGAGGTATTACAAGTCAGGGAAATGGTCAAAAAAAATAAGTTTCCTCGTCAATTCATGGAAAAATATTATCCTGAAGAATGGGGTGAGTTTCCTGATGAAATCCCACAACTACTTGCAAATGAAGGACTTAGTTTTGACAATCCTGAAGGCTTAGCTGATGTGGTACATATGGACACACCACTTGATCTTGGTCAAGCTATGATAAGATGGCTGATAAGTGAAGGTGCTGCACCTAAAGATACAGACACACGCATGTTTGATTTTGTTGAAATTGTAGGTCAGTCACTTGCAGGAATGTCTGCTGAAGTTGCTGATGCGCTTGAGACTGCATTCGAAATCAAATATTATTACGGTGTGCCTAGACCAGAAGAAGTTGCTGGAAATAATATGACTTACTATCCGGAAGGTTGTCCGAATCATCCGAGTTTTCCTGCTGGTCATGGTGCTGCTGCTTTCGCAAGTGCAAAATACTTTATGGACGAATGGAATCTTAGTGAAAAAACTAAGAAAGCCTTGTTCGATGCTGCGTATATCTGGGCAATGGCAAGAACTCTCGCTGGTGTTCATTACGCGGTTGATAATCTTACATTCGCTTGTAGAAAAGCAGACTATTAAAAAAAAATGGCGGTGCTTAATTAGCCGCCATACTTCGTCTTTGCATCGATTCAATATATTGTTTTAGTTTTGAATTATTATGAGACTGTGATTTTCTTCGGGCGACATAATCTTCGCAACTTTTGCAAATTTCGGATTCTTTTCGAACTTCGGTGAGTTCGCAAATCTTACAATAATTTCTCATATGTATCCTTTTTTTGGTAGGAGTGCAGGGTAACGATCCCTGTCAAGAACCCTAATCTGGGGCTAAAGAGTTTATAAATCTCTCCTGACTACCTAGTCTCACTCCCATTATTTTATTGGTGCCCATGGAAGGACTCGAACCTTCAAATAACGACTTCTAAGGCCGCTGACTTTACCAATTTGCCTACACGGGCTTTTGTTAGATTGCAGTTTGTGGACCGGACGATTGATTTTGGTACTTACCGTCATAGGGTTTATCTGTAGTGGATTCTAATCTGTGGAATACTACCTGACAGATGCCTACACCTTGGAATAGAAATAATGGTTCTGTACCTACATTTTTGATCTCCAGGGTGAGAAAACCATTCCATCCCGGTTCGATTACTGTGTTATGTACACTTATTCCTTGTCGAATCCAAGAGGATTTATCGTGAACTATACCTAGTACATCATCTGGCATTTGGAAGAGTTCCATTGCAGATGCTAAAGTGAATTCATTTGGTCCCAAACTGAAAGTTTCATCGGCTAGCCGTAAGTCGTATCCTGCTGGACCGCATCCGTGAGTATATCTTTTATTGGCTATATGAATCTCTGTTCGATCTTGAGGATCAGCGATTGGACATTCTTTCATTATTGTTTGATAAGGTAAAATCAAGTATAAATCTTTCGTTTTATTGGAGGAGAATAGAGTAATCGAAACCCGCAGCCTTGCAACTGCCCCTGGGGTTCAAACCCAGTTTGCCACCTTGGCGGTACTCTCCATTTTGGTGCCTCTGGTAGGACTCGAACCTACACTTGTACAGGATTTAAATCTGCTGACTCTACCATTGGCCTACAGAGGCATGTTCTTAATTTGGTGAGGATGAAGGGAGTCGAACCCTTATACTTTTCTTTTTGAGAGAAAAAGGTATACCAATTCCCGTCACATCCTCGTGTATTCCCAGTTTTTTATATCTGCCAACGCTACTGGTTCAATTGCTGATGTTGTTTCATTATAGCCTAACCAACGATAATTATCAACATGTAATTTCCAAGAAAATTTAACCGTTATCATTTCTTGATCATCTTCGATTGATATATAAGATTTCGGCTTTCTTGACGCATAATATATATCTTGGTCTTTTATGGGAATCATATCTATTTGAAAGTTTAATATTGCTTTTTTCCAATATTCATGCTCTACATATTGTAATACTGCTTCATTGGAATTGTTGTAATATGATAAAAGATCATCGTATTTCCAAGTTTTGGTTTCTTTTTGATCTATTACATTTGCATTTTGATCATGAACTCTTTTCAAATCAATATATGAATGAATCATTATTTACCTTAACCTATTGGATGGGGGAGATGGAATCGAACCATCATTAAGAGAGTCAAAGGCTCTTGTCCTACCATTAGACGATCCCCCAATATTTGGTTGCAGAGGTCGGATTCGAACCGACGATCTTCGACTTATGAGGCCGATGGGATAGACCACTTCCCTACTCCGCGAAAGTTATTATGAATGAGTCCCGCATTGTCATCCGACATGCACATCACGACACCTGCTATGCAGATACCGCTCATTCGTACCCTTTGTATTCCCTCGATTTGGCTTTGTGTGGCGATTGAAACATTTATCGTTTCATCACGGTTTTTAAGATTATTGCAATAATCTTTGTACCAACCATCTATGGAGCCTATCCATCGTCTTATCTATTCTGGCCAAGAAAGATTATTAGACCAACACAAACTGGATGTCAGGATGGGTAACGATCCCATTCTACGCCCTTATGAGAGGCGCGTCAATACCATATTGCCTGACAATGTTATAATACTACCAAAAATTCTCAAATATAGAAATTGGAATATTATCACTATGATAAATTTGTTCCCATTGATTCACATCTGTAAGTTCTTCCAGTTTAAAAAATTCTTCGTTTTCTGGATATTCTAAACGTGAATACCCTATTGGATGTAATATCCATTTTTTCTTCACATGATATTCTGTTGCATCATTTGTATGATTTGCTTTGATTATATTCTCATGGAAGTTAAATATTTTATCATAAATAAAATATGTTTTATCTACAAGCGGGTTTTTAACATGATATCCTTTGATACCATTATATTCGAATAAATTATCATCGATGATCTTAATTTTGTCATTATCCAAAGACTTTAACAACTCTTCAGAGGGTGTTACAATTAAAATGGGTTTACGCGAAGTAACATCTTTATCTTCACAAATTAAGTCTGTGTTATTAGACATCATTTTAAGCATGGCAAACGCTTGTCTTTCATAAATCATATTCCAGTATTCATTTTCAATGAAACTTCTAATATAATCAAGTTTTGTACCTACATTAGAAACTTTAGTTATTGTGTCAATGTCTTCCATGAGCCATTTTTTAATTGATTCATTAGTAATAATTTTTTTAGTTTTTTCAATGTTTTCATTAGAATTTTTACATGATATTTCCATTGATTTATGTTTAATTTCACCCTCGAAAAAAGAATTATCGAAAATTTCGTTAAAGTCTAATAAATTTAATTTTGTCAATTTAATCACCTTATGATAAATTTGGTGGAATTGGAAAGAATCGAACTTTCATTTTCTGTTCTTCAGACAGATGTGGGCACCAGCATCACTACAATTCCAATATTTGAATCTTTTCGACTATTTGTCGAATTAGTATTTTGTTCTCGGACGACGATGTCTTTGTCTGTCGAGCATGTCATTTTCAGTTACGATTCTCAATAGTGCTTGAGCATTTCCTAAAGCATCGTTGATAGGATTATGATCATGGGGTGTTTCTCTGAAACGTTTCCATTGAACTGTTTTCCTGTGATTCTTCTCATAGCCCGCGTAAAGATCACCTATTCTACGGGCGGAAAAACCAAATGGATTATTGTTCATATATTTGTGACAATAATAATTCCAGAATTGCCAATCAAAAGCTGGATTGTCTGACCAAAATACTAATCTTGAATTCGGGTCTGAATTTTCACTAATCCATGCAAATGCTTTTTGCATTGTATCAACTGGATCAGGATAAGTCAACTGTGTTTCATATGAAATGTTAGAAACTGCTCTTGCTTCTGATATACCACCATTGTTTTCAACGTCTGGTTTTAGTTCACCTAAAAAAGTTTTTTCCATATTTTCCACGGAAACAATTCCGAAGTTTATCATATTGTAAAGTCCAGGACAAGGACCATCAGCTTCTACGTCAATTATGAACGAATTCTTCATTTAATCTCCTTAAGAATAATGAATCTATTTACATTTGGAGGAGAGAGTGGGATTTGAACCCACGAGGCCCGATTATGAGCCTTGCCTCCTTAGCAGGGAGGTGCAATACCTGACTATGCGATCTCTCCATAATTTAAAATCCGAAAAGCTTTCGTGAATGTTTAATTATTTTCCCATTACGAAAATCGCTTCTTTTGAACAGTCTGAACATTTGATTGTAAAGGCATGTAATGATGATCTTATTTCGTATGTGTTCTTTGAACTGCAAAAACAACATGTTTTAGGATGATCATTTTTATCTGCAATGTATTTTTCTGACATTTCATTTCTTTCTTAATTTTAATAAAATAGTCATTTTAATGGTACTGTGGACGGGATTTGAACCCGTATTTCCCAGATTGAAAGTCTGGTGTCCTAAGCCTATTTAGACGACCACAGCATTGTTATTTTAATTCAGGATAGTTTTTTTCATTATGAAATAAAGCTTTTGTGTATAATTCGTGATAATATTAATCATCCATATCACCACCTACTTTTCTGATCAGTTTGAATCCACATAATTCACATTTGAGTATTATTGTTTTCCAGTGTGAATTTTGTAGGACTCTGTTAACGTCGATAAAATTAGATGGTATCTGTTTATTCATATTATACTCAGTGTTGGCAGGAGTATGAGGAATCGAACCCCATCTAGATGGTTTGGAATCACCTGTACTACCATTATACGATACTCCCATCGTTATGTTTTGTCAATCTATTGGCGCGTTAGGAAGGACTCGAACCCTCATACTCCAATTACCCTTTTAACGACCGCTTAGAAGGCGGGGGGGATACTAACGCATTTTATTTTTGGTGAACGGGTAGGGAATCGAACCCTAGTCTACACAGTTTAAAAGACTGTTGATATAGCCAACACTATCGTCCCGTCCATGATTATTATTTTTCTATCCAATTTCCTGTAAATATACTATATTCATCGTATTCAGGTTTAAAATCATCTGATTGGACCAATAGTACCATTCTTGTATATGATTTTATAGAACCCTTACCGTTATTTGCACATGGATTACGATCCAATTCTTGCACTCTTATTCCTTTAGATTCAAGAAATGAGTCTGGTAGTAAATATATTTTACTTACAGGCCATTTGTCAACTGTTTTTGATTTTAAATCTTCTATATCTAAAGGTACTAAACCATTTTTAATGGTAGTTTCTTTACATTGAACCATTAGTATATGATAGAAGGTTTCGTCATTAAATGTAAAGCCACTGTAGTTTTTTTGTTTTAAAGACGTTTCCAATAACTTGTTGGGTATTGAGGTTTCCATACCATGTCCTTGTTTTGGTGAGCAATGAAGGAATCGAACCTTCGTCTCAGGTGTGTAAAACCCGCGTGTTACCATTCTACTAATCGCCCATGGGCCTCAGCTTAGATTTCCCCTAAGCCTTGGCATAATTGGTGCCGTTACGAGGACTCGAACCTCGAGTTCCTGAGTACAAAACAGGTGTTTTACCTGATAAACTATAACGGCGTAACTGAAGCGATACCTCGGATTTGAACTGTACTGACTAAGTAACTTTATCAAAAAGTAATGTATCGCATAGATGGTGGAAGATGCGGGAATCGAACCCGCTGACAACAATCTTGCAAAGATCGTCCGCTACCCCATAGACATCCCCCGTATTGGCTCTGCACATAGGACTCGAACCTATAACTTCACGGTT
>CALDTZ010000009.1 GCA_937924805.1 uncultured Saprospiraceae bacterium
AAGTTCATTATCAAATATCACAAGAGAGCGGAGTTCTAGAGGTCACTCCTACCGATGCGTCTAAAGATGCGCTGACCTTGCGAGCACAACCTTACGCAAATAGCTACCCCTTATTTTTCATGAAGTCTAGCGACGGACGGAGAGTTATGACCTGTAACCAGTACTATTTTTCGGACTTACCGTATGATGGTCAATTACAAGAAATGAAACTTTTGGGATTTGCTGACAAGCAATATGAATTGTATATACCACCCGTAGCAGATACTTATAAAACAATAGATCCTACTTGGGAATCAATGGCCGAAAATTATCAAATTCCAGACTGGTTTCAAGACGGTAAGATCGGTGTTTGGATGCATTGGGGTGTATCATCAGCTATCGACGAAACAAGACCTCATGACGGCTCACATTACGGACGATGGATGTATGGTAGCGAACAATTAATGCCACCTGCAAAAAATGATAGAGTTACCCAAGCTGTTGATCGATTAAGTGCTTGGCATGTTGAGAATAAAGGTCCCTTATCAAAATTTGGATATGAAGATTTGATTGAAGATTTTAAAGCTGAAAATTTTGATGCCAACGCAATAGTAAAGCTCGCTAAAGAATGCGGAGCTCGATTTATCATGCCTGTAGCTACACATCATGACAACTTCGATATGTATGATTCTTCCTTTCCTTGGAATGCAGTCAATATGGGTCCAAAAAGGGATGTCTTACAAGAATGGAAAGATGCTGCTCAGAGGCATGGTTTAAAATTCGGCGTATCCACTCACCTTTACTGGTCACCAGGGTTTTTCAATAGTGCTCGAAAATATCAAACAGAAGGTACCCCTGAATGGAAACTTTTCAACATGGATTATGATCCAATAAATTTTAGCCATCAAGACAGTTGGAACGAACATTGGTATCAACGTTGTTGGGAATTGATTGAAAAATACGACCCCGATATGTTCAACAATGACTCGCCTTATCCGCTCATCGGTGAGCAAAAAGGTAAAGGTCTTGGAGTTAAACTATTTTCGGATTTCATCAATAGAGATTTAAAAGAAAATGATGGGAAACAAACAACAGTACTTTCATTTAAAAACGCTAAACAAAACAAAGCCGCATTTACCTACAATTTAGAGCGAGGGATGTTTGGCGAAATACAAGAGCACCCATGGATGTGGGCTACGGATCTTTCTGGAAATTGGTTCTACAGAAAAGATGCTTTTACAAAAATGTCAACCTCCGTTTTGATTGGTAATGCAATAGATGCAATCAGCAAAAACGGTGTTGTAATGATTAATGTAGCTCTGAAAGGAGACGGTACACTACCCGAAAACCAAACGGCTGTATTGAAGGAATTTGGTAATTGGATTAATGTCAATGCAGAAGGTATTTACGATACGCGTCCATGGAAAATTTATGGTGAAGGTCCTTTGGAAATTCTATCAAAAAGAGGTGGCGAAAACCTAAAAGAGTATTCTGCAAAAGATGTAAGATTTACACAGAAAGAAAATACCCTATTTGCTTTTGTACTAGCTAAGCCTATAGATGATATTCATATTATGACCTTGAAAAAAGGTGGCTTATTGAATGAAAAAATTAATAAAATCACTCTACTAGGAAGTAAAGAGTGTATTGAATGGTCTCGCAATGCTGATAGATTAACTATTAACTGTCCCAAAGATTTAGAAGGACAGAGCATTTTGGGATTTAAACTTGAACTGAAATAATAAACATTGAAAAAATGAATAATCTCAAAAGCGATTTTGAAATTTTCATACAACTTCAATAACACAATTTTAAATTTGCTTAAACTACAACTCATGAAAAGTATTTTTACCAAGAGTTTATGGATATTGGTCTTAATTATTCAAAGTACATTTTTGTACTCTCAATCAAATGCCGTTACTGGTAAAGTAACCGACAATGTTGGTGAAACCCTTATCGGTGTGACCGTAATTGAAAAAGGAACAAATAATGGAACCACAACAAATCTGGATGGGGTTTATTCTTTAGACTTAGAAGCATCTAGTGCTACATTGGTGTTTTCTTACACCGGTTATAAGGATATAGAAATTGTAGCAAGCAGTCCAACTATTGATGTACTCATGGAAATTAATGTTAGTACTTTAGATGAAATTGTAGTAACAGGTATTAGAGGTGCACAATTACGTGAAGTATCCATAAGTCGAAATGCAGCTACCGTTATTGAAGCGATCACACCGGTAGATATTGGTAGTTTTTCTGATGATAATGTTGCAGATGCTCTAGAAAGAGTGGCTGGCGTACAAATAGAGAGAAATGAAGATGGGGTATCGGGAGATAGAGTGTCTATTAGAGGGATTGGACCTCAGTTTGTACAAATTACGATGAATGGTCGTACTCCTATCTCTGCGGGGAATGAAGGAAGATCAGATATGCGTAAATTTAATTTGAATATTATCCCTACCGAAATTATCTCTGGTGCTAGAATACATAAAACAACACAAGCAAAAGAAATTGCAACAGATATTGGTGGGACTATAGATTTTCAATCAATAAGACCATTAGATCAGCGATATAAGAATGGAAAAAATCATTTTGCAAGTGTAAATGTAAGAGGATCGAATAACACAAATTTTGAAGATAACTCTTTAAATCCAAGAGTCTCTACTGTTTTTGGAGGTAAGGTTAATGATAAACTAGGTGCTGCAATTTCATTGGTATACGCCGACGAAAACTTCTACCGTGAAGAAGCAGCTCTAAGAGGATATAGATCTGTAGATTTAAGAGAAGACACCAATAACGATGGGGTATTCAACACAAATGATGGAGATCAACTTTATGAAGATATCCTAGTACCAGCAACGCATAATAATAACTATATAAACGATAGTAGACAACATATCGGAATATCGACAGCCATCCAATTTAAACCAAACGAAAAGTTAGGATTTCTACTAGATTATAACCTAACACAATTAAAAAATGACTCCGACAGACAATACTTTCAAGTATCGATGGCACCAGGAGGTAACAATGGTCTATTGGGACAAACGGACGACAATTTTTTCAGTCCAGGAAGCTTTGAACTTAATGGAAATAATTTGCTATATGTCGATGCCGGAGGAGCGAGTTTATCTAGAGTGAATCTTCAAAATCGTGCAACGGCTTATGACAACTATACAACAAATAATATTGCAGGGCTAAACACAAATTATCAAGCCACAGATAAATTGTCAGTTAATTTTGATCTTTCATATTCGAATTTAGATTTCTTTCAAAATTTAAAAAATATCGGATCAAGTAGATTAGATGGTAGAGATTATGATCAAAGCGATTTTAGTTTTGATATACGAGGTGAACGTCCATTATATGGTTTGCCTGAAGCGGCCTTTGACCCAACGGCTTTTGGGCTACTTAATACCACAGTGAGGCACATTAGAACAAAAGGACATAACTATGCTTCACGATTGGACTTAGCTTATGATCTAAATAAAAAAACAACATTTTCAATAGGTTCAAGATATGCTATAACTGATTTTGAAACAAGAGAAGCTGGAGCAAATTCTAATGATTTTGGTGGTTATACAGAGGAACAAAAAGCTGAGTTTATTGCGCTTCGATCTGCAGAGAATAACTTTACCCCTGCAGGATTCATGTATGGCGATACTGGCTTACCTCAATGGGTAAATACACCAAGTCAGGCTGTATTAGATATGACGCCAACGTTCTCTGCTTTAGATGGCGGAAGCGTTTTCGATTTTAATACACCGTTGGGTGAGGTGACATCAGAGGCCGATAATTTAGCATTAGTTTCTGCCAGATCTTATCGTGCTAAAGAATCAAGTTTTTCTTCTTATGCACAAGTAGAAACGGGTACAAAATTATTTAATATTCCAATCTATTTAAATTTTGGAGTACGAGTCATTAATACAATAAATGAATCATCAGGGTTTACAGGAGTTGATCAACGAGATCCCATTGAGGGAGTTAATACTACTGTAAATGATGCATTCTACCATGAAGTAGATAATTCTAGATGGGATGTATTGCCTAGTTTTAATGCTAATATAAAAATAAGAAAAAATCTCCAATATCGTGTAAGTGTTGCCAGAGGAGCATCAAGACCGAGGTATAGAGATATGGTTCCAAACAATGACATCCAATATTTAGATCCTTCATCTGCAATATTTGATCCTAATTCGCCTGATTACATTTCAGATTTAGGAACAAGTATCTACCGAGGAACTATTAGGTCTGGAACACCTAACTTAGAGCCTTATACAGCATGGATGTATGATAATACAATTGAATACTACGTTAAGAATGGAGGTTCTTTTAGAGGGAGTATTTTTTATAAAGACATTAAAAATTATATAGGCCAACAAACGATTGTTAACCAACCTTACCCAGGAGAAGAAGAATTAGGCATCGCATTACCCGCAGGTCAAGAAGATTTATTATTTGATATTTCTAAACCAATAAATATTACGAATGCTCAACTTTATGGTTTTGAAATAGGGTTTAATCAGCACTTTACGTTTTTACCAAGGTTTGCCCAAGGATTTGGTTTAAAAGCAAATTACGCTTTAGTTGAAAGTAACTTTGACGGCGCTGTAGGAGATGCAACCAATGGTTTTCCCGGAACATCTAAGCATAACTTAAATGGTATTCTGTATTATGAAAAATACGGACTCTCTATTAGAGTCACTGCAGCGTATAGAAGTAATTATCTCAGTAATCTGGGAGGTGTAGGATCTACTCGTGCAGATGAAGCACATTATACTAATGCAACCAACCTCATTGGCTTCAGTATGAAATACAAATTTTTGAAAAAATTCAATGTCACTGTCGGTGCAAACAACATTACTGGTGTAGATCTCCGCAGATATATTGGAGACGATACTCAGAATTTAACATCCTACTATGTAAGAAATCCAATCTGGAAAGTTGGATTAAGATGTAAACTGTAATTTAAAAGTATGAAATAACGAGACAGGTTTAAAAAACTGGATACTGATATAAATCGGTATCCAGTTTTTTT
>CALDTZ010000010.1 GCA_937924805.1 uncultured Saprospiraceae bacterium
TATGCTATCAAATATGGACCCATCAATTATTTTGGAAAACCAGAATTTGTATATCCACTTCGCTTTAATTTAGATGATCTTTCTGAAGAAAAAATTGAAATCGATTATACAGGAAAACAAAGAGGCCCTGTTAAAAATTATAAAAATTTATTCAAAAGGATTATCGGAAAAACATAGTCTTATATAAAAATAGGGTGTGAAAAAAATATTGAAATATATTCCTTGTCATCAAAATAGATAAACATGAAATCAGTATCAACTCTAATGTTCATTTTATTGACGCAAACGATTTTGTTTAGTCAAGACTTTGCTCCAATTGGTGCAAAGTGGTATATACAAGTCGCTGAACCGTTTGCTCCAGAATGGACAGGAACTTTAACAAACGAATCGATAAGAGATACTTTTTTGAAAGGTTTATCATGTAAAATCATTTTTAAAAGTCAACCTACCATCTTTAATGAAATAGATGGCGAATATGTTCTTTGCCAAAAAGGTGATTCTATATATCACTATATCAAATCAATAGATTCGATGAATTTAGTGATGGATTTTGGGGCAGAAGTAGGATCATCTTGGGAATCATTTGATAGGGCTAATGAACACGAATCATTTGGCACTCAAAAAAACTATAAATATACCGTCGATTCAATACGATATTTACATTTAAACAATGAAGATTCTCTGCGTATACAGCATCTCAGTGTATTGCAAAAGGATTGGAATCAACCCGATTCAGAATATATTCAAAGTTGGCAAAAAGATGAATTAATAGAAAAACTTGGCTTCAAAAGCGCATTATTACCTACCAATGTTGGTGATGGATTTACAGATGGCCAATTCGAAACGAATATTCGATGTTATCAAGACAATGAAATTGGTTTAATCAAACTAACCGAAGAACCAAACTGTATTGCTACATCTACCATTGACCATACATTTACAACATTAGGTATCTACCCAAATCCATCAAATGGAATCATTACGTTCCACGGATTGAAAAATATAGAAAAAACGAGAGTGGTTGTAACCAATGTATCTGGTCATCATGTAGGTGAATTTGTTAATCAAAAAATGATAAATATATCGCATCTTAATAATGGGATTTACTTAATCAGGCTTATTAGTGAAGGATCAATGATCACAAAAAAAATAATCCTATTAAAATAATCCACGGCCAAAAGGAAGGTCCATAAAACAAAAAAGATATAAGCGATCTTATTCTTCAAAAGAATAAATAAAACACTTGCTTATAGATTTCCAAGAAAATAAAATCATGTTTAAGAAGTAAGCTATATTTTCAATGATGGTAACAGTCTAAATAAAATGGAATTAGAAAGAATAATCGCTGAATTCAAAAAATTTGTACCTTTTAAGCAAGAGGAATTTGACCTTTTCGCAAAAAGGCTGACCGTCGTTAACCTCAAGAAAAATGAAATCTGGGAAGATATTTTTAAGGTAAGTCAAAATATGGGTTTCGTTAATTCAGGCATTCTTAGACAATATTATATCAAAGAAGGTGTAGAATATACAGACAACTTTTATTTGGAATCTGCCTTTATTGGTAACTATATAAGTTATTTATCTAAAACACCTTCGACTACGATTACCGTCGCTTTAGAACCTTGCGAACTTTTAATTGTGCCGTTTAGAGAGCTCGAGAAATTATACAAAATAATGCCCGTTTCTGAACAGTTTTCAAAAGCAATCGGAGAACAAAAACTCTTTAAACTAAATAGTAGAAATGCTTCCCTACTCATGGACTCTCCAGAAGAAAGGTATTCGAAATTATTACAAGAAAAACCCGCATTAATCAATCGAGTTCCTCAATATTTAATCGCTCAATATTTAGGTATTAGACCTGAAAGTTTAAGCCGAATTAGGAAAAAACGGATTTCTTAACCAAAGTCAATCATATTTCATTCTATTCTTCTGAACTTTGAGTAAAACAAAAGAATAATGAAAAAAACATCAAGAATCTTATTTGCAATTGTTGCATGCATCATGCCTATTTTTATTGGTGCCCTTCATACGTTTGTACATTTTACTGATTTAGTAAAACCTGATGTCCAAGATTATCTCCTAAAAGAATTTGTCTATTCGGGTACAGCTCAACCCTTATGGAATGCTTGGGGTATCATGAGCTTTATGATGGGAATGTCTTTTATCATAATCGGCATGCTAAACGTATCCGTTCTAAATAGAACTCCAAAGACAAATTCACTTCCTCTATTGCCTGTTTTATCTATGGTACTTTATCAGCTATGCGTTATTTATGTGGGGTCTGTTTTCAATGGAGTCTTCCAGTTTTATGGTGGAATATTTGGACTCTTACTTATAACGATATGCCTATTTACAACACTCAAAAACGATTAACCATGATTATCCACATACTTATACTCTTTAACGTTTCGCTATTTCTTGGTCTAGCTTTTATTCATTTCTACTGGGCATCAGGGGGTCAGTGGGCAATTGAAGGTGCGGTACCTGATATATATATGGATTCGTATCTCGATGAAAAAAAGAAAATCGGAACAACCATAGCTACAATAATTGTGGCCTTAGGTCTGATCAAATTTTCAATCATTACTGCTTCCCATTATTATATTGATTTAAATGATTGGATAGATCAAAAATGGTTAAATATGGCAACGATAATCCTAGGAAGTATTTTTGTCCTAAGAGCAATCGGTGATTTTAAACTATTTGGAATATTCAAGAAAAAATCAAAAAGTAAATTTGCCATCAATGACTCAAGGTATTACATTCCATTATGCTTATACCTTGGTTTCTCATCCATTCTGATCGTTATGTTAACGTAAATTGCTTAATTTATTTTAACCTAACATCGAAACGAAACAATGCTTGCCTATTATTAATTTCTAAATTATAGTTTACGATCTATGAACATTTTAAAGATAATCATCCTCACAATAGGAATTGTCTCATTATTACAAGCACAAGAAATGAATGATCAAAACCTTCATTCAAAAGAACAAAAGTTGGCTTATTTTAATCAAGTCATCGATACCTTGAGACAAGCAACCCACAATCCAGGCATGGCTATCTCTGTAATTTATGACGATGATATCATTTTAATGAAAGGTATCGGAAGTAAAGATCTTGACACAAAACAACCGGTGACTACGAAAACGATATTTCACCTGGGATCTATAGCAAAAGGTATGACAGGATTTATTGGGGCACAATTAGTAGATGAAGGACGGATGGAATGGAATGATCCTGTTATTCGTCATCTATCTGATTTTAAAATGTCCAATGATTACCTAACACAGCACGTTACCATTAAAGATTTAATGACCCATCAGACAGGTTTAGCACAGCATTATTATTTAATGTACGGTCCCCAATTTGAAAGAGATAACATTATTAACCTTCTTCCAGAAATGGGCCTAAGTGGAAGTTTGCGCGAGACATATCTCTATAACAATTTCACGTTTACGGTTGCTGGTATTTTGGAAGAACGTATTACAGGAGCGTCGTGGGAAGAATTGGTTGAAACTAGAATCTTTCGACCATTAAATATGAATAATAGTTACAATCAATTCCCTAAACAAAAAGATATAGCCACCTCCTATAGTCGAGATGGTATAACTAAAATCAATGAACCTCAAAAGGTCAATACAGGTGGTGATACCTACGCACCAGCAGGCGGATTATATTCTGACATTGAAGACATCACTAAATGGACCCAACTACTCATTCATAAAGGAATCATTAATAATGACACTTTAATCTCATCCAAACAATTTTCCTATATCACAAATCCATTGGTCGTTCGGTATGCGAATGATAATAGATTTTATGGAATTGGCTGGGATATTACAACGACAAACAAATATCATACGATAGCTCACAATGGGGTTACCGCTGGACAAAAAGCAAGAATCTTATTCATTCCCGAATTAGGTTTCGGCATTTCTGTTCTATGTAATCAATACTCAGATTTACCAAGTGCCTTAACAAAATTTGCAGAAGATATTTTTATTTATGGTAAGAAGACTTCTTTGAAAGAAGCTATTACATACTTCGAAAATCAAGTATCTGACAAAAAGAATAAAGAACCCCTTAAGGAATACAAAATACCCCAAGATCGTATTTCTCTTCCGATAACAGCTTATTGCGGTAAATATTTTCATCCAGCTTATGGTTTAATATCCATAACGGCTAAAGGTAATGATCAACTGCATTTTTCATATTACGATTTTATTGGAGGATTAGAACATATCATGCTTTCAAAATTCATTGCTCATACCAATCATTCGACTGGTAAGGACGATTTCCCGATCCATTTTAATGTGGAAAACCAAACCGTAAATGAGTTTGAAATTAAATTTCCTGCCGCACCAAAAATGATATTCATAAAAGATAATTCGTCTAAACCATAGATTTCAAAATATGTAAAAAAGCAAAACGACTTAACAACGCTTTGCTTTTTTTAATCTTCACTTTACTGCCAAAAATCTTCTGTCAGCGGCAATATTTATTTTTAATCCAATCCCAAAAACTATGAAATATTCCCTTTTGCCCACTCCAATTTCCAAATTAATTTTTGTAAATCTGTCGTCAATTTTAGTAATTTCAATTGGGCCTCAATTAGTTTTTGTTCTCGATTATTAATTAAAAAAATAGAGCTCTCTCCTACGCGAAATTTTTCGTTTTCTGCATTCAAAAGACTTATATAATTGCTTTCGATAGACGATTGTGCGCTTTGCTGTTCAATTTTGGTATTTAATTCTTGAAATATGCTTTTGATCTTGTTTTGGATTTTCAATGCTTTAAATTCCAGTTTATATTCATTTTCTAATTGTTCCAATTTCACTAACTGCAATCCACCTCTTTCTTTACGCAATAACAAAGGATAATTGAATTGCAAACCAAGTTTATAGTTTTCAAGTAATACATTTGACAAAGCATTAGCATTCGTTGGTTCTCCAGAAAAATTGAATCCATCACCCAAAAAGTTATACTTAAATCTAAGGTCAGGTTTAAATTGTTCTCTTTTTAATCTTTCTTTGATTTCCAGCTGCTGCTGCTTGACCGTTATTGCTTGCAATTGTGGGTGCGTTTCTTTTACATTTTCATAAATCAAAGGATCTATCCTTGATCCAATTTGCAAATCATCTACATTTAATTTCTCTGGAATAAGTGCATCCGAGATTTCTAAAGGAACTAAATCATCCTCCCATAAATAATTAGACACTTCCAAGGTTGCATTTTGAAACCCAATGTTCGCTTCTCTAAGTTGCTGCTGCCTGTTTTCCAAAACAATAAGTGATTCTAATGTATCGATGGCGGGTTTGTCACCTAGTAGAAAACTCTCTCTAATAATCGAAAATCGATCTTCCGATAAGGATAAAGAAGCTTCAAATATCTTTACAACCTCATAATGATACGCCCATTTCCAGTAGGATTCGATAGCGTCTAGCAGAAGATCATTTACCATCGATTGTCGTGTTGCTTCATTAGCATCAAAAAAGAGTCGTGCTTGCTGTACTTGAGCTCTTCGTTGATCAAAGAGCAATCCTCTAATAAGAGGAACATCAACACCTATAACAGCTTGACCATTTGAAGGAAGGAAATCTTCATTATTTAAGAATTCACCATTCGCCCATTGATAACCCAAGTTAACATCAATTCCATACCAAGTTGGAATTTTCAACCCAGCTTTAGCTGTTTTGAAATAGTTTTTATCATCAAAAGTCTTATGCTCGTAATTTCCATTCAATTTTGGATCAAACAGCCCTTTGGATTCTAATAAACTTGCTTTCGCTTTGTCATTCAAAAGACTTGCTTGCTTCAATAGAGGATGATTACTTTTAACCCATTGAAGGTAATCTTCTAGCGCAAACACTTTTACTATATTGTTTTGCTGCGGTACTTGCTGTGATAAAAGCGTGTTACACCAAAAAAATAAAATTAATATTCGTATCCACTTCATCATTTTGCGACTGATTTTACGGGTGGTTTAAATGTTGCTTTGTTCTTTTCCATTCCATCTTCATAAAAATCCGCTGGAAATCCATTAAGTTGACGCCATACTTCATACCAAACAGGTACATCTTTAAGGATCGCTATACCTTGAACACCAGTCCCTATTCTAAGTAATTCTGGAAATGAAATGTCATCATTTTTAGTTTTTACTAATATTCGATATAAACTGTTATCGTTTGGTAAATTATCAACTGCAACGACTTCCCCGCTATAGGTTCCAAAGGAGAAATCAGCCCAACCAGAAATAATAAATGCTTGCCAACCATCAAATACTAGTCGTACCTCTTGACCCTTATTTATCAAAGGTAGATCCATCGGACGAACATAAAGTTCAACAGCCAATTCTCGCTCATATGGTACAATCGTCACAATTTTATCTCCTTCTTTTATCATTTCACCTATTCCTGATTTTATGGTTTTAGTGATATATCCTGACTGGGGTGCTATTACATAGTACATTGCATTTCTCAATTCATAATTATTGTATTGATTCTGCAATTTATCAACGCCGCCTTTTGCTTCATAAAAGGAAGAAAGGGTCGTAAATCTGTCCGATTCCGCCTTCGAAATTTTGTTATTATATTCAGCATCTATTGATTGCAAGGCGATTTTGGCATTATTTACCTCATTTTGAGTTTCTTGCAACTTATTTTTAGCTGTGATTAAATATGCATTTGTTTTCTGCTGTTTTAATTGTTTCCCTTCAAGGTCACTAAGTGATTTTATTCCTTTTTGGAATAGAGTATCAGTTCTTCGATATTGAAAAGCCGCGATTTCAGCATCCATCGTTGCTTGATCAACGGTAGCAATTTGACTCTGTTGCTTGAGTTGCTCTTGCAGAATTTTATTCTCTAATAGCCGTTTTTTAAATATGAGTTCTTGACGTAAAGCTTCCACTTGGTTTTCTATCGCATTTGCTTTTTGCTTATAACTTCCGACCTTATTTTTCTTTGCAATAATTTGGCTTTCTGTTCTTTTCAGCAATTGTGGATCAAAGTATTCTGCTTTTACTTCAGAAAGGAATGCAATGGTATCGCCTGCCATAACCAAATCACCTTCCTTCACAAACCACTCCTCTATTCGTCCAGCGATTACTGAATTTACATCTTGTGGTCGCTGCTCTGGAAGTAAGGTGGTAACTTTTCCTTTCATTTGAATATTTTGCGTCCATGGAAGGAAAAAGATGACTAAAACAATGACGAGTAGTATAATGAGCCATATAGCAAACATTCGATTCGCTCTCGGCAATTCGTTTCGATTTATTGATACCACATTTTTGGTATCAAATTTTTGAAGGATCGAATTTTCAGAAATGTTCAACATAGCTATTTGTTTACGGGTGATAATTTAAAAACATCCGACTTAAGTTTTTCAGACTTTATTTCGTGAAAGGGAGCATCTTCAATTATATTTCCATTTTGTAAAACGATAACCCTATCACATTTTGCAGCAAATTCTGGATCATTGGATACCGCAATCAGTGTCCATTTCTTATCAGCGTTTGTGAGGTAGTTCATAATTATTGATTTTTCCTTTTCCTCTAATCGAGGCATAAAATTGTCCAGCAACAGTATTTCAGGTTTAAAAATTAACGTTCTTGCAAGGATAATTTTGGTCATAATACTATGTGGAATATTAAGTCCGTTGGCTATAAGTTCTGAATGATAGCCATTTGGCATTGCATTGATATACTTGTGTAATCCAATTTCTTTTGCCGTTTTTAGAATCGTTTGGAATGGAATATCATCGTTGCCTAATGTAATATTTTCAATGATACTGGAATTAAATATTTCATCCTTGGTGCTTAATGTTCCTATCTCTTTTCTGAGACTCTCTAAATTCATCTTTTTTAAAGGAATATCATTGAAAGATATCATCCCGTTATAATTTGTATACAAGCCTCCAAGTAACTTCGTTAGTGTCGCTTTACCTGACCCATTAAAGCCAGAAATACAAACTTTTTCTCGTGGTTTAATTCTCAGCGAAATTTTATTCAATGTAGGACGGTTAGAGTCCTCATACTGAAAGGTTAGGTCATCCAACTCAATATCTATACCTCCAACTTTAATATTTTCAACATCAAGTTTGATACCCTCTGATTGCTCTAATGGAAGATCTGTCATAAAACCAATCTTTTCAAAGGCAGTCAATACATCATAAATGTTTTCCATACTGAGAATAAGTTTTTCAGCAGAATTCATGATCAGGATAACAATAATTTCGGCCGCTACAAACTGGCCAATACTTATTTGATTATTGATAACTAATACACTTCCTAAAAATAAAAGTGCTGCTGTTATGATCGTTTTAAATAAAACGACACTTGCATATTGAACTAACAAAACTTTAAAGTGTTCCTTTCTAGCATCTAAGTAATTGCCAACCAATTTATCCGTTCGAGTAATAGGCAAATTAGAAGAACCAGAAAGTTTGAAAATATTCATTGCTCGACCTAATTCTTCTAGCCAATGTGCAACTTGATATTTGTATTTACTTTCCACTAAGCTTGTTTTGAGTCCACGCTTTCCCGTAAACCAAAATATTAGTAGTAAAATGACAAGCAAAGACAAGCCAAAGAAAACGAAAAACGGATGATAGAGAGAGAGCAATATAAGACCAAACAAGATCTGTAACATCGCTGTCGAAAAATCAATTAGAATCTTTGGAATTCCTTTTTGCAAGGTGACCGTATCGAAAAATCGATTTATGAGTTCTGGCGGATAAATCCCGGTCAACGCTTCTAATTTTAATCTGGGAATACGCCATGCAAATTCAAACGAAGAACGTGTAAATATTCTTCGTTGAATCGTCTCTGTGACCGTCAGCTGCATTACAGTGAGCACACCATTAAAGGCAATACCTGCAGTAATAATTCCAATAAGTAAAATTAAAGAAGATGAGACTTCTCCGCCTACCATTAAGTTTATTATAGCTTGGATACCAAGCGGCAATGATAAGGTAATCAAACCAGCAAAAATAGCATACAAATAAATGTAGCTAATTTCCTTTCTGTCCAATTCTAGGAATTGAAAAAATCGCTTCATGATTTTTTATTTTAATTATTTATTTCGGATGAATGAGTTGCTTTTTCTTTGATCGATGCCAAGGTTTTACCATGCGGCTTCGAACGACCTTCGTCATCCACATTTACAAAAACAATTCGTTCAATTTTGATAATTGATTTCTTCGTAAAAATATTTCTTACCTCACATCCAAAAGTTATGGATGACTTGCCGATTGAAATGAATTGTAATCCAATTTCTATTACGTCCGCTTGTGAAGCTGAATTCACAAAGTCAATTTCAGAAATAAATTTTGTGACAACTTGTGCACATCCCAATTTGGTCATAGCATAGATTCCAGCTTCTTCATCTATCCACTTCAGCAACTTACCTCCAAACAAGGTATTGTTTGCATTTAAGTCCTCTGGCTTTATCAGTTTTCTTGTTAAAAATTTCATGTGTCTCTATTTTAGTTCTATGGTAATTGTTTGGTTAACAAAGGATAGAAATTAGTATACCAATATCAGGTATGTTTTTTCATTTTTGATTTAGATTTCCTTAGTTGTCTTTTCATTTTCATTGACAATGTAGACCATAACTGATTAAGATTTTGTGATCTTGCCGAAACGACAATATCATAACCAGAAACACCCATTTTTACTTTTGCATCATAGATTTCAGGTTTAGTAGAAATCCTTGTAATATATATTTCTGAATAAATGAGCTCTCTAAACTTTCCACTTAACGTTCTGATTTTCCATTTCGCAAACCTTAAATACTTGTTAGAGATTTTTGCTTGATTTCTAATAATGAATTTCATAGGTATTTGTTTTTAAAATTTGAACTATTTTTTTTCCGACTTGATTTTTAACGTAAAAATCACATTGTTATCATTAATAACACAAATGTAAGTAAAAATTATTTATCGTGTTAGTATTACTAACTTAAACATAGAGTCATACTAATTGTTTAAGTATTTTATGCTATATTTAAAAAAAATTCGATATGTCATTAAAACTTCGCTTTGAGCTACCAGCAAAACTCTTTGTGAAAGATCCACAAGATTCAACATATGGTCGTCGATTATTACAAAATGCTGTAGAGCTAATTGATGAATTAGGTTTTGAATCTTTCACTTTTCGCAAACTTGCTAAAAAGATGGAATCATCTGAAGTATCCATTTATCGGTACTTTGAAAATAAACACCTTCTTTTACTCTATCTCAACTGTTGGTATTGGGAATGGGTAACCTATCTTATTGATTACAAAATTGCGAACGTAAAAGATAGTACTGAAAAGCTAAGAAAAGCGATTCACTGCATGGTATATGCAAATCAAGAATCAACCTTATCAGACTATATCAATGAAGGTTTACTTTTTCAAATAATTATGAAAGATGGAGCAAAAACCTATCATGTCTCCCGTGTAGACGAAGAAAACAAGTATGGATTTTTCATTCCATATAAAGAGATGGTTGGTCGTATTGCCGCTATAATTGAAGAAATCAATCCAGCCTTTAAATATGCCAAAAGTCTTGGTTCAACACTCTACGATATGATTAACAATCAAATATATTATGCTCAACACTTACCTCGTTTAACCAGTTTAGGAAAGAAAAACACGATGCGCGAATTAGAAAAAATGGTGAATCATTTTGCATTCGGTACTATTCATTATAAACCGTAATCACTATTTCATACCAATTCCAATAAGTAAATCAAAAGACGCATTTCCTACCTACGTTATTTCGAGTACGTATGTCATTCCAACCAAAAATGATACATCTAGGGTCATTAAAGATGATAAGACTATTTCCCTACCCGTTTGCTTTCTTCTTCAATACCAGTCTTACGTTTTCGACTCTTTACTTTCTGATTACCAAAATTGTAACTTGCACTCAAGGTTACTCTTCTTGTATCATTTTTACCAGAACCAATAGACTCTAATCCAGCAAAATTAGATACCCCTTGCCACCACGATTTGTAAAAAATATCATTAGCTGCAAGCTTTACGTTCAGTTGATCATTAAGAAATTTGCGTTGCAAACCTAGATTTAGTGACCATGTTGTTTCATATTTGAATACACCGCCCCAAACACCTGGGCCTGCATAATAACCAGATATTTCCCCCTTAAACTTCTTTGGTAAAGTAAATGTTTGTTGGGTAAATACAGAATAAGTAAATGCTTGAACATCTACAACTTGACCATTACCATAATCGGCTTGGTTATCAATATAAGAAGCACTAAGATTAAAAAAGGCACTCCATTTTTCACTAAACTGCATTGGTGCTGAAATATTCCCTGAAAAGACAGTCTGATCTGTTAAATTTGCCCATGTTATAAATCCTGCTCTTGTATCTACAGTATCAGGTGCAATCAATCGTGTGATTTGGTTTTCTGTTTTACTATAACCCAGTTTAAAATTATATCGATATTGATAGGTCCATCCCAATTCTACATTATTAACAATTTCCGCCAATAAACGAGGATTTCCTTTCTCATATGATAGCTCGCTTAATCTATTTTCAAATGGATTTAATACACTATAATCTGGCCTATTAATTCTCCTTCCCAATGCTAAATTAAAAGAGTGCATAGGTTTCGGGGTCCAGGAAAATCCTAGATTTGGAAATACACTTAAATAATTTTGCACTACAGGGGGTTCTGACAAACTAACATCATATGGTGTTAATGTACCTACTGCATCTGTTTGCTCTAATCGAACACCTGACGAAAAACTTACCGTTTGATTTATTGGTCGATTATAACTAAGATAGCCAGCATAGACATTTTCTCCATAATTAAAAAAATTAGAACGTTGATCGTTCCGAGTTTTGACTTCATCTATTTCATCAAAAAATAGAAAAGTATTGTCCGAAACCACACGACTTAACTTAGCTCCAATTCCAAATTGACCACCGCCTACTGGTTGTTCATAATCTACCTTAGCGGTATAAATATCAATATCATTTTCGGGCTCAATGATATTTATTTGTTCACTTAAAAATACGTTTTCATCGATCGTTTGATAATACCTATTCGGTGAAAATCGGCTTGAAAAACTATTATAGTTACCATAATCTAAATCTATGCTAAACTGCGATTCTTTTGAAATATCAAATTGATAATTCGCATTTAAGGTGTAATTATTGCCGCCACCTGTTGCCGTATTACGAGCAAATAAAACAGAATCAACAGAGCTAGCATTCGATAAATTAGAAATTTCAATAATATTATCATTTTTGGTTGATCGGTCATTTATATTCCCACCGACCAAGAATCCAACTGTCTGCTTTTTACCGATAAAAAAATCGGTACCGACTCGATAATTAAGATTTGATGATGAAAATAGAGTGTTGTTTATTTCATCTAATAAGAAATTGTTTTGGTAACTCTCAAAAAGCATGTCATTGAAGCCTGTCCGATCTCCATACCCTACATTTCCAAATACATTCATTTTCTTATTTCGATAATTAAGCGTGCTAGACACATTATAACGACTTTCTCTACCTTGAGAAAAACTGGCACTTACCGAACCATTCGTTCCATTGTTTTCATCTCTTTTCAATCGAATATCGATAATACCAGCATTGCCTTCCGCCTCATATTTTGCACCTGGATTTGTAATAATATCGATGCGGTCTATTTGTTCTGCTGGAAGGTTCTGTAAATAGGCAGACAAGTCATCTCCCGATAGTGGCAGTACTTTACCGTCGACAAAGATCCGAACACCTGTTCTTCCTAATACACTTATATTGTCATTGTTATCAACAGTTACACTCGGTGCTTTTCTCATCAATGCCAATGCATCTTCTCCCACACTATTTATCGTTCCTTGTACATTAAAAACGGTACGATCCGGTTTTACTTCTACCAATGCTCTGGTAGCAGTAACGGTAACTTCTCCAAGGTCTACACCACTCGTTTCAAATTTTAAAACACCCAAATCATTCGCACTATTGTCTGTAATATCAATATTCATCACTTCTAAATCTGCTAAACCGATATAAGACGCTTTTATGAAGTAATTACCTGGATTGATACCAGAAATAGTAAATAGTCCTCGATCATCTGTTGTCTCTACCTTCACCAACACACTATCCAAACTCTGATGTAAAGATACATTTGCATAAACGACTGCGTCACCTTGATCATCAAGCATTACCCCTTTAAGCTGAGCATCTTGAGACTGGATATTCCAACTCACAAAAACAAAAAGTAGTAGTGCTAAAAAGGTTCGTAACTTCTTCATGATATTGGTTTTATATATTATTTTGATTCTTCACATTTTAAATAAAACGGTCGAATTTCGAATACAAAGATTGCCATTTATAAAATAATATTTGCAAATGAGGTATCAATTTTGTGTTACTTTAAAAGATAATCATCAAAAAAGGTTGGATAAGCCAAAAAAGCGCCTCTAAATAGTAATCAATGTCTTAGATCTTATCAACTAATAAGCACTTGCAGACATTATGATTTAAGATTACAGAAGAGCCTTTCTTGATTAATAGTTCAGTACTAGAATCAAATTCTTCTATTTCAATAACTTTAAGAATAGATCCTAACTTAATCTTCTTTTTATTTAGATATAGCAGCAAATCTTTGGAGCTGTTCATAATTCCACAAAGTTTTCCACTTTCGCCAGCTTTTAAGGCGGTCAGATTCAGATAGGAAGGATTCGCTATTTTTCCCGATTTATCAGGTATAGGAGATCCATGAGGATCTTCAGTCGGGAATCCTAAAATTTCATCCATCCGATCAAAAAGTTTTATTGATTGAAGATGTTCCATTTCTTCTGCAATTTCATGGACCTCTTCCCATCCAAAATCCATTATAGTGGATAAGAACATTTCAGTCAGCCTATGTTTTCTAATGATCAAAGCTGCCGCATTCTTACCTTTAGGAGTCAATTTTAATGGCTTATACTTTTCATAAATAAGCCAACCTTTTTCTTTCATCTTCTTGACCATACTATTCACTGTGGGTTTGCTTACCCCCATCGTCTCTGCTAACTCTGATATGGTAACAATATTTTTTTCTTGAGAAATGGAAAAAATAGCTTTTAAATAATTTTCCTTTGTTTGTGTAGGCATAACGGCAACTTCTAAGGCAAAGATAAACAATGAACTATATAAACTTGTTAGAGTAATCTAACTTATTATATTTGCACCTTATAACTTACATCAAAAACAATATGAGTCTAAAAAGGACCTTTAGTTTTTTCCTTTTATTATTTTCGTGCATACTCACCTTTGGGCAAACTGGAAACATTCGTGGACAAGTAAAAGTCGATGATCGTTTACAAGAATTTGCTAATATTGCAATTTCTACAAATCCCCTAACAGGAACCCAGAGTGATCAGAATGGGTACTTTGAATTAAACAATATCCCATACGGCACATATGATGTTACAGTATCTTATGTTGGTTTAGAGAACAAGAAAATAACTATTCTAATAAATGCTAATAATAAGGATAGGGAACTACAATTTAATTTGATCAATAGAATATTATCATTTGATGATATTGTAATAACAGGAACAAAGACTTTTAAAAGAAAAACCAATTCTCCCGTCATTGTAAATGTATTAACGAGTAAAATACTTGATAATGTTCAAGCTTGTAATTTATCAGAAGGGTTAAAATTTCAGCCTGGTTTAAGAGTCGAAACAGATTGTCAAACCTGTAACTATACACAACTAAGAATGAATGGACTTAATGGAGGCTATTCACAAATTTTAATAAATGGTCGTCCCATTTTTAGTCCATTAACTGGACTTTATGGCTTAGAGCAATTGCCTACAAATATGATTGAAAAGATAGAAGTAGTGAGAGGTGGCGGGTCCTCATTATACGGATCGAGTGCCATCGGCGGAACGGTTAATGTCATTACTAAAATACCAAAAGACAATACCTTTGAATTAAATTCATTTTATCAAAATATAAATGGAAGAAGTAATGATTTCGTCATAAGTGGAAATAGCTCATTGGTTGATCAAAATAATAAATTAGGTATTTCTTTCTTTCTAAACCATAGGGAGCGAAATCATTATGATCATAATATGGATCAATTTTCAGAAATCCCCGAACTTAAAAACACTTCCGTAGGCACAAATCTGTTTATACTACCAACAAAAAATCAAAAATTGGAAGTAAGTTTCAGTAATTTAAACGAATATAGATATGGAGGAGAGATGACATCTAAACCGGCATTCTTAACCCAACAATCTGAAGAAAGGACCACAAATATATTGATGGGTAGTGCTGATTATCAAATAAATTTTAATCAAGATAATTCTTCATTGATAAGCTATGTAGCTTGGCAAAATACAAAGCGAAAACATTATACAGGAATCTTCCCTGATGATAGTTTAGCTATACAAACTCATTTAGAAAATCCTCCCTATGGCATGTCAAACACGACAACCATACAAAGTGGATTCCAGCTTAACCATAAAGTAAAATCATTTGTTTTTGGAAAGAATACGTTTACCCTTGGTGCTGAATATGTTTATGATGATGTATTCGACCAAATTTCAGCATATTCATACTTAATAGACCAAACGACTAAAAATTTTGGATTCTTTGTACAAAGTGATTGGGTTATTACAAAATATTTGAGTTTGCTTTCAGGAGTACGAATAGATGATCATAATCTTGTAGACGGCTTAGTGTATAACCCTAGATTATCCCTCCTCTATAAATACAAAAGAAATATTCAGGTCAGAATAAATTACGGTACTGGATTTAGAGCTCCTCAAGCTTTTGATACTGATTTACACATTGCTTTTGCTGGTGGTGGAATTTCACGTGTAACATTATCACCTGATTTAATACCTGAAAAATCACGTAGCTATAGCACTTCTATTAATTATGATAAACCAAGTGACCATTTCGTTACTGGTTTTACTCTTGAAGGGTTTTATACAAGATTGAATCACGCTTTTTTCCTTGAACCCATTGGTCAAGATAATTTTGGTGAGCGTTTTGAAAAACGAAATGGTCAAGGGGCTATTGTTCAAGGATTAACGGTTGAACTTAGAGCAAATTACGATCAAAAAGTACAAATTGAAACTGGTTTTACATTTCAATCAAGTCAATATGATAAACCCATAAAATACATTGTAGAAATAAGTGGCTTAAGAGAATTTATCAGGACACCGAGAAACTATGGTTTTGGCACCTTATCTATTAATCCAAATAAAAAGATACAGACTAGCTTAAACTATATCTATACTGGAAAAATGTTAATACCACATTTTGCTGGGTCTCCTAATCAAACAACAGATGAAATTATTACCTCAGATTCATTCTCTGAATTAAGTGCTAAAATTAGTTACTCAATATCTTTAGTAAAAATGGGGTCAGCTGTAGAACTTTATGCTGGAGTTAAAAACATGTTTAACGCATATCAAGAAACCTTTGATATTGGAAAAAACCGAGATAGTAATTTCGTTTTTGGACCATCATTACCACGAGTCATTTATTTTGGAATCAAAATAAAATCGAATTAATTCGGCTAAGATCAAGACATATTTTGAACCTTTCAAAATAACCTCTCATCATATGGGATAGTATGATTTTTTAATAAAAAAAAACAGCAGGATAAAGTAAAAATCGAGCTTCTCAATTTTTAAGAAGCTCGACCTAATAGAATGCCTATTCACTTACTACAACTCCTTTAAAACTGAGGACCGTTGGCTTATCACTGACGTTTGTTTGAACGGATGCCGTTTTAGTAAATTTTCCAGCCTTTTTGGCGTTGAAAATAGCTTCAATTACTGTCGTCTCACCCGGCAGTACCGCTTCTTTTGAATAATTAGAACTCGTACACCCGCAACCTACTTTTACATCTTCAATGACTAATGGAATATCACTGTTATTCGTTAACTCATAGCTAGCCGTAGCTGGAATGTTTTGTTGTATTTCTCCAAAGTCAAAATGTGTTGAATCCCAAGAAACCATATCAATGGTTTCGCCAAAACTAAATAAAACGATACTGAATATAAATGCTAATACTTTCATGTTTGATTTTTTTAATAATTAATAATTGATTGAGCTGGCCAACACTCCATACAAACATACATTTGAAATACCCGATCTTTTGTTAACCATAGTTGAATGATTGTTAACCAGTTGTTAAGCGATAAAATCAACACGTAGGAGATAAAATTGAAAGCCATCAGCTACATTGATTGTAAATGTAATTTCAGTACCTTTCATTAAATTACAGTGTATACACATCTAGTTTTCTAGTCCTTGAAAAAATCGATATATTCATACTACAATTACGTTTACAGTGTAAAGCGAATTATGAATCATTTTTTTGTCTTTCTTTCCTTATCTCTTTTATTTATTTCATGTAATAAAAAACACGTTGCACTTTCTGAGGTTGAAGTATTTATTGAAAAACTCAAAGAAAATAAAGCAGATAGTTTTGAAGTGCCAGATTTCAGTGTAGAAAACATTACGGCACTTTTGGAATAGCGTTATAATAAAATGATTATTTCAAATTTCCCCAGAAACCAATTATCATCCTTTTATTTAGATGAAGTATCTATAGGAATGTACATTTTATGGATTGTCGAAGGTATTCGATTGGAAGCTATAGAAGATCCAGATTTTTATTTATTTGCTTCATTGAATCCACGAGTTGCTTCAACAAATTCAATGGAAATAATAAATCAAGTAGATATCTTACCCATCATATCAAATGCATATTTTAATTGGTGGAATGAAAATATTCCGACAGAAGAAAAACTACAGATTTCTCCAATAACAAATATTAATGTACAATGGAATTAAAATAACTTAGACTTACATTGGTTTACGTAAATATGTTTCAATCCCTTACGAAAGCCTCCAAAGTATAATTTGAACTATTCGTTCACAACATTTTATTGGCGTAAATGCAACAAAAACATTGCTTTTTGGTAATGTATAAATAGATGATTCGATCTAATTAAAATGAACAGTCAAAAAAACGATGAAACCTCTTTTTAATATTACCCTTCACCTACTATTAACCTTTAGTCCATTTCTTTTATTTGCCCAATTTGATGGTAACGAATCATTTCATAATGGTTTAAAAAAAATGATCATAACCTGTGATTATACATTGGAAGAATTAAAAAGTATCCACCTAAATGAATTTGGATCAGGTGATTATACCTATGTTCCCGCATCTATCAAATATGCCAATATTGATTTAGATTCAATCGGGATTAGAGCGAAAGGAGGAATTACTTTTTTTGATGAAAAAACACCTTTGAAATTAGACTTCAATTATTTTAAAGATCAAACATTTGATGGACTAAAAAAACTGAATATTCACCAAGGAAATAATGATCCAACCTTTCTAAGAGAAACTTTATCCTATGATATCCTGAGAAATGCTGGATTAAAAACAGCTAGAACTGGCCTCATAGAGTTGTGGTTTAATAATGAAAACATTGGCATCTTCAATGCAGTAGAGCAAATCAATGATGATTTTATCAAAAGTCGATTTGCTAGCGATAAAGGAGCTCTTTATAAAACAGGTAGCTTTGGCTTAGACGAAAAGTATGTCATTGATAATACTTTTCCTTATGAAGATTTCATAACCACTGTCAACCAAATCCCAACAGAACAACTTCATACTGAATTATCAAACTATCTCGATGTTGAAGATTATTTAAGATTTTTCGCTGCCGAAATTTTCATCAACTCTGTAGACGGACCACTCAATGTTGATTATAATTATTTCATGTATTACGAACCGCTATCAAAAACATATACTTATGTACCATGGGATTACAACTTGACACTTTATGAGTTTGCGGATTTCTCACTATTTCAAGAATCACCTAATTTCCTATTTTCAAGAGTTTTAGAAAATGAAATATTACTAAATCAGTACCTACATATTTGGTGTACACTTCTGCAGACAAGTTTTGACAAAGATCGCTTATTGTCAATGATAGACCATTATGGTATGTATGAAAATGAGTTTGTAAATGAAAATCCTAATTGGAATGAAGAAATCATAAATTTAAAAACAAATATTGCGCTGAGACATCAACGTCTTCGTTTTGAATTAGCTGACCATATAGATTCTTGCACCATTGTATCGAATCCTTTAATAAATCAAGAAATTGTTATCAATGAGATTATGACCTCAAATGATACCACAAGCACAATTACAGACCCAAATGGTGGTCATGCGGATTGGATCGAATTGTATAATAAAACGTCGTCAGACATTGAATTAGATCAGTATTATTTGACCAACAATTGGCAAATAAAAAAACAATGGCGATTTCCTGAAAATACAGTTATAAAAGCAAATGAATACCTTATTATTTGGGCAGATAGAGACATTGATGAAGAGGGATTACACACAAATTTTAAACTAAATAAAGAGAATGGGTATCTGGGACTTTCCTATGAAAACGGGGATTTAATAGATTCAATCGCCTATTATCAAAACCAAGAGACCAATAAGGGCTTTGCTCGATTCCCAAACGCAATTGGTAGCTTTAAAGTACAAGACCCGACGTTTGGAAGTTCGAATGGTGGCGAAGTTTTTACGGTTGAAATTAAAAAGCAATCGACTTTTTTTACTTCACCTAATCCTGTTTTTCAAGGTGACCCGATCTATTTACAAAGTGATTATAGAGGACCTGTAAACCTCAAATTACTTAATGCAAACGGTCAAATAATATGGAGTCAGAAGATAACTTTAGTGGAAGGACAAAATATATGGTATGAAGGCGGAGTATTAAATCAAGGACTTCACTATCTATTCATCACAGACGATAAAGAAAACGTAATTTCTATTCAAAAAACCATCGTCCATTAAGACAAAAATTAAGTCCATCATTGTACCTTTGATGGAGCGTAAGATTGATTTATTGAACGGTCATTCAATTAAACAAATGATCGTTATTTTGTTGTTGATGCATTCTTTATTGCTAATTTTACGCTGATTCTTATCAACAAAAGGCTAGTAAAAAACTAAATCCTATTGATTTATTCATTTTTTAAACAACATTCTACAACTAGCTTTTATACTTCTTATCCTTAAAATTGAATGTCCAAATTACCTAAAGAATATAAATTTCTTGATTTATCAGACTATGGAAGGTTTATTGCTCGTGCCATTGCAAATGCACTAAAAAATACATCGGTGACTCCAATACGTGTTACGACCTGGTTTATCATATCCGGTATTTTGGCTATCATATCTATCCTTAGCGGATTTAAAATCGCTGCAGCTATTTTCTTAATCCTAAAATCGATTCTAGATGCTGCCGATGGTGAATTGTCAAGAGTAAAAAAAATGCCATCATACATCGGACGTTATTATGATTCAATCGCTGATATCCTTCTTAATTTCTTTTTCCTCTTATCTTTTTGGATCGTTTCCGACTCTTCAATATGGTTAATGTTATTCGCTTTTATTGGAGTTCAACTTCAAGGAACTCTATATAATTATTACTATGTCATTTTACGAAACAACGTAAATGGCGACGTTACCAGTCGAGTATTTGAAAATTCAGCACCAAAGGCTATGCCCGGCGAAAACCAAGGAACAGTTGATAACTACTTTAAAGTATTTAAGGTACTTTATAACCCTTTTGATAAAGCTATTTTTTATTTTGATAGACAAGCTCCAGATAGTGCTCCATTTCCAAAGTGGTTTATGACAATGGTATCATCCCTTGGATTAGGGTTTCAATTACTCATTATGAGCATTCTTTTATTGTGTAATCAAGAACATTTCGTGATTCCTTTCTTTATTCTGTATTCGATGCTAATTGTTCTATTTGTAGGGGTCCGTAGAAGTCTATTGACTTCAAAAATCCAATCGCATTAGTTATCTAGTTTTAAAGCTTTTAAGTTTTCAAATATCTCAGCATCAGGAAATAAAAACTGTGCTATTTTCAATGAATTATTAAATTGAACATCCTGTCTTAGTTGGTAGTAACAAAGCATTTTGTTATAAAAAGTATCCATTTCTTCACCATAGACATCCGTTGAGTATTGGAAATAAAGAAGTGCTTTTTCATAATAACCTAAATCAAAAAAGATACCTCCTATACTTAAAGCTAAATCTTTTTTCTCATTAATATTAAAATAATAATTCCAAACCAAATCTAATGTTTCCAGAAGTGCTTCACCTTCATCACTTGTCAATCGAAGGATTAGTTGTTTTATTCGCGGAAGAATTTGTACAAAAAAAGTAGAATCATATGCACACAATCTTAAAACCGACAAAAGGTGAACCAATGAAACGTTCGAAATATTCGCATAACATAATTTTTTTATACTATTAAAATTATCTGGACCAAAACCATTGATCGTATGCTGATAAGCTGCATTTGTATTTGTATACTTTAATGGATTTTCTACAAATAAAAAACAGGCCGCTTCTAAGTGAAACGATTTATATTTTGGAAATAAAGGCAAGCCACCCAAACCCTTACAATATTCCCCTATTGCATGATAATTTACCCAAACAGAAAAACTCCCATGTGCAATAATTTCTGGTTTCTTCTTATTTTCTAGAAACCTAACATCGTGGAACCCTTTATCCATTGATAGTAACATAAGTCCTTGCGATGACAGTGCTTTGAGACTCTCTAAACACAATAGACCTTTCTCTGGAAAAAACACATAACTGCTTTCTAGCTTGGTTTTATACCTTTCTAAAATTTCATTAAAAACGGCTGACTCATAATATTGACCATCAATGGGATCCGATCTAAACGTAAGTTTTAAATTTTTTATTAACGAAGCTGTATCCACGTTTTTGGGATCTACTGCCGAATGAAGTGCGACTGAACAAAGCGATAAATCACCCCCTTTTACATGAAAAAGTTCACTTGGTATAGAGTCGAAAAAATAATTACCAATCGCTATAATGGGGTTTTCCAAATCGCCTTTTTGGATGGTCTTTCCAGCATATCTTAATTCAATATTTTCACCATTAACTGCATCATAATACGCATAATCCAAAACGCCAGAAGCCATAAAAGGTTTGAGCTGTGGGTGTTCCTTAAAAAAGGATAAGTTTTGCTCTACGATATCTGTAAGCACATAGCAATACGGTGGTAGATCTATTTCTAATAAGGTAATAGCTTCTTCCAAATGCTTAAGTACATGATACCCCAATCGACCATGTCCAGCACCAAGTTCAACAATATAAACCGTTTCTTTCAAGCTTTTTTTCGCAGCCAAATCTTTCAAGAAACCTAAAATCAAGGAAGCGTACGTCTTACCTACCAAAGAATTACTCGTAATTTGATGAGGAACAATACCATTGCTCCAAGCTTCGATTCCAATATCTTGATAGTAATCTCGATTAAGTTGCCAAACCTTGCTTTTTGAAAAAATTTGAAAAGCTTCAACTTCGTACTGCAATGGATCCATAGTGTATTAAAAATGAAAAAGAAAATAAATGCCTTACTAAGGATGTTTATTCTTAATAAGGAAACTAAAACTAAATGAACAGAAAACTGTAAGGTATGATATTTAATGTAAATTCTATTGTTACGAATTAAACGGAATGCTATTAACGCTGATAGGCATTAAAAACATAGCTAATATTATTTCAAAACAAACCTACAATGTATAGATG
>CALDTZ010000011.1 GCA_937924805.1 uncultured Saprospiraceae bacterium
AGAACACTACAGGTCGATGTATCATTTACTTAATTATCCATACTTTTAAGTAATGGTATTTTCACGAACTGCCGTTATGCATCATTCAGAAATAAGTAATGATAGAAGTAATACTAAAAAAAGCATTTGACAAATATTATGAAGCCCCATTAGAGGTTTGGAAATACCTTGCAGATCATGGTGAAAAAGTGACATATGCAAAGAAAGAAATCATAAAGCAATCGGATAAAAAAGAACGATATGGTTATTTCTTAATTGAAGGTGCAGTAGGCTCTTTTGTATGGAATAATGATAACTATATCTGTTTAGATTTATTGATCGAAAACGACTTCTTTGGTGATGAGCTATCTCTTTTTTCTGGCAAACCCTCATCGATAGAAATCAGAGCTCTTGAAGATTCCACTGTTCTAAGAATTAATAAATCAAACATTGATAAATTAAGACAAACACCTATGGGTTCTATCTTGTTTTCAATCGGTGATCAAAAGGCATTTATTGAAAAAGAAAAAAAACAAATAGAATTAATGACCCAAACAGCTGAAGAAAGATATATAAATTTACTAAAAGGCAAACCTGAGTTGATTCAACGAATAAGTCAAAAAGACATCGCTTCTTACCTTGGCATTTCGACCCAAAGTTTGAGTAGGATTAGGCGAAAAATCAAGTCGTTGATTATTTAACCTATGGTAACTTTTTAATGGATAATACAGATGATCTTTACATCAAATTCTATTCATTAAAATATATTATAGATGAAAATTAATAGTATTGTTTTAGCAATATGCGCTATTTGTTTTACACAAACCATAAATGCTCAAGAAGCGTCAGATTTTCAAAGGAAAGGCATTCTTTTTGGAACATCGGTAGGGCTTGCAAATTCAAAATTGAATTTTCCTGACAACTCAGAAATGCAGACGGATTTGGGAATGGATCTTAAAGTAGGTTATATGCTAAATCCGAGATTAGCAATCTTATTAACGTCAAACGTATCAATCTATGATTATTCAGGATTTGGAAGAGATCGGAAACGAGATTTTGGTGTTTTATCACCTTCCATTCAATATTGGCTAAAAGATAAACTTTGGATACTAGGAGGCATAGGGATTGGTGGCGATAATCCTGTATTTTGGGATATAGAAAATCCCGATATTGAGCCTTTGGAGACAACGTATTATTCAGGATTGGGACTTGTCGCATCAGCGGGATATGAATTATATCAGTCAAACAATAACTTTACAATTGATATTAAAGGAAGAATCATGTATCGGAAGGTAAATTTGCAAGAAGGAAATACAATAGGGATTTCTTTTGGAATTCTGGTAGGAATTAATTTTTATTAAAATAAAAACGATGCATACCAAGTGCTAAGCGATCAGATTTCCCCTAGCTTGCGTGCTACTTATCACTGATCCCTTACGCACAAAGAGAAAAAAAATGAAAAATATAATCACAACAATTTTATCAATATCATTATCAATCCTTCTGTTTACATCCATAAGTTTTGGGCAAAATACGGTCCAACCAGAAATTTTGGAGCACACAATTGGGGAGTGGAAAGGATCCTTAACATATCTAGATTACCAAACAAATGAACCCTACACAATGCCCGTCAATCTGCGAATTGAAAACGGTAAAAATAGATACCAATTCAAACTGTTTTTGGAATTTCCAGATGAACCAAGTGCAAATAGTACGGACAAAATTAAACTATCCAAAGACGGGACTAAAATTAATAAAACGGATGTCATTTCGAATAAGAAAATTTCAGAAGAAGAATTTGAAATAATTACAGAATATTCAGGAAATGATAATAACGAAAAAGCTAAAATTAGAGTCATCTATACGATTGGAAAAACGGAACTAAATATTCGAAAAGAAGTGAAATTCGAAAATACTGAAAAATGGATATTACGAAACGAATATAATTATAAGCGATAAATTATTGAAGCTAACATTATAAATGTAGGCATATCTTTTCCTATCGTTGAAAGACGGCGATATACCATCATCCATTGCCCCGTATTTGGTAAAGAAAAGAAACAAATGTTTAAGTATTTTCCATCTAAAAAAATAGTCAATAAAGAAACCTAGAAATGAACAGAAAATCACAATTTGCAATTTTACTACTACTTTTTATCCAATATTCAGGAAATGCTCAACTATTGAGTCCTTTTATTCATGTTGATCAATTTGGGTATTTAACCAATGCTGAAAAAGTGGCCGTGATTTCCAATCCCCAGATTGGCTATAATTCAAATGAGGAATATATAGCAGGTCCAGTTCTTGAGCTTATTGATGCAACAAATAATAACTCCGTTTTTAGTGATACTCCTAATTTATGGAATAACGGAACTATTCATGATCAATCTGGTGATATTGGTTGGTGGTTTGACTTTAGCAGCTATAATGTTGAAGGTTCATATTATATTCTTGATCCGATGAACAATCAGAGATCTGCTGTTTTTGATATTAATTCAAATCCTTATTACGCTGTTCTTCAAGCTGCGACAAAAATGTTTTATTACAATAGATGTAACGCTACCAAAGAAGAGCCTTATGCTCAATCCAATTGGACGGATATAGATAATTTCACTCAAGACATAGATGTAAGATCTGCTTTTGATCAAAATAATGAAGCCACTTCTAGGGATTTAAGAGGGGGATGGTTCGATGCTGGAGATTACAATAAATATGTAACTTTTACTCACAACACCATTCATCAGTTGTTGACGAGCTATGAAAACAATCCAGCGATTTTTAGAGACAACTGGAATATTCCTGAAAGCAATAATGGTGTGCCAGATCTATTAGATGAACTAAAATGGGAATTCGATTGGCTGTATAAAATGGTAAATTCGGATGGAACCGTCATCCTAAAGATGGGAAGTTTGGATTACGACATTAATGATTTTGCACCACCTAGCAATAATTTTTCTCCACGCTATTACACCCCTACTTGTTCATCAGCATCATTAACGATCGCAAGCACGCATGCTCATGCAGCTAAGATCTATGCAACGATTCCGAAACTTACAGACTTCGCTAATATTTTAGAAAGTGACGCTATTTTATGTTGGAATAGGTTTATTGATTTCTACGATAACGATAATTTAGAAACAGATTGTGACGATCAAACCGTTAAAGCTGGAGATGCAGATTGGAATGAACAAGAGCAGATCAACAATGCTGTCATTGCTGCCGTTTACCTTTTTGACTTAACGGGTGAAGAGCAATATTCTGATTTTGTTAGAGATAATCTTGACCTTTGCGACGCATTTATAAACAACGGTTTTGGAACTCAACATACCGTATTTTTAGAAGCAATATTACTTTACACCACATTAAACAATGCGGAATCATCAACGGTAAATCGAATATTGTCTTTAGTAGAAGCTGCTGTTTTTGGAGATATCTTTTTATCTATTGACAATGATCTCTACAGAGTGGATCTTCCAGATTGGAACTACTACTGGGGAAGTAATATGACCACAGCAAATTTTGCAAATCTTGCATTGACATTTCGGAAGTACAACATAAATCCGACTCTTAATTCAGATTTAATGCGAAAAGGCGCAGAAGTACTTCATTACTTTCATGGAATTAATCCACAAGGACTCGTTTACTTATCGAATATGTATGAATATGGAGCTGAAAGATCAGTAAATGAAATAGCTCATACATGGTTCATAGAAGGATCACAATGGGATAATGCATTGAATTCTTTGGGACCAGCTCCAGGTTTTCTCTCTGGAGGACCGAATCAAGGATATACTGGAGCATTGACACCTCCAGCTAATCAACCAATTACAAAGTCATACTTAGATTACAACGATTGGTTTACGGATCCTGCATATGAGATCACAGAACCAGCCATCTATTATCAAGCTGCATACATTCAATTGCTTAGTAATTTTGCGACAACAGATAGTATTAATAGTAATACAACCAATGAAACCAAAGACAAGGTTACCTTTGACGTTTTTCCAAATCCCAATCATGGAACCATTACAATATCTGGAAACATTCAAAACCACGAAATACAACTAGTCGATATCCACAACAAAATCATACTGACCGAAAGCTGTAAAACGTCTAAACATATGATAGATCTGGGATCGGTAAATGCTGGCGTCTATTTAATTAGAGTAATCAACAAAATCGATGCGTCTTTCAATGTACAAAAGATAATGAAACTGTAATTTACGATTCAAGTATTATTCAAAAAAACAACTAGAGATATAACGATAAATCTATGAAAATGGGAAAGGTTGCTAATTATTAGATTACGCGATTCTCCCATCATTTCTTTTTTCTTTCGGAACCATTAGAAAAACGAATGAATTCGTAATTTTAATTATTCAAAATCTAGTTTTTCATGGATGCTAATATCGCATAGCTCTTTATTCCTAAGAAAAAGAAACGATACCATTATTCGTTAACCATTTTTGAAAAAAATCATGCACAGCGAATGTTTTCAACATTATTTAGATTAATTTAATTCTATACTCTTAAATGAAATTAAAAACATTTTTCGTTAAAGTCTTTTTAGGTTTTCATACAATTTGTCACTATCAATTAGATTCTGACCTACTTGATGTCTCAATTTCGTGTTTTAACATTCAACAAGATCTAAGTCTACCTTTACTTCAAGATACTTTCCCGAATTTGTCCTCACAAATTACCGACTTTAAATGTAAGCCGAAATCTTACTTGATAAAAAACAATCAACTTCTAGAATTATTTACCTCAGGAATCGGTTTTGGCAGTTATTTAACAAGGATTGATAGACAAACTGGTGAATCTCCCTAAACGAATGCATATAACCTTTTTACCGATAATAAAACTGGACTCGAACTTAACATATACAACATTTCTGAAAGTCGAATTGGCGTTTCAGGAATTACATTAATAAACCCTTTAATACCTAACAACTTTCCATTCGGTCTTGTAGTTAAAAGACCTTAACATAAATAATGGACAATTGATCAGTAGAAATTAGAAATGAATTATTATAGTTTAAATAAAAAAGCACCGAATGTAACTTTTAAAGAAGCAGTAATAAAAGGATTGGCTCCGGATAAAGGTTTATACTTTCCAGCAACCATAACGCCTTTACCCAAAACCTTTTTCGATAACATTGAATATTTATCTTATGCTGAAATTGGCTTTGAGATGATAAAACAATTTGTGTCTTTTGATATTCCTTCCGATATTTTAAAAAACATTGTCGAAGAGACTTTATCTTTTGATTTCCCTACGGTAACGCTAAATAAAAACATCTCCGTCATAGAACTCTTTCATGGACCTACTATGGCATTTAAAGATGTTGGAGCACGTTTTATGGCAAGATGTTTAGGTTATTTTAATCAAAACAACACCAATGAAGTAACCGTACTCGTAGCAACATCTGGCGATACAGGTGCAGCCGTAGCCAATGGCTTTTTAGGAGTAAAAGGCGTAAATGTGGTCATCCTCTACCCTCGTGGAAAAGTGAGTGAAATTCAGGAAAAGCAATTGACTACCCTTGGTCAAAATATTCATGCTTTGGAGGTGGAAGGCACTTTTGATGATTGTCAAGCGATGGTTAAATCTGCATTTTTAGATGAAAATCTTACAAGCAAGATGCAGTTAACTTCTGCCAATTCGATAAATGTTGCACGTTGGCTGCCTCAAATGTTTTATTTTATGTTTGCTTACAAAGAACTACATAAAACGTTTAACGATATTGTCTTTTCAGTGCCTAGTGGCAATTTTGGGAATGTCTGTGCTGGTATGATGGCGCAACAATTGGGTTTACCAGTCCATCATTTTATAGCGTCAAATAACAATAATAATGTAGTAACAGAGTATTTAAAAACTCAACGATATAATCCTAAACCATCGATTCAAACCATTAGTAATGCGATGGATGTTGGAGATCCTAGTAATTTTATTCGCATCCAAGAAATCTATAAAAATACATTTCACACCTTAAAAGAGAATTTGTCTTCTTTTAGTTTTTCGGATAAGGAAACCAAAGCGGCTATATTAGAATTATATCGTTTATATCATTATGTTTCAGATCCACATGGATCTGTTGGTTACTTAGGTAGTAAAGCTTATCTAAAATCGAATCCCGATGCACATTGTGTCTTTTTAGAAACAGCACATCCAACTAAATTTTTAGATGTTGTTGAAAGAGTCATCAAGGTTAAGCAAGCCTTGCCAAGACAAATACAAGCCGTCATGCACAAGAATAAAGTGACGACTATGATTTCAAATTATACAGATTTTAAAACATACTTGTTGAAATAATGAAAAGCAATTTCTACACAAAAAAAATATCTAAAATTTATAATTCACTATTTGTGAATGTTCAATCTGACGTATAACTCAGAAAATTCAATGATGATTGGTATGTTGTTACTAGCATTAAAAATCAAAGAATTAATTCTAGTACTCATCCAATCTAAAGACATCGATTCTATTATGGAATTGATCGCTGAATTATACTCTTCTAAATCTGTTTCTATCAGAGAAATTACAGAGTTACATTTATTTTCAAACCTGAATGTTGGGCAAATACCAAAACTATCAAATCAAAGTTTATTTTCATTCAAAAGATCTTTTAAGAAAGAGTACAACGATAATCGAACCAATTATATCAATTACAGAAGAATTGAGAAAGCGAAAGAACTCTTAGCGTTAACTAAATTGTCGATCGGAGAAATTGCGATTGAACTTGGTTTTCAAGATTTACTATACTTTACCAGATTGTTTAAGAACAAAATTGGCATTCCTCCTTCGAAATATAGATCTGAAAACTTGATCTAAACGTACGATCAATGCCGTATTTTTAAGTAAATGTTTTCATTTTTTGAAAGCATTTTGTAGTCTATTATTTTACCCTTACTAATTGGATCCATCCAAAACGTTATTGTCTAACACAATTAAAGAGTAGATGTCTCTCTGAATAATGAGAATAGCATCTACTCTTTTTTTGATTCATTAGACTCCAAATTGTCGAAGGTGGTGATCAAGATGTTTGTATATCCAAATACTCCATTCTTTAGCTTTCATTTTCCCGAAAAATGGATGAACTTTATTTTCAAAATGAGAAGAATCAATGGTACTCAATCTAGCAACAAAATGAAGTACCCTTTCTTTTTCCTTATCAAAATTTACATGACCGCTAACCTTCATTTTAGGGTGGGTAGGTTGGTTTATAGGATTTGGCTTATCATCTTTAACGATTTGATTTACGACCATTCTTCCTATAATTCTCCCAATAAAACGCCTACTTAAATGGATATCCCCAAATTCCATCGCTGCATTGTTCGCAACATGCTTAAGCATTTTACCTGCATTCATTTTTCCCCACCTTTTTTTGGAATTAGGCGTAATCATCGCATACCTCGCTACTAAGTCGTTTGTTACCGATCTATCAAATACATCTGGCGTAATTATATTTTTTTCTCGTAAGGTAGGTGTCTCTATCGTTTTCATAATTTAAAATTTTAGGTGAATTAATCGTTTCTATCTGGATAACGATACTGCAAGTACAAAGGAGGACAGATAAAACAAATTATTTCCTAAAAAATATATTACCTTATAGATAAGTCCAAAATGTAGGCAGATCCAATACCAACTTTACCACCTAGTAGATGCCATAAACTACAATATGAATAACAACATTAAGTACATCCAAGATAATTTTATAGAGACCGATAAACTTTGTTCAATAGTTGGAATTCATGAAGACCAATTAAATAATCTCATCCGTAAAGAACGTCACAGGAATGAGACAAGTAAACCAAATTTAATCCGTTTATATGCTACTAGATTTAGGATGATTTACAAAAGTGCTAAAAAAGCATTATCATATGTATAAAAACATAAATATCGTAATACGAATAGCTTTAATTCTGTCCTTTATCACCTTTTCCCAATTCGATACATTTGGTCAAAAAGGAATAATAATTACCGTTCCAGAAGTTGATACCTTAGTGTTGAGAGGAGCAGTTAATGTTTTGCATTGTCCCAATCATTACTATCAAGATAGCACGTTTGTAGACTATGTGCACTATATCGTGATATACAAACAACATCATTTAATCCGATACCATGAAATCTTTGATTCCGAAATGAGAGATCGTGTAGCTATAGATTCTTATCACTTTTCGATAGAAAATGATACCATGTATTTTTTTTCAGAAAAAGAATTTCTAAATTTTACTGGTTTAGGGAAAACCTTGTTTTTGAGCTACCCTACCAAAACTAAGTCAATGAATATTACACCGAGGAAATTAAAATCTGATACCATTCAAAAATGGGGTGTAGACACAAGCTATTTCCATTTTTTTGAATTTAATGAAAACATCATTAAAAAAACAAGAAATTTCAGTTTGGATAGAACGAAGGGCATTCAAAAAGTAAAAATAAATTTATTTGAATCTTCAAAATTAAAGTGGCACCAGCAAGAATACAATGGATTTCATAAATACAATGCTGTTCATAATAAGACCATAACCGGAGAAATTGATAGTACTAGATTTTACTCAACTTTAGTGGTTGATAATATAAGATCGCTAACAAAAGAAGACTCGCAATGCACAACTATAAACGCTAATTATGTACGTATAGAAACGTTACCGACCAAATTTTTACCGCTTTTAAAATGATTACTATTTTAATTAAATAATCTATTTATTTACTCAAAAATGACTTCATTATACTTTTTTCTCTCAATAAAATAACCAATGAATATTCCAGATAAGAATAAAACATATCCACTTGAAAATTACGATCGGTTATGCTTTTTGAAAAACATCATAAAGAATCCAAATATTATAGTTGGTGATTTTACCTATTATGACGATTTTGAGTCTGTTCATAATTTCGAAAAAAATGTAAAATATTTATTTGATTTTATTGGCGATAAACTGATCATTGGAAAATTTTGTATGATTGCCTCTGATGTTACTTTCATTATGAATGGAGCCAACCATTTGAGTAATGCAATTTCAACTTTCCCTTTCGCCATTTTTGGCGGTGATTGGTCAAATGCAATGCAAAACAAAGAATATCCAACAAAAGGAAATACGACAATAGGTAATGACGTATGGATTGGTTATGGAGCAACTATAATGCCTGGGGTTACCATTGGTGACGGAGCAATTATCGCTTCAAAAGCGGTTGTTACTAAAGATGTAGATCCATATGCTGTTGTTGGAGGTAATCCAGCTAAAGAAATCAAAAAAAGATTTTCCGAAGAAAAAATAAACATCTTACTTGAAACAAAATGGTGGGATTGGACCATTGAAAAAATCACTAAAAATGTCCAAAACCTTACTGGAATCGGAATTGAAACCATAAAAGAAAAATTATAATAATAGATATCATATAACGAGGCACTTTAATAATAAAATAGGGATTGATGTCTTCATTTATCGATTTACATCCTTACTAAAAACAATAATATAAACGCAATGCGTCCAGTCATTCACAACCGAAACGGAATTCCATTTTATTACCAAAAAACACCGATGGAATTCAAACAAGATATCTATGAGCGCTACCATGAAATGGTGGTTCGAAACGCGGCGGTGCATACTGCAGATCACTGGTGGGGAAAATACCCTTTTCAAGCAATCTTTGATTTTGCCGAAAATCACTACCCAAAATCGATAGACAGTAATATTTTAGAAATCGGATGTGGTACAGGCAGATGGATTGCATCATTGGCAACACAATACCCAAAATCAACATGTTGGGGCATTGATTACAGTTATCAAATGCTAAAATGGGCCAATGACTATTGGGTGAAAGGCAAAGAGACTACCATTGACTTTGCAGATAGAGGAGTTCCAAAACTATCACAAAAACAGGAACCTTTAAATAATTTGAAGTTTGGTCTTGCAAAAGCTGAAAAACTTCCTTTTGAAGAAAAGAGTCAAAACTTGGTCGTGAATAGTTTCTTATTTGACCGATTAGAAAATCCGATAAAAGCGTTAGAAGAAATGTATCGAGTCTTAAAACCAACAGGAACTCTAATTGTCATAACCCCACTCAATTTTAAGAAAGCAAGACATTGGAAAATATTTTATCCACCGAATAAAATATCAACTATTGTCAAGGATACTGGTTTTACTATCTTGGATTGGAAAGAAGATTTGATCATTAATGAACCACTAGATGGCCATGGCAATTTGATCCGTTGGAAGTGTTTGTGTTTTGCTGTCAAAAAAGGATAAACACTTAAGGAATTAGCCAATATAAGCGATATTAATGTAAGTAAACTAAAAAATTAATACTCCATTTGATAAGGTTAAAACGATCCTCATTTTAACATCGTTTTAATCTAAATCGTTATTTACGTTTAAAAATAAATTGGACAAATTATTTGAAAAAATAACGAAACGAATATTCAACTTAAAGTAAATCATTTAAAAGAACGTATGTTAAAAGAACCAACAATAACGGCATTCCTTCCAACGGTTAAACCAACGGAATCGAAAGAATTTTTCACGAAGATGCTTGGCTTAAAACTTGTATCTGAAGATCACTTTGCTCTCGTATTTGAAGGGAATGGTGTTCTACTTCGAATCACAACTGTTGAAAAATTTACGCCCTACCCTTTTACTGTTTTGGGTTTTACCATTAATGCCATCAGCTCACAAGTAAAATTACTTCAGGATAAAGGAATTACATTCGAAAAATACCCCGGACTTCAGCAAGATGAATTGGGCAT
>CALDTZ010000012.1 GCA_937924805.1 uncultured Saprospiraceae bacterium
ATACTAACTATGCGGATACTTAACACCTTTATCTTTTTAAGTTGTTTAACTCTTATACTCCATGCACAATCACCTCCAAGTCCAGGGTGCATTGGCGCACCTATTGAGTGTAATTTTGATGAAATAGATGGATTGTGTGCACAGATGTTTACGGATGTAAACCCTGGTGGACCTAATCCGCTTTGTCCAGATGGAGGGGGAGCTCACAATATGTCTTGGTGGGCTTTTGTAGCTGGAAGTACCTTTATTGATATGGATGTAATGCTAACGGATTGTGATACCGTAACCTTAACAAATGGAAATGAATTAACAGGGGTTCAGTTTGGTATTTATACCGATTGTACGTACACGGATTCACCATGGTGTTTGTCTAGTTGTTCAGATGCACCTGTAACCAATGTTTATATTGATCCATTGATCATAGGACAGACCTATTACTTTTTTATGGATGGATGTGCTGGTAGTGTTTGTGATTATTGTATTACGGTTAACAGTGGTGGAGGACTAGGTTCTTTGGATGAATCTAATCTTACTGGCGTTGAGTGTGTTACAGATCCTACATGCATGGTAGGTGGCGAAATTCAAGTTTGTGAAGGAGCGGTCAATTATGTTTTGGAATTAGGAGGAGCTGATTATGATTTGGAATATACTTGGTTTTTAGATGGTGGCGAATATGAAGTAATAAATTCAGATAACGAAGTGAGCTTTGATTTTCCGACCAGTGGTACTTACGAAGTTTGTGTTGATGTAAATAATAGTTGTGATTGGACAGAATTATATTGTGTAGATGTGGTGGTAGCTGCATTACCTGATGAAATATTTGATCCCATTACATGGTGTGAATCGGATGGTGATATACCAGGATCTGAGATTATGGGACCGGGGCTTACTTGGAATGGTGGAAATATTTCGTTTCCTTTAGCAACAAACCCGGTAATAAACACTGAAACGAACTCATTGGGATGTGAAGTAGAACAAAGTGTTATGGTGACGGTCAATCCACCAAATGCTGATATTTATCTTGAAGCAGTTATATGTAATGGCGATTCTTATGAAGTATTTCCAGGCGAAGATTTTAATTCGATCCAGTTTGATTTTAATGAAATAGTTCAAGATATTGCTGCGCCAGATTGTAATCAATCGTATTTTTTGGATTTACAGGTGGTGAATTTTACACCTACCATCGTACAAGGTGCTTGCACAGAAAATGGAGTTGAACTTTGTGTTGAACTTAACAATATGTGGACACCAAATAATGGTGATGAAGATTTTTCTTGGTATTGGCAAACAAATGGTTCTGGATTTAGTAATGAAGATATTGAATGTATTTTTGTGGATATAAATTCTACAGATACCTATTCAGTAGTTTATACAATTGAATTAGATGCACCTGATAATCTTGGAGGCGTTCCAGTAGAATGTATAGAAGAAAGTGATCAGGTTATTATTGATATAACGGAATTTGGATTAGAATTTGATGGATCATCAGATTTGATAGGTAATATTACAGTCTGTGAAGGAATGGAAACAAGTGTTGTTTATTCAGTAGACGATAGTGATTTTCCGAATCCATCTGAACTTACTTATGTATGGACAGTTACCAATGGTTCAATTGAAGCTGGTCAAGGTAGTAATAGTATTACAGTTGATTGGACAGGTACAAATGGAGGTACTGTAACATGGACGATTGAAAGTGCATGTGGTACTAATCCAGGAGGAATGGCAAACGTTACCATTACAACAAATCCTACTCCTGCAATAGCAGCACCATTAACGGTCTGTCCAGATACGGAACTTACCATAGAAATAACAAATGCATTGAGTACATTCTTGCCTGGTACACTTCTTTGGGGGTTAGATGGTGGTACAGTCACAAATGGTACAGAAACGGATATTAATCCTTTTGCTGTCACTTGGGCAACAGGAGGGCCAAAGCAATTAACAGTCGAACTTGATTATGGATGTGGGACGGTTTATGATACGTTGAATATTCAAGTTCAAGTAGATCCCGCATTCCCTGATTACAATTGTGTAAACGGGGTAGGTGTGATTACCTTTGATTGGGCTGATATCCCAGGAGCCGATAGCTATGATATTATGATTGTTGGAGGAGGTACAGATGTTAGTGCAACCTCAGATTATACGATAAATGCGAACCCTGGAGAAACGGTAGAAATTATAGTTACTGTTAATGGTACTGCTTTTTGTGGACCTATTACAAGCGTAACATTACCTTGTACTGCATTAAATTGTCCAGCAATCGATGTAAGTATTGACTTGGACTTTCCGGATACGATATGTATTTCTGGTGGAGCTTTTACAGGGAATTTTAGTGCAATTGATGCCAATAGTAATACAGGTGATTATTTTTATTTTGGTCCTGGTGTAGATACTTTAACAGGGGCTTTTACAACAGATACTTTAATTGCAGGAACCTACACAGTTTCAACTTTATTCGAAACGCCAGAAGGGTGTTCAAGTGGATTGATTGACACAACAATAACCTTAGTAGATCAACCAACTATGGATATTACAGCAGATGTACTAGTGGTTTGTATAAATGATCCTGTTGTGCTATCTATTGTAGGTAATAATGATCTTTCTTCGGCAACAATAAATTATGATTTAGGAATTGTTGATACCGATGATGGAAATGGAAATGTTAGCCTTCATTGGGCAACAGCAGGTATTTATACCGTTACTGTTGAAACCTCAGTATTAGGTTGTAGTGCCCCAGGATATGATGAAGTGACCATAGAGGTACAATCGTTACCAGCCATTAATTTAATGTGTAATGGTTCGACAACAACCTCAATATCTGTTTCTTGGGACGTAGATCCAGCTTATAGTTCATATGAAGTTTATGTAGGCGGAGTATTATATTCGACAGTTACTATTGGAAGTGAAACCATAACAGGTATTGCACCAATGGGGTCAGCGAATATACAAGTAGTTCCAATAGCAATGAATAGTGTATGTACAGCAGCTGAAGAAATGGTACCATGTGTTGCAAGTGGTTGTGATCCAGTGCCGTTTTCAATTCAAGCGCCAAGTGCTCAGATGTTATTTTGTGATATGGCTCCCTTTAATTTAATTCAATTAGAAGCGATCTATGATCCAAGTGCATTTACTGGACCTTCGACGGTAACATGGAGTGGTGCAGGTGTAAATCCTGCTACAGGAATGTTAGATCCTAATGTAATGGGCGCAGGTGATTTTACAATAAGTGCAACATTAGAAGGGGATGCTTGTCCATATCCGGCTAGTATGATGATAACGATTGAGGATGTTCCTCAGACGAGTATTAATCTCTCGAATCAAACCATTTGTATCGATCAAACCTTAGACTTACAATATACAGGAACACCAATCGGGACAGGTTTTAATTTTACATGGACTGGACTTCCAGCAAGTGCAAACTCAAATGATATAAACCCAGGACTTTTAAATTGGAATACTCCAGGAACGTACGATGTTTTGTTAGAAGTTGGATCAGTAAACTGTCCAACAACACCTATCCCTCTGCAAATAGAGGTCGTAGATTCTACACGTACACCAATACCAGATTGTGGTAATCAACAAATGGATCAAATTAATCTTACATGGATTGTCGGAAATTCGGATTGTAACGGCGAATTTACGGTTTATGTAAACGGGGTTATAGCAACAGTTACCAGTGACAATTTCTTTGATATCACAGGGTTAAATGCAGATCAAGATGTAATGATTCGAATTGTAAATGAAAACCCGAATTGCCTTTGTCCATCGAAGGAAGTTGAATTTATGTGTGCAACTTCTGCATGCCCTACTTCGATGGTAAATATAAATGTACCTGATACGACGGTTTGTTTAAATCAGCTTGCTAATATTCAATTAGAAGCGTTTTATGATAATACAGTATTTAGCGGAAGCGAAGATATTATTTGGTCAGGACTGGGTGTCGATCCAACAACAGGAGAATTTAATCCGTTAGTTGCTGGTATCGGAAGTCATATTATTACCGTAAGTATTTCTGAAGGTGCTTGTCCAGCTTCAACACAAAGTATAACAATAGATGTCGAAGGTATACCTACATTAACTATTTCAGGAGCTGACACCATTTGCATTGAGGATACGTGGAATATTACATACGGTGGAGATGACTTATCAAACTATAATGTTGCATGGTCTTCTGATTTTGGAACCATATCAGAAACAACGCAAGATTTAGCACTAGAATTTAATGCGCCAGGAGATTATGAAGTAACGATGGATGCTGCATCTGATAATTGTATGTCTTCTCCAACGACATTGGCTGTTGTTGTTTTAGATTCAGTACGAACACCTCAAGCTACTTGTGAGGCATTTACAGACTCAATTGTATTTACTTGGATTGTGGATCCATCAGAATGTAATCGAGATGAATTTATTTTAGAAAGTAGTTTTGCCGGATTTCCATTAAATACGATGACAAATTCTGTAACGATTCCTGCAGATCCAGAAACAGAAGTCGAATTGTGTATTACTACAATGAGTGATTGTGCTTGTATGGTAAAAACGACTTGTTTATCATGTACAACATTGGCTTGTCCAAATTATACGATTGATATATCTTCGGATGCAGCAGATTTCTGTTTGGATGGGGTATTGAATGATGTTAGTTTAAGTGCACTCTTGGATAATAATCCATTAACAACAAATATAAACTGGGCTGGAGATAATATAGATAATACCGGAAATATTTCAATTGATAGTGATTTTACAAGTGGAGAACATACGTATAACTTAGAATATACTGAAGGTACCTGTATGTATAATACAGATATTACATTAACGTTCTTTGAGCCGATTGAAGTTATTTATAATACAGTTCAGCCAGGATGTATTGGCGATTTATTTGGAGAAATGACTTATTTAGGAGCATTATCTGATGATGCGGTTTATACCGTGGATGGTATTGAGATTGATCCTACAGCTATCCAATCTCTTGATGTAGGTGCGCATACAATAGCCGTTGTTGTCGGTGGTGTATGTATGACTGAAGAGACCTTTGATATAACCAGTGCTACGAATATAGAATTTGAAATGAATGGTGTTTTTGGAGAAGTTGATTTTAATGAATTTTTCGATTATTCAATTTTTTCCCCTACAAATGATATCGCTGATTCTATTATATGGAATACAAATGACACCATTATGATGGGAACAACCGTAAGTTTAGCTATTACAAATGCAACTAATTTGTGTGCGACGGTCTATTATAATGGACAATGTGAAGTAGAAATTTGCGAATTTTTGGAAATCGAACCGCAGAAAATATTTATTCCAAATGTAATGTCTACGATTGATGGTGGAAATAGTGAGTTTACTATTTTTTCCAATGACGTCATAGAAAAAGTGAATTACATGAAGATTTATGATCGGTGGGGGAACTTAGTTTTCAGCGGTGAAGATGAATTGCCAGGAGATGAAAATTTAATTTGGAGAGGAGAGCATAATGGGAAAAAAGTACCTCAAGGTGTTTATGTTTATGTGATTGAAGTTGATATTATTGGCGGTTCAAGACCGCGAATTTTCACAGGTGATGTAACGGTGATACGATAAAAAATGTTTGAGATTTAAAGAGTACGGACATAAATCAATTTTATGAAAAAAACCATATTGTTTTTATTTTGTATTAGTGCAGCATTCACGGTTTTTGCACAGGAACCCGTTTGTGAAGATGCGCCGGTATGGTGTGATTTAAGTGTAGAACTTGAAGGGTTTTCGGATACAATGCCGGAATCTGATTCACCTGGTGGACCCGATCCACTATGTCCGGGAGGAGGCACTGCTCATAATACTTCTTGGTTTGGTTTTGTAGCAGGTTCGACGTCAATATCATTCGATATAGAATTAAGTGATTGTAGTACAGTTGGTGCTTTTTCAGGTGTGCAAGCGGGTGTATACTCAGATTGTGATTATACGAGTTCCCCATGGTGTATGTCTGCTTGTGAGAATGATGATTTTTCTGTAACTCTAGCGCCTCTTACGGTAGGTGATACCTATTATTTTTTCTTAGATGGTTGTGCAGGTAGTGTGTGCACGTACACTGTTGTAAATGTTGTTGGAGGACAATATGCTGAAATTGATGAAACGGGATTTAGTGATCCATCTTGTGATGATTCTTCTTGTGATGCAATTTGTGTAGGTGCAGATGACTATTCATTTACATTTACGGGCTCGACACTTTCTATTGAATATACTTGGACCATTGATCCAGTACCAGCTGGTGAACCAGGTACAATTGTAGTCGATAATGGTGATACAAATGTGGAAATGAATTTTCCTGAAGCCGGCACCTTTGAGATTTGTGTAACAGGATATAACTTTTGTGATTACACCGAGGAATATTGTCAAATCGTCGATGTAATATTGATTGCAGATGAAGATTACGGAATTGTAGAAGTTTGTGAAAACGAATATGATGTTCCGGATGATGCGATCAATACAAATGGTGATGATATTTCTGCAATAAATCCAAACGGGGATATTGATACAGATGGATGGCAAGGAGGAGATGTGGGAGATCCAGGTATCGACCCTGGCATGACTTATACAGAAACATATGAAGTTGATGATGGTTGGGGCTTAGGATGTGAATACGAACAAACGCTTACAATATTAGAATTAGATGTACCTGCTCCAAGAGAAATATTTGCTGCAATTTGCCCAGGTGGATCCTTTTCGGCAGGCGGGATGACGTTCTTTACAGCACAAGATGAAGAAGAGTACTTATCGAGCCCGGAAGCAATTAATGGTTGTGATAGTACGATTATATTAACGCTATATGAAACTGAAATTGATATTAATTTAGAAACAGGTTGGTGTACAGAATTTGGCGTTGAGTTATTTGCAGATATAGATGTAAATATCTTACCGAATGATCCTGGTACTTCAATTAGTAGCTGGGATTGGTACTATTCATCAACTGGTGTTTCTGGATGGACATTGATTCCTGGAACCACAAATCTAAGCGATACTTATGCAGATCAAAATGGATATTATCAAGTCCAATTTGTATCCAGTCTTTTAGGGGTAGATTGTGCGCTTACAACAGATATACTATTTGTAGATTTATCTGGTTTTGCCCCTTATGTTTTACCAGATGATATTTGGGTTAATGTGTGTGAAAATGAAGAAATCGTTGTATATACTTTAGATATAGATGATTATGAATATCCAGATGATTTAGTGTATACTTGGACCTATCCAAGTGATGTATCCATATTATCAGGAGATGGTACTGAAGAAATTACGATTGATTGGATTGGATCAGCTGGTGGAGATTTATGTTTTCAAGTATCCAATTTTTGTGGTTCGACACCACTTTTATGTCAGCCAATTGAAATTATTGCAAATCCTATACCCGAAATTCTCGAAGTAGCTGAAGTATGTATTGGTGAGACCATCGATATTTTTACTGACAATTGGAATAATAACTATATTAGTTTAGACTGGGATTTAGATGGTGGAACAGTATCAGTAGGCTCTGATAATACCCCAAATTTAACAGGTGTTTCATGGTCGACCGGTGGATTAAAAGAAATAGAAATAGAGATAGATTATGGTTGTGAAGATGAAGTCGAACACTCCATATTTGTCAATGTTAAAGAAGATCCTCCTTTTCCGACTTTAAATTGTTCGGGCTCAGGTGGGAATTTAGTCATCGATTGGGATGATATACCTGGTGTTGAAGATTATGATGTAACTTTTATCACAGGTTCTGGTGGTAACTTCGACGGAAGTCAATATGTGTTTCCAGGATTGAGTGAAGGAGATATTGTTGAAATAATGATTACGGGTACAGGTTCTACTTTGTGTGGAGATATTATTAGTTCGACGATTATGTGTGAAGTTCCGAATTGTCCAGCAGCAGATATTGTTCTGACAACCGATGTAGATCCGGTAATTTGTTTGGATGGATCAGAGACAGGAGGTTTATTTATGGGAAGCGATATGAATGGTAATACTGGAACGGGAATGTATTCCGGTATAGGTGTAGACCCTATTACGGGAATGTTTGATCCTTCTGGATTAAATGATACTACCTTTAATATTAAGTATACGTATTCTTTTGGAGATGGTTTGTGTTCTGATTTTGCTGAATTACCCATAACCTTAGTAGAGCCGCCTAATTTTAATCTTACGGCAGATATAATCAGAGTATGTGTCAATGAAAATGTAAATATATTATTGGAAGGTTACACAGGTGGTCTTAATCCAACCTTTGATTATGGTACTGCAGGCGTCTTTTCTTCTGTTAGTACTTTTGAAAAAATTGTCTATTGGAATATCCCAGGTATCTACAGGATTCAAGCCACCGTAGAAATTCCTGGTTGTGGTCCTATTACAGAATTTGTAGAGGTTACTGTTGAAGATTTGCCAGAGATAAATATTGAATGCCAAACGTCAACAAATTCTATTACTTGGAATTGGAATGATGAAGCAGAGTTTGATTCATATGAACTTATGATTAATGGTGATTCAATAACGACCGTAACATCTGGAACATTTTCAATTACAGGATTAAATCCAGATAGTACCATTACTTTAGAAATATTAGGTATTAGCAATAATAGTTGCACTGCATTGTCTATTTCGGAAATTTGTACGGCAAATAATTGCGCGCCAGTTGTCTTAGAAATAGACGTGCCAGATAATCAACTTATATATTGTCTTCAAGCACCATATGATGTCATCCAATTAAATGCGAATTTTGATGCTACAGGATTAACAGGTAGTCAGTTTGTGGATTGGAGTGGAGCTACGGGTGTAAATCCTACTACCGGTCTTTTTGATCCGAATGTTGAAGGTCCAGGAACATATACAATTACAGCAGAATTAGTAGATATGAATTGTTCATATTACGAAGATGTAACCTTAATTATAGAGGAAGTTCCAACCTTAAATTTAGAAGGTTCAAGTGTAATATGTGTAGAAGATGACTGGACACTTACGTATACAGGAGATAATTTGGGTGATTTCACGTTCAATTGGGTTGATTTACCTAGTGGGGCAAATATTTCGGAATTGGGTCCCCATATTATTGATTTTAATGTACCTAATGTATACACTATAAACTTAGAAGCATCTACCAGTAATTGTTCTGCAGAAATGGCAACAATAATGGTGGAAGTTGTAGATTCGACTCGAACACCTCAAGTTCAATGCACGCCAGGGGTTGATCGAATCTTGTTAGACTGGGTTGTCGGGAATTCGGATTGTAATGGAGAATTTACCATATTAGTAGGTGGTAATGTAGAAACGGTGACTTCTGATTTGACGTATACTATTTTAAACTTAGATTCGGAAGAGAGTTTTGAAATTGAAATTATCAATGAAAATGGTGATTGTATTTGCCCACCAAAATCCGTGATTATTGATTGCATGACGTTACCTTGTCCAAATACAACGGTAGATATCAGTCTTCCTGATACTACTATATGTAGTGTAAACGGTCAATTTGATCCACTTCAATTGAATCCTGATTATGATCTATCTTTATTTAGTGGTTTTGAGCAAGTTTCATGGGCAGGAAGTGGCATAGATGCGACGACAGGCTTATTCGATGCCAATGTATTAGGTCCAGGTAGTTATACCTTATCTATGGATGTAACAGATGGAATCTGTTCTTTTGATGCAAGTATAGTTGTCGGTGTAGAGTTAGTGCCTGATCTGTTATTACAAGCAGAGGATAGTGTATGTATCGAAGATATGTGGATGATCTCTTATACAGGTGATGATTTGTCAAATTATTCTATAAACTGGGATTCTGATAATGGTCCGGTTTCAGATGTAACACAAGATTTAGAAGTGAAATTTGAGACACCAGGATTATATACGTATACGATGAATGCAAATTCTAGTTTTTGTAATGCTACACCATTTGATGTAAGTGTTACCGTATTAGATTCCATTTCGACGCCTCAAGTAAGTTGCACGGCTTATGTAGATAGTATTGTATTTACTTGGGATATTAATCCATCGGATTGTAATGGAGATTTTGTAGTCTTAGCTTCAATGCCGGAGTTCCCATTACTTCTAGAAACTGGAAGTTTTACTTGGAATAGCCTACCAGACACTGAAGTTACTTTTACATTCCAAAATAGCAATGCATGTTCTTGTTATGACAAATCACAAACCATAACTTGTTCAACCTTGCCATGTCCTAATTTTGACGTATCGATTGATGCTCCGGCAGCAATTTACTGTTTAGATGATAACCTTCAAAGTATTTCATTAACGCCCCTTCTCAATGGAAATACAATTCCAGATGGTATTGTATGGACAGGAACAAATATTGGGCAAGATGGAATAATTACCATCGACGAAAATATTTTACCAGGTGTTGTTTATGATTATAGTTTGTTATATACTGAAGGCAAGTGCGCAGGAAATGCGGTTACTTCTATTCAATTCTTTGAACCTACACCAATTGATTTTGAAGTAGTACATCCGGCATGTGTTGATGAAACAAATGGATATGTAACATTAACAGGAGTTATAGATTCGGAAGATACAAACTACTACCTCGATGGAACACTCATTGATCCTATGGAGGAAATGGTTTTACCAATTGGAGATTATATGATTTCTGTTGAAACTGGAACAGTATGTAATACTGAAGAGATGGTAACGGTAAATCCACCTGAGGTTGCTGATTTTGAAATTATTGGTTTGATGGAAGGTGATTTAGTAAAGCTTAACACACCTCTTTCGTTTTATATTGAATCTGATCCATTTGCTCCAGATTCATTAGTTTGGACATATAATGATACAATGATTATTGATGACATTGTTAATCTTAGTTTTACTGAAAATGGAACTTTATGTGTTGAAATTTATTTTAATGGGTTCTGTTCAACTGAATTATGTCAAGATATAGAACTTGAACCAGCTACTGTTTTTATTCCTAATGTAGTGTCACCAATTGACGGCAAGAATAGTGAGTTTACTATATTTTCAAATGATGTTATTGAAAATGTAAATTCAATGCAAATATTTGATCGTTGGGGAAATAAGGTTTTTGAAGTAGAAGATAGGCTTCCAAATAGTGAAGATTTGATCTGGAGGTGTGAATATCAAGGAAAACTTGTTGCACAAGGAGTATATGTTTACGTTATAGAGGTTAAAATGTTTGGTCAGGAAAGACCGCGCGTTTTTGCTGGTGATGTTACAGTCATTAGATAAAGGGTGTACTGATAAGGAAAATTATAAACGCAAATCCTATTTTCAATTTTGTCAAAATAAAAAGAGGCAATATATGTATGAATCATATATTGCCCCTTTTTAGTTATACCCTTCCATTATTTTTCTATTCTCAGCTCTGTGATAGATTCTTTATCACCATTTCCACTAAAATAAAACATCATTCTATATTTAGTTTCAGATGTATTAAGTTCTGCTACAGCATATCTTGATGTATTTCCTTTAGAGTTACCGTTATGTATAATATCCCAAGAGGTAATCTTCGTTCCATCTAAGAAAGTTTTAACATCAGCTACTGCTTGTTGTTTTGTAACAAAATCTTGATTATCTAGAATACAAATATCTATGCGATCATCTAACTGTGAACCTAATAAGGTGTATTCTCCGCCAATAATTTGTTTCAAAATCTTTTTTTCGATTTGTGCATTCGTTTGGATACTTAGACCGAGTAAGCATATTAAAAATAGATTTTTCATGTTTTTCAATTTTAATAATGCACTTTTTGTTTAATTCAACAAAGAGTGCGAAAATACAATTATCCTAAATGAGTACTTTTGTTACAAATAAGACTATTGTAATGTTATAACGAATAAAGACACAATAAAAGTTTTATTGATTGTATTAAAAAATTTAACATTTGGATATTTTGACAAAGAAGACAGCATTAATAATTTTGGATGGATGGGGCATTGCAAAGGATAAAACGCGTAGCGCGATTGATTTGGCCAATACTCCATTTGTAGATTCATTATACAAAAAATACAGTCATGATACCTTGACAACATTTGGCCAACAAGTAGGATTGCCAGAGGGTCAAATGGGAAATTCTGAGGTAGGACATCTTAATATTGGGGCAGGAAGAATTGTCTTTCAAGCATTGGCTAGAATTAATAATGCACTTGAGGATGGTACATTGGATGTAAATCCAAAGTTCAAGAAATTGATTGAGTATTCTAAATCGAAAGATAAACCGATACATTTGATGGGGTTACTTTCGGATGGAGGCGTTCATAGTCATATTGAGCACCTTAAAAGTCTGATTGGTTTATTAAAGAAAAACACGAATCAACCAATATATATCCATGCATTTTTGGATGGACGGGATACTGGGCCGAATAAAGGAATTGAATATATTGATGATCTGAATAATTATTTGGATGATCAAGTCCAACTGTCAAGTGTCATTGGAAGGTATTATGCAATGGATCGAGACAATCGTTGGGAGCGTATAAAACTTGCCTATGATCTTATGGTTCTTGGTAAAGGGAGTTATGAAAAGGACATAAAAGCTGCGATTCAAAAAGCTTATGATAAAGGTCTTACTGACGAGTTTATGGACCCAATAAAGGTAACCTCAAGGGGTAATATAAATAGTGATGATGCAGTATTATTTTTTAATTTCAGAACAGATAGACCGCGTCAATTGACGATAGCCCTAACACAAAAGGATTTTCCTGAGTTTGAGATGAAAAAGGTGCCAACGGCGTTTTTTACAATGACCAATTATAGTGAATCATTTAAAGATGTTCATGTACTATTTGCTAAAGAGGAGATGATGAATACCTTAGGAGAAGTTCTTGAAAAAGAAAACAAAACACAGTTAAGAATAGCTGAAACTGAAAAATATCCTCATGTTACGTTCTTTTTTTCTGGAGGAAGGGAAGAACCATTTATTGGAGAATCTAGAATATTGATTAATTCACCAAAGGTAGCAACCTACGATTTACAACCTCAAATGTCGGCTCATGAAGTAACAGCAGCAGTAGTCAAAGACATAGATGTAAATGCTCCTGATTTTATTTGTCTCAATTTTGCGAATGTCGATATGGTTGGTCATACCGGTGATATGAATGCAGCAATAACAGCTGTTGAAACGGTGGATGCTTGTTTGAATAAAGTCGTTTCGAAAGCACTAAATCATCATTATACTTGTTTGGTTATTGCTGATCATGGAAATGCAGATATAATGAAAAACGAAGATGGAAGCGTGCATACAGCACATACGACCAATTTAGTACCTATGTTTCTCGTAAGTAAAGATGCTCAGTTAGCCATTCGGGGTGGCAAATTAGGAGATGTTGCACCTACTATTTTGGAACTTATGGGCTTGTCGAAACCTAAAGAAATGGGAGGTGAAAGTTTATTAATTAGTTAATACGGAATAAGTTTCGGTCTGAATTTTAAGTAGATAGATACTAATTTGGTTTAGAAAACCATTATATTAATAGTATAAATCTCCTATTTATGACATTTGTAAATTGTGCTGAAGGAACACTTGAAACATATATTCCTTCGGTAGATAAACCATGGAATCGTCAACGAGCTCTTCATTTGTATCGAAGAATCCAATTGGGTGGAAATCTTAATCAAATAAATAATGCACTATCTAAAACACCAAACCAAGTTGTTGATGATATTGTAGATGCAGCAAAAGACCTACCTCTAACGCCTGCGCCTGATTGGGCCCAATGGCAACAAAGCGATTATACAGATTTTAACAATCAAATTTCTGAGCAATTTTTGCAGTGGGCACAAACATGGCTTGTAAATTTAAAAAAGAATGGGCTAAAAGATCGAATGTCATTTTTTTGGCATAATCATTTTGTCACACGACAAGAGTCTTATGGATTCCCTTCTTGGATGTATCAATACCAGTCTTTATTGGAAAAACATGCGGTAGGAAATTTTAAAACATTTGTTTATGAAATAGGACTAACGCCTGCAATGCTCATTTATCTCAATGGAATTCAAAATACGCGTTTTGATATTAATGAGAATTATGCGAGAGAATTATACGAACTTTTTACACTAGGAGTAAATAATGGGTACACACAGCAAGATGTTTCAGAAACAGCAAAAGCGTTAACAGGATGGAATTCGATTGATATAAATAATCTTGGTGGGCCTATTACTTTTAATAATTCCTTTCATGATCCTTCACAAAAGACCATTTTTGGAAAAACAGGTGCTTGGGCATATGAAGATGTGATCAATTTGCTATTTGAAGAAAGAGGTGTTGCCATTTCTGAACATATTTGTGGTAAACTATATAGGCACTTTATTAATCCTGTTCAAGATGATCAAATTATTACCGATTTAGCTGAAATATTAAGAGCAAACGATTGGGAATTGGCTCCGGTGTTAAAACAATTATTTAAAAGCGAACACTTTTTCGAAGAGGCAAATATAGGGACGATCATTCCAGGTCATATAGAATATATGTTTACATTTTTATCCGAAATTGGCTATGAAGATGATGATGAATTACTACTATTAATTGGTCTAGGCGCACAAGATATTGGACAAGCAATATTTAATCCGACCGATGTAGCTGGATGGCCTGGGAATCGCAGTTGGATAAACTCTCCTAATTTTTTCTTTCGTCAAGAAGTAATAACAAATATAATGGCTTATTACTATGAAAAAAACGGGATGACTATTGAGGAATTAAGGTTATTTGCAAAACAACTAGTGGGTTCAAATATTAATGATGAAAAAGAAATATGCAAAGCTATAATCGATCATTTGACACCAAAAGGATTTCAAACAGATCCAGAGTATGATGATGCTTTGGTTACCTTCAAAGGAGAAATTCCCGATAATTATTTTACAGATGGAACCTGGAATTTGGATTGGGAATATGCTCCAGCCCAAGTATTTTATTTAATTAACCATGTAAGTTCATGGCCTGAATACCAATTAAAATAACACGGATGAGTGAAAATAAAATCAAAAGACAATTAGGTGTCGATGATCAAAAGGCGCATGCGGATGATCATGATTTGTGGAGTAGGAGAGGTTTTCTACAAACCATGGGACTTGCTGGTGGTGGATCTATCGCTTTTGGAGGTATGAGTATAAATGCGTTAGCTCATAATTCATTGTTGACTTCGGTATTAAATAATGGGATTGAAGATAGAATATTAGTCTTAATACGATTAAAAGGTGGTAATGATGGGCTAAATACAATTATCCCATTGTTTGATTATGATACCTATGCGGCTCATAGGCCAAATTTAAAGATTAATACGGAGGATATTTCTAACCTTAATCAGGATTTTGGTATCCAAAATGCCATGAATAATATTTTGCCCTTATGGGAAGATGGTGCAATGAAGGTTATTAATACTGTTGGTTATCAAGATCACAGTTTATCACATTTTCAAAGCTCCGATATTATGGGATCAGGAAATGTGAATATTAAAGGTTCGATGGATAAATCAGGAGTTTTAGGACGCTACATTTTGGATCAAGATCCTGATTTTTTAGAAAATTTGCCTCCGACACCAGTAGCTATTAAAATCGCAAGTGGAAGTAGCAATCCTTTTTTCAACCCGGAACAGATAGATTTAGCTGTAAATTTTAATAACATTCAGAATCTTATTTCTATTGCGAACTCTGGAACCGTTTTTGATGCGGAAAATCTACCTGATGATTGCTATTATGGAGAGCAAATTAAGTTTTTGAGATCGTTGTTAAATGTAACGTACGAATACGGACCTATTATTAGAGATGCTTATAATGATGGAGTGAATGATGTTAATTATACCAATAATCCGCTTAGTAATCAATTGGAGGTGATTGCAAGGCTAATCAAAGGAGGATTGGGTACAAAGCTTTTTATGGTCACGTTGGATGGTTTTGATACTCATGATAATCAAAAAGGTCCACATCGTGATCGAATGCAATGGATCGGTGATGCGATCAGCAGTTTTTACAAAGATTTGAGTTTTGGTGGGCATGATAATCGAGTTTTATCGATGACGATGTCTGAGTTTGGTCGTCGTGTTTCTCAAACAGGTAGCGGTGCTGGTACTTATGGCTCTGATCACGGGGCAGCGGCACCAGTGATGATGTTTGGTCCGGCATTAAATGGGAATGGATTTCTTGGTGAGAATCCTGATTTAACAAATTTGGATTCAAATGGGAATTTAACTCATTCAGTTGATTTTAGATCTATTTATGCAACAATATTAGAGTCTTGGTTATGTTTAGATCCAATGGGTGTTGATGCGATATTGGGAGAGGCTTTTGATCGGATTGATTTAGGCTTTGACTGTACGATGGTTTCAACGTATGATCAATTACCGTTCCAGCAAGATGTAATTCACCATAAAGCCTATCCGACTAGTTATGGAGGAACGATTATCGAGTTTGAAATGGCACGACCAGGAAATATTAATGTGTCGATTTATTCAATTCTTGGCCAAAAATTGGAAACCTTATTTACAGGATATGAATCATCTGGAAAACATACCGTCGTTTTTAATCATGCTAAATACGGATTGATGACTTCACCTTTTGTCTATAAAATAAGTGACGGCACACGAAGCTATTCTGGAAAGTTTATTGCTGCTAGCTAATATTAAATACTAGTTTATTGAAAAAAAAATAGGTTTGATACAAAGTATCAAACCTATTTTTTTATTGTATATGGGTAAAAGTATTAGTCTACTATTTTACCACCATCTAGTCTATCTTGTAATTCATTTAACTCGTCCCACTTACCATCTGCAGCCAATTTAGATTGCATAGGCCATGTGCTTGGGTTATGAATTGAGTATCTAGGTCCAGCTTCATTCAGGATTTCCTGTAATCTTTCCACCTTAGCATCTGCTAATTCTTGGAAAGTAAGGATACCACCATTATTCAGGTGTTCCGCAATTTTTGGTCCTATTCCTTCAATTTTTTTCAAATCGTCCGGTTTACCAGCTTTTTTAGCTGCAGGTGCAGGCGCTGCTGCTTCAACAACAGGAGCCGCTTTAGGTGCTGCTGCTTTCTTAGCTACTTTTTTAATTGGCGCTACTGTTTCCTGTACTTCGGGAACAATAGAAACAAATAAACGACCTAATCTTTTTCTTTTAAATTCTACAGTTCCGGCAACACCAGCATGAAGTGTAAAATCTCTACCCATGTAAACGTTGTCTCCAGGGTGATACTTTGTACCTCTTTGTCTGATTAAGATATTACCAGCTTTTGCATATTGACCACCAAATAATTTTACTCCTAGTCGTTTCGCATTACTGTCCCGTCCGTTATCCGTACTACCAACTCCTTTCTTATGAGCCATAATCTTTAAATTTTATCCTACGATTGAATCGATTTTGATTTTTGTAAATGATTGTCTATGACCATTTTTCTTTTTGTACCCTTTTCTTCTTTTCTTTTTGAAGACTCTTACTTGATCACCCTTAGCATGATTAAGTACTGTAGCATTCACCTTAGCACCGCTAATGGTTGGTGTACCTACATTGGTAGAGGCGTCAGAACTTGTCATTAACACCTCATCAAAAGTGACATTCGCCCCTTCATCTGATGCTAATCTATGTACAAAAATTTCTTGACCTTGTACTACTTTAAACTGCTGTCCCGCTATATTAACAATCGCAAACATTGATTTATTTTTTAAAAATGGATTGCGAAGATACAATTATTATTCTTTTAAGGAAAGATGCAAGCTATTATTTGTTGTTTTTTTAGCTATTTAAGCGTTCCTCAAGGTATCTATCTAATTTAAATCGTTTTTTTATTCGTACACCTTTCCTTTCCACAATTACTTTTATTCTTTTCCCTTCTTTTTTTGAAATGATGTTGTATATTTTATTTATATGAAGGAATAGATAGGGAAGGCCATTGATATTTTTAATAATATCTCCTCTTTTAAGTCCGACTTTATCAGCTGGTGAACCCTCATTTATGGATGAAATGAAAAATTGGTTTAGTGCTCCTCCAAAGACATGAATGTCCATTCCACTCATATTATATTGCGGTTCAAACTTAAATTTTTCATTCTTCCTTAGGTATACTTTTTCTCTATGAAAATCAAAAATCCAATCGAATTGATTTAAAAATCTATTTCCAAGAGCTCCATGACGCTTAAATTGTTTTTGAATTTTTTGAAATAGCGAATCTTGTTTTTGGTAAAGACAAAGAAGTTTGCCTATTTCAATTTCTGATATTTTTTGGTTTTCTAAAAACCCGACGTATCCTTTTAGAGATCCGCCAAGTCCATTTCCGATATTACCTGCAGGGATACTTGTAGGAATTGTATTTTGATCTTTATAGTATAGAATTGAACCTACATTTGCACCTGTATCGACGAGCATAACTCTTGAAGAATCGTTTGCTGTCAATAAAATGTGTGGTTTGTTTCTAAAGTATAGACATTCTATTTCTGAAAACCCTTTAGGTATGTCGATTTGGTTTGGATGTTTAATAATCAGTTTTTTTCTTTTATAATCTACCTGCACAATCATATGCTTAAAAAAAGACATACCAATAATTCCATAAATTTCTTCTCCGATAATATCTTTAAAATTGATATTCATTTGATCTAAAACGACAATGTCTGTAGGATTTGGAGGTGTATTTTTAAATTCAAGTCCAATATTTCTATAAATAAGACCTTCAAGTGTTTTACTTAGATCTGAACCAACGATTTTGATTGGTGTATCAGGCGATAAACCCAAAAGGTCCATATAGATTTTATCAAATAAAATGGTATGTTCTGCACCTGTATCAATGATAAATCGTAATGGAGGTAATTTGTTAATTCTTAATTCGGTATAAATAAAACCATTGGAATAGGTTATTGGAATAACTACTTTGTTTTTGCCACCTAATAACGGGAAAGGCAACTCTTGACTTGTGGATCTAGAAGTACAAATAAAAAAAATGAGAAATATTAAGAGACTTCTTCTCATACTCCAAAATAATGAAGATTTTAGTTTGTATCGATATTTACAATAAAAAAGGTCTGTTCTCTTTCAAGAACAGACCTAATTATTGTTTTAGATAAATATTATTTTCTAAGACTTAACTCAATTCTTCTGTTTTGAGCTCTACCATCTGCTGTTTCATTTGAAGCAACAGGATTATCTGCTCCGTAACCTTTTGCATTCACTCTAGATGCATTTACACCTTTACTTACTAAATAAGCTAATACAGAATTTGCTCTTGCATCGGATAATTTTACGTTCGACGCTGCATTTCCAGTATTGTCAGTATATCCTGAAACATTTAAGTTTACTTTGTCATAAGCACTAAGAACAGCAACAACATTATTTAACTCTGATTTTGTTTCAGCTGTTAAAGCTGAACTTCCAGTTGCAAAATTTGCATTTTTTAATCTGAAGTTACTGTTTCCTTTGAATCCACCTTCAACGAATTTAACCATTTGGTCACCTGCAGAACCTGCAACCATAGTTATACCATCAAGTGTTTTTTTAGCTGCAGCATTTACTGAAGAAAAAGCACTTTTAGCTAGATCCATCGCTCCACCTGCAACAGTTCCAACTCCATCAGCAACAGCTTCAGCCGCTCCAGCCGCACCATCGGCAACAGCTCCAGCTGCATCTCCAACAGCGTTAGCTCCATCCTTCGCCATATCCGCAGCACCAGTCGCCACATTTTTTGTTGTGTCAGATACTTTAGAAGCTACATCATCTACAGCACTACAACCTGTTTTTAATCCAAAAAATCCTAAAACACCTAATACTAGTAATAATGGCAATAACCATCTCAACATACTTCCACCTGTTTTTGCTGCTGTTCCAGCAACATCGCCTACAACGTTTGCCCCTTTACCAGCAAGATTTGCTGCTCCGCCAACAACTTTTTTGCCAGCATCCATAGCACCACCGGCTACATCACCTGCCATATTAGCTGCTCCACTTACTACATTTTTACCTGCATCTGCAGCACCACCTAGTAGACCTGCTCCTAATCCAAGTACGCTACCCATTCCTGATGGTAACATTTTCTGAATAAAGCTTTTTTGTCCACCTAACATACTCATAAGACCACTTGCGTTAAGTCCACCACTCATGGCTTGTTTGCCGATCAAACCCATTAACATAGGTGCCGCCATTTTTAAAAGTGACCCTGCACTTCCTTTACTTATTCCACTAAGGCCTACAATTTTATCAAGAAAACCTGCTTGAGATCCACCTAATAAACTGTCTACCATACCACCACCACTATTCATCAGTGCGTTGATACCACTACCACCACCACCAAAAAGGCCGCTAATGTTATCTAACATTCCTGTATCTACGCCTTTGGCCATATCTAAAATGCCTTGTGCACCAGATTCGTTTGAAGCCATATCTGATACTTTACCCAATAATCCGGGCATTATACCACCTAATGCTGATGTAATATTGCTTTCAGATTCACCTAAAAATCCGCTTGCAGATGAAGCCAATGGACCAGAAATTTGATCTTTGACGATGTTTAATAAATTCATAATTTGAAATTGGTTTAAAAAAAAGTTCAGTAATACGTTTAACCTTTTGTAGCTAATTGCATAACTATTTGGTTTTCGTTAATTAGTTTTTGATTGTTATCTAGGATTATTTTTTGGTCGTGTAGAAGTTCTAACGTTTGTTTTCCATATTCTAAAGTCCAATTGCATATCTTTTGGTTCCATCCTTCAGAAGAAAAATTATAAGCTCGCTGTTCACTTTTAAACATGATCTCATTGATATAGACAACAAAGTTATCATATGTTTGATCTAATCCGTTTAAATAGGCATTTAATATGAATCCATTGCCATTATTAACGTCTTTATCCTCTTGAATATCCTCAATATCATCGTTTAGTTCTGTAATTAGATCAAAATATATCCAATCTGAGAGGTCCATTTCATTTAAAAGCTCAGGAATAAACTCTACAATTAGTTTTCGTAAAAGTTTTACATCACAAGATTTATAGTAATAATAATAGTCCAAACTCAACTGACTTTGGATAATACCTCTTCTAATTGCTAACTCATGTTCTTGATATCTCTTTATTAGGTTGACATATTTGGGCATTTCCTTTTGCATAATCCCAAAATCGGCGAGCGCCTCATATATGGGTACCCAATACGTTTCTAAAACATCAAGGTCTACATCCCAAGATGATTCAAGATACTTATCTAAGTAATAAATTTCTTTTTGAAGCTGTACCAATTTAAGTAGTAACTTATCCTTTATTCCAATTTTATCAAAGGATAAAAGAAGTGGTAGCTTTCTGTATTCAAATAAATCTTTAATTTTAGAATCCATTCTACTATTATGACTATTTTGGTTCAAAGAGTCACAATGGTAGGTAAGAATTTTATTTTATACAATCATTATGGTCAATAATCAACTTGCATTATTACTCTATAAAGCTATTTCTAAAATATTGGAAGACAAAGAGTTGTCCCACAATCAACGCATAGCTAAATTATTTGAAGCTTTTGAATTTATTATTTCTCAAATAATTGAAGAGGAAAAATTATTTTTTGCATCCTTCTTTTCAAAGCTTAGTTATGCTTCTACAAAATTAGATATCAAGGGCAAACTTCTGTATTTGAGTCATTTATGCAGAAAGATCAATAGTGAAGAAAAACAATCATTTACACCTCAACTTGAAGAAAAAGTACTCGTATTTGTACTTACGCAATGGATAACCATTAGTAGTAAAGAACCAATCCCTTCGTTTTTAATTGTGAAAAACAACGAGATAGCTGATGCTTTTGTAAAAAGAAGAAGACAAGGGTTTTCTAAATTGGTAAAAGTATTTTTCCTTGATTCTTCGGATGACCATTCAACCATTAAATGCGTAGAGGAATCAGATCCACAAAATGAACGAATCGTTTTATTTAATCAACCAGACCTTAATGTTGATTTAAATCCAATCGTAAAATCACTTGTTAAATATTTTAATTTTCCACTTAAGATTCATTTAATAGATGTAGATATCAATGATAATCATGATTTTATTCCCAGGAATATAATTATTGATCCTGATTACCTAATTGATGTAACAAGCATATCTGAATCTTTTAAAGGAAATGGTACAACTACATTAGGTTATCTTTCAAGAAAGTTGATAACGACAGAAAATGGTATTCCTTTATTGATTGGAAATATATCTAATTTTTTTCTTGATGAGTTGATTTATAACCCAGCATTAAAATTTTCGGATGTTGTCCCTTCTATATTTCAACGGTCACCATTGGCATTTTTAGCATTTTCAGATCTCGAGATTAGGGAAATTATAATGAAGAGTAAAATGCATTTTATTAATATTAAAAAGGCAGTCACTCAAAACATGCCGAAATTGAATATTAATGCAGAAAACGCTTATGTTGAACCTAGTTTTTATTCTTCTATTTATGGAATTCAAGGTCGACTTGATTTATTTCATATAAATGAGAAAACGGGCCAATTTGATATTGTCGAGCTAAAATCAGGTAAACCATATCGAGCTAACTCCTACGGTTTAAATGCAAATCATTACATACAAACATTGCTTTATTATGCCATTGTAGAAAACCAGAATAGTAGTAAGGTGAATATAGCTCCCTATATTTTATATTCATCGCAAGACATTGACAGTATCAAATATGCACCGAATCTAAAGGTTAAACAGAATGAAGCAATCCAAATACGTAACAGAATAAGAATCTTAGATGAAGCAATTTTGAATATGGATATTCAAGATGAAAATAATTTTATTCAGTCACTTGATATTAACAAAATACCAAAATCCTGGTCGTTTGTTCGTCGTGATATAGGAGCGATTATTAACGCTTTTAAAGGACTTGATTCTGTAGAGAAAAAGTATTATTTATCATTTTTAAAGATGATTACTCAAGAACGGTTAATAGCTAAAAAAGGGCAACAATATACAGAGCGAAATCGGGGTTTTTCAGCGCTCTGGAATCGAAGTCTTCAAGATAAAATGCTTGATTTTTCAACCATCCAATTTTTGGAAATTATTGAAAATAATGGAGATCAATCGGATCCAATCATAAAACTCAAACGATCGAAAAGAAGTAATCGACTTGCGAAATTTAGAAAGGGTGATATTGCTGTTTTTCGAGCCCATATAGATGAACCAGAAGTGTTGGATAACCAAATTTTTAAATGCAGTATTTTAGATATTACAAAAACGGAGGTTTCAGTCAGATTGAGAGCTCAGCAGCGAAATTTGAAAATATTTAAAGCTTCAAAATATTGGCACCTAGAACCAGATTTACTAGATAGTAGTTTTAATGCCATGTATAGAAATATGCACAACTTTGCTCAATTGAAAAAGCGGCAAAGACAACTTTTGCTGGGAATTTTACCTCCCCAAAAGCCATTAAAGGATAAAAAATGGAAGTTAGATGATCTTGAAGAAAATCAACATACGATTATTCAGAAAGCACTTAATGCCGAAGATTACTATTTAATTTGGGGTCCACCTGGAACTGGAAAAACAAGTAAAGCCTTTGCTTCAATGGTAAAAGCTTTGTTTTATGAAACAGATGAAAATTTATTGCTTTTAGGGTTTACAAATCGAGCCGTAGACGAAATTTGTTTTGCACTAGAGGTCATAGATCAAAACTTGATACATAATATTATTCGGTTTGGTTCTCGATATTCAACGAATCCAAGGTTTTCTGATCGTTTGTTTGATAATTTAAATGCGGGTATTACAGATCGAAAAGGACTTCATTCTTTGTTGGAGTCGAACCGAATTATTGTTTCTACCGTAGCATCACTTTCAAGCAAACAATCGATCTTGTCTTTAAAGAAATTCGGAACGATTATTATCGATGAAGCTTCACAAATATTAGAGCCTATGTTAATAGGAATTCTGGGTAGAGGAAAACGATGGATTATGATTGGTGATCATAAGCAACTTCCTGCAGTCAGTGCTGTCCCTGATGATTGGAGAAAAGTCCAAGACCCATCTCTTTTAGATTCGTATCATTTGAGGAATTTGGGCGAATCCTTATTTGAAAGGTTACTTAGGGTTAATAAAAAAAATGGATGGCTTCATGGTTTTGGAGGCTTAACGAAGCAAGGAAGAATGCACGTTGATATTATGCAATTTGTAAATAAGCATTTCTATGAAAATGTATTAGAGCCATTTAATTCGGTCCATCGATTAGTCAAAGAATTACCCGTCATTGAATCATCGATTTTACCAAATAAGCGAATGATTTTTTGTCCAGTAAAGGATCAAACAGATATTGTTGGAAAGGGGAGTAAATTAGAGGCTAAAAGATGTGTTGATATTCTCATAGAATTGGCATTGTGGTATAAACAACAAGCACTTGATTTTAGTAAAATACAGGTTGGTATCATCACCCCATTTCGATTGCAAATTTCATATATAACCGAACAATTAGAAAACCACAAAATATCAATGGATCACATCCAAGTTGATACTGTCGAACGATTTCAAGGAGGGGCAAAAGATATTGTAATTTATAGTTGCGGAGTAAAACACCGAAGACATTTATTACAAATGATTAACAAAACAGAAGAAGGTATCGATCGAAAATTAAATGTAGCCATTACTAGAGCTAAAGAACGATTTTTTTTAATTGGAAATGAAGAAGTACTAATGACGGATGAAAACTATGCATCCTTGATTCGATATTCTACAAAGATGAAATTCGAAAATATGTCAACTATTTAATTTTAATAGCCAAGAAATAAAGATAGAAACCAATGAAAATATTAATGGTATGCCTAGGAAATATATGCAGATCTCCACTCGCTCAAGGGATTTTGGAAGCTAAAATCAAATCTCTCGGATTAGATTGGATCGTTGATTCTGCAGGGACATCCGGGTATCATAATGATGAATTACCAGATATTAGATCTATTGAAATTGCTAAATATCATGGTCTTGATATTTCGAATCAAAGATCAAGAAAAATTAACGAAAATGATTTTGAAATTTTTGATTTAATATTTGCAATGGACCAATCTAATTTTAGAAACATTAAGAAACTTGGCCGCACTTTAGATGAATCAAAATTGCATTTGATTATGAATATGGTAAATAGTGATAATCAACCCGTTCCCGATCCATACTATAATGATGGTTTTCCAAAAGTTTACAAGATGCTTGATGAAGCATGTGACGCAATCCTAGATCGGTTCAATATCTTATTGTAATATATAAGATTCATAAAAACGTTCATAAATTGTATTTTTATTCTTTCCTCAAAAATAAAGTTTTACTATGAAGTTCAAATATCTAATCTTACTCTTTATTAATGTCAGCATGGTTTCTTTGACTATGGGACAACAATCTGAAAATCAAGAAACCTTAACGATCGAGAAGATTTGGTCTAGTCGAGATCTAAGTTATACTTCAATACCAGGATTTAATTTTCTTACGGATGGTCTTCATTATACACGACAAGAAGATGGAAAAATTAATAAGTATAATTTGAGATCAGGGGATAAAGTTGATGTAGTTTTTGATGGAGATAAGAATAATGGCATTGCATCTTTTAATGGAGAATTTGATAGATATAGTTATGATAGTAATGAAGAAAACGTGCTTATTGAAGCTGATTCTGAATCCATTTATAGATGGTCAACAAAAGCGAATTATTGGATATATAACCCAAGTCAACAAGTATTAACAAAATTAAATCAAGAAGGAAAAATACGTAATGCTACAATAAGCCCAACAGGAAAACACGTAGCATACGTCAAAGATAATAACCTATATTTTCAAGATTTAGGTGAACGGAAAGAAGTTGCTATTACGAGTGATGGTGAGATAAACAATCTTATCAATGGTACTACAGACTGGGTTTATGAAGAAGAATTTGGGTTTACAAAAGCGTTCTTTTGGAATGAAGATGGAACCAAAATCGGATATTATAAATTTGATGAATCAGCAGTTCAAGAATTCACGATGACTCTTCATCATAACAATATGTACCCTACATACGATACTTTTAAATATCCGAAAGTAGGGGAAAAGAATGCAACAGTATCTATTCATGTTTTTGATTTAAAATCTAGAAAAGTAATAGATATGGATATCAAGAAAGATCCAGAAATGTACATTCCAAGAATTAAGTGGACGAAAGATCCAAATTCGCTTTTTGTCTTTCATTTAAATAGGCACCAAAATGCTTTAGATATCTATGCAATGAATGCGAAGTCTGGAAAAACAAAAAAAATAATAAATGAAACTTCAAAATACTATGTTGATATCCATGATGATCTAACCTTTCTGGATAATGGAAAACAATTTATTTGGTCTAGTGAAAAGAGTGGTTTCAATCATTTATATCTGTATAATCTAAATGGAACCTTAGAAAATCAGATAACAGATGGTAGTTATGATGTGCGTAAATTTTATGGTTTTGATGAAAAAAGGAAGGAATTATACTTTCAAGCTAGCAAAGAAAGTGCTTTAACAAAAGAAGTATATGGTATAAATTTAAGTGGGAAAAAACAACGAAAATTAACAGACTTGCCTGGTACAAATGGAAGTCAATTTAGTCCTACTTACGATTATTTTGTGAATACTAATAGTAATATCAATTCAGTACCGAGCTATGCCGTATTTAGCAATAAGGAGGAAAAAGTTAGGGATATAGAAAATAATGAATCCTTTAAAAAAGTGCAAGAAGCGCATAACGTCTCTACCGTCTCATTCTTTGATTTCAAAACATCAGAAGATGTAGCATTAAATGGATGGATGATTAAACCACCTAATTTTGATAAATCCAAGAAATATCCAGTTTTTATGTACTTGTATGGTGGTCCAGGGTCTCAATCTGTAAGCGATAGTTGGAGAGGGAATAATTATTGGTGGTTTCAATTACTAGCACAAAAAGGGTATATCGTCGCATGTGTTGATAATAGAGGTACAGGAGGTAGAGGAGAAGAATTTAAGAAAATGACATATATGCAATTAGGTCATTACGAGACGATTGATCAAATTGAAGCAGCGACTTATCTTGGTGATTTGCCTTATACGGATGCTGAGCGAATCGGTATTTTTGGATGGAGTTATGGTGGTTACATGTCTTCTTTGTGTTTGTTTAAGGGAAATGAGGTTTTTAAAGCGGCAATTGCTGTTGCTCCTGTAACCAATTGGAAATGGTATGACTCTGTATATACAGAACGATATATGAGGACGTATGCAGAAAATAAAGATGGATATGATTTAAATTCACCTATTCACTTTGTTGATCAACTTAAAGGCAATTATTTATTAGTACATGGTATGGCAGATGATAATGTACATTTTCAACATACCGCCGAGCTAACAAAATCACTAATTAAGGAAAATAAGTCATTTGATACTCAATTTTACCCAAATAGGAATCATGGGATTTATGGAGATAATGCACGTCAACATTTGTATCAAAAAATGACTGATTTTATACTTGAGAATATATAATCAGGCATGCTTAATGTTAAGTACAACTTAAACTTTATAATCGAGTTATATAAGAAGTAGTTTCCGATTATATTTATTTAAAAATTATGCAAATGCGAGCAATCGTTTTATGTTTTTTATGTTTTACAATATTTCAGTTTAGTAGTTGCACAAGTACTAGTGAAGGAGAAAAAGTAGAAATTGTCAATCCATTAGATAAAGAAGAGGGTCATCCAGCTAATTTGAAATCTGTGGCAAATGCTCAAGATTCAAAAAAGGATCATTTAGAAGTGGGTGGTATGAACTGGTTGACAATTGAGGAAATAGCAGCAAATAAAGGAAATGGTGATAAAAAATATTTAATTGATGTTTATACTGAATGGTGTGGATGGTGCAAAGTTATGGACAGAAAAACCTTTGCTGATAAAGAAGTTCAAGCTTATTTAAAAGAAAATTTTAATATTGTAAAATTTGATGCCGAACAAAAAACGGATATAAAATGGCAAAACAAAAATTATGAATTTGTTCCCTCAGGAAAAAAAGGTGTTCATACATTAGCCATTGAATTACTTGGCAATCGTTTGGGGTATCCGACGTTAGTTTACCTCGATGAAAAGATGAATATTATCAAGAGTTCTCCAGGTTTTAAGGATCCAGAGAAGCTTTTAGCAGAATTAAGGCAGCTTTAAATTGCATTGTGGTATCTTATTTGATGAAGAAATGTATATATTTAGTTACCGATTTTAATTTTTAACACAATCAACATGAAGAATTTATTATTTGTTTTATTATGTGCTTTTACAATGAGTGTTACAGCTCAGACGAATTTTATCCATAACGATACGTATTCTTGGATGGAAAATGATTCAAAAGTATTGATGAATACCATTGATAAAATACTAGACAAAGATGTTTCGACGGTAAACAAAAGAACTTTTATCAAATCAATCCGATCGACGACGAATTTGCTTTTTGATGCTGGTAATAATTTGGCAATTACGGGAGAGGATAAAAAAACTAGAGCAGATAGGTATGCTAATTTTCAAGAATTTGTTGATGTTTCAAGAGAAGATCCTTCCCTTAAGGAACTAGAATTAACTTCAGAAACTGCTTTAGAATTAAGAGAAACGACTAGTTCATTAAGAGATATTTTGCAATCTTTACATAATAATCAATATCCAATAGAGTCTCACAATGAAAATTATCGAGCATCTATGGATTTATTAAAAAGGTACAAAAAGCTTTATACTAAAGCTGAAGGTATCCTTAATAACAACTTAGTAAACTAAACAGCAGAATGGCGTTAGAGGTTAAAGGTAATTTGTATAAAAAGTTTGAAACGCAAAGTAAATCCAATGCGTTTCAAGTACGAGAATTTGTATTAAAGTTAGATGGACAGTATCCACAACTTGTGAAATTTCAACTTACACAAGATAGATGTGATGTACTTAATAACTTTCAAGAGAATGATGATATTAATGTTCATTTTGATCTTAGAGGAAGAGAATGGGAAGGCAAATTTTTTACAAATTTGAATGCTTGGAAAATTGAAAAAATAGCTTCTCAGGCAGCTGAAACGCCTGCAGATATGGCGGGTGATTTTCCTCCAATTCAAGAGAATCTAGTCTCAGAAAAAACAGAAGTCCAAGCGGAGGACTTCGATGACTTGCCCTTTTAATTTTATGGTAATAAAAAATATACTAGCAGGTTCAATAATACTTTTATTGACCTGCTTTGTTTATGGTCAAGATCGGTTAATTGAATTTCACAGCTTTTATGATGATGATTTCATAGAATGGGATATTTATACCGAGGACGAAGATGGTAAATTGGAGATGACATGGCAGCAAGACCGAGATAAAACGGAGTGGAGTTATGACATTGGCAATTATTCAGGAATCATTCGTAAAAAATGGAAGGGTGATTCAAATTTGTGGGAATTGAGTAACTACGAGGGGTATACTATAGAGTTTTCTCCTAAATGGCGTAATGATTTATCAGAGTGGCAAATTAAGGACGGTGACCGCACAATTATCTTTCGTTCGAAGTATGTTGGTGATTATAATGAATGGACATCTTTAAGATCAAAATATGGAGATATATTGATATATACCGAGTACGAAAATGATCCACGGGATTGGTTTATTGAAAACACCCTGGATGATGAAGTTTCATTCGAATTTAGCTTAGTGTGTGCATTTATATGCATCCACCAAGCCTATTCATTTTAAACGTATTATTTAAGATTCTTGAGAAATTACCTCAAGTATTTGTTCACCATGGATTTTGGTTTTCACCTTGTCAATTACATCGGTAATGACACCTTCCTCATTGATGAAAAAAGTTGAGCGGTAGACACCAACAATTTCTCGTCCCATGAATTTTTTTGGTCCCCACACTTCAAAAGCATTAATCAATTCTTTCTCAGTATCCGCTAAAAGTGAATATTGAAATTCAAATTTATCTATGAATTTTCGATGTTTTGCTATTTTATCTGGACTAACTCCAAAAACTTTATAGTTATGTTTTTGAATTTTTTTGTAGTTATCTCTAATACTACATGCTTCCTTAGTACAGCCTGGATAATCATCTTTAGGGTAGAAGAATAATATATATTTTTCACCTTTAAGACTTTCATTATTTACCCATTCGCCGTTTTCATCTTGCAGATTAAAAGAGGGTACTTGATCAAATTTCTTTAGCATTTACGCAAATTTATTTATGTAAAAACAACAGTAATTCTAGTTTTGTTTAACGTTTTGCAAATATAATTAAACAAAAAAGCAGAAAATAGTTTTGCTTGTTGTTCTTAGCGACATCTATGTTCTGTATTTAGTAGTGTCTCAATAAATCATTTTGGCTTTATTTTATTTGTTTTGATTGGAGTGTCAGCATTATTAGTGCTAGATCTCTAAGAATTGTCAAGTATATATTAGATATAAAAAAAGAGACAACTATTAAGTTGTCTCTTTGAAAGTTAGTAGGGGTGATAGGATTCGAACCTACGACCCCTTGGTCCCAAACCAAGTGCGCTAACCGGGCTGCGCTACACCCCTAACTTGTAATCGGTTGCAAATGTAAAATAATTTTTATAATACAAGGCAACAAATTGAAAAAAGAGCGGAGAGAGGGGGATTCGAACCCCCGGTACCGATTTCTCAGTACGTCAGTTTAGCAAACTGGTGGTTTAAGCCACTCACCCACCTCTCCAGATTATTTTATTTCATTTGCATTTTAAAGCTCTTTTGCTTTATGCGAGCGCAAATATACTTACAATAAAAATTTACTTCAAAGGATTTGCCATTTTTTCTTGCGAAAGAAGAAATTAATTATTAGGTTTAATGTAAGATCCTTTTAAAATTTTTATTCGGTAACTATAGAATATTCTTACCAACCATGAGGATAGTAGTAACCAACTGAAAATTTTGGCTCCCCTAACCAGGGAGCCTTTTTTGTTTTAATTGGAAAATTTATTGCCGAATTGCCCCAAAACAGATTGCACAAAAATCAAAATTGGTAAACATCAATGCTTCGGTTTGTTTAATTTGAAGTAGATGGCATCACAAACATGCATATCCGAATTAAGAATAAAGCGCTGTTTAGTATATCCATCATTTACAATAACCGCTACAGTATTTGGTGGAAATTTACCTAGATTATGAGCATACAATAGTAAATAATCTAATTGTTTGCCATTGTCATCAATTAAAACATCTATACTATGTTCCTGATTGTTGATTTTGTATCGTTCCAGCAACCAATTGCCATTATAATTTAGCGAAATGATATCACCGTCACTCTGTTTGTGATCATATACGGTAATATTAATGGTTCTTGATCGCACAACTATTGTTTTACCTTTCTCAACTTTTCTATCTTTAATTTTTTTAAGCTTGTTATCATCGTCCCATTTTAGTTCAACAGGCATACCATCATTTTGCTCAAAATTGGCATTAGAGGTAAGAGCTACTTCTAAAGCTAGATCTTCTGGGTTCACTTTTGTAAGATGAATCTTACCAGGTATACAATCAACTCCTGTTATATGTCCTTGGCCGCTCCATTCTCCTTCAAGATGAAAAGCACCTTTTGTTTTGTAAAAATTTAAGGAAGCCTGTTTGAGACATGTTTCAAGATGTCTTAATGATTTATGTGTATTAATATAATTATCAACTTCTTCATCTAAATATTCTAGTGTTTTTCCATTCCAGTTCCCTCTAAATTTTTTTTCATAACTCAAATAACCTTTATTTTTTGCAAATTTAGCTCTACATACAAATAACCCTTTAATCCGATTTCCTGTTTGCTTAATCTCTACATGAAGCTTCCCTGTTACTCCTGTGAATTCAGGCTGGCCATCCCAGTTAAGTTGAGATATTTGACCTTCCCATAGGCCTGTTAGATCTATAGATTTATCAGAGCGATAGGTGTCGAGGTCTTCCTTTTTTTTAGTTGGAAATGTGATTTCTATTTGCGCATAAAATGGCACCGATAAAAGGTTAATGATTAAGAATGGCAAGATATACTTCATTAAAATGATTTTTGAATGTAAAACTGTGTACTCTTATTAATGAGTTGTTGATTTTCAATCACCTGATCTCTAAGTAAGTATGAACCTTCAACAAAGCTATCAAAACCTCGTGTGTGTTGAACTCCAATAACGAAAGCACCTCGAAAAACGCTGAAACTTCCTCCAATTATAAATCCTACATCTTCTTTTGAAAATGGAAAAGCATCTACATTTTCCGGTTTTATTGGGTCCAAATTTTGAGATACATTGGATGTATTTAGATCATTATATTTTTCCCCTGAAAATAGGTAGCCGTAATAAGCACCAATATTAAAATGTAAACCTCCACCAATAGGTGCTATACCCAAAATTAGTTGAGGTCTGACATATTTATGTCGATGGATCACACTTTCATTCGAATTTATTATTTCTTCAAAATGATGCTGTTTATAGACTAATTCTGGTTGAAAATGAATCCTTTTATGAGGATACCACCTAAAAAACAAGCCTCCTTCAAAAGATCCTTTTCTTTCATAGAAAAGATCTCTCACATTGGTTCTAACGGAACTTGTACCATATCCAAGCTTTATCCCATACCGAAATGATTTTCTTTTCTTTTCATCATCACGTAAAACGTCAATCATTTTAATTGGAGCCTTTGGTTTCGGTTTTTCAGCTACGTCAAATGTTTTTTTAGGCTGGGGGATAGATCGAACAGTTATTTCTGGATTAATGGTGCCTTCAATTCCATCAACATCTTTATAAACATTCCAAACGATCGTTTTATCAATTCCTGCTTCAACTTTACCTATATCGCCATTCAGTGATGTTGCTTTTAAGGCTTGTCCTGATTGATCAAACAATAATAGGTCTACTTGATAAACAGAATCTTTTTCCCCTTTGAGGTCATAATTAATAACAAGTAAATCATCAGTAGTAGAAACTTCAATATTTTTTATTTCCTGGCCAAAAGCGGTAGCGCTTATGCCTAGGAGGAGAATGAAAAAAAAGGATTTCATGGTCTTCATTTTTATTATAAATATAGATACTAGAATTAATAACTAGGCTATTTTATCAAAAGTGCCATGATGGTAATACTTTAATCCTTTCTTAAGAGAAGGTCAATTGAAACTAATCCATAATTTTACATTTGAAATTAACTTTTTTGATCATTAATATACTGGTGCTTTTACCTTATTGCGATAAGACTAATATAATTCAAAGAAGAAATGATCGTTTTATTCTATTATCTCTAATATTTAGAAATACCAAATTCTATTGCAAATTAACCAATTACTAAATTGATTAAATTCTGTCCAAAGTAAAGATTTAAATTTGAAATTAATCTTCAAATAGAATCAGAACTCTACAAAAATATTTTGCTCTTTTATTAGTATTCGTTTTTTTTAACGATGTCATGATTTCACAAGTTGTAAGGAATTTGGAATTTAAGTCATTTGGAATTGAGGAAGGTCTTTCTCAGAATACAGTATATGACATAACAGAAACGGATAATGGAATTCTTTGGCTTGCAACAATAGACGGATTAAATAGATTCGATGGAAAATCATTTAAGAAATTTAAAAGCGATACAGGAAATCACGGAGAAATAGGAGCCGTTTTTACTTCTGTTGAAAAACTTAATGATAACATTTTACTATTAGGTACTGCAAATGGTATAATTTGTTTTGATACCAATAAGTTAATATTTAAAACAATTAATGAAGTATTTAGCAATTTTCAATATTCACCTAAAGGTTTTGTGCATGATTTATTAGTTGAAGATGAATCTACTTTGTATATCAGTAAAGAGGACTCTCTATTTGTATATAACTATAAACAAAACACTTTTTATACAAAGAAATTAGAATCTTCAATCAAGCATTTTACAATTGATGAAAAAGGCAATGTCTATGGGCAAACTGATCAAACAATTTATCGGATTGAAAATTTTAAAGCGACTAAAATCGATATAAATTGGGGGGAAGTATCTAAAGAAAAAATAAAAGCTGTCGCGTTTTCATCAATAGGTAATTTTATAGCACTTAAAGGCTACCCAATACTAAGATTTAGTTTTGTTAATAACATCTTAAATATTGAACAAACCGATATAAAATTACAAGCTGCTTTCTCTAGTCTGCATGTTAGTAAAGATGAAAAATTGTGGATTGGGACAAGAGATAACGGTGTTTTTCTTTTTGATCCCAAAAATAATGAATTAAAAAGCAGTTTGAAAGGAATAAACAACAAGTTACATTCTACATTTATTTTGTGCTTTTATGAATCGCAAGACAATACGATATACACAGGAACAAGTGGTGGTGGTTTTGGAATAAATTTAAATAAGGTGCAACAAATAAAGCACATTAAATCTGTTTCAAAGATTGGAGAAAAGCCAACAGATAATATGGTGTTTGGATTAACGAAAGTAGATAATGACAATATCTTCTATGGGGGGTTATTTGGAGGTATCAAAATGTATAATTTTTCATCAGAAAAAATACAAGGTTATCATAATAATCATCTTCCTAAAGAAGCAATGAATATGTATGATTTTGAAATAATAAATAACGACATGTTTATTGCATCCTGGTATGGTCTACTAAAATTTACCAAAGACAAGAAAATATTAGCACTTAACACTCTTGTTAATGATCACGATAAATTATATAGCCTCCAAAAAAAGAGTGACTGCGAATTATTTATTGGTGGAGAAAATGGTTTAGCTATTTATAATTTAGAAGATCTGTCTTTTAATCAAGTGCCATGCAAAAATTGCAAAATACAAATGGAAGACCTTATTGTACGATATATGTCTAGAATAAATGACAACAAATTATTAATAGCTACAAGCAATCATAGTTTAGTCATGTATGATATAGAAAATGAAAAACTACAAGATTTTGTTGCTTTAAAATCATTTTCACGTTCAGCTCGGCACTTTTATATTGATGAAGAAAAATTGTTCTTGGCTACAGACAACGGGCTTCTTTTACTCGATAAATCTTTTGCAATAATAAAAAGTTGGACTAAAGAAAATGGGTTAGCAAATGATTTTGTTTATGCTGTTTTAAAAGACAATATCGGGAACGCTTGGTTATCTACTAATTTTGGTATAGCAAAAATAAATATAGAAAGTGAAGTAGTGACAAACTTCAACAAATTAGATGGACTTCAAGGATATGAATTTAACACTGCTTCAGCGATTAAATTGGACGATGATAAACTTATTTTTGGTGGAGTAAATGGACTTAATGTTATCAAACCATCTGATTTTGAAAATCCCCAATCAATAAATGCACCTTTATTAAATGAGTTAAACATTAATCAAACTAAGTATCCTTTAAGTGTATTGGATCAATTTTCGTCGATAGTTTTGCCTTATGATTCAAACTATATTAATATACATTTTAATAATGTGGATCATTGGAAAAAAAAACAAACTTACTGGTATAAAATGGAAGGCCTGGATACGACTTGGTTTTCCAATGGATATAATACTAATATAAATTATTCAAAATTATCACCAGGGAAATATCACTTTCAACTCAAGACAGAAATAAATAGTGAGTTTAGTAAATCTATAAATGCTATTAGTATTACAATTACTCCGGCTTTTTGGCAAACAAAGCTTTTTAAAATCTTTTTAATATTATCCTGTTTAACTGGAGTATACTTTTTTAGTAATCATTTTGTAAATAAAAAAACGAAACAATTTGAAAATGAAAAGCGTTTAAGAGTTTTGGAGGCAAAAATGATGAAATACCGAATGAATCCACATTTTATCTTTAATACTTTAAACTCTTTAAAACATCATGCTCTTTTTAAACCAAAAGAACAAACGGCAAAATTTATAACTGAATTTTCAGAATTAATTAGAGGTATTTTAGATTATAATGACAAAGAATTAATTGCTCTAAACAAAGACATACAGTGGACAGAAAAATATATTAATACTGAAAACGAACGACAAGGAAACCAAACCAGTCTTAGTATTTTTATCGATCCTAATCTAAACACAAAGGCTATTTATGTGCCACCGTTTTTACTCCAAGCATTTATTGAAGAAATACTATGGCAACGATTGTTTCACCAAGATAAAAATAGATTACTTCAGATAAATTATAATAGAATAGATCAGGGATTTGAAATTACAATAGAAGACAATGGTACGATTAATAACAATATTCGGAGTAAAATTAAATATGATGGGTTGCAACTTGCTTACGAAAGGATTGAACACTTCAATAAGATCAACAAGACACAAATTAAATGCCTTGAAGAAGAGATATTGATTAAAAACGAATCAAGTAGAAATAGGAAAAGAATACAATTTATTGGACTATTTTAATGGCCCTTATGGTCTTGTTTTCCGAATTCTCATTCATATTACCCAGATAGTTACTATTATACCTTTGTAAACATTTTTAGACTTAAGTTTGATAAATCGAAAAAAGGTAACAAAATGGTTTGTAGCCATAGGGTTAACCTGCATTTTAAATCAATAATTCAATGGCATGAAATTTTATATTACTGCTTTATTAGTACTTTTTTGTTTTGGAGTCACAAAAGCCCAGCATTTGGATAAATCGTTAATTGCTACTTCTGGTTATTATAATCTAGAAGGTGAAGTAAAGTTGCACTTTGCTATAGGCGAGCCGGCCATTTCTAGTTATAATAACAGTATTATTCTTACAGAAGGTTTTTTTCAAGATTCAGGAATAATGATTTCATCACTCGGTTCAGGTGGGATTTCGATTGAAACAAATATGTATCCAAACCCTGCTGATGATATGGTTTTTGTAGAGATAAATTCAAATGAAAATTTAGATTTGATGATGTATAATTCTTTAGGGATACCCGTATTAAAGCCAGAGTCTTTTGAGGGTCTTTGCAAATTTGAAATTGCTACTTTGCCTGTAGGTCAATATTTTATTATTATTTCGAATCAATTAGGAAATTCTAATATTCATAAGTTTATTAAAATATAACAAAAATGAATGGAACTTCTTGTTTTTAAGATTGAGTTATTGTGTATTACTTGTATATTGATAAACAATAAAAAAACCAAATATTCCTATTGATTTAACGAATAAACCATGAAGACTATTTTAGTAGATGATGAACTAAATAGCTTAGAGATCATGCAATATGATTTAGAGCAATTAAACGCTGATATTGACATTATTGGAAGCTTTAGTAATCCTATTGAAGCCTTAAAAGTGATCAATAAATTGAAACCGGAGCTCATAATTCTGGATATTGAAATGCCGAATCTTAATGGCTTTGAAATGCTTGATTTACTTCCAGATTTGGAATCTTACAAAATCATTTTTGCGACGGCATATAACCAGTATGCTATTAAAGCATTTAAGTATTTAGCTGTTGACTACATTTTAAAACCTGTTTCTTTAGAAGATTTGAAAAATGCAATCGATCTTGCTAAAAGCACTTCAAGAAGACTACAGAAAAAGGAAATTGATATTTTAAAGTCAAGTCTATCTGAAGGAGATAATAAAGCGGAATTGCTTGTTGTTTCTACAACTGAAGGATACAAACAAATGAAAGTAAAAGAAATTGTTCGATGTCAATCATCAAATAATTATACTGAAATTTATCTAGTGGATAATACAAAAATATTAGTTTCTAAGACATTAAAATATTTTGATGAAATGTTAGATTCTATGGGCTTTTTAAGAGTACATCAATCTCATCTTATTCAAGCAGAATGTATAGATAGCTACCACAAAAATGATGGAGGATTTATTAAAATGAAAGATGGTGCAACCATCAGTGTTTCAAGAGCAAAGAAAAATTTTGTTCAAGATTATTTTAAGAACTTAAGTATTAATCATTAATTCATTACTTACGAACAACAGGTAATTTTAAAACTACTTTTGTTCCTTCATCTCCAAGCTCTTTTTTGTGTGTTACTTCGAAACTAAATACACCATTATAAAATTTTTCAATAGCTTTTAGTCTTTCTTCCGTAATACGAGTACCCAAAGAAATGTGACCTGATCGATTACTAACATTACCTAACGGAAAACCTAGCCCATTATCATCAATCTCACATATAATATGACTTGAATCATTAATAATATAGCTGATCCGTAATTGTCTTTCTCCATTGATTTTAGGTGATAAACCATGCCATATCGCATTTTCTACAAATGGTTGAATAAGCATCGGCGGAATCATTATATTAGATAAATCAGCATGCTTATCATAAATAATCTTATAATTGATTGAGTTGTTCAGTCTTTTGTTTTCTAAGGCGCAATAATTTTTTATCCATTGGATATTTTCACTTAGTGGAATCATATCTTTTGCCGAGTTTTCAAGAACCCCCCTGATAAGTGTTGAGAATTCACTTAAATATGCGATTGAAGCATTTTGGTCATTACGAATAAAAAATGACTTGATAGAATTTAGACTATTAAAAATAAAATGAGGATTCATCTGAGAGCGTAATAGATTCATTTGAGATTTTGAAAGAGCTAATTCTTTAGTTCGTTCTAAATAGGCAAGATGTTTTTCTTGTGTTTTTTTCCAACGTTTAAATTTCCAGAAAAAGAATAGACTCAGCAAACTTGAAAGGAATAATACAGTAAACAAAATAAACCTACTTCGATTAGATTTTGATGTAAGTTTTTGACTTTCTAGTTCAAGAGTATTTATTAGTTTCTCGCTTTCTTTTGCCTCTTTGGATTTAATTTCTCCATACTCCACTATACCAGTTAAACTATCTCTTATTATGTTTGCTTTTTCTATAAGTTCAAGTGATTCTTTGTAATTCCCTAGCTTTTTAATAAGAAGTGATTTTTGTTTGAGAATATCTACATGTAAGGTTGAATTTGGTCTTACATATTTCATAGCTTTTTCGATATAAATTAAGGATGTATCGATAGTAAGATTTGTTGTAATTTCTGATTTTGTTAAATAGGCGAATGATTTAAGTTTAATATTGTTATGTTTCTCAGCAATTACGATGCTTTTGTCTATGTAGAAAATGGCTGAATCGATTAGGTTATATTGATTAAATGCTTTTGCCATTAGCATATATGCTGGGCCAATTTCAGAGTCGGAATGATTAGAAATATCTTCTAAAACTGTAAGCCTTGCATATTTTAATGTAGAATCAATTTGTTTTTCTTTTTCAAAAAAAGCACTCAAATTTAGATACATATATGATATGTTATCTCCACAATTATGTTGATTTTTTAAAACAATTGCCTCTTGGATTAGTGTTGCTGTTTCTACTTCATTTCCAAACATTTTGTACAACTTAGCTATGTTGTGAGTCATGGTTGCCATTTGGCAATAGTCCTTTAGTTTTCGATAGATTAGTTGAGCTTTTTGGAAATACTCTAAAGATTCAACTTCTCTTCCTTCATATAAAATTCCTATTCCATAAAGATTGTTTAACCTAGCTAATTCATTAGAGTACAATTTGTTGTCTATTTGAGACAAACCTTTTTGAGCATAGATTTTTACTGAATCATATCTTGAAAATGTTACCAAATTTACATTTCCATGAATGATATGTGATCTTACAATAGATATAGTATCTTGATTTTTTTTACCAATGTTGCTTAATATTGAAGCATACCTTAAGGAATTATGAACCTCTCCTCTAGGTAGGGCACTAGCTAAATCCCATACAGATCTTAATATACAGCTGTCGGATTGACAATTAATATATACTTTTTCTAATTCGGTTGGTTCTGTTGAAGAATCAAATCCATATAATAGAAAAGAACTTAGGCAAAATAGGATAGAATAAGCAAACTTCATATGTATCTAAATGTATAGATTTTCTAAGATAACTTCCTCGTAATTAGATGAACAAAATTCTTAAGGTTAATATTATCACATCCATATGTAAACGATATTTAGATAGGCGCACATTCATGATACTGTCTAAGAGTGGATTAACTTATTAATACGAGTAAATCCAGAAAATTGAGCCAAATCCTAATCTAAATCTACTGCTTAATAATTCGGGCGCATAAAATCACCTTTCTAGTAATATGTTTGAAATATCAATGTGAATTAAATCACAAGATTTATATGATTCAATATTATCATCATTTAAAATAAAATCTATTATGAAGTATTTGAGCACCATTATTTTATTGTTAATTAGTTGGACTATTTCAGCACAGATAGTACCACAGGGATTTAATTACCAAGGAGTAGCTAGGGATATTGATAATGTTGCCTTTACGAATCAAACCATAGCTTTGCAAATATCTCTAGTAGACCAAGCAAATGGGGTTGTACATTATTCCGAACGTCATGAGGTAATAACTTCTGACTTGGGAGTTTTTAGTATTGTCATAGGACAAGGAGATCTAGTTGAAGGAGGTTTTGAAAGTGTTGATTGGGGTGGTGCCGAAATTTTTATTAGAACAGAAATTGATCCTGAAGGGGGCGAAGATTATATAAATCTAGGGGAAAATAAATTGTTTTCTGTGCCTTACGCTTTATTTGCTGCGAGTGGAGGGCAAGGAGAAACAGGTCCTCAAGGTCCTCAAGGTGAGCCTGGTATACAAGGCATACCGGGAGAGCAGGGAGCCCAAGGTATGGAGGGTATACAAGGAGAACAGGGTGAACAGGGAGAAAAGGGAGAACAGGGAGAACAGGGACTTCAAGGTCCACAAGGTGAAAAGGGTACAGGTATTAATGTACGAGGATCTGTATCAGACTTAACCGAGTTGCCATCTAATGCATCAATCGGAGATTTATTTATCACTCAAAATGATGGACATGGACACATTTGGAATGGAACTGAATTTGATGATATTGGAGAAATAAAAGGACCAAGTGGAGAAACAGGTCCGCAAGGAATTATTGGACTTCAAGGGCCCCAAGGTGAAAAAGGGAACAAAGGAGAATCAGGCGAACAAGGACTAACAGGACCTCAAGGCGAACAGGGACCGATCGGACCGCAAGGCGAAGAGGGACCGACCGGACCACAAGGCGAACAGGGTATACCAGGAATTGCTGGAGAAATGGGTTTGCAAGGTGAAAAGGGAGTTAAAGGTGATACAGGAAGTACAGGTCCACAGGGAGAACAAGGTCCAATCGGTCCTGAAGGCCCATCGGGTAATTATATTGGAGGTAATGGAATAGAAATTTCAGGGGATGTAATTTCTGCTTTGGATGGGTCCAATAGTAATGAGTTACAAACTTTAAGTTTGAATGGAGCAGTATTAAGTCTTTCAAATGGCGGAATGATTGATCTTTCAGATATCTCCAATGGGTTAGAATTGCCATATTACAATGAAACAAATGAGAATGAATCTGCTTTTCATATTCATAGTGATGCTGGGTCAACAAATTTTGCGGTCGTTGGTACTAGTGGAATAGCTGTTGAAGATTTAGATGTCGTATCAGGTGGTATTCTTGGTGCAAGCGACAATAGTCATGGGGTAGTAGGAATTTCAGATTATGGTGAAGGAGCAGGAGTGATAGGACTCGCTGACCAAGAAATGGCTACTGGGGTTATAGGATCTAGTAGACAAGGTGTTGGAGGTTTTTTTTATACCACGAATATTGGTACAGCTGCTCTAGCAACGGGGATTGGGAATGTAGGTTTTGGGACAATTTCACCCACTGATAAAGTAGAAATTATGGATGATGAAAATACAACACTATCACTTAATGGAATAAATAGTGAAGGAAAAGCTAATATAAAATTTAAAGGAATTTTAGAAAATGAATACTTGCAATCTTATGATTTAGAATCAAATTTTCCGAGTATAAATGAAAGTAGTTTTTCGATCAAACATCACGAAGAATCTATTGGACTTGATAATGAGTATGACCTTTATTCTATTAAAGGAATAAACACAGGTATTGCAGGACCTCTTGTTTTTAATCATATTTGGAATGGGTTTGCTCATATGGATCGATTTCTAACCATTGAAGGCAGAGGTCAAAACTATGCTAACCTTCAATTTTATCCTAGCAGTCATGACGGTGTCGCAAGAGTAATGAATTGGGAGTCCAGTTATAATATAGTGGACGAAGCACATGAGTTAACCTTAAAAAATGTAGCATATGACACGACTTCTGGAATATTATATTATGAACCTGTTGACATGTATTCAGCTAAGAGAATGCCATTTGGTAATCAACATGACTTCACTGGTAGAGTAAGTATAAATGCAAATGATAATGAATTTACTTCTGGTGCAGCCTTTGATTTAGAATTTAAAAATGAAAATGCTAAACATTCCATTTCATACGAGAACTATAAAAATGGTGATAATAAACCCGTTCACACGGTTGGAGAATTTCTAATTGGGAATGATGGAGGAGGAGCTACATACAATCCATTATATCAAATTATTTCAGACCCACTTGTATCAAGTTCTGGATCAGGAGGAATCCATTGGCACCACGGCGATATGCAAACTAATTCCCTATTAGTCACTGATTATGCCTTTACGGAAAACTCTTTTCTTGACGCAAAAGTTAATGTTTTATGTGAGGAAAATAGTTTTTTGTCCGGTCTCAGCGTAGATAATAATTCAAATAATGCCGCAGCTGCTTTGTTTCAAAATGAATCAGGTAATGCAATTGAGACCTTAGGTAATTTAGTCGTTACTTCTAATAATAAATCAACTATTCCACCACAAATAGAAATTAATAGTAATCAATTTTCGCTTGGTAAATTAGCATTTAGCAATAATATAAATAGTGCAAGATGGAAATTTAATGCGGCAATGTACGAAGGAGATGATGGCGCAAATTATTCTTATTTGGATTTTCAATATCAAAACCAAGATGTTACAGAAACAGCCTTGTCAATTCTTGGAAACGGAAATGTTGGGATAGGTGTACTTGATCCAGTGGAAGTACTGGAGGTTAACGGAGCGGCTAGAGTTCAAAATGTAATAAAATTAGGAATAGGAGGTTCCGAAAATTTACCATCAGTAGGACACCTAAATGGAGGTACAAGTCGAAGCCTTATTTTGAATTCTGGAGGAGCAGGAATATTACAAAATGTAGTTGTTTTGGATTCAGGTAGCGCAAGTAACAATGGATTAAAACCTTCAGGAAGTGTAAATTTAGGTACATCAGCAAACAGATGGAAAACAATATGGTCACAAAACCCATTAAACAGTTCTTCTGATAGAAATTTAAAAAAGAATATTAGCCCAATTAGTAGCTCTTTAGACAAGGTGATGCAGATGAGACCAGTTTCATATCAATGGAAAGAAGACGAAGACCAAAGCACACATATAGGTTTTATTGCTCAAGAAATGGAAGAAGTCCTTCCTGAAATAGTCCAAGCACCACAAGTGGTAAGAAATGGTAAGGGTGAAAACATTGAAACTCATTACTCGATGTCATATGGTGAATTAATTCCTGTTTTAACCCAAGCTATTCAGGAGTTAAATGAGGAAGTAAAAATGCTAAAAGAAGAATTAGCTAAAAAATAATTAAATAACTTTTGGAATAATATAATCCTTATTACGAATTAAAAACAAAAATTATGAACATGATACATTCTATGTTGTTGCTAGCCAGTCTTTTAATAACTTCTTGCACATCCAATAATAACGAAGTTTTAAACAATCAAGAAGATTTTTTGAAAATTGGTGATAAAACATATATTATTTCAAACCATGCAGCATCTCCTGATGTAACAAATGGGACAAACAATTGGGCGCTAACTTTTTTAGCAGAAGATGATCAAAGTATCGAAACTATAATTACTGGTGTCCTTCTTTATAATCCAAATATTGATGGTGCAAATTTGCATGTTACAGTGAATGAAAGCGGTCAATTAACACAATATGTTTCGGTATGCGATCTAGATATACCAGAAGACGAGAGTTTATTACTAAATCCCAACCTTGATTTATCGATAACTAATTCATTTGTGGATCAAGTTTTTGAAGTGTGTCTACTAAATCAAGCTGGTTTATTGGAGGGTCCATTTAATGCTGAGCTTAGAATTAATAACTAATACTAAATTAGTTTATACACCATCGTTTATTCGTTATTTAGAAATCAAGAATGTTAACATGAAAAAAAGTTTATCAAACATATTTCTTCTATTAATATCTATTTGTTTGTTTGTAAACCTTGGAATTACACAAAGTGATTGTGAAATGCAAATAGGAACAAATTTCGATATTGTTGGAGCTTGTGGGGTCCACAAAGACCTTAAAATATCTTCAACTCATTTTTTTACTCGTAATGAAATTTACCTTGAAGATGGAAACGATTGGGACTCTGGATTGGCCGAAACAATGAGTCAAGATGATGCAGGATATCCCCTTGAGGTACCATTTGTACACCCACTAACAGGAGAAAATCAAATAGTTGCTTTTACAGTTGGTGGCTATCAGCAAAACTATGAAACGGGTGATTACGTTATGCTTTACGATGGAAATGGAAGTTTTCAATTTGCCAATTGGACAGCGCAAACAGTTACTTCGGAAGAGCCTGGAAGAATAGAATTTACGATCAATGAAGTGGATGAAAACGGCATTCATATCGAGATGTTAAGTTCAATGTTGGATAATCATGTTAACAATATCAGAATTGTAAGAATTATCTATGAAGGTGATTTTGAAACGGCCCCCTTCTTACCTCAGTTTGAAGAAAAGGCTAACAATTTTGTTTCTTTTAGATTTATGGATTGGATGTATACTAACCATACTGATGTTAGTCAATGGGAAGAAAGAACAAAAGCTAATTTCCACACCCAGGAAGATGACGAGAAAGGTGCCTCTTGGGAATTAGTTATCGAGTTGTGTAATTACTTCAATATTGACCCTTGGATAAATGTACCTCATCAAGCAAATGGCGAATACATAGATTCGATGGCTACTTTATTTAATACTGAATTAGATACTAATTTAACGATCTATTTAGAGTATTCAAATGAATGCTGGAATTGGATTTTTGAACAAACATATTGGCTAGATAGTGTGCCACCATTTCCGGGCAATATTGGAAGAAATTATGGTTATTATGCGAATGAAGTATTTACCAGATGGGATAATGTATTTAGTGGACAAGAAGATCGTATCGAAATGATTCTTGCCGGTCACGATTACTTCGTATTGGAGGCATTAGATTACACGGATGGTCAAGCTACAACTGATTTGGTAGATTTAGTCTCTTATCCCGGGTATGTGGCGTTAAATGAAGGCAATTATGATACTTTAAACGCTTATGGAAATGCAGCAACCGCAGAGCAGGTCCTTGCAATGTTGAATGAAAACAAAAGCACAGATTTTTATTGGATGAACGAATTCAAAACACTTGTTTCAGATGTTTATGAAAAAGATTTTGTCATGTATGAAGGTGGGCAACACATTACTCCAGAATGGTTTGGATTAGACACATCTTATAATCAAGCGTTGTATGATGCTCAATTACATCCAGGTATGTATTCATTTTATCAAGATATACTCAATTATTATAAAGATACATTAGAAGTAACCTTATTTATGAATTTTACGCTAAGTTCACTTCAAGAAAATCCATTTGGAAGTTGGGGACTTTTAGATAATGTTTTTCTTGAATCTCCATGGCCAGTAAAATACCAAGCTGTATTGGATTTTATTGAGAATTGCGGCCCTGTTGTCGATGCTCATATAGAAGCTGATATTACAAATATAACGATAACACCTAACCCTACCACTGATTATATGTACATAAATGGTCTTCTTGGATATTATTCCATACATATTATTGATGGTTCGGGTAATATTTATCAAAATCTTACAAATTCTTCATCGTCTATTGGAATCAATATTGAATCTTTACCTGCAGGAATGTATTTTGTAGTGATTCAACATAATGATCATACTGCGGTATGTACTCAAAAAATTATTAAAATTTAAGACCAAAAGTATCTCAACACACACACTTTTAGAAACCGGGTTGATAACGTTAAGTCAGTCTTTGTAAATTAATAGTAAACAGTTTAAAATAACAGGAAAGGAAGTTGAAAGTTATTAATTTGATGAATTAACTGATTATGAAAATTTCAATATTTAAGAGTTGTTTGTTAAAAGGGGAACGTATTCATATTTATTGAAATCGGGATAATAACCAGTATTTATATAGGGGGAATACTGAAGAATTATTAGAAAAAGATTGCGTTCTGTATCAATAAAAAATGGTCGAGTGCAGAAATAGCCTTTATTAAATTTTTACGACCAATTTGCCGATTACTTTACGATCGATCATCATCTGTATGGCTTTTGGAGATTCACTTAAGTCGAAAGTTTGAGAAATATGTGGTACTAGTAATTTTTCTAATTGAAGGGTTAATAAGTCCTGGACCATTTTTTTAAATCCTGAGATATCTTTTTTAATATATCCCCCAAGAAAAACCCCCACAATCTGACAGCTTTTTAATAATACAAGGTTAAGTGGGAGTTTTGGAATGTTGCCATGCGCAAAACCAACAACAAGATATCTCCCTCCCCAAGAGATCGTTCGAATCGCTTGATTCGTCACGTCGCCACCAACAGTATCCATAATCATATTGACACCAACATTGTTTGTCATTTTTTTTGCAGTAGATTTTAAATCTTGGGTTGTATAGTTGATTAAAAAATCAGCACCCATTTGTTTGCAATTTTCAAGTTTTTTGTCGGTAGAAGCAGCGGCTATAACTGTAGCGCCCAATGCCTTTGCAATCTGAATTGCTGCAGATCCAACACCACCACTTGCACCTAGGATTAATACCGTTTCTTTCTTTTTTAATTGGCCACGATTAACTAATGCATAATAGGCTGTAGCATATGTATAGAGAAAAGCAGATGCTTGGTAATAGGTAAGTGAATTCGGTTTTAGAAAACATGTAGATTTATCAATTAGAGTATATTCGGAAAGTCCACCTATTAAAGTGATTCCCATTACTGGGTCTCCAATCTTAAATTGACTATTGTTTTTTCCAGTTTCAACGATAGTGCCAGAAACATTGCTACCTGGTATGAATGGGAGATCAGGTTTGAATTGGTATTTACCTTGGATAATTAACGTATCTGGAAAGTTAATACTACAGCCAGACGTTTTTATTAATACTTGATTTTTATTTGGAGTGGGTTTTTGGACTTCCTCAAAGACAAGAGACTTTGGTTGACCATAATTTTTACAAAGAATAGCTTTCATACTTTACAAAGGTATAGTGAAACTTTACTTTTATTGTATTTTTTTATTCTTGATATTTTAAAATTGACTCTTTTCAATGTAAAACTTAAAGGAAAGCAATAAAATGAAAAACTGAATTTTGATGTTGTTTCAAAACTCAGTTTTTCGTCATTAAATTGTTAAGTCATTTGAAGTGAGACACACCTCCTAAGGCCAATTTTTTATTAACCTTTATTTCAACTTATATCTTAATCCAACCTTCCAAATTGGATTTCTTCTATAAAATGATGTCAAATTCTGAGTGTCGTCTCCAATGTATCTACGAACATCGACACCTGTAAAGTTATTTACACCTATACTGATATCTATTGTTTTCTTGATTTTATATTTCACACTGAAACCAAGAGTTGTAGCCCCATTTGTATAATGTGCCTCATCTGCGCGGGTAGATCCTACATCAACGTAAAATAAAACGTTTGACTCTGTAAGAGTAAGCTCAGTAATACGTTTTTTCGTAGTATTTAAGGAATCATTTTTTTTGAAAAATCAATAAATAAAATAATCTTTATTGATAATTATTAATTTATATTTTATCATATTTACTTTGTCAGGTGCAAGTGCAAAACTTACACCTTTTGGATAAAATAATGAGAGACTATAGCTCAGTTGGTTTAGAGCGCTGCCTTGACAGGGCAGAGGTCGTGGGTTCGAATCCCTCTAGTCTCACTACAACATAATAGTTAAGGGAAGACGTAATATAAGTGTTAGAAGGTTCGCATTTTAGTGTAGAAACGTCGTCAAAATGCATTATTGAAGAACTTTGTTTTAAAAATCTGTATTTTCCCCGTATTTCATTCAGTTTATAATGGAAGTTTTACTAACTTCCCTGTCTATTATTAAATCAAGTTCTTACTAAAAATTTTTAGAATGAAAAAAACATCTACATTTATTTTTACTTTAATGATAATGCTTACCGCTGGCTTGTGTTTCTCACAATCACAGAGAATGGCTTTCGTTGAAGAAGTAACTCAAGCATCTTGTGGACCATGTGCAGGTGCTAACCCTGGAATTCAAACATTATCAAATGCAAATTCAGGTGACGTCATTTTTCTAGCATACCAAGTTTGGTGGCCTGGATTTGATCCAATGTATAACGATAATCCGGAAGAAGTTCAAGAAAGAATTGGTGTATACTATGATGGTAATAACTCTACTACTTTAGGGGCACCAAATGTATATCTTCAAGGAGTAGGAGGAAATCAAAGTACGACTGCCTATACTCAAGCGTGGATTGATGGTGTAAATGCAGATATGTCAGAATTTGACATGGATATTTCTGCTGCATTTGAGGATGGTAAATTAACGGTAACTGGTAACGCTACTGCTACAATGGAAGCTGCTGGTGACTTAAGATTAAGATTAATCTTAACTGAAAAAACAATATCAATTGCTGATGCTCCAGGTGGAACAAATGGAGAAACTGAATATCACCACGTATTCAAGAAATTTTTGAATGGTACTGATGGTACTGATTTAGAAGATTCTTGGGCAGTAGGTGATGCTTATGAAATCAACGAAACATATGATTTATCTCAAATCAATATTTACAGTTTTGCTGAGTTAGAAGTAATTGCGATTATTCAAAATGATACTGACAAATTTATTCACCAAGCTGCAAAAGATAGCGAAGTTGATATTACGGTAAACTTTAATGACAATGCGAATGCTGTTGGTGTTGAAGGATTGCCTTTAAATATTTGCGCAGGAGAACAATCAATTTCACCAGTTGTAACATTACAAAATACAGGTAATGCTGATTTAGTTTCTGCTACAATTACGTATGACGTAAACGGTGGAGCTGCTTCAACTTACGATTGGACAGGATCAATCGCTACACTTCAAAAAGAAAATGTAACATTGCCTGCTATTTCGTTTACTTCTGAAACTCAGAATATTGTAAACTTTGAAATTTCTAACCCTAATGGTGTTTCTGATGAAGAACCAGCGGATAATGCATCTTCTTCAGTAGCAGTACCACAATCTGGTAAAACGGCTGCATTTGCAACGGTTGAAATTATGACAGACAACTATGGTGATGAAGTATATTGGGAAGTAAGAAACAGTTTAGATGAAGTAGTTATGTCTGGTGGAAATCCAAATGTAGGAATTGAAAATATTGGAACAGGAACTTTCCCTCCTCCAGCTTCAGCTGATTCTTATGCTAATCTAACTTTATACACAATTGAAGTACCAGTTGATGCACAAGATTGTTATACTTTCCACATGGCTGATTACTATGGTGATGGTATGACTGAAGGTGGTGGATGGTTCAGATTATCTGACAACTGGGGAAATGAACTTGTTTATGGAAATGAAACATATGCTGAAGTAGTAAACAACTATAACGGTGATATCACAAGTGATATTGAAGACTTAGAAAATGTTACTTTATTAAATGTGTATCCTAATCCTGCTACTGATTTTGTAACTGTTGATTTTGATATCAATACAAAAAGTAAAGTACAATTTGTATTAACAGATGTACTTGGTAAAGTAGTTTATAATACTACATCAACAGCAAACGGTGCTAACTCAATGAATATTGAAACAAGCAACTTTAAAGCTGGAATGTACAATTTAACAATGATTGTAGATGGTGCTCAACACTCAACTAAATTGACTTTAGTTAAGTAATAAGTTTCCAACTTAATATATAGAGGAGAGGTAACCCAGTATTGGGTTACCTCTTTTTTTATCTGAATTATATAAGTTGGTATATTGTATTGAGAATCCAAATGTTTTTCTTTTCTATCTAATTCATTATAAATTTGTTGAGTTCAGCATTTATTTTTGGGGCTTTAGCCGCTTTTATTCTCGGTATGTCAAAATCTGGCATAAAGGGAATTACTATCATAATTGTTACCATTTTAGCCGTTATTCATGGAGGTAAATCTTCCACTGGTGTTTTATTACCACTGCTTATTATAGCTGATATCATGGCTGTATTTTATTATAGAAGAGAGGTGCAGTGGACTTACATTTATAAATTATTACCTTGGGTCTTATCAGGCGTTATTATCGGTGCATTTGTAGGGAAGGATATTCCTGAATTTATATTTAAGCAAATCATGGCCTATGTTATATTGGGAACTGTAGGGCTTATGTTTTATTATGATTATAGAAAAATAGATAAAGTACCTGAACATTGGGCATTTGCAGGCTCAATGGGCTTGATGGCGGGTATTACGACCATGATTGGTAACTTGGCTGGAGCTTTTACAAATATTTATTTCCTAGCCATGCGTCTTCCAAAAAATACTTTTATTGGAACAGCAGCTTATTTATTTTTTATCGTTAATATATTCAAATTACCTTTTCACCTATTTTTATGGAAAACAATCAACAAAGAAAGTATTTGGCATTCAATGACGAGCACACCTTTTACAATCCTTGGATTTATAGTAGGATTGCAAATAGTACGAAAAATTAAAGATCAATGGTATCGCAAATTGATCTTAATTCTTACTTTTTTAGGTGCTTTAATTTTGTTATTTAGATAATTGCTATCTAAGCAATTTCATTGGTGACTCCAAATAAGATTTAACCGATTGTAAAAACATAGCTCCAGTTGCTCCATCAATGGCTCTATGGTCACACGATAAGGTAACCTTCATCGTATTGCCAACAACTACTTGCCCATCTTTAACAATTGGTTTTTCTATGATAGACCCGACGGCCATAATACACGCATCTGGTGGATTAATAATCGCTGTGAATTCAGTAATATCAAACATACCTAGGTTAGAAATAGTAAAGGTATTGCCTTGCATTTCATTCATGGCAATCTTCTTGTTTTTCGCTTTTCCTGCTAATTCACGTATATCTCTATAGATTACATTTAATGATTTTTGATCTGCATTTTTTACTACTGGTACCATTAATCCGTCTGGAACTGCCACTGCAACGCCGATATTTATATCTTGGTGATATCGAATCTTATCATCCATCCACGAAGCATTTACTGTTGGGTTTTTTCTCAAAGCAGATGCGCATGCTTTTACAATCATGTCGTTATACGAAATTCTTAGATCTTCTCCGTCGTTTAACTGCTTTCTTGCAGCCATTGCAGCATCCATATTGATTTCCATGGTTAGGTAAAAATGTGGTGCACCAAATTTACTTTCACTTAATCTTCTCGCGATTGTTTTTCGCATAGAGGATAACGCTACATCTCCATATTCAAAATCAATGGTTTCCCCGATCACAGGTGCACTGTTAGATGGTGCTGTGCTCGGTGTATAATTTTCTATATCCCTTTTTACAATTCTTCCTCCTTCACCTGTTCCAGCCACTAACGTAATATCAATGTTGGCATCTTGTGCCATTTTTTTAGCTAATGGGGATGCTTTCAATCGATCATTTGAACTCGTATTTGTTTGAACTATGGGAGCTTCAACTATTTTTTCGACTTTTTTAACTTCTTCTATAACGGGCTTTTCTTCAATTTTTGGGCTGTTTTCACTTTCACTTGAAGGGGCTGAAGTTTCCGTTTTTTTAAGATCACTAAGTAGATCTTCAACATTCTCACTTTTATCACCGATTATTGCAATGACATCATCAACGGGTACTGGTCCTGATTCAACACCAATATATAATAAGGTACCCTTTTCAAAACTTTCTAATTCCATGGTTGCTTTATCTGTCTCAACCTCAGCTAAAATATCACCAGGTACCACATTATCGCCCACTTTTTTCAACCATTCAATGATATTACCCTCTTCCATTGTATCACTAAGTCGGGGCATTCTTATTATCTCTGCCATGTTTCATGTTTTTAACGCATCAAAAATATAAACTCCTGATTAAGTGTATTGGTTTTTTGCGTTTTAAAATTTGATTTTTACTTTATTTTATTTAAAATGGAAATATTATGCCAATTTTCTTGATCTAAGGTATGTGGAATCAAGACATATATTAATATAATTCCTAATTTTACTTCTGTGTTATATTCTTTTTTCTCGTCAAAAATTATTGATTGAATTATTCATCTAAAATATTAGAAGAAGCAATTGAAGCTTTTTCTGCTTTACCAAGTGTAGGAAAAAAATCTGCTCTTCGAATGGTTTTGCATTTGGCTCAAGATAAAAATTTTAAAAAAGAGAAGATTATTACTTCTTTGCAATCAATTATAAATGACCTAAAAGTTTGTCAAAATTGTTTTAGTTATTCAGATACAGAATTATGTAATATTTGTTCTAATCCATTAAGAAAGAAAGACCAAATTTGTGTAGTTGAATCGATTAAAGATGTGATTGCAATCGAAGAAACACAAAGCTTCAGTGGGACTTATCATGTACTAGGAGGAGTAGTTTCTCCATTAGAAGGAATCGGTCCTGATGATATACGAGTTCATGAATTAGTAAAAAGAGTATCAGAAACTAAGCCAGATGAATTAATCATGGCATTGAGTCCAACGATAGATGGTGAGACTACCATTTTTTATATCTCTAAATTGCTCGCTAATTTTGAAATTTCCATTTCAACAATAGCCAGAGGAGTAGCATTTGGTGGTGAGATTTCTTACGCCGATGAGATAACCTTAGGACGGTCGATATCAAGTAGACAACCATATAGTCAAAAAGCTTCATTTTAATTTTTAGAAATGGTTGACATTTCCATCATTATTGTAAATTATAACGTTAAGCATTTTTTAAAACAATGTTTGCAATCTATTCAGAAATCGGAACATGATTTAAATATTGAGACTATAGTTATTGATAACCAATCCTTAGATGGTTCTCCATTTTTAATAAAACAAGAATTTCCTGAAGTAACGTTAATAGAGAATGAAAATAATGTAGGTTTTTCAAAAGCGAATAACCAAGGAATTGCTATCGCAAAAGGGAAATATATTTTATTGTTAAATCCGGATACGATTTTAAATGAAGATTGTTTGGCTGCCTGTTTTTTATTTTCTGAATCACAAAAAAAATTAGGAGCCTTAGGAGTAAAATTATTGGATGGTAAAGGTGTTTTTTTACCAGAGTCTAAAAGAGGTTTTCCTAGTCCTTGGACATCGATTACAAAACTAACTGGGATATGGAAGATCTTTCCAAGAAGTAAATTTTTTAATCCATATTATTTAGGTCATTTACCCAATGATAAAACGTCAGAAATTGATGTATTGTGCGGTGCTTTTATGTTTATGCCAAAGGTTGTATTAGATGAAGTTGGATATCTTGATGAAGCCTTTTTTATGTATGGAGAGGATATCGATTTAAGTTTTAGAATTCAAAAAGGAGGATTCAAAGTATTTTATTTTCCAGAAACTCAAATTATCCATTTTAAAGGTGAAAGCACCAAAAAAGCAAGTTTTAACTATGTAAAAACATTCTATGGCGCGATGAAGATATTTGCTGAAAAGCATACAAAAGGGAAGCTAGCTTTTTTTAATGTAGCCCTACTAAATTTAGCTATTTTTTTATTCGGATTTATAAGTTTGCTAAAAGCTAAAATTGGTAAATTGGTGCCCTTTGTTTTTGATTTTGTTATCGGATCTGGGATCGTATTAGGCGTTTCTAGAGCTTGGGGTTACTTGTTTTTTAAATCAACACGATATTTTGTTGATCAGTTATTTAGTTATTATGTATTTGGTATTGTTTTTTTACTTATGATGCTACTATTTATTATTGGTCACTACGATGCGGATGCTAAGAAACGGAGGTTTATCATGATGAGTTTTATGAGCCTATTATTGATGTTGGCGATCTATGGACTAATGCCTGTTGATCTTCGTTTTTCTAGGATTGTAATCACCATTTCAACCATTCTTTTGCTCTTTGTTTTTTTTAATACTAGGAAATTATGGAATAAACTTAGATATGGTAATTTCACTTACGAAAAAGATAGTTTTAAACGAATATTGATCGTAGGATCACAAAATTCGGCGCATTCACTGATTAAAATATTAGAGGAAAAATATACAAACAGTAAAATCCTTGGCACAGTTTCGCCTTCTCAAGAAACGGTTGGATCATTTTACCTTAATAATATTACAAAGCTTAAAGAGTTGGTCACTTTAAACAAGGCAAATGAAGTTATTTTTTGCACAAAAGATTTAGAGAGTTCAGCTATATTTTCATCGATGGCTTCAATAGGAAGTGGATATTCGTTTAAATTAGCTAATACGACAAACGATGCTTTAGTAGGAAGTACGAATAAAAATAGTTCTGGGGATTGGTTTACGGAGGATGTTCAATTTTCTATTGATATGAATTCTAGTCGCAGGATTAAACGACTATTTGACATTGTATGTAGCCTTATTGTTATCGTTACATTTCCATTGTTCTTATTGTATTCTACTAAAAGTAGAATGATGGTATTTAATGTTTTAAGTGTATTTGTTGGTTCAAAAACATGGATAGGATATTTGCCACATGGGAATATATTACCTTTATTAAAACCCGCCGTTTTCCCAGTCTTGGATTTGTATCGGTTCGATATCAAGTTTACTGAAAATAAGGAATTAATTAATTTTCATTATGCCAAAAATTATAGCGTAATAATGGATTTTGAGATGTGCACTAATTATGCTTTTAGATGATGAATGCAAAACAAGAAATACATAATCTTAGTCATGAATACTTTGCTGATATTGTAAAATGGAGAAGACATTTACACAGAAATCCAGAACTGTCATATAAAGAATATGATACAGCAGATTTTATTGAAAATACCTTGCGTGAAATCGGATATACCGATGTAAAGAGGATGGCTAATACAGGAGTGATTGCATGTATCGGAAGTCAAGGTGAGAATAAAGCGATTGGATTAAGAGCAGATATTGACGCATTACCTATTCAGGAAGCGAATGAAAGTATATACAAGTCTAAAAATGAAGGAGTAATGCATGCTTGTGGCCATGATGTTCATACTGCTTGCCTCCTTGGTGCAGCAAAAATTTTAATGCGGTTAAAATCAACATTAAAAGGTCAGATAAAACTTGTATTTCAACCGGCAGAAGAAAAACTGCCTGGTGGAGCGTCACTACTTATAAAAGAAGGTGTATTAAAGGACCCGGATGTCGGTAAAATGGTTGGTCAACATGTGCATCCTCCATTGGCTGTTGGTAAACTAGGTTTTAAGCCAGGAGATTATATGGCTTCTGCGGATGAAATTTATTTAACGATTACTGGCAAAGGTGGTCATGCGGCATTACCTGATAATGTAATTGATCCTTTAATTGTAACGAGTCAAATTATTTTGGCTTTGCAAACCGTAGTAAGTAGGAATGCATCACCTAAAACTCCAACAGTATTAAGTTTTGGAAAAATTAATTCTGAAGGAGGAGCAACAAATGTCATTCCTAATTCAATAAAAATGGAAGGTACGTTTCGGACGTTTGATGAAAAGTGGAGGTTTGAAGCTCACAAAATAATAGAAAGAATTATCGAAAACACATGCAGTGCTTTTGGTACATCCTATTCATTGGATATAAAAGTTGGTTACCCCAGTCTTTACAATAATGAAAAAGAAACGAACGAAGCAAAAAGATTAGCGATTGAATATTTAGGAGCTGAAAATGTAGTTGATTTGCCCCTTCGAACAACAGCTGAAGATTTTGCCTTTTATTCGCATCAAGTACCCTCTTGCTTTTATCGATTAGGCACAGGTAACATAACCAAAGGTATCACCTCTCCAGTGCATACAACTACGTTTGATATTGATGAAGAAGCATTGCGTATTGGTGCAGGGTTTATGGCCTTTCTAGCTATCAATAAATAGTTGTCTCATAATTTGCTCAAATTTTAAGCAGGATTGGTTTATTTATGAGCTAAACTATTTTTTGTAAGGATATTACATATTATAAAAATATTTAATGTATTTTTACAAGAATAAGATAAAAGTAAAATGGCAGCAAAGATTTTAATAGTTGATGATGAAAAAAGTATCCGGAGAACGCTAAGGGATATTCTTGAGCTTGAAAAGTATGAAGTGAATGAAGCCGCAGACGGTTTGGAGTGTATGGTAAAGCTAAAGCAAGCAAAGTACGATGTTGTGATCCTTGATATTAAAATGCCTAAGTTAGATGGGATGGAGGCAATCGAGCGTATTCAAATTCTAACGCCTGATACACCGGTTGTGATGATTTCAGGTCATGGTGACATAAATACGGCTGTTGAGGCAGTAAAGAAAGGTGCTTTTGATTTTATTCAAAAACCGCCAGACTTAAATAGGCTTTTAATTACGCTTAGGAATGCGCTAGATAAATCTTCGTTAATAACAGAAAAGAAGGTTTTACAAAAAAGAGTAAAAAAGAAAACGACACAAGAAATCATTGGTCAATCAAAAGAGATTGCTCATATTCAAGAAACCATTCAAAAGGTAGCACCGACAGAAGCAAGAGTGTTGGTTACAGGTGAAAATGGAACAGGAAAAGAATTGGTCGCTAGATGGATTCATGAATATTCTGCTCGAAAAGAAAATCCTATTGTAGAAGTAAATTGTGCAGCTATACCTTCTGAATTGATCGAAAGTGAGTTGTTTGGTCATGAAAAGGGTTCATTTACATCGGCACACAAACAACGTATTGGGAAGTTTGAGCAAGCAAATGAAGGAACCTTGTTTCTTGATGAGATTGGAGATATGAGTCTAAGTGCTCAAGCAAAGGTGTTAAGAGCTTTACAAGAAAATAAAATTACAAGAGTAGGTGGTGATAAAGATATTACCGTAAATGTAAGGATCATAGCAGCAACAAATAAAGATTTAAGAAAAGAGATTGCTAAAGGTGCTTTTAGAGAAGATTTATATCATAGACTTTCCGTTATAGTTATCGAAGTTCCCTCATTAAATGAACGGAAAACAGACATTCCTATATTAGTAGATTATTTTATAAAAATGATTTGCAAAGAATACAATGTTCCAGAAAAGAAAATTGATTCAGATGCTGTAAAAAAGCTTCAAGATGTAAATTGGACCGGAAATATTCGGGAGCTTAGAAATGTTGTAGAACGGCTAATTATTTTAAGTCAAACAAAAATAACAAAGCTTGATGTAGAGAATTATGTAGTTGCTAATAGTAACAAAAGGACTGCAATTCAGAATTTATTTGACAAATTCAACAATTTTTCTGAATTATCTACGTATTTACAGAGCGAATATGATAAATACAAAGGCGTATTTGTATAATTTAAGTAAAAAATAAAATGATACATATGCCCATTTTGGTACCCCAAAATGGGCTTTCATTTGTCAAAATAGAACGAAATGAATAAAATAGACAAAGCATTAAATAGAAAGTGGACATCGCTTAAGGGTGGGAACTCATGGACTATGTTTAAAGTAATGGCAGAATTTGTAGAAGGGTTTGAAACATTAAATCAAATTGATCCTTGTATTTCAATTTTTGGTTCAGCTCGAACAAAGCCTGACCATGAATATTACCAATTGGCTGTAAATGTTGCAGAACGTTTGGTAAAGGAAGGGTTTGGTGTTATTTCTGGTGGTGGTCCTGGAATCATGGAAGCTGCTAATAAAGGAGCCAATAACGCCGAAGGTGTATCCGTGGGACTAAATATTGATTTGCCATTTGAGCAGTCGCACAACGCATACATTGATCCAGATAAAAATTTAAACTTTAGGTATTTCTTTGTTCGTAAAGTGATGTTTGTAAAGTATGCTCAAGCATTTGTTGTTTTACCTGGAGGTTTTGGAACCTTGGATGAGCTTTTTGAAGTATTGACATTAATTCAAACGAAAAAGATATCTCGAGTTCCAGTCATTTTAGTTGGTAGTAAATTCTGGGTAGGAATGAGAGAATGGATTGTTACAACAATGTTGGAAAAAGAAGGCAATATCGCAGAAAAAGATTTAGATCTTATACCGATTGTGGATAGCCCCGAAGAAATCGTTAATATTATTCGAGACTTCTATGGTGGTGCTGGAAAATTAGAACCGAATTACGAATTGTAATTAATTCTTAAGCTGCCAGCTTAGTCCAAATCGTACAGCAAAGTCGTATTGTGGATATTGGTAAATATCGTAATGAAGAGGATCTTTAATTAAATTCAATGATTCAATCTCCAAGTATTGAATCGATTGATAAACGTTTTCGAGTTTTACATAAAATCGAAATGTTTGAATCTTTGCGTTAGCAAATAGATCGAAATAAGGATACCAGTTTCTAGAATTGTCTGTTGGATATGGACTACCAATCAATGCGTTATAATTGAAGTGTTTTTCTTGAACGATATTTTTAAAATACCCTCCAATTTGTAATTGAAGGTTCTTTTTAAAAGCATGAGATTGAAAGTACAATTGATGTTGACTAACAAGTGAAGGTTTAGTCCAATAATTTTCGGCGAAATTTTGAAATACAGCCACATTTTCGCTGTGAATTTTCCAAAACGTAAAGTCTTGGGCTACCTTAAGTTGCTGAATAAGGGTAGCTTCATTTATTTGGATCGGTATAATGTTTTCATCAAATAATGTAAAATGATTAGCTCGAATTAATTTTCCTTCAAATTTTGTTTTTGAAATTGGGATAGTTATTCCTACTAACCATTCTGTCCAGTCTTCATTTTGAAATGATTGATCATAAACGGAAACCCCAGAAATTATGACTTGTTGTAAATTATAATCTACTTGCTTCCTAATCTGTTTAAAAGTAGAATAGAGCTTACCCCATTTCCCCAGATTTACATTTCCACCGACTGTAAAATTAAATGTGTTACTTTGATCATACCACCCGTTTGTTAACGATGTAAAAGCTTCTAAATATTTAATCGGTTGAAGCTTCAATCCTACTTTTGAATAGATGTTTGTATTTCTATCTTCAATATAATTATCGTTATTTATCGTTCTAATTTCATGCCCGCCTTCAATCGATAAGTCAGCGATATTTAGTAGATTCCATTGGGTACCAAGTTTGTTTTTTAATACTTTTTGAAAAACATAGGCACGAAGACCTCTAGGTTCAACAAGCAAAGTTTCTGTATAATATAAACTATCGGTAGCTGTATATTGATTATTTACGACAGCATCGGTATACTTGTAAAAACCATTTTCATAGCCGATATGGTGATGTAGGGTAAGAGATGAACGACCAATTGCAAAAGGTTTGAAAAATTGATCTAAATGGTATTCCAAATTTTGATATCGGGCATTTGCATTCGATAGTTTTATTGGAATCCCAACCCGCAAATTAGGATTAAAAACTAAATCAGGTTCTACGTCTATAGATGTTCCTCCATTATGTGATTCATCCAATAAGTTTCCTAAATAAGTGAAAATTGTTTGGTACTTCGATGAAGGATGCCAATAGTGTAAACTAAAACCAATTCTACTTGCTTTTGCCGCTTGATTGGTATAAATATCTTCGATTCTATTTCTCTTAAAAAGTAAAGTTGCATTTAAGTTGTTTTGAAAATTACGACTAAAAGCAGCTTCAACCAAGAAATTATTTTGAATACCTCCATAAGGATTTACAAATAAATAAGTAAATGGTTGGTTTATCGAAAATCTTTGCAAATTGGTTCTTGTAAAGAGTAAAGGGTCATATTGATGATAGCCCCAATCGCTTTGTAAATCATTGGGTACAGCCAATTGAGATGGTATATGCGTGCCTGCATGATTACCAAGATTATGAGCTGTATTGCCCCATTGTTCCTTTGGTAAAAGATTTTGAAATTGTAATAGGGTAGTATCTTCGTATGGTGTTTTATAATCAAGATCTTCTATATAGAAAATATCTATAATAGTTGTGTCGAATACTGATTCACTTTCAAATAAAGTATCCTTTTGCTGTTGTCCCAAAGTATCAAGATCAAACTCATTATTGATAGGGTTTGATTGACTAAATAAATAGGAGCTAAAACAAGGTAATAAGAGAATAATAAAAAGTACGCCTAAAAAGGAGTACTTACTTATTATTTTATGATTTGAATTTTTGATTTGTAGCTTGTTGTTTTTGTATTGATTACAAAAATATACATACCTTCGGAAACATCAAGATTAATTTTATTTGAGTTTTCTAGCGTGGTATTTTGACTATATATTTTTCTACCATCTATTGAAAAAAGCTCAATTATGGCAGGTTCATTCACCTGATTTTCCATGTTGAAAATAAAATTCCCATCCGAAGGATTAGGTACTAAAACGACGGATTGTTCATTTACAATATCTTCATTATTATTTATTTCAGGAAGGCTTAATACAAACAATCCCTCTTGCATATCTGAAACTAAGACATTACCAGAAGGTAACAATGGGTAAACGCCCCAAGCTCCTTCATAATTGTTACGGTGATCAATGTCAGAAGTATCAAAAGTATACGCTAAGGTCGGCTGTGATTTGTTTGTAATATCATGAATTATTAAACCATCATAATAGTATGATGAATACAAATAGTTTTCATGAACGATTTGATTATGCGGTATTGAATATTGATCTGTAGATCCAGCATCAATGAATGCTGTAATTTCGATATCGGGTAAATTAGAAACATCCATTACTTTAATATCCATACCGTGCGTTTCATCCGCCATATAGTAATGGGTAGCATCATCAGACAACCATCCCGAATGATTATATCCCGATTGAGGGTAATCAGCAGTCGTTAAGGTAGCTAAAGCAGTTGGGTTGTCCATATCTGTAAAATCGACAACAGCAAATCCTCCTGGCCCACAATTTAGATACCCAATATTATTATTAACATAAAGATCGTGAACTTGTGATATGTTGAAATTGCCAAACGAGTTAAAATCTCCTATTTCTACAGGATCTATGGGGTTACTAATATCAAATACCCGAAGTGGAGAATAATTATTGTTTGTACCTTGAGAAATACCTGTATAAAGAATACTTGAAGTTGTATCAATAAACAAATTGTGTGTCCTTCGAATCAAGGCATTATCATCAAAAACGACTTCAATAGCATCAGGCAGCTGAGAAATATCAATAATTTGTAGTGTCGAATTATTACCCTCATCTGCAACAGCATATAAGTAACCATTATGATCATGATAATCTCTATGAATGATAGCTGGCCCTGCTGTTCCGCCTTCAACAAAATGAATTTGTTCTGGGTTATTAGGATCGGTAACATCAATAAAATGAGTACCAAGAGTTGAACCTATTATCGCAATTTCATATCCATTGATGGCTAATCCCCAAACTTCATTATAAGCATTGTCATAGGCATTAGAGCCTGGTATTGTTTCATCAAACCATCTTCCTTCTAATACTGCTGTTTGAACTTCTTGAGCACTAAGGTTGAAAAAGAAAATAGCGAACAAAAGTGTATATATAGACTTCATACAATTATTATTTTATACTAAGATAATATGAATTGTTGCTTTTGCCATCTAATCTATATTTTAAAGGATTAAATGTCTTGAAATACTACTTTTTATTTTCCTTTTTCATTGCTTCTCCTAACTGTTGAGAAGCAGTAAAGGATGCTACCATTTGTCCGAGCATATCTGATCCTGCATTTGGTGAATTTGGCATCATGATCAAGTTGCTATTTGAGTTCTCACCCATAGATTGTAAGGTGTCATAGTGCTGTGTTACTACAATTAGAGCTGATGCTTCTTGAGAATTAATGCCTACGTCATTAAGTACCTGTACTGATTCTTCTAGACCTTTGGCTATTTCTCTTCGTTGATCAGCAATTCCTTGCCCTTGAAGTCTTTTGCTTTCTGCTTCTGCTTTTGCTTTTGCAACAATTCGAATTCTTTCAGATTCACCTTCATATTCTGCTGCAATTTTTTCTCGTTCACTGGCATTAATTCTATTCATGGAAACTTTAACCAATTGATCAGGATCAATATCGGTTACTAACGCTTTGATAATACCATAACCGTATTCCTTCATTGCTTCAGATAGTTCTCTTCGAATTGCAATGGCAATATCATCTTTTTTTACGAAAACATCATCGAGTTTCATTTTAGGTACTTCAGCTCTTACGGTATCAAAGACATAAGCAGTAATCTGGTCTTGCGGTACTTGAAGCTTATAATAAGCATCATAAATACTGTCTTTTAAAATTAAATATTGAACCGATACTTTTATTTTTATAAAAACATCGTCAAATGTTTTTGTTTCAATCAATACATCAAGCTGTTGTATTCTTAAATTTATTTTACCAGCAATTCTATCAATAATTGGGATTTTGAGCTGTAATCCAGGGCCTCTAATGGATTGAAATTTACCAAATCGCTCAATGATCGCAGAAGTTTGTTGACGAACAATAAAAAGTCCAGAACCAATAATAACAAAAGCGATAAAGGCTAGAAAAATAAAAATTGGGCTTATCATAAATAAAAAGTTTTTATTAAGAATGAATGTCTTAGGCAATAAGATGTTAAATTAATACAATTTGATTATCTAAAAAATTCAATTTTGTTTGATAAAATTATCTTTTCATCAAGGATTCAATGGTGATTATTCATTATTCTAATGTAGTTTTGCACAAAATTTAGAAATATGAAGAACTTATTAAGCTATTCCTTATTCATACTATTTATCTCTTTTTTTGGATGTAAATCAGATTCTTCTACATCAGACGTAATAGCAAAAAAGACAGATAAAGTAGCAAAGCCATTGGTTGAGGCGAGTAAAACAAAAGCAACTCAAACACAAACCAAAACAAATCAAACATTACAGAACCTTGAGCCTGAAAAAGTGCCATCAAATGCTTCTAAAGAAGAAAGGCAAGCAATAAATAAAAGAAATTCGGAAAAAGCAAACCTAAGAAATAAAAGGGATAAAGAGGCTGCAATGAAAAGCGGCGAATATCAACAGCAACGAAAGGACGCAATGAAAAATGATAAAATTCCACCATGCTTTTACTTAAGTACAGCAAAAGTTGCCGAAGTACTTGGCGCTACAAAAGAGGAAATTTTCATGAAAGATGCGACTTCAAAAAAATCCAAATATTCTAAAGCTTGCTTTTATAGATATAACAAAGATGGAGATCCAAATGGTGGCTTAATGTTTCAAATTCAAAGCAATCCGATTCCAGATGAATTTGATTCGTGGGGTTCTTCGTTTATTGAAGCAAAAAAAACCGGTGGCGAAAAGTCGTTTGAACAAGGAGCAAAACCTTTTATTTATAAGGCGTTTAATCCAGACGGGATGGATGGAGCTTATAATGCAGATACGAAAAAATATTTTTGGAAATTAAATGAAGACACAGTACTTATGGTTGTCTTTAATTTAGTTTCAAATGAGAAGACACAATTAAAATGGGCTACCAAATTGGCCGAAGCAGTAAATCAAAAATTTAATTAATAATTAATGCTTAGGTCCCTCCATATAACCAATTATGCCCTTATTGAAAAGATCGAAATCGTTTTCAATCATCAATTGAATATAATTACGGGTGAAACTGGAGCGGGAAAATCTATAATTATTGGTGCACTAGCGCTTGTTTTAGGAAGTAGAACAGATTCTAAGCATATCCTAAATAAGGATAAAAAAACCATTGTTGAAGCCATATTTACGGAATATGATCATACAATAAAAGGTATATTAGAACAAGAAGATTTAGATCAAGAAGATGAATTAACCTTAAGACGTGAAATAAGTGTCAGTGGGAAGTCAAGAGCTTTTATTAATGATACCCCTGTTACACTTCATACTTTACAAAAATTAACGGTACACCTAATAGATCTAAATAGACAACATGAGATTCGAGATATCGTCGATAAAGAATTTCATTATAAAATGATAGATGCATTAGCTGGAATAGAACAAAAGACAAAAAATTATAAAGCGAGCTATAAAAGCTATTTAGCTAAACAAAATGATTTAAAAGTCCTTCAAGAAAAAATTGGAGCAGAATTAAAAGAGCGTGATTTTATCATGTTTCAATTTAATGAATTAGAGGCATTAGGGTTGAAAGAAGGAGAATTTGATTATTTGACGAAGACCATTCAATCAGCAAAAAAAGCAGAAGACATCACTCAAACATTCGAATTTTCTTCAGACTTACTTTCAGAAGGGGAATCTCCGATGGATGATAATTTCATTAATTTGGGGCAAGCTTGGAAAAAAATTCAAGATTTAAACCCGGCGTTCAAAACTATTTACGAACAAATATTGAATGTTCAGGAAGAGGTTCGAGAGTTAGCAAATGCAATTGATTTAGTGAAAGACAAAAATCAAATAGACATTGATAACATTGAAGAAAAAGAAGAAAGATTAGATCAGATCAACAAACTGATGTTTAAGCATCAAATAAAAGGAGAAGAAGAAATTTTTGATTTAATGAATACGTTGTCAAGCTCTATTTCTAGTAATGATGAAGATCAAAAGATAGCGAACAAATTAGAAGAAGAAATAAAAAAGTTGGCTAACCAATTATTAAAGGAAGCTAAATCGATTTCGAAGGCTAGAAAAGGGGTTTTTACGAATTTAGAAAAAAATGTAAATAACCATTTAACTAGTTTATCTATGGAGCATGCTTCGATTAAAGTAGATTGGAAACAATCAGAAGGCATTCATATGTATGGAATAGACGAAGTTGAAATTTTATTTGCACCAAACAAAGGAAGTGATTATCACCCAATCAAAAAAGTGGCTTCTGGAGGAGAAAGCGCTAGGTTGATGCTATGTATGAAATCAACAATTGCAAATGCCAGTCAACTCCCTACAATGATATTTGATGAAATTGATACAGGCGTATCTGGAGATGTTGCAGGTAAAATGGGTAAAATGTTAAATGATTTAAGTGAAAATCACCAGATTATTGTGATTACTCATTTACCTCAAGTGGCAGCTAAAGGGAATAAACACTTTTTTGTATACAAAGAAGTCAAGGAAGATATGACCTATTCAAATATGCATTTATTAGAGAACGAAAACCGGATTTTAGAAATTGCAAAAATGCTTAGTGGTGATCCACCATCATCTTCTGCAATTGAAAATGCCAAAGACTTATTAAAATAAAACTTAGATTTATACCCAAATTAAAATTTATCTTGATGAATAATTTATTGAAAGGAAAAAGAGGAATCATTTTTGGTGCTTTGGATAACAAATCAATCGCATGGGCTGTAGCAGAGAAATGTATCGAACAAGGTGCTATAATTACGCTTACGAATGCACCTGTTGCTTTACGTTTTGGTCAGCTTAATGAATTAGGTGAAAAACTAAATTCTGAAATTATTCCAGCAGATGCAACTTCAATGGATGATTTAGAAAACCTTCTAGTAAAATCACAAGAAATATTAGGTGGTAAAATTGATTTTATGCTTCATTCAATTGGGATGTCAGTAAATGTTCGAAAGAAAAAAGAATATACGGGACTTAATCATGATTGGATGCAGAAGACCTTTGATGTATCAGCGATTTCATTTCATAAATTAATGCAAACGGCATATAATTTAGATGCAATGGCACAAGGTGGGTCTATATTGGCTTTATCTTACATTGCAGCCCAAAGAGTCTTTCCTGATTACTCTGAAATGGCTGAATCTAAAGCTTTATTAGAGTCTTTTGCGAGGAGTTTTGGTTATCATTATGCAAAGAAAAAGCAAGTAAGAGTAAATACGATTTCACAGTCTCCGACAATTACAACAGCAGGAAGTGGAGTTAAAGGCTTTAGTGAATTTTTCAGTTATGCGGATAAAATGTCACCACTAGGAAATGCAGACACATCGTCTTGTGCTGATTATTGTATTAGCCTATTTTCAGACCTTACGAGAATGGTTACAATGCAAAACTTGTATCATGATGGGGGTTTTTCTCAGATGGGTATGAGTCCTGATGTATTAAATTTATCTTAATCCCTTAAATTCTAGATAATAGGGCACTTATTGAAGATTTATTTTTTATACCTTTATCTGCATAACCCCAAATAAATGCAAATAATTGTTATAACGCATCTACAATTATGGGCTGAAATATTAGCTCAATCTATTGTTAAGGTCTTGCCTGATGCTAAAATTGAAATTGTTGCTAGTAAGGCACAATTAGAAGATTTTAAAGATTTATCAAAGCTGGATCTTGCGATTGTAGATTTGTCCATTCCAGATAAGGAAGGACTAGATATTACCCGTTACATACTGAATTTAGAGAAAGGACCTGAAGTATTCATTTCGGCACAACTTTCAGAAGTTGATCTTTTAAAGGAGTCTTTAAAATACCGTGTTCATAGTTATATTACAGAGGAACATAATTTTGATCTATTCGAAACGACACTCAGTGCTTTTGCGGACAACGATAAATCAGTTGGTAGACGTACAAGAAAGGAGATAAAACAATGGGTCGAAAAAAATGAATCCTTTATCACACAAGTAAAGCTTTCGAAAAGGGAACGTGAAATATTGAGAATGATATGCACGGAGCAAACCTCTACAGAAATTGCTAAGGATCTATTTATCAGTGAACATACGGTACTAACTCATCGTAAAAATCTACTTAAGAAGGTAGGGTGTAAAAATACGGTCGGATTGGTTCATTATGCTTATCAAAACGAATTGATTTAAATTCTTTTTGATAATATTTTCTGAACAGCGTTCAAAATTTCTATTTCGTTCGGTGCCTTTGGTATAGTTGCTTCTATATTTGTTTTCTTTAACAAATATGAGGCTGTTGTCTTGCCTATACAAATTGTTTTTACGTCTTTTGAATACGATGGAAATTGATTGAGGTACGATGCTACATTTAAAGGAGAAGTGAAAATCAGAATGTCAGATCCTGGATGATCAAATTTGACGATTGGTTTATTGTCATATACAGCAATCGACGTGCAGTCGATTTGTTGTTCAATTCGTTTTTGTATGGATGAAAGGCTATTATTAGCTTGAAGAAAAAGTACTTTTTGATTTTTAAATGCTTCAAGACAAGATGAAGTCATAGTAGAGGCTTTTCCAGAGCCCATGAGTTGGGCCATTCCTTTGCAAGTCTTCAAGTAGTATTTAGCTACTGAAGGTCCAAAACATGCAATCTTTTTAGTTTTTATTATCTCTTTTAAAGCTTCGTTTTTAAGACCATATTTGAGACCATTTTTGCTATAAAAAAACAGCCAATCAAAGTGTTTAGGTAGGGTATAAGATATAGGGCTAAATTCGATTAAAGATTGATTTATTATAGTGTGTCCTTGGTCTTTTAAACGCCACAATATGGAGTTTTCTTCAAGATGTCTACTAATAAAAATGGAAGCCATAAAATAGTACTTTATTCCTCAAATAAGTCTTCTAATGCTCGAACTTTCATCAGCATTATAAATGATCGTGTTGCCGCAATTACATCTGCTCTTGCATTATTAGCAGGTGTATATTTTTGTTTGAATAAAATGGTATGTAATTGTGACAAACTAGGCCATTTGTATCCACCACTTTTACTCGGTAATTTACAGAAATAGGTTGATTCTTGCATTAGACAATAACTATCAGCATAAAAGATCTTCTGAGGAATTCCAGTTCTAATATACTCTGCAGCAACAATATTCTGATTAGCAGCTAAATTGTGTGCAAATACATGATCTACACTCTCAACACTCTCGCTAAAAGTCTTCAAGACATCTTCTAATGACTCGCCTTTCTTTTCAATTTCCTCTAATGTAAGGTGGGTATATTTTTCAATTGCAGGTGTAATATTAAATCCTTCAGGTTTAATAATACAATCAAAGTCCTTGACCGGTTTGAAATTTTCGTCAAGAATAATCCATGATAAATGTAACATTCTAGGCCAACTAAAAGTATCACTAAATGGAGCCTTGTAATTGTTCGGTTTTGATACTGGACTTGAGTCAAAGATCAGATATTTCATTCAGCGTTTATTTTTTCTAAAATTTTGTCTGTCAACCCAATATATGTTGATTGAGTTATTTGAAAATGGATAAGCGGTTTATCTTCCTTTTTAAAGGCTACGTGAGCTGTGAAACTTCCTCTTGTTTTTTCATTTACAAAAACACCCAAAGGTAGCTGACATCCGCCATCTAAAGACTTCAAAACGGACCTTTCTATATTTGTACATCGCGATACATCGGGATGATGAAGATTTTTCAGGATCGTCCGAATAATTGTATCACTTTTCCTCGTTTGAATAGCCATAACACCTTGAGCAGGAGCTGGAACAAATTCACTTGGCTGTAAATCAAACGTAAAATATTTTTCCAGGTTTATTTCTAATCTGTTTATACCCGCTTTTGCAAGAATGATTCCATCATAATGTTCATCGGTTAACTTTGAAATTCTGGTGGGTACGTTTCCTCTCAAATCCTTTACTATCACATTTGGAAATAAATGCTGAATTTGAGCTTTTCTCCTTGCCGAAGAAGTTCCTATAATTAATGGGTTTCCATTTTGCAACCCTTGTAAAGAAGTGTGCTTAGGGTGCAGGATTAGGAGATCATTCGGAGCCTCTCTCTTGGATACTGCCGCGATGACCAAATCTTCTGGACCACTTGTTTGCATATCTTTCATGCTGTGAACCGCTAGATCTACCTCAGATTGGAGTAAGGCATCTTCCAATTCTTTTGTAAAAAAGCCTTTACCCTCAATTTTGTCAAACCCAATATCTTGAATTTTGTCACCTCGAGTTTTAATTATTTTAATAATTACAGTATGGCCTAATTGCTCTAGATTTTCCCGTACAAAATTAGCTTGCCATAAAGCAAGTTTACTTCCTCGGGTGCCAATCGTTATGTTTTGTGTTGAAGAATTACTCATTTGTCTAAATAAAGGTGCAAAATTATAGGAATTGTGGACTTTTTTCTTTTAAAGACTACTCATTTAATAAATTTGTTTTATGATACACACCGTATATGAAATATCTTCTCTAATTAATGGGGAAATAGTAGGGGATTCTTCTGTTAAAATTAACGGCCCTGCAAAAATTGAGGAAGCGGCAAAAGGCGATATTTGTTTTTACAATAATGATAAATATTCAAAATATTTAGAAACAACGGAAGCTTCGGCAATTTTAGTTTCATCAGATGAAAAAATTAAATACAGGCCTGGTATTTCTTACATATTAGTTGGTAATGTTTATCAAGCTATTGCTAAGCTATTACAGATTTATAGTAATGATGAAAACATCAATGAAGGTATCCATTCAACATCCATTATTGATGATACCGCAACGATTGAAGACCATGTTATGGTTGGTCCTGGAAGTATTATTTCTGCTAATTCAAAAATTGAAGCGCATTCTATTATTTATGGTCAAGTCTATATTGGACAGGATGTAAGCATCGGCAAAAATGTTACTATCTATCCTGGTGTTAAAATCTATCGAGGGACGATTATTGAAGAAGGTTGTATTATTCATGCAAATTCTGTAATCGGCACGGACGGTTTTGGGTTCGTTCCAGATAATAAAGGTGTTTTTAGTAAAATACCTCAAGTAGGGATTGTCAAAATTGAAAGAAATGTTGAAATCGGATCGAATTGCTCTATAGATAGAGCAAGTATGGGGATGACCATTATTCGTGAAGGGGTGAAATTAGATAATTTGATTCATATTGCTCATAATGTTGAAATCGGAGCGCACACCGTAATGGCAGCTCAAGTTGGTGTTGCAGGAAGTACAAAACTAGGTCATCATTGTATGGTAGGTGGACAAGTAGGGATTGTTGGTCATCTAGAAATTGGAGATCAGACACAGATTCAAGCGCAAAGTGGAATGATTAAATCTGTAAAAAAATCAAATACTAAATGGTATGGTTATCCCGCTATAGAATATAATAATTATCTTCGCTCATTCGCTGGTTTTAAAAATTTGCCTGATCTGATATCAGAAGTAAGATCATTAAAAACCAAGATTAAAAATTTAGAAGAACGAATTCAATTAGATGAGTAGTCAGAATACAATAGCTTCAGAAATCACATTAAGTGGTATCGGTCTCCATTTGGGTAAAATGGTAAACATTAAACTTAAACCTGCAGAAGTTAACACTGGAATTGTTTTTGAGCGAATTGATGCCGACCCTGTAGTAAAAATAAAAGCTTTATATCGAAATATTGGGAGTACAAAACGAAGTACCAACCTCCAAAAAGATACGTATGAAATACATACGATCGAACACTTATTATCTGCATTAGCAGCTTTGCGCGTATTTAATGTCGTAATCGAGATTGATGGTCCAGAATGTCCAATTTTTGATGGTAGTGCAGCACCGTATTTTGATGCAATATTAAAAGCAGGGATAAAATCGTTGGATAAAGAGGTTGATTACTTAAGTTACAACAAACCCTTTACGTATATCGATGAAGAAACAGGTTCTAGGTATAAATATCTTCCATCGGATACATTGCGTTTAAATGTATTATTAGATTTTCCTGGAAAATCCATTGGTAAGCAATTTGCGAGTTTGGATAGTTTTGATACTTATAGAGAAGAGATAGCTCCAGCTCGTACGTTTGTTTTTGTAAATGAACTAGAGTATTTAAAAAATGCAGGCTTAATCAAAGGCGGAAGTGTTGACAATGCTGTTGTATTTGCAGAAAAAGCATACCCTATAGAAGCATTGGCTGATTTGGCCAATAAATTTAATTTTGAGGGTGAATATTTGACAGAAGGTCAAATTATAAATAAAGGTGGATTAAAATTTAATAATGAACCAGCTCGTCACAAATTATTAGATTTGCTTGGTGATTTGACACTTGCAGGAATGCCAGTAAGAGGGGAGATTACTGCAGAAAAACCAGGACACAAGTCTAATTTGGGCTTTGTAGAAGCGTTAATGAAACACTACAAGTCCATTGAAAAGGTAATCGATAAACCGTTTTATGATGAAAATGTAGAACCGGTTTTAGATACAGAGGATGTAAAATCATATTTACCCCATAGATACCCTTTTTTGATGGTTGATAAGATCATCGAATTAGGGGAGAATAGAGTTGTAGGTATCAAAAATGTAACTGGAAATGAAGGTTTTTTTCAAGGTCATTTTCCAGGTAATCCTGTGTTTCCTGGTGTACTTCAAATGGAAGGGTTAGCTCAGACAGGAGGTATATTAGCTTTGTCAAAAGTTGAAGAGCCATCACTTTGGGATACTTATTTTTTAAAAATGGATAACGTAAAATTTAAACATATTGTAAGACCTGGTGATACCATTATGTATAAAATGGAATTATTAAGTCCAATAAAAAGAGGCATCGTTTATATGAAGGGTACCGCTTATGTAGGCAATAAAATTGTTTCTGAAGGCGAGTTAACCGCTAGAATTATGAAGAGAAACTAAGCCCTAAATAAAAATAACGTTATCTTATTAACGTTTAAGAATAAATGGAAGGAAAAACTATTAATCACATCAACCCGAAGGCGGTAATAGGAGAGAACGTCTCTATTGGTCCTTTCGTTTGTATCGACGAAGATGTAATCATTGGAGAAGGAACTGAAATCGGATCTAATGCAGTCATTTTAAGAGGAACAAGAATTGGAAAAAATTGCAAAATATTTCCTGGCGCAGTCATTGGAGCAGATCCTCAAGATTTAAAATACGACGGAGAATATACCATTCTCGAGATTGGAGATCATACAACTATTCGAGAATTTTGTACCATTAATAAAGGAACAACTGCAACCGGCAAAACGGTAATTGGAAGCCATTGCCTCCTTATGGCATATGTGCATGTAGCCCATGATTGTATAGTAGGTAATCACGTTATTTTAGCAAATAATGTAAACTTAGCAGGCCATGTTGAAATCGCTGATCATGCAATTTTGGGTGGCCTAGTCGCTGTTCATCAGTTTGTAAGGGTTGGAGAACATGTCATGGTTGGTGGCGGATCCTTGGTACGGAAAGATGTACCACCATACGTTAAAGCAGCACGAGAACCATTATCTTATATCGGGGTCAACTCCATTGGTCTACAACGGAGAGGCTTCGAACAATCGACTATTGATCAGATTCAAGAAATTTATCGCTGTATATTCATGAAATCTAATAATATCTCAAAATCAATTGAAAATATAGAAGCTGATTTTGAAGAAACGCATGAGAAAACCAAAATTATTTCTTTTATTAGAAATTCGGAAAGAGGTCTAATGAAAGGATTTAAGTAGCTTTAGTGCTATGATGGATGTAAATATTCAGAATATCTCCAAACGTTTTCAATACCATTGGGTATTAAAAAACATTTCACAGCATTTTTCGGCAAATAAAACGTTTGGCATTTCCGGACAAAATGGTAGTGGCAAATCTACACTATTAAAAATTATAGCTGGTTATCTAAGTTATACCAAGGGTGAAATCAACTATACTATAAATAATAAATCCATTGATCGTTCTGAGATATATCAATATCTAAGTATAGCAGCTCCCTATATTCAATTGGATGAAGAATTTACGCCTCTTGAGTTATTTCATCATTATTCAAAATTTAAATCCTTCTCGATAGAAAGTGATGATGCTTTTTTAGCGCAACTTGGTTTTCAAGACAATACTAAATTAATTAAATACTTTTCTTCTGGTATGAAGCAAAAAGTTATGTTATTGCTAGCCTTAATGAATGACGCTCCATTATTACTTTTAGATGAACCTACCTCTTATTTAGATGATGCAAACAAAGAATGGTTTATCACATTATTAAAAAGATTACAAGGAAAAAAAACGATTATCATAGCCTCTAATGATATGTTTGACTTCAAATTTTGCACCTCTATTTACGCCTTGTAGCAAAGACACATAAAAGTTTTATTAAATATCTAAATATTTTTTGTAGTAAACACATTATGATTTGTCATATTGTGTAAATCATTGATATTTAATCTTTTTGACTCAAAATTGCTCCCTTTTTCCACCTTTCGTATTATTCTATTCCTTTATATCTAAACCCTTTAGGTAGGCTTCATATACAAAAATGGTATAATGTTTGCCTTTTCAATGGTAATGTAAATTTTGTCGGACGATTGAGTCGACTCGGAATCTGCAATTAGCTATACCAGATGAAGAAGAAAACAAAACCTAAGACACAAACGAACATTTTTATTATTCGTAAAAATCAATGAAATTCAAAAAAGTAGTTAACAACACTAAATTTTTTATCATGAAAACACAATTAAACAATTGGAAGAATAAAGTGGGAGGGATCATGATCCTGTTCCTCAGTTTATTTTTCTCAGTAAATGTTTTTTCACAATGTACCTTTCCCACGGGATGTGACGATGTTGCTTTAGCAGCAGTCATAGGAAGTTGTGATGCAACATTTAATCTCCCTAACCCTTCAACGGATGCAACAAATGGATCCTGTGCGGTTGGAGCTATTTATTTACATTTTTTAAATGATGTAGATGTAAGTGGAGACAATACCTTGGCTGGAAGCAGTTATACGTTGCCAGTAGGTGTTCATACGCTTATTTACTCTATTCCAGACGGCGATGATGCCGAAACGGATATAGATGATCAGTGTACATTTGCTGTAGAAGTAAGTGAGACTGGTGTAAATACTATTGCATGTAACGATCAGATTCAAGTAACCTTGAATTCAGATTGTGAAGTTTTCGTTACCCCAGATATGGTAATGGAAGGTGATGCATGTTATAATTATTACACACTAGAAGTAGAAGATGCGGCAGGTAATGAATTACCTTTTACTGCATTTGATGATGTACCAAACCCTGACGTAGAAGCAGGAACGTATATAGATGCGCCAGGTACTTATGCTGTAACGGTTATTTCTCCGTTTGGCTTGAGATGTTGGAGTTCTATTGTCGTTGAAGATAAAATTCCATTAGCATTAAACTGTGGAAACTTCGATGTATACTGTTCTCAAGATGATTTACCTGGGTCTGCCCTTAATTTAGCTTGTGAGGTAGAGACCTTTGCTTTAAGCACGACAGTAGATGATACAACATTCTACGATCTTACGTTTACTCCAGTGGATGGATCAAGTATCAATCGTATAGAATTGTTAATGAATATCACAATTGAAGATGTAAGTACATTGAAAGCGATTCTTGTTGACCCTAATGGTGTTGAAAGAGAAGTTTTTGACCTTACAAGTACATTCGAATTGTGTCATGAAGGAAATTTAGATATTGTTTTCTCTGACGACGGAACACTTCCAAATAGTAATTTCAACTCTGCAATTGCTTGTGGACAAGGAATTAGTGTTGCTTTTTGTGGTTCGTATGAGCCAGCGGATGCATTCTCTATATATAATGGAACTTCAGGAGTAGGTGTTTGGGAATTGCAACTTGTAAATAGTGATGCAACTGACAACCCAGTAACTGCTTTCGAATCAACGTTAAGTGCAGAATTTTATGACTTAACAATACCTTTCCCTACGGATGGTAGTTGGACGCTAAATTCAGATGGAACGTATAGCTTAGATTTAGCAAATAACTGTGGTCCTTACCTTGCTACGTATGTTGATGAAGATGTAGAGAATTCAGATTGTGATGTAGTAGATTCTCAAAATACAATGAAGCAAAAAGTAAGAACATGGACCGTATTTGGCCCTGCAGCTGCTTCTTCGACTTGTCAACAATTTATTACTGTATTGAGATGGGATCCAGACCCAGTTACAGGTGATATTTTTTGGCCAAAAAGCTATGATGGTCAGGCTGGAAACTTCCCAGCACTTTCATGCAGATCATTATTTAAAGAAAATGACCCTACAGGAGCTATAGACCCTACGTTTATAAATCCAGTAGATACAGTACCGACACCAGCATTGACAGGAAGACCTTATGCTAAATTTGGTAGCTTAGAAAGATGTGGAAACATACAATTTAATTATACAGATACTAAATTTAGAATCAACTGTACATTTACCTTTAAGGTATTGAGAAAATGGACAGCACTAGATTGGTGTACTGGAGAAATTCATACGTATGATCAAATTATCAAAGTAACAGATAATGAAGGTCCTGTAGTAACTTGTCAAACTGATTTTAGAGAGTATTCTACAGATCCTTACGAATGTAAAAGAGATTTAGCTTTACCGGTACCTTATAACTTCGGTGATCAAGCTACGGACGGTCCATTGGTAACTTTTGAATGTGGAAGAGATACTTGGACTTATGAAGTTGAATATTTATTTGACGATGAAGTAACGGAATGTACAGAGGAATGTTCTCCACCAGAAAGCATTGCTGGATTTGTAAACGATAATGTATACAGATCAGGTACTGCAACAAATGGCCTTCCAATTTATTCAATTAGTGATGTGCCAAAAGGCTGTTCATGGATAAGATATGTATTCACAGACGAATGTGGAAACGAAACAGAATGTAGAACAGAAATTAGAGTCGTAGATGATATTAAACCATCACCAGTATGTATTGAATATACAGTAGCTACATTTGATGAAAGTGGATGTGCTAATATTTATGCGTATTCTTTCGACAATGAAAGTTGGGATAACTGTCAAGTACTTGATTTTAGAGCTAGAGAGTTAAATTCAAATGATGATTATCAGTCAGAGTTGCAATTTTGTTGTGCAGATGGATACTACTGTGATGAGGAAATTATGATTGAATTAATCGTATTTGATGGTGACTTAGGAGATGATCTTGATAACTTACAAAGTTTGTCGAATGTTCCTGAATGTATCAATTACAATAATTGTATGGTAAGATTGTCTTTCCAAGATAAAATTCCTCCATACTTTGATAATAGTCCTGGCGATTTAGATACTATTTTGGATTGTGATGCAGATGCTATTACAGAACAATGGTTAAGAGATAACTTTAAGTCTAGATTACTTCCAAAGGATAATCTTGATCACTGTAACCCATTAGATCCAGTAGTAAGTGGTACGTTACCTTTTGCTCACGATGGTGGTTGTGATGGTGCTTCTAGATCATATACTTGGACAATAGACGATGGATGTGGAAACACAGCAACGTATACACAGAGAGTGAATTTTGGAAATGCGGATGAGTTAGAAGAAGACGATATCAACTGGCCTGATTATGTTAATCCAATCCTAGTAGATTGTGCAGATTTAGATGATTCAAATGGTGATCCTTTATCGCCTGCTGCGATTCAAGCAATTGGTGGATATGCACATGAGAGACCTAATGCAAGTGATGTAGATTGTAGTGTAACAGCGATTACCTATGATGACCAATATTTCCCAGATGTAGATGACGATGGTGTATGTGCAAAAATATTGAGAACATGGGTTGTTATTGACTGGTGTGCTTATGATGCATCAACAGGTGCAGGAGAGTTTACAAGAACGCAAATTATCAAATTGATTGATACGGATGCGCCAAATGTAAATGCTGGTGTGAATGTAACATGTGATGATATGGTATATAATACGGATGACAACGAATGTGAGCCTTTCGTTAAAATCTTGTTGAGTGCTTCAGATATGTGTACTGCAACAGAAGATTTAGAGTGGGTTGTATTTGTATACAAATGTTCTGAAAGTGCAACAGGAACTGCTGACGAAGTTCATTATGGACCTAGTATTAGTGATAACTATTCACACGGATACCATACAATCTTAGTTCAAGTAACAGATGCATGTGGTAACGTAACAGAAAGAGAGACGACATTCTTAGTTGAAGATTGTAGAACTCCAACTCCATACTGTATTGCTGAGTTAGTAATTACAATGGATCAAGGATCAGGGCAAACAGGAATTTGGGCAAGTGATTTTGACCAAGGAAGTGTTGATGATTGTGGAAATTGTTCTAACTATTCAGGAGGTGATTTAATCTTTGCTTTCAATGAAGATGCAACTGAAAATGAATCTATAATATATACATGTGATGAGCATTTTCCAAATGGAGAATCAACATACATTGATACATTAGATATGTGGGTAATTGATGGTAATGGAAATGGAGACTTCTGTACCGTAGTACTTATTGTACAAAACAACAATGCTTGTGAAGGTACTGGAGGAAACTCTAGAGTTGAAGGTACTATTATGTCTGAGTTGAATGAAACAGTAGACTTGTCTATGGTGACTTTAACAAGTACAGATCCAATATCAGAATTCCCTGTACAAGTAGTAACAGGTGCTGATGGTGAATTTGATTTTACAAACGTACCTTCAGGACATTCATTTGTGATCGATGCAGATAAGGATTCAGATATTAAAAACGGGGTATCAACGATTGATATCGTACGAATTCAGAGACACATTATGGGGATTACGAATTTAGATTCTCCATATAAGTTAATTGCGGCAGATGCAAATAATAGTTCTACGATCTCAGCAGGAGATATTGCAACGATTAGACGAGTAATTTTGGGTGTAATCACAGAATTCCCGAATGGTCAAGATAGCTGGAGAGTAATTGATGCAAATCAAACATTCTCTAACAATAATGCTCCATTCCCTTTCTCTGAAGTTATTAATATTGATAACCTAAGTGGAAATATGAGTGGTCAAGATTTTATGGCTATCAAAATTGGTGATGTTGATAATTCAGCAGAATTGAGTGCAGGTACAGAAACTGAAGTTAGATCTAGTGTTGTTATGACTTCTGACAATGTAGCACTTACAGCTGGAGAATTAGTTAGTATCCCAATGAGTATAGGATCAATGGATGAAATTCTAGGATTACAATTCTCATTACAATATGATGTGAATTTAATGGATATCGAATCAATTGAATCAGGATTATTGACAATCGACGAATCGAATTTAGGATTTGCTTCTGAAGGTGTGATGACGTTTAGTTGGAATGAAGTAACACCAACTAAAATCACAAATGAAGATGTATTATTTACAATAAATGCAAGAGCAAAAGCGGAATCAAATGTACAAGAAGCACTAGTAATAAATTCTAGAGTGACGAGCGCTGAAGTGTACAACGAGAATTTACAACCAAGTAACATTACATTTGAATTAAGAAATGGTGATCTAGTATCTAATGGGTATGACTTACTACAAAACGTACCAAACCCATTTGAAAGTGAGACTACGATTTCATTCGTATTACCAAGCGCAAGTGCAGCATCATTAACTGTATTTGATGTAAATGGTAAAGTGGTTCAAAAAGTAGTAGGGGACTACGAAAAAGGAATGAACAATGTATCTTTTGATGCAAGTACATTCGGAACAAGTGGCATACTCTATTACCAATTAGAAACTGATAAATACACTAGTACTAAGAAAATGATCTACTTAAAGTAGACGAGATAAAGTTGAAATACTTTTTTGAAATCGGGAAGGAGAGCAATCTCTTTCCCTTTTTTCATTTTGAAAATCGTTAAGCTTAATCGAAACTTTGATTGTGAACTGAAGTCTTATCAACTAATGATTGGTATTCAGCAGGAGAAAGACCATCAAGGCAATAATCAATTGGGTTTACGGCCTTGCCTTTGACATGTACTTCATAATGCAAGTGCGGCGCCGTTGAAGTTCCAGTATTACCAACTTCTCCAATTTTTTGTCCTTTTGCTACATCATCTCCTACTTTTACATCGATTTTACTCATGTGAGCATATAATGTTTCGTAGCCAAAGTCATGATCGATTACCACGTGATGTCCATAACCACGCTTCTTCTTTATTACTTTAATAACTTTGCCATTTCCAGTAGCTTGAATGGGTGTACCTACCTTACAAGTGAAATCAATTCCTTTATGGAATTTCTTCACTTTATGTACTGGATGGATTCTAAATCCATAGCCAGAAAGATATTTGATACTTCTTTTAAGTTTGTCTTCCTGTATTGGTTTTATCGAAGGGATAGATGTTAATTTCTTTTCTCGAATAATGGCTAGATTATAAATCGTATCAAGCGATCGCTTTTGAAGATTAATTTTACGTTGAATTTTGTCTAGCTTACTTAATGAAGATTCTATAAGATCTGCTGAATTTTCATAAGGTGTAATAAACTGGAATCGATCATGTCCTCCGATACCACCACCCCATATGGACGAATCCAACGGGTTAAGGCCCAATATAAGTCTGTGGACTTGTGCATCTTTGTTTTGTATAGCTTCAAGATCTGTTGCTACATAATCTAGTTCTCCTGTAATGGCCTCAAAATGAGTACTCATTTGAGCGAGTTCCTTTTCTAGGAAACGTTCTTTGGGTGAGGCTATGATTCCTTCTTGGATTGCATAAATACTTCCCCCAATTATCATGAAAATGGATAAAATACTTATCCATTTAATCACTTTAATTTTTTTACTTACAACGACTCTTTCGTATTGTAGGGTACGTTCGTTGTATACATATATGTTCTTACTCATTATCAGCGGTTATTGATAATTATTACCTTTGCTATTAAGTTTAAACGGATGTGTTCAAGTTGGTGTCTAACGATGCTAAATTAACATTAGCAATCAGTTTTTCCAAGAAAAAATTAACATATTATTTTTTTTATCATTAATGAAATTTGAATATGTATTTTGCTGATCTTTAACGTTTCTGAATAAACGATAAATTTGTAGCATAGAAAACTGTGATACAAGCATTTAAAATATAGTAAAAATACTAATACGTAATAAACATCTTTGTTCCAATGAAATCATCAGATATAAGAAAGCAGTTTTTTGAATTTTTTGAAAAGAAATGTCATAAAATTGTTCCATCAGCCCCAATCGTAGTAAAAAATGACCCTACTTTGATGTTTACAAATGCGGGTATGAATCAATTCAAAGACTATTTTTTGGGTAATGCAGAACCTGCAAGCGTTCGAATGGCAGACACCCAAAAATGTTTAAGAGTTTCAGGTAAACATAATGACTTGGAAGAGGTAGGAAGGGATTCTTATCACCATACCATGTTTGAAATGTTAGGAAATTGGTCATTTGGTGATTATTTTAAAAATGAAGCAATTGCTTGGGCC